>CAZKRA010000036.1:0-1521 GCA_964555095.1 uncultured Candidatus Saccharibacteria bacterium | reverse complement strand
AACTGGAAAAGATGTCAGATAAAGAATTAGATTTAAGACTAGAAGACACTTATATTTATGCCAGAGTGGAGCCAAAGCATAAGATGAGAATTGTTGAGGCCTGGCAGAAGAGAGATAAAGTAGTAGCTATGACTGGAGATGGAATAAATGATGCTCCAGCCCTTAAGAGGGCTGATATTGGAGTTGCTACTGGCTCTGGTACAGCTGTAGCAAAAGAAATAGCTGACTTGGTATTACTGTCTGATAGTTTTAGTATTATTGTTGCTGCAATAGAAGAGGGGAGAGCAATAATTGATAATATCCGTAAAGTAATAACTTACCTTTTAGCAGATAGTTTTTCAGAAATAATTTTAGTGGGATTGAGTATTGCATTAGGTTTGCCTTTGCCTCTAACAGCTGTACAGATTTTATGGATTAACTTAGTAGAAGATGGACCAATGAGTTTAGTGCTTGGGTTTGAACCAAAAGAAAAAGATATTATGAAAAGAAAACCTCAGGGACATGATATCCCTTTATTAACTAAAGAAATGAAAGCAATAATATTTATAATTGGTTTAATTACAGATCTTTTCTTAGTTGGAATATTCTTTTATCTTTTAAATCTTACTTCTTACTCAATAGAACATATTCAGACAGTAGTTTTTAGTGCTTTAGCTATTGACTCACTTTTCTATATTTTTCCCTGTAAAAATCTAAAGAAAAATATTTGGAATATTAATTTATTTTCTAATAAATTTTTACTATTAAGTTGGTTCTTTAGCGCCTTAATGCTTTTTATTACAATTTATTTAGAGCCCCTTCAACGTCTCTTTGGAACAGTACCACTTAACCTTTTTGATTGGCAATTAATTTTTTCGGTTGGTTTATTAGAAATTATATTAATAGAAATAACTAAATGGTTCTTTATAACCAGAAAGTATAAAAAATAATCATGACAACATTAATTTACGTTTTAGTATTTATTGGTTCTGCATTAATTTTGGGGTACACAAGTAATAGGCTTATTAAATCTTTATCTAAAATTGCTCGATTTTTAAAATGGAAAGAATTTGTAGTCGCTTTCTTTACAATGGCTTTAGCTGCTTCAATTTCTAACTTTTTTGTAGGAATTAGTTCTGTAATACATAAAATACCAGAATTATCTTTTTCTGATGTAATCGGTGGATCAATCGTTGATCTTACTCTAGCTGCAGGTATAGCTGCTTTAATTTCTAATAAAGGATTGAAGTTAAAAAGTAGAACAGTTCAAGGAAGTGCAGTTTTTACTCTTTTAATTGCTATTCTTCCAATTTTATTAATCCAAGATGGTATCCTCTCTCGTTTTGATGGAATTTTATTAATTATTGTTTTTGGACTTTATATTTTTTGGGTCTTTAAAAAAGAGGATCGTTTTACTAAAGAATACAATACTGAAAAAGTTAAAAAAACAAATGCATTAAAGAATTTATTTGTTGTTATTCTTACCATAATAGCACTCTTAATTGCCTCTGAAGGAATAGTACAATCTGCTCGTTATTTTGC
>CAZKRA010000035.1:0-1765 GCA_964555095.1 uncultured Candidatus Saccharibacteria bacterium | reverse complement strand
TTGACAGTAAACTGTAAACTGTGTATTATACTAATATATGACCACGAAAAGAAAAATACTACAATATATTAGAAAGAATCAGAAAGTTTCTCCTAAGGAAATTGCTGATCACTTTGAACTTAGCCGACAAGGAGTTCACAAGCATCTTAAAAGCCTTCTAGAAAAAGATAAGGCGTACAAGGTTGGTAAGCCACCAAAGGTTTTTTATATTGCAAAAAAAGAGAAATCAGAAGATACGATTGATTCTTATGTGTCTGATATACCCAAGGAAGTAGAAAATTTTATTGAAGATAGATTTATAGATATTTCTCCTTCTGGAGAGATTAAAGAAGGCGTAGCTGCTTTTATAGATTGGTGTAAAAAAAGAGACAAAAACCCAAAAAAAGAAGCTTCTGATTACGTAAAAATTCTTAAAAAATATGACAAGATTAGAGAGGACGGACTATTGAATGGAATGAAAAAACTAGAAGATACTTTTGATAAAGTTTATTTGGATAAACTTTTTTATCTTGATTTTTATAGCATTGAAAGATTTGGAAAAACTAAACTAGGCAAAAAACTACTTTATGCAAAACAAAGCCAGGATAAAAAAATGATAAAAGATCTATCAAAAAGAATTCAACCTAAAGTAAAAAGACTAATCAAAAAGTATAATATAGATGCCGTTGGATTTGTTCCTCCCACTGTTGATAGAAAAATTCAAATTATGAAAGAACTAGAAAGTAATTTAAATTTGAAGGCAAATAAAATTTCTATTACTAAAATAAAAACAGAAGTTGTAGTTCCTCAAAAAACACTAAGAAAAGTAGAAGACAGGATTGAAAATGCTAGAAATACCTTTATAGTAGAAGAAAAAAACAAACATAATAATATTCTTCTTATTGATGATGCTGTAGGTTCTGGTTCTACTCTGAATGAGATAGCAAAGCAAATAAAAGAAAAAAATATTGTTAATAATAAACTAATTGGATTTGCTATAACAGGAAGTCTAAAGGGTTTTGATGTGATAAGTGAAGTTTAATAATATCTGTAACTTTTCTTAATTGACATAGTTGATAGACTAAATTAATATAATAATAGAAGTTAAGTTATAAAAATATGAAAAATTTTACAGAAAAAGAAAAAAAAGAAATAAGAAAATATCGAAAACATTTTCCTAGATCTATAGAGGTGGAGGTTTCTGTTACTCAAGATGGAAAATTAATTGCTGATGTTAAAGATTATCCCGGATGTTATACTCAAGCTAATAATCTACATGAATTAATTGATATGGTTAATGATGCTATTTATACAATGTTTGAAATTCCTCAAAAATATTATTCTGAAATGCCTTCATATACTCCTCCAATTAGCCTAGCTCAAGCTCTCAATGTTTTTCCTAAAAAGAAAGATGAAATTGAAAGCCCAGTGAAGTTTCAAATTGAGATCAACGAAGGTACTAAGTAATTATGAAAGTAAATCCGAACGATAAATCTGGGAAAGATCTTTGCAAGATTGCAATTAAGTTAGGGTTTCAATTAAAAGAAGGAGGAAGTCACACTAAAGTAAAGACAAAAGATGGTGAATTTGTGACTACTATTGGAAGACATTCTAGATTACATAGAAACTTAGTTATAAAAATTTTAAAAGCTATGAAAAAGAAAGGAGCAAACATTGAAATAATAAGATAATTTTTTACTTTTATTTTTTTAAAAAAAGAGGAGATTTAATCTCCTCTTTTTCTTTACTTGACGAATTAATTTTGTTTAGTCATAATAGGAAGACC
>CAZKRA010000034.1:0-1989 GCA_964555095.1 uncultured Candidatus Saccharibacteria bacterium | reverse complement strand
GAAGACGACAACTACGCTATTACATGGCGTGATGGTTCTGCAGGTACTACTCTTCCATCAACTTATGTTGGAGGACTACCTACAGACTACTCTAGTCTTAGTCGCTAATAGAAATGAAATAACCGTTTAAGTTTCCCTTGCAAAACTTATAGCGGTTTCAGAGAAGCCCGCCAATAATTGGCGGGCTTCTTTTTGTTTAAAATCTTTTTGTTATTTAATTTTAATTATGCTAAAATCAGAAAACAATGAAGAGAAAAAGTTTAATTTTAATTCTATTATTTTTATTAATAATACCTTTCTCTGTTAAAGCTGATACATTAAATCAGAGCGAGGATTTTTTTGTTTCTAAACAATATGATTCTAAAAAAAGAAAAAAAGTTAATGCAGAATTAAAATTAATTTCTGAAAAAGCATATTTTTATATTGAAAAAGAATGGTACCAGGATCTTAATAGAACAGAAAAACTAGAAATAGGGGACATTTTACAAGACTTAGGAAAAGAGTTTGATAATAGAATTTATCCAATTATAACCAATAAGTTTGGCTCTGAATGGAAACCTGGCATAGACAATGACAATAGAATCACTATTTTATTTCACCAGCTAGATAAAAATTCAGCTGGATATTTTAGAGAAAATGATGAATATGAAAAGATAAGAGTAACCGATTCTAACATGAGAGAAATGTTTTATTTAGATACTGAATATCTGGATAAAAAAACTATTAAGAGTTATGTAGCCCATGAACTTATACATTTAATTACTTTTAATCAAAAAACAAATAAAAGAGGAATTAAAGAAGAAGTTTGGCTAAACGAAGCAAGAGCAGAATATGCTCCTACTTTAATGGAATATGATGAAGATTATGAAAATAGTAATCTTCAGAATAGAGTTAAAGATTTTATAAATTTTCCATCTGACTCTTTAACTAGATGGGAAGGAAAAAGCTCAGATTATGGAGCCCTATCTCTTTTTACTCAATATTTAGTTGGTCATTATGGAGAAGAAATTTTAGTTGATTCCTTAAAGAGTTCAGAAGTAGGAATTTTTTCCATTAATTTAGCTTTAAAAGAAAATGGATATGAGAAAAGATTTTCTGAAATTTTTACAGATTGGACAATTACTGTCTTTGTTAATAATTGTGACTTAGGAGAAAGTTACTGTTATAAAAATAAGAATTTAAAAGATATTAAAATAGGATCTTCCCTTATTTTCCTCCCTTCTACTCAAAAAACAAATATGAATTTAGCTTACTTTCTAGAACAATGGGAGGGGAATTGGTATCAAATTATAGGGAGAAAGGGAGAATTAAAATTAGAAATAGATGGATCCGATAAAATAAAATTTAAAGTTCCTTATTTAATTTGTAAAAGCAATTCAAGTTGTAGTTTAGATTTTATAGAATTAGATTCCAAACAAAAAGGAAGCCTTAATATTTCTAATTTTGGTGATTATGAAAAATTAATTTTAATTCCTTCTGCACAAAACAAAAAACAGGAAGAATTGGATAGAGACAAATATGGTTTTTCTATTTCTGTTAGATTAGAAAATACAGAATATGAAGAAAGAATTGAAGAACTTAAAGCTAGAATAGAAGAATTAAAAGCTAAAATAGAACAGATTAAAAAAGAAATAGCTGCTTTAAGAGAAGAAGAATGTAAAAGCATAAATAAGAACTTAAGATTAGGAATGGAGAATGAAGAAGTAAGCTGTCTTCAAACTTTTCTTAAAAATCAAGGAGAAGAAATCTATCCAGAAGGATTAGTTACAGGTTATTTTGGACCTTTAACTCAAAAAGCAGTAATAAGATTTCAAGAAAAATACAGAGAAGAAATACTAGGACCATATAACTTAGAAGAAGGAACAGGCTATGTAGGTAAAACTACAAAAGCTAAAATTAATGAATTGATTAAATAAGTTTTTTCTTAAATTGAATATGTATTATTACGACTTACATTGTCATTCAATTAAATCAATGGATTCAATTAAT
>CAZKRA010000033.1:0-2000 GCA_964555095.1 uncultured Candidatus Saccharibacteria bacterium | reverse complement strand
TACCTTACCTCACCCTGATCCTCCAATTTATATTTTTATTTATCCTTGGTTTCCTAAAAAGGAAAAGAGTAATATCTTTAAAAGCATTATGGCTTCTGCCAGCTATTATACTATTCACCTTTTTATTGAATTAAACAATTATACTCAAGAATCTCTTAGAGAGACATTAATTCATGAATGGAACCATCTTGTATTTTATAGGTACCATTCTAAAGAAAAGTATACACTTTTAGAGCATATGATAATTGAAGGTCTTGCTGAGGTTTTTAGAGAGGAAGTGATAGGAGGGGAGCCAGCTCCCTGGGCAATAGCGCTAAATAGAAAAGAAGCCCAGAAGCAATTAAATTTACTTAAGGGAGAACTAAACAAAGAAGATAGAGATCTTTATAAAAATGTATTCTTTGGAAATGATAAATTTAAAAAGTGGACTGGATATTCTATTGGCTACTGGTTAATCAAGCAATTTAGAGAAGAAAATCCTAATTATTCTTGGGAAGAAATATTAAAATGTAAATTAATTGACAAATAATAAAAATTTTGTTTTAATTTTAAGTAGAATTGCTCATTAAATTTAAATATGGAAAGGAGGAATTAATTTGCTTAGAAAAATAACAAAACATTGTTTTGCAAATAGGGATAATGGGAAAATTGTGTTTTTTAGAAGACGCAACGAAAATGATAAAACTACTAAAATGACTCTTGATACGGTAGATGATGCAATTTCACAATGCTATCATATTTTAGACAAAATATTTGTAGAAGTTGTTGATACTTATAAGGTAATTCCAGAAGTTAAAATTAGAGGAGAATTGAATGAGATGAGAAGTATTCTTTATGAACTCCAAGTAGAAATTAAGATTCTAGCAAAGAATTTAAAAGGAGAAACTAATAAAGATTTTTCTCATATCTCTGAAAAGTTTAAAAGAGCAAAAAATGAGCATAAGATTAAAATTAAAGAATTACTTAATGAATTTGAAGGAAAGGATCTTAGTGTACTTGCAAAAGCACACTTAGAAGCTGCTCAGCGAATAGAGCAATTAAGAAATATAATTAAAGGAGTTTTTGGTCAAGTTAGAGCTTTAGAAGAATTAAGAGAAAAATCAGAAAGAAAGATAAACAAAGTTTATGAAAATCTTGCCAAGTATGAAATAAAACTTAGAAAGGCAAAAAAAGAAGGACGGATCAATAAAAAAGAATTAGAAAAAATAATTAACAATATTGCTGGTGGAAAAGCGAATAAAGTTATTTTTGCACTTGAATCTTTAGAAAAAGAGAACGCACTAGTAAATCCTTATTTTGAAAGAATAAAATCAAAAGAAGTACAAGATCTAAAAAAGATAAAAGATTATTACAAAGAATGGAAAAAAAATGAAAGAAAAGGTGAGGATTTAATTAAATTAATTTCTAAGGCCCGAAAAAAGTTAAAAAGAATAGTTCTTGATAGAAAAGGATTTAAAAATTTAGATTATTACAAAGAAGGAAAGAGGGATATAATTGGATAAAAACTATTATTGCATAAGAGGACCTTTTAGCTTTAGATATAGTAATAACCAAATGTTAATTGAAAAGAAATTCACAGAACAAGAAAGGCATCTTCAGGCTCACAGTAGAGACCAAGCGGTATTTCTTTTTGCTAAAAGGTTTAGCAAAAAGTTAGAAAGAGAAGTTTATATAGGAAATGCTGTTGTTTTTAAGGTAAAACCACCTCGAAAAGTTAGGGAAAAGAAAAAATTTAAACAATTAAAGTTGTTTTAGTAAAATTAAAAATTAAAAGAGCCTAAAGAATAGGCTCTTTTTTGTTTGTTTAATCTATAAAATTAATGTAGAATGTACTAATAAAAGCTAAAAATTATTAAATTAAAATGAGCCTATTTGATAAAAAACTAGAAAAGCTAGAAAAAAGACTCCTCAAAGCAGAGGACTGTCTTTAACTTGGATCAAAAAAAAGAAAAAATTAAAGAGATAGAAAAAGCTGCTCAAAAGAAAGATTTTTGGGATGA
>CAZKRA010000032.1:0-2034 GCA_964555095.1 uncultured Candidatus Saccharibacteria bacterium | reverse complement strand
CAAAAAAATAGAAGAAATTGCCTATTGGTTAAAACAAAATTGTGAGAAAAGAAATTAGAGAATGTAGACTCTCTTGAAGGAAAATATTCTTTAATCACAGCTATTACAGGGGAAATAGGGAATAACTCTTTTGACCATAATTTAGGTAATTGGCCAGATATACCAGGAATATTTTTCAGTTATCACTTAGGAAGAAGAGAAATTATTTTAGCAGATAGAGGACAAGGAATATTAACAACTCTTAAAAAAGTTAGACCTAATCTGAAAAATCACCAAAAAGCTTTAAGAGTTGCTTTTACAGAAAATATTTCTGGCAGATATCCAGAGTATAGAGGAAATGGGTTAAAGTTTGTAAGAAGCGTTGTAGAAAAGAATGAGATTAAATTACAATTTCATACTGGAGATGCTCAACTTAAGATAGAAAAAGAAACAAAAAAACTAAATATTAAAAAGTCGAAATTCTTTATTCAAGGATGTTTAGCTTTAATTAAATTTTAAAATGATTATAGAATTAAAAAAATTTGGTACAACTTTAAATGGGCGGCAGTTTGGCCGGGAGTCTTTTGCTGCCTTTAGACCTTCTTTAAAAAAACTTAAAAATGAGGAAGAAATTATTATAGACTTTGAGGGCGTCAAGACCTTTACTCCGTCTTGGGGGGATGAATTTTTAGGATCTTTGATTAGGGAGTTTAATAGAAAATTAATATTAAGGAATACTAAAAACCCTTCTGTGCAAGCAACACTAGAAACCCTAGAAAATTTTTATGAAGATAAGCTTAAGATAGAAAACTAAAAGAAAACAATATTATAGATATTGTAAAAAGTAAAAATGAATAAATTTTCTACATTCGAAGATGGATTATTAGAAAAATATTTGGATAAACATCCAGGGAAGCTTTTTAAGGAAGTAAAAGTAGGAAAACTAGAAGATAGAAAGTGCAGTCAGAGAGTAGATGCAATATTAATTCCAAATAAAAAGAAGGAAGTTTATTGTGAGAAAGAAATTGATTTAAAAAAAATAAAAAAAGAACTTGAGGAAAAGTCAATTGAAATTATTGAAGTTAAGGCTAAATTAAACCGAGCAGTTATTGGGCAAGTTGAGGTAGCTAAATATTTGGCAGATAATAATTTTAACTATAAAAAAGCTACTCCTGTAATAATATGCAGTAAAATTCAAGCTGGACTAAAACAATACTGTAATAAGAAAAATATTAAAGTAGTGGTTTTTCCAGGAGCAAGAAAGAATTTAGAGAAATTAAGTTCAAAAAATAATAACGTAAATTTACTTCTAAATTCTTCTCAAAATTTATTTCATACTCAGGATTTAGCCTTGTTGTGGGATATACAAAATAAAAATACTCTCTATACTACGATAAAAAGGTATGTAAAAAGGGGGATATTGTTTAGAGTTTATAAAGGATTTTACTCAAAAATACCTATTGAAAAGGTCGATCCTATCAAATTAGGAAAGAAATCTCTTCACTCTTTTTGTTATTTATCAACAGAAAGTATTTTGACAAGAGAAGGCATTATCTCTCAATCTATTCCTTATATTACTTTGATTTCAAGTAAATCAAAAAAGTTTAAAATCAAAGGAAATACTTATCTTTCGAGACAAATGAAAGACGAGTTTTTGTTTAATGAGTTTGGAGTTGAGAAGAAAAATAATATTAAACAAGCAACTATAGAAAGAGCTGTAGCTGATTTACTTTATTATAATCCTATGTATCATTTTGATGGGCCAAGTTTAATAGATTGGGAAAAAGTTAGGCAGATTCAGAAAACAGTAGGGTTTGAACAAAAAATATGTTATAGGGATCATAATGCATAAAAAAAAGATCAAAAAATATATATTATAAAAGTGGTAAAAAACAATGAAATAAGTTGACATACTTACTTCTTTATACTATTGTTTAAGCAAGAAAGTGTAGTACTTTGACAAAACAATATTAATAGAAAGGAGTGATTTAATGTTTACAATTTGGCTGAAATTAGGAGAAGAAGACAAGGTTGATGAAATTATTGGTGATGAAC
>CAZKRA010000031.1:0-2164 GCA_964555095.1 uncultured Candidatus Saccharibacteria bacterium | reverse complement strand
TAGTTAGTTTTAATGTAATGGGGTCCGGAGAGATGATAAAAGAAAATGGATTTGTAATTGAGGATAAGGATGTTGACAAAATGACTGAGAAAGTTAGCTACTTACTTTCTAATTTAGGTAAAGCAAAAGAATTAGGAAGAAAAGGAAGAAAATTAGTAGATAATCAATGGGAAATTGAAACAATGCAAAAGGAAGTAAAAAATTTATATAATAAGCTTTTTAATTAAAAACATCTTAAAGATGAAAGTAATAAAAAATAGAATACCAATTATTAAAAATTATTGCAGAAAAAAAAACTGTTTTAGATGTTGGATGTATACAGCATAAAGCAATTAAAGAAGAGTCACCGTTTTGGCTTCATAAGCATATTAAAGAAGTAGCTAAAAAAGTAAAAGGAATTGATATTTTAAAAGAAGAAGCAAAAGAACTAAATAAGAAAGGATATAATATAATTATTGGGAATGCGGAAGAGATAAAATTATCTAATAAATTTGAAGTAATTGTAGCAGGGGAGATTATAGAGCATATTTCAAATAAGGGAAAATTTTTAGAAAATATGTACTATCATTTAAAAAAGGAAGGACATTTGATTTTAACAACACCAAACTTATTTGCTTTACGGTATCAAATTCGTAATTTTTTAAGTGGAAATGTTATCTCGAATAAAGAGCATGTATGCTGGTTTGATTACTATACTCTGAAAGAATTATGCGAAAGGCATAGTTTTAAATTAGAAAAAAGTTTTTATTTTTTTAATACTAATACACCTTTTTATAAATATTTACCAGTTAAAATTACTACTTTGTTTAGAAAAAATTATGCTCCTCGGATTTTATTTATATTGAAAAAAAATTAAATTATATTAATGTCTATTAAAGATCTTATAACTAGAAACTCTTTTCTTTATACTATTGCTCAATATATATTATATTGGGCTAACCAAATATTTAACTATAAAGTAGAAAGAAAGAAATTTAAGAATAAACTTGGGTATAAATTAAATTTGGAAAACCCAAAATCTTTTAATGAAAAAACTATATGGAAAAAAATTAATGATAGAAACCCTTTGCTTCCAGTTACAGCTGATAAGTATAAAGTTCGGGATTATATTAAAAAAGTACTTGGAGAAGAAAAAGCAAAAGAAATTCTTATTCCTCAAATTTTTGTAACTAACAATCCCGAAGAGATTCCATTTGAAGATTTACCAAAAGATTTTATAATTAAAGCTAATCATGCTTCCGGGTGGAATATAATTGTAGAAGATAGTGATTTTAATAAAAATAAAATAATAGAAGAAAGTAAAAGATGGCTTAAAACTCCTTATGGACTTGGTAAATTAGAGTGGGCTTATCAAAAGATTGATAGGAAAATTGTAATTGAAAAATTATTAAAAAATAAAAAAGGAGAACTCCCAAAAGATTATAAGTTTTTTTGTATAGACGGAATGTGTAAATTAATTAGAGTTTTCTTTAAGGCTACGAATTCTTCTACTGCTACATGTTATGATAGAAACTGGAATGAACTATCTATTGAAACAGATACCTATTCTAAAGGACCAAAACTAAAAAAGCCTATTAAGCTTAACACTATGTTAAACCTAGCAGAAGAACTTTCGAGTCCATTTGATTTTGCAAGAATAGATTTTTATTTTGTAAATCAAAAAATATATTTTGGTGAAATTACACATTATTCTTTAAGCGGAAGAATAGGGTTTATTCCACGAAAATTTGATTTTGAATTAGGTAAATATTGGCAAATTAGACCAAAGTATTGGGAAAATAATGGATAAAAAAAATAAAATATTATACCTTACAACAACTTCTAAATTTTCTGGGGCAGAAAAGATGCTTTTTGAGTTAGCAAGTAGATTAGATAGTAATTATGAGATATTAGTTTGTACATTGAAAGATGATTTAGAAGGAGAACTTCTAGACAAATTAAGAAAAAAGAGCATAAAAACCGATTGTATACATTTAGATAAAAAATGGAAAATTTGGAAAATATTTAAGCTTTTTAAAATTATTAAAGAATTTAATCCTGATATGCTCCAAACCTTTTTATTTTTTGATAATATTTTAGGAAGAGTAATTGGAACTATAACTAAAGTTCCTATAATAATTTCTGGACGAAGAAATGCAGATAAAAAAAGAAACTTTTTTAGAAA
>CAZKRA010000030.1:0-2247 GCA_964555095.1 uncultured Candidatus Saccharibacteria bacterium | reverse complement strand
CAATAATTACATTTTCAAAGTTTTTTACTTTTTCTTTTTTTATAACTTTGCTATTAGTATAGCTTCCCACCTCTTTTGCAATAATATTAAACATCTTTTTATTAGTAAGAGGTATTATAGCAGTATTTTGATTAGTTAATTTTAAAAAAGAAGAAAATCTCTCTTTGTCTCTTACTATAATTTTAAAAGCTCTTTTTATAAATTCATTTAAAATATCAGTTATTTCTTTGTATTTAACTAATCTTAATCCTTTACCAATTATTCCTTCATAATCCCAGATAGTAACAAGTCCATCTAAACTATTATTCTTACATTTTTTATGAGTTTCTCCTTTAAAACTTTCCCTTCCACATATTGGACAAATAAGTGTGCTTTCTGAGATGAAAATTTCGCAATCTTTACAAATATAGCTTCCTTCTTTTTTACATCCTATACATTTTGGAGGAAATAGAGTATTCAAAAAGCAATTTTTTATTTTATTACTACTTTTTATTACTTTCATTTTAAAATTATTCATTATCCTTAGGACAGCGGGGTGTGTTTTTGTTTCACTTTAATACTAAAGTGTTCATCTTGTTCATAAAAGTTTCACAGAAGGCAAGATTCCCACTAAATAATCTTCTCCGTTATTAATTTATAAAAAGGGATGAATTTAACAATCGTTTCTTTCTCTTTAATTTCCTTTTCAAAATTAAGATTTACAATTAAAGCTTTTTGAGGATTATACTTTTTAATAAAACTGTGAAGAGACTTTCCTATTTGAGGTTGAGAAAGCTCGGAGTATTTTACCTCGATAGGAATCTTTTTCTGTCCTCTTTTTACAATAAAATCTACCTCCGCTCCCGTTTGGGTCCGCCAAAAAAGAATTTCTGCATCTGAAAATTGTAATTCATGAAATAAAAGAGTGTATACAAAATTTTCAAAGATTAATCCCTTATTATCTTCCCTCTCAACTCCGAATGATCCAAACAAATAATTCCTGAAGCCGACATCTTTAAAATAAACTACGGGAGATTTTACAATCTCCTTTCTCTTATTTTTATAAAAAGGCGAAAGAAGTTTTAAAACAAACGTTTTCTCTCCATAATAAAGATACCTCTTCAAGGTTTTAACATCTACTCCAACTTCTGAAGCTAGTCTATTATAATTTAAAAGACTACCGACTTGAGAAGAGAGTATTCTAATTAACTTTCTAAAAACATCTTCTTTTCTTAAATTTAAAATATTTTTAATATCCTTTTCAAGATAGCTTTCAATAATTTCTTTCATTATTTCTCTTTTTTCTTTCATCTTGCTACTTGTAACTACTCTCGGATATCCTCCAAAATTAAAATATTCCTTAAAGAAATTAAAAGCCTCCTCGGTTTTAATTTCAAAATAATCCTTCAATTTATTTTCATATTTATAATTCGTTCTATAATTAACAAATTCTTTAAATGAAACCGATCCAAGCTCAAACATTCTCTTTCTTCCTGCTAAGGATTCATGCACTTTTTCTTTTAACTCTAAGCTTCCAGATCCGGAAACAATAAACTTGTAATTTAAACTTTCTTTCCTTTGAACATAATCATAAATTCCTTTTAAAAAAAGCCCTGCATTTTCTTTTCTTTGAATTTCATCAATAAAAACATAACCCGAATTTCCCAATTCTAAATTAAGATAATTTAAAAACTTCTTTTGATCTGTGAAGAATTCTTTATCTTCATCTAAGCTTATATATAAAGTATTTTCTTTTTCCAACTCATCTTTTAGTTTTAAAAGAAGAGTTGTTTTGCCTACTTGTCTCGCTCCCACAAGAAGAGTAATTTCTTTTTTAGACAAATGTTTCTTTAAATCTTTATATAGTTTTCGCTTAATAAAATCCATAAAAAATACTTTTTGTTTACTTTATTCCCATTAAATTATTATTTTATAGAAAATAATAATTAATTAAAACAATTACTTTATTCCTATTATAACCTTGTTATTCTGGGAGTCAAGCCTTTAAATAACCTTGTTATTCTGGGAATATTCTTATTATTTTATTTTTTTCCGGTAAAACTCATCTCTCCACACTCGGGGCAAACCAAAGAATTCTCCGAAACAAAAAATTCACAATTCTCACAAATGTAACTCCCCTCTCTATTGCATCCTACACACCTTGGAGGAAATAGAGTGTCTAAAAAGCATTTTTTTATTTTATTACTATTTTTTATTACTTTCTTTTTAAAATCATCCATTATTCTTAGGACGGCCGGGTCGTCCTTT
>CAZKRA010000029.1:0-2824 GCA_964555095.1 uncultured Candidatus Saccharibacteria bacterium | reverse complement strand
ATGGAGTAGCTATTACAGATCATGATAGTGTTTTTAAAGGTGAAAAAGAAATAGATGGAATTAAATTAATTCCTGGAAGTGAAATTACCTTAAAAGATGGAGCTCATCTTTTAGCTTATTTTTTAGATAAAGAATTAGAAGAAGGCAAAAATACCTTAAAAGAAGCTGTAAAAAAAGTAAAAGCACAAGGAGGCTTTACTAGTTTAGCTCACCCTTTTAGAGCAGGAGGAGGATGGTTTGATGTTAAAAAAAGAAAAGATAAAGAAATTAAAGAAATGGTTCAATTAGTAGATATGATTGAAATTTCAAATGCAAAAGATACTCCAAAAGAAAGAAGAAGAGCAAGAGAAATAATTAGAAAGTTTAATCATTTAATTCCTGTAGCAGGATCTGATGCTCATGCTCCTTTTGTAGTTGGATCAACTGCAGTTGAGGTAAATGAACCTTTAAATGAAGAGAATTTCTTAGAAAAATTAAAGGAAGGAAGAATAATTTTAAAAGAGAAAAAGATAAGAGGACAAAAAGGAGGAGCTTACTTTCGTTCTCTTTTAACTAAATTTATTAAAAATACTAGAATTTATCATAGTAGAATAGCTAAATTAGCTTTTAGCAAAATTATCTTTCGTAATATTTTAAGAGTGAAAAATTTAATATCAAGAGAGGTTAAACCAAGATACAAAGAAATTAAAGAGTCTTAAAAGTTATGATTAAACCACATGGAGGGAAATTAGTTAATAGAGTACTAGAAGAAGGTAAAAAAGAAGAAGACTTAAAAGAAATAGAAGTTTCTCTTGAAAGAGAAAAAGATATTAAAAATATAGCAAGAGGCCTTTATTCTCCTTTAACTGGATTTTTAAAAGAAAAGGAATTTAAAAGTGTAGTTAAAGAGATGAGATTAAAAGATGGTACTGTTTGGCCAATTCCTATTGTTTTAGATATTAATAAAAAAGAGAAAGAAAAAATAGAAGATCAAAAGAAGATTCTTTTAATAAATGAAGACAATAAAAAACTAGCTCTCTTAGATGATATAGAGATTTATAAAAATGAAAAAGAATTCTTTGCTAAAAATGTATTTGGCACTCTAGATAAAGATCACCCAGGAGTAGCTTCCGTATTTGAAATGGGTGATTTTTTAATTGGAGGAGAAATTTACCTTTTAGATAATTCAAAAAACTTTTTTGAAGATCATAATTTTACTCCTAAAGAAACAAGAGAAGAATTTAAAAAAAGAGGATGGGAAAAAGTAGTAGGCTTTCAAACTAGAAATGTACCACATAGAGGACATGAATATTTACAAAAGCATGCTCTCCAACTAGTAGATGGTCTTTTTATTAATCCTGTAATTGGAAAGAAAAAATTAAGTGACTTTAAAGATGAATACATAATAGCAAGCTATGATGTCTTAATTGATAGGTATTACAAGGATAAAAAGGTTTTCTTTGGAATACTGCCCCTGGAAATGAGGTATGCTGGGCCCCGAGAGGCCATATTCCACGCTCTAATAAGGAAAAACTTCGGATGTAGTCATTTTATCGTTGGAAGGGATCACGCTGGTGTAGGAGACTATTATGAGCCCTTTGCTGCTCAAAAGATCTTTGATCAATTCAAAGATGATGAAATAGGTATTAAAATTTTAAAATACAAAGAAGTTGAATATTGTCCAGACTGTAACCACCATGTCTTTATTGATGAGTGTCCTCATCAAAACAAAGTACAGTTTAGTGGAACAAAATTAAGGAAAATGATAAATGAAGGTAAGCAACCTCCATTACATCTTTTAAGGCCAGAAGTTTATCATTTTTTAGCAAATAGTAATAATTCATTAGTTGATCAAATGTATAAAATGAAAAACAATAACAAAAAAGGATTTGTATTATGGTTTACTGGTTTTAGCCAAGCTGGAAAAACAACTACAGCAAATAAGGTATTTGAAATATTAAAAGAAAAAGATATTAAAGTTGAAAGGTTAGACGGTGATATTGTAAGACAATATCTCTCTAAAGATCTTGGCTTTACCAAGGAAGATAGAAATGAAAATATTAAAAGAGTAGGTTTTGTTTCAAAACTACTCTCTAAAAATGGAGTAGGAATAATAGCTTCCTTTATATCACCCTACACAAAGAAAAGAAAAGAAATTAGAGATAGAATAGAAAGCGCGGGAGCTGAATTTATTGAAGTATTTTGTAATTGCCCCCTCGAAGTTTGTGAAGAAAGAGATACTAAAGGATTGTATGAAAAAGCTAGAAAAGGAGAAATAGAAAACTTTACTGGAATCTCTGATCCATATCAAAAACCTGAAAATCCTGAAATAGAAATTCATACTGATAAAAAGGATACAGAGGAATGTGCTAATAAAATAGTATCTTATCTTGAAAAGAATAATATTATTTAGTTTTAAAGCTTAACTTTGGTATAATTAAATAAGTCTATTTAATTAATCATTATTAAAAATAATGATTTAATACTAAAAGGTCATTAATTCTCTCATTTATTAATTTATTTTATGCCAGAAGAAGAAAAAAACTTTCCTCAAAACGAGGAAAAACAAGAGGCAAAAATTACAAAAGAAGAACCTGTAAAAGAAGAACCTATTAAAGAAGAGAAGAAAGGTGAAACTTCTATGGGACTTGATAAAAACGTAGCAGGAGCTTTGTGCTATGCTTTTGGTTGGATTACAGGATTAATTTTTCTTGTAATGGAGAAAAAGAGTAGCTTTGTTAGATTTCATGCTATGCAATCTATTGTTGTCTTTCTTATCCTACAAGTATTTGGATTTTTACCTTTAATTAACCTTTTAGTATTCCCAGTAGGTCTTATTCTTTGG
>CAZKRA010000028.1:0-3118 GCA_964555095.1 uncultured Candidatus Saccharibacteria bacterium | reverse complement strand
CGCTTCTCATAGGACCAGTATATATCTCAAGTTTTCCTGGATTAAAATGTGGTGACTCAAGCATTTTTATTATTAATTTTAATTTTTTTAAAAAACTCCTCTTTTTTCTCATTATAGTCTGAAAGAGAGAATCCTTCTGCTTCTTTTTTAATTTTAAAATATTCCTCAGCTTTTTTTGGATTTTCTCTAAGATAATCCCTAAAAGAAATTAATCTTTCATATTCTTTATTTCCTTTTTTAACTATATGAAAATGAAAATCTTTATAACCTACTTTAGAAGCTTCTTTACTTACAAATCTTCTCCCATTTTCTCTTTCATGGATATGAGTATATCCTAACTCTTTAAGTACTTCTAAAAGATCATCTTCCTTGCTCCAATTATCAATAGCAACTAAAATATCGATTATTCCTTTACCTCCTAATCCTTTAACGGCAGTACTACCAATGTGATTAATTTCACAATCTTCATACAATTTTAAAATCTCTTCTTTTTTCTTTTTAAAAAGTTTTGGGAAATCTTTACTATAAGGATAAATTTTTGTTTTTTCCTTTATCTTTGGCATATTTAAAATATCTTCACTACCAAAATTCTACCAATAAATTAGAAAAAGAAAAAGCCTCAGCTTTACTGAGACTTTTGTTTGCTTCTATATTCTTTAATATTTCTAATAAATTCTAAAGTTCCTTCTAATACTTCTTCTGTTAATTCTTGCCAACCTCCATACGGATATTTTGTATGAAGAAGTTGAGCATAAACAAGATTATGAAACTCGCCATAAGCATAGCAAGATCCTTCACTTCTGTGCGAAGCCCCTAAGTTTTCAGTTTCAATTCTAGATTTGTTCCTTTCTTTTTCTACAAATTCTCTAATTTCTTTAATTTGTTTTTCTTGACCTTCACTTATATCTTTTAAAAAGTTCATAAACTAATCCCTCCTTTGTCTAAATACAATACCATAAAGTTAAAAAAATACAAGATTTATTCTTCAAACACTAATACTTTTGGTTCTGCTCCTAAATCTTTTAAAGCACTCATTATATCTTCATTAAAAGCAGGTGGACCACAGACATAGAAGTTTTGTGAAAAATCATCAATATGTTTTTTTAAAAAACCCTTATTAATTAAACTATTTTTATAATTAGGTTTTTCTTCTCTTGTGAGGGTTAATACTAAATTATTAGGATTTTTAGAGAATATACTTTTAAATTCTTTTTCTAAGATTATATCTTTTTGTGTTTTATTGCTGAAAAATAATTTATTTTTTCCTATCTTTCCTTTTTTGTTTAAGTCGCGGAGGATTGCAATAAAAGGAGTAACCCCTGCTCCCCCAGCTATAAAAGTACCTTCTCCTTTGTATTCAATTGTTCCCCAAGGATTACCAATAAGTAGTTCATCACCAGGTCCTAATTGATGGATCTTTTTAGTTACTCCATCGTGATCATAATATCCTTTAATAGTAAATTCTAAAGTTTTATCTTTATTTAAAGAAGTAAAAGTAAAAGGTCTATCTTCTTCTTTTAATCCTTTTCTGTTTATTGCTACCATTGTTGCTTGTCCTGGATTATACTCATACCCTTTTGGCTTTTCAATTAAAAAACTTCTAACATCATGAGTTACAAATCTTTTAGCTAATATTTTAACTGGTTTTTTCTTTGCCATAAAAATTGCTACTTTAATAGTTATTTAATCAACTCCTTTTATTTATTTTCCTTTTAAGTATAGTTTTTACAAAAGCACTAATCTGTAAAACTACTACTATTATCATCATTATTAATTCAAGATAACCAAACCAGTCTGGTCCAGATCCATAATCAGTAAAAAATTGAAAATAAAGAACATGGCCAGCAATAAGATAAAAAAGAACATAAGTAAAGCTATGAAGCCATTTCCAAGATTCTATTCCTAAAAACCTTATTACTTTACCAAAAGAAGTAATCGCTAATATTATTGCCCATACTAAAGCAATTAAACCAAGTAAATTAGCTAATCCATAACCACCCCCTCCAATAATTCCACCTAATGCTTTTGAAAAATCCCATCCAGGTCGTCCACTCATAGCAAAGTAGAAGTGTACTAATCCTGTTATAGCAAACCAGATTCCAAACTCACTTCTCCAATACCAAGGAGCTTTTAAAGGATTTGAAACAGAATTTGGAGATCTTAACTTAGTAAAAGGACCAATAATTAATGTTATAAATAACAATATAAAAGAAACTCTTGCAAAAGCAGTAGACCATCTAATATCTAAGAAATAATTAAATATTACAGCTAAGCCTAATGAAAAAAGTCCTACTAAAAAGTGTTGAAGATAAGTATTACGTGCATCCATATTTTTTTTATTTAATAGTTTTAATTATATTTTTAATAGTAGACCTATATTCTTCAATATTCTCATTAAAGCCAGTGCCATATGTAAAGATTAAAATTGAAGAATTAGAAACAGTATAAAAAGATTCACCTATATTATCTTTTCTTGAAGTTAATTGAATAACTTGTTTTCCTCCATTTCCTTCTTTATCTTTAAGATACAAGTGCTGCATTGAATTATAATCAAGATAAGACATGGCTTCTACTTGTTCTTCTTCTGGTTTGCTTAGAATATTGTAAAAGAAATTTTCTAACTCAGTTTGACCATAACTTTTATCTCCTATTTCAACTCTACCTTCTTTTGTAATAATTTTTCTGGCCATATCTCTTACAACCCATCTTTTAACAGAAAGATTATAAGGATTACTTTTTACAAAATGAAATATTTTCTTATCTTCTTTTTCAACAATAATATTCTCTAAATTATTCTCTCTAACCATCCACCCTGAAGGTAATTTAAATTGATAACCATATTCCTCATTAATATATTTTGAATCTTCTTTTTGTTCACTAGGATTAATATCTACCTCGTCCACTGAAGCAGATAATCTATTGTTTAAGTATTCCGGATCAGAAAAAGAGTCAAGGTTTACTCCTAAAGAATAAATGACTAATCCAGAAATTAAAATTAAACCTAGAGTAAATTTTATTTTTTCTGTATTCACAATATTTTTTATTTAATTAATTTTTTAAAGTAGTGAGCGGGTAAGGAGAATTGAACTCCCATCTTATCCTTGGGAAGGACATGTTC
>CAZKRA010000027.1:0-3495 GCA_964555095.1 uncultured Candidatus Saccharibacteria bacterium | reverse complement strand
AAAGAACTTACTAATAAGATAAAATTACTAATAGATAATCCTGATCTCTATAATAGGATAGTTAAAAATGGACTAAAAAAAGCAGAATCATATTGTTCTAGAAAATATGTAAAAACTATAAAATCTTTATGGAAAGAAGTTATATAAAAATAAATTGATTTTTCTTTTAATTTTTTGTATAATTTATTCATATGAGTTCTGATCCAGTAGAAGAAATTAAGGAGAGGTTAGATATTGTAGATGTAATAAGGGGGTATTTAAAGTTAGAAAAAACAGGGGCAAATTATAGAGCAATTTGTCCTTTTCATTCTGAAGAATCTCCCTCCTTTTTTGTTTCACCTGCCAGACAAATCTGGCATTGTTTTGGGTGTTCTGAAGGGGGTGATATGTTTGAATTTGTTAAAAAAATAGAAGGAATTGAATTTGGCGAAGCTTTAAAAATATTAGCAGATAAAGCAGGAGTAGAACTTAAAAGACAGAATTTTAAAAAAAGAAACAAGAAAAAGGAATTATATGAAATTTGTGATTTAGCTGCTACCTTTTTTCAAAAGCAACTTGAAAAAAGTAAGACTGGGAAAAAAGCTAAAAAGTATCTCTTAGACAGAAATATTTCAGAAGATTCAATAAAAAAGTGGAGATTAGGGTATGCTCCAGCTAACTGGCGCACCTTGCTTAAATTTTTAGAAAACAAAGGATATGAAAGAGATAAAATAGTTAAGACAGGATTAGTTATAAGAAAAGGATCAAAAAGCTCTTCTGGAATGAAACAAAATTTCTATGATAGATTTAGAGGAAGAATAATGTTTCCAGTTTTCAATCTCCACGGACAAGCAATTGGTTTTGGAGGAAGAATATTAGGTAAAGCAGATGATACTGCAAAATATTTAAATACACCAAATACTCCTTTATATGATAAGAGTAAAGTATTATATGGCCTAAATGAAGCTAAAGTAGAGATTAGAAAAAGAGATAATTGTATTTTAGTAGAAGGGTATACTGATGTAATTATGTCGCATCAAGCTGGAGTAAAAAATGTAATTGCTACTTCAGGAACAGCTTTAACTGCAAGACAATTAAAGATTTTAAAAAGATATTCTGATAATTTAACAACTGCCTTTGATATGGATTTAGCTGGAGATTCTGCGACTAAAAGAGGAATAGATATGGCTCAGGCTAAAGATTTTGATGTAAGAGTAATAATGATGCCAGAAGATAGTGATCCAGCTGATATGGCTGCAGAAGACCCTAAAAAATGGAAAGAGAAAATTAAAGATTCAAAATCAATTTTTGATTATTACTTTGAAACTACTTTTGCAAAGTATGACAAAGAAACTCCTAAAGGAAAAAAGAAGATAGCAAAAGTCCTTTTACCTGTTATTAAACAAATTCCTAATAAAATTGAACAATCACAATGGATTCAAAGGCTTGCTGAAAAATTTAATACTAAAGAGGAGAATATTGAAGCAGAGCTGAAAAAGGTTAGAACTAAGAGGAATGACTATTATGATAAGGAAAACAATAAAAAAGAAGAAAAAGGGACAGAAAAGAAACAAAAATCCAGATTAGAAAAATTACAGGACAGAATTGTAAGTTTAGCTATAAAAGATGAAAAAATTACAGAGGAACTAGATAAGAATGTTACTAAATATTTTACTTCGGCTCATAAAGAAATTTTAAATAATCTAAAAGAAGATAAAGACGATTTTAAAAAAGATAAAACAGAGCAATTATTTAATTACCTTAGTTTAAAAGCAGATGTAGACTTTAAAGATATAGAGCCTAAAGAGGAATTTAAGGCTTGCCTTAAACAGTTTAAAAAATTAGTAATAAAAAAACAATTAACTAAAATATCGAAAGAATTGTATAAAGCTGAAAAGGAAGAAAATGAAAAAAAAGTAGAAGAACTATCAGAAAAATTTAATAAATTAAGTAAAAAAATTAGGGAAAAAGATGAGTAAAAAGAAAAAAAATAAAAAAGAAGAAGAAGTTAATCCTCGAGATATTAGCTTAAGGGAGCTTGGACTTTCTAGGCGCACTAGGACAGTTTTAGAAAAAAATCGTACTAAGACAGCAGCTGGTCTTATTAGAAGAAAAGAGCAAACATTAGAAGAGATTAAAGGAATAGGTCCTAAATCTATTGATGAAATTAAAGAAGCTTTAGATAAATATAATTTAGAACTTATTCCAAAAGATGGAGAAGAACCAGAACCAGAAGAATTTGAAGAAGAGGAAGAAGATTTAATTTTAGATGAAAAGAAGATTAATAAACTTATAAGGAAAGGGCGACCAAGAGGATTTGTAACAAGATCTGAAATTTTAGATTATTTCCCTGATATTCAACAACAAATTTTAGGATTAGAAGAGCTTTATGAAAAATTAGATGAAGAAGGGATAGAAGTAAAAGAGGCTACTGATCTTCTTTCAATGGGAGGAGAAGAGGCACAAGGTTTATCTAAGGCAGATGTTGATTTAGTTCAACTTTACTTAAAAGAAATTGGTTCCTATGATAGAATTACTGCTAAAGAAGAAAAAGAATTATCAAAGAGAATTGAAGAAGGAGATGAAGCGGCAAGAAAGAAATTAATTAGAGCTAACTTAAGACTAGTAGTATCTATTGCTAAAAAATATGCTAAAAGAAGTCCTCTTACATTATTAGATTTAATTCAAGAAGGTAATCTTGGATTGTTTAGGGCTGTTGAAAAGTTTGACTGGAGAAAAGGATTTAAGTTTTCTACTTATGCTACTTGGTGGATTAGACAAGCTGTAACTAGAGCTCTTGCTGATCAATCAAGAACTATTCGAATTCCAGTTCATATGGGAGAAACAATTTCAAAATATTTGAAAATTAGAAAAAGATTAATGCAGGATCTTGGAAGAGAGCCACTCGGAGAAGAGGTAGCAGCTGAAATGGATATTTCTACTGAAAAAGCAAATCACATTATGGAAATTTCTCAAAAGACTGTTTCGCTTGAAACACCAGTAGGGGATGAAGGTGATAGCTTACTGGTTGAGTTTATTGAAGATGAAAAAGTTGAATCTCCTTCAAGGGGAGCTGCAAAAGCGCTTTTACAGCAAAGATTAAATGAAATATTAGACGATCTAACAGATAGAGAAAAGAAAATACTTGAAATGAGATTTGGATTAGAAGATGGAGTTATCCATACTTTACAACAAGTTGGAGAAAAATTTGGAGTTACAAGAGAAAGAATTAGGCAAATTGAGGCAAAAGCATTAGATAAAATTAGAGAACATAAAGAACTAAAGAAATTAGAAGATTATTAATTCTTGCAATTCTCACTTTTTTATTCTAAAATACTGATGAAAATTAAATAGATTCTGGGGTAGCTCAATGGTAGAGCGGGTGCCTGTTAAGCACTAGGCTGTCGGTTCGAGTCCGACCCCCAGAGCCAAAAATTAATCCAAGAGTTTATACTCTTGGATTTTTTTAGAAAAACTTGCTTTCTATTCCAATAGTTTATATAGTATAGCAAAAGA
>CAZKRA010000026.1:0-3589 GCA_964555095.1 uncultured Candidatus Saccharibacteria bacterium | reverse complement strand
TAGTAGGTAGTTTTTTATATTTTCTCTCAAACTTCGAAGAATAAAATATATCCATCTCTTTAACTTACCTTAGATCTTTTAAGTTCTTTAAAAGTTTGCCTTTTCCTTTTTTTAGTTCTTCTTGGCTTTCTCTAACTTCTTTTACAGCTTGTTGGTTTTCCCATTCCCTTATCAAATATCTAAAAAATTCGCTTTTACTAGCAAACTTTTCTTCTTTAACAGTTTCTTCAACTTCTTTTGCCATCTCTTTAGGGAGAGAAATGGAGATTGATTTTCTCATTTGGATTAATTTTTAATTTATTACCTGTATTACATTGTAGTACAGTAGGTTCTCTTTTGTCAATTTTTATTTTTAAACCACTCTACTGTCTCTTTTAAACCATCTTTAGTATTATACTCTGGCTTCCACCCTAGTTCTTTTTTAGCCCTACTATAATCAAGGCAGCTTCTTCTTTGTTCTCCCTCTTTTGCTTTACCATGCTTTTCTGGTAACTCCTTTCCGGTAATTTCTTTTAAGTAATTAAATATTTCATTTACACTTGTTTCCTCTCCGGTTGAAATATTGTAAACCCCCTCTTTTTCTTTTTCTAAAGCAATCATATTTGCTCTAACTACATCCTTTACATAAACAAAATCTCTTGTCTGTTTTCCATCGCCAAATATAATAGGTTGTTCGCCAGCTAAAATTTGATCGGTAAAGATAGCAGCTACTCCTGCTTCTCCTTTAGAGTTTTGTCTTGGACCATAGACATTAGAGAAACGAAAAGAAGTATATTTCAAATCATGAGTGTTGTTATAGAATTTAAGATACTTTTCTACGGCTAACTTCGCCACGCCATAAGGAGAAAGAGGTTCTTCTTTATAAGACTCTTTAGTTGGAATTTGTTCTGCTTCTCCGTAAATTGCTCCTCCAGTTGAAGCAAAAAAGAGATGTTTAGGATTTGTTGCTTTATCTAAAAAGCTTTCAATTACATTTAAAGAGCCTAATATATTAGTTTTTGCATCTTTAGTTGGATCTTGAGTAGATTTTCTCACATCAATTTGGGCTGCATAATGAAAAACTACTCCTGGGTTCTCTTTTTCAATTATTGAAGAAATTTCTTCTGATTGAATATCTTTTTTGTAAAACTTTGCCTTATCATTAATATTCTCTTTCTTTCCAGTAGAAAGATTATCTACTACAGCTACAGAATGTCCTTTTTCAATTAATTCATCAACAATATGAGAACCAATAAAACCTGCTCCGCCTGTTACTAAAATTTTCATGAATAATTTTTATACCATTTAATAAATTTATTTACTGCTGTTTTAACATCAGTATCTGGAGAATAATTTAATTTTTCCTTTGCTTTTTTAATTTTTGCGTAAGTAACTTCCATGTCTCCTTTAGGTTTATCCACCATATTCTTTTTCGCCTTTTTCCCTAATCCTTCTTCAATATAATTAATAAACTTACCTAATTTTATAGGTTTATTGTTGCCTAAATTAAATATTTCATAGGAAAAGCTTTTATCTAAAGCACTTAAAGTTCCATCAACTATATCATCAATATAGGTAAAGTCTCTTTTCATCTTTCCGTAGTTGTAAACATCAATTTCTTTTTCTTTATCAATTAACTTTGTAAATTTGTATAGGGCCATATCTGGCCTTGACCAAGGACCAATTACAGTAAAATACCTTAATCCAATACAATTTAGATTATAAAGATGATTATAGGTATAGGCTATTAATTCATCTGCTTTTTTACTGGCAGCATAAAGAGAAATTGGTTGATCTACTCTATCTTTTTCTGAAAATGGTACTTTATCATTATTTCCATAAATTGAACTAGATGAAGCATAGACAAAATTATCTACATTATTCTCCTTTGCCTGCTCAATTAAGTTAGTAAATCCAACTACATTTGACTGAATATAGACGTGTGGATTTTCTAAACTATACCTTACTCCAGCTTGAGCTGCTAAGTGACATACTTTATCTATATCTTCTTTAAAAACTTTTTTAACAAAATTTAAATTCTTAATATCTCCTCTATAAAGACTAAAGTTATTATATTCTTCTAGTATTTTATTTCTATCTTCTTTTAGTTTTTTATTGTAATATTTGTTGAAATTATCTACACCAACAACCTGGTCTCCTCTTTCAAGGAGAGCTTTACTTGTATGGAAACCAATAAATCCTGCACTTCCTGTTACTAAAACTTTCATTAATAATTAACTAAATTAGCTTAATATCGAGTTCATATTATCTCAATTAAACCAAAAAAACAACCCTGGTTAAATAACCAGGGCTGGGTAAGTTCTTTTTTAATTTACCTTTTTATTCTTCTTTTTCTTTCTTTTCTTTTTCTTCATCTTTACCACCTTTACTTTTGTTAATTAAAACAATAATTACAATAATTACTAGAATAATAACTCCTAAGATAATAGCTACATATTTAATAACACTAAATACAATTCCTCTTATAGTTTCTATCCAACCACCCTCGCCTCCTTCTCCTCTAATCTGGTTTTCGATCTGATTTTGAATATCTCTTATCTCATCTTCACTTGGCATTTGATCTTGAGATGCATCTCCTGTTTCCGTTGCCTCCTTAATTTCTGATTCTAAAGTATATTGAACTAGTTCATTATTATCTGAATTACCTCTTATTGCAATAAAGTATTCTCCTCTTTCTTCTGGAATAAAGTTTAAATTAACAATCTGTCCCTTATTTGATGCATTTTCTTGTTCTAATAACTCTCTATCGCTATTAAAAACATGAATATTTCCCCAAACTTCAGTTGGAGGAACTAATCGAAGAGAAATCATTTTTCCTTCCTCAATTTCTGTTTTATAAAAATCAATTGTATCAGATTCTCCTTCTCTCTCTCCAGATAAATAACCCACAATGGTGCTGGTTGAGAGATCTATTGCTTCTGTTAGTTCATCCCCAGCATCAGTTTCACTATTTCCATCATAATAATTTTCTGCTTCTACATTTAAGTCAAAATCTACTTTATCTCCTCCATATTCACTGGTTTCTATTTTTAAGTAATAAGAATAAGAATCTTGCCCGGTACCCGGCATCCAACTTACCTCAGAACTATATTGATCGGTTTCATAATCTAATTCTTCTCTATCTATATTATAGAGCTTTATAGTTATTCCTTGTCCATCAATATCAGTATTTAAATCATTTGTAATTGTTAAAAGTTGACCTGGTTTAACTTCTTCTACTTTAAAAACTCTTGTTCCTCCCTTTCCTATCCTATTATCAGCATAATTATAATTAGTATTGAGCTCTAATAAGGTTGCTTCATTAAAGCTTTCTCCTGCTTCTGGTAAGCTTTCAGCTTGAACAAAGCCAGGTGAAATTATTGCTCCTATTACAAAAAGAGCAACTATTAAAAGTCTTTTAATCTTAAACATATTTAGTTTAAAGAATAATTAATTTTGACCTTTTTATAGATTCTGAGCTTGTTTTTCTGCAAAATCTCCAATAACAGGAAGTTTGTATTTTTCTCCCTGATAAGCTTTGAACATTAAAAATATCCAAAGAATAAGACCTACTGGGAATACTAAAAGGTTAATTAAAGGTAAAAATCCA
>CAZKRA010000025.1:0-4209 GCA_964555095.1 uncultured Candidatus Saccharibacteria bacterium | reverse complement strand
TAGTTAGTTTTAATGTAATGGGGTCCGGAGAGATGATAAAAGAAAATGGATTTGTCATTAAAAACAAAGATATTGATAAAATGGCTGAGAAATTAAGTTATTTACTTTCTAATTTAAAAAAAGCAAAAGAATTAGGAAGAAAAGGAAGAAAATTAGTAGATAATCAATGGAAAATTGGAACAATGCAAAAGGAAGTAAAAAATTTATATAATAAGCTTCTTTAAATATTTATGGATGACTCAATTAAAAAACCAAATTTTTTTATAATTGGAGCTCCAAAATGTGGCACTACTTCTTTATATTATTATTTAAAGGACCATCCTGATATTTTTATGGCTGAGCCAAAAGAACCACATTATTTTTCAACTGATTTTTCTGATAAGTTTAGAAAAGTTCTTACAAGAGAAGATTATTTGAATCTTTTTAAAGAAGCTAAAAAATATAAAGCAGTTGGAGAAGGAAGCACAGAATATTTATATTCAAAGGAAGCAGTGCCAAATATTCTAAAGTTTAATTCAGAAGCTAAATTTATTGTTATGGTAAGAAATCCAATAGAATTAGTTATCTCTTTACATCAAGAACTTTTTGTTGAAATGAATGAGAACATAGAAGATGTTGAAAAAGCTTGGGATTTACAAGAAAAAAGAAGAATTAATGATAGAATGATTATTAGACTAGAGAATGATAAAGTATTTGCTTTGTATGGGGTAAGTTTAATTAGTAATAGGATAGAGGCTTTGACAGCGAAAGAAATTTCATTTGATTCTAAGGGAAAGATTAAAACAAAAAGGCAAGGAAAAATAGTAGCTCGGAGGACGGTCAAGGAATACTTGAGAAGTAGGTTATCCTCTGAGCCAGTATTAACTTATAGGCCTGGTGGTTCTGTTATTAAAAAAGGCAAAAACTATGTTGTAATTCCCGTACAAGCAACAAGAGATAGAAGTTACGGTGAATGTCTTGCTTTAGTTAAAATAAATTTTGAGAGGTTCAGAATAGAATCTAAAGAATTTCTTTTTCCGGAGGAATTTTCAAAAAATTATGAAAAGATTCATCATCTATCCCCTTGCCAGGGCGATAAAAATGTGTATGCTATGGATTATCAAACTGAAGAAGAAAGTTGGCAGGTAGGAATTTATGTTAATCCTAAATAATTTAGTTTAAAAACATTTAGTATTCATGAAAAAGTTACATTTTATTTGGCCTTCAAAAATTTATAAATATGAGGATAAATATTATATTTCTCGACCTCATTTTTATAATGAAATGAGTTCTCAGTTTAATTTTACTCTTTATGCTTCTGTAAAAGAGGTTGAGAAAATAGATAAAAAAAAATTTTTGCCCTTGAAAAATGATGTAAAAGTTATTGATTTTTTTAGAGAACTAAGCCTTAAAAATTTTTTTAAAAATTTCTTTTTATATCGTAAAAAATTAAAAGAATTACCAAAAGAGGATTACTATTTTATTCTATATCCATATCGAAGGCTAGGACCTTTCTTAGCAACTTTATTACGGAAAAAGAATTTAATAGTATGGGTAATGACTGATCCTGTTAATATATATAAAAACAACCCTTTTAAAATTTGGGGGTATAGTTTAAAAGCATTAAAGAAAGTTATCCTAGCACCACTTATTTCCTTAATTTATATAATTGTCTCTAAAATTCTGTTTAGAAATAATTTAATTTTTTATACTTCAAATACTACAATAAATCGTGATAATCACATAAACCAGCACGAAATTATTGCCTGTTCACCTTTTAATAGAGATAGAAGCTTAGCAAATAAAGAGCTTACAGGAAATGTTACTTTTGTAGGGGATGAAAGCAGTCAGAAAGGCTTACATATTTTACTTAGAACCCTTAGTTGCAACAAATTTGATTTTAATAAAAATTTAAAACTTAACATCATAGGGGTTGAGGAAATAACCCAAAATAGAAATAGAAAGCTTCTGAAAGAAATTGATTATAAGATACATGGAAAAATTTATAAAAGAGATTTGTTTTATCAAAAACTTTCAAAAGCTGATATACTTGTAATGTCCTCCTTTGGAGAAAAACAAGGAAAGGTTCAATTGGAAGCAATGAGTGTAGGAGTGGTACCTATCTGTTCTGATTCCGGAGGAACTTTCAAAACAGTCAAAAATTATTACAATGGTCTTTTATTTAAAGAAGGAGATTACAAAGAATTGCGACGAAAAATTAACTTACTTTATCAAAATGAGGAGCTTTATCAGAATTTGCAGAAAAATGGTTTGAAGTATATTAAAGGTCTTTCTTTGGAGAATCAAGTTCAGATAATGAGTGATATTATAAAAAATTATTATAATATAAGAGTTTAAATGGAGTTAATAGAACAACTAAAAGAGAATATTGTTTATCAAAGAAAGCTTTTTAAGGATACACCTAGATTCCTAAGAAGTGTGTATTCTCCCAAGTATTATTTTTATAAAAAAATAGTTAAAACTCTATTTAAATCTAATTTTGAAAACGAAAAAATTGTTAAAACTAATACTTTTTTTGGGGAGGATATTTTTGGTTATTTTTGGGATTCTAATTTTTTCCACATGTATTTTTTTGATAATTTAAGTAGAAACGAGTTCTCTCTCTTATTATACTTTATAAAAAATATTTCTAAAGAAGACATTTTTTTTGATATAGGGGCTAATTATGGTTTCTATTCTCTCTTAGCTACTAATATTCTAAAGGAAAGGAATATTCATTTGTTTGAACCTAATCCAGCTATTTTCAAAGCAGTTCAAAAAACCTTTTGTGATAAAAGTATTATTTCGAATAAATTAGCTTTAGCACAAGAAAATGGGGTGGAAGATTTTTATAATAAACTTCAAGGTTTTCATAGCGGTGGAAGTAGCTTATTTAAAAAAAACATAAGTTACCAACAATATAAAAAGATTAAGGTCAAAACAGAATCAATAAATAGTTATTGTCAAAAAGAAGATATTACCCCCACTTTTATTAAGATGGATATTGAAGGAGGGGAGTATGATGCTTTATTGGGCGCAGAGAAAATTCTAAAAAACAATAAGGATATAACTTTAGCTATAGAGTTAAAAGATAGTGAAAAACATAAAAATGCTATTGATCTTTTATTAAAAATTGGGTTTAATTTTTATGGAATTAATAGAGAAGGAAAACTAGAAAGAACTAACAAAAACGATTTTATAAATTTTAAAAGTTTAAACTTTGTATTTAAAAAATGAAAAAAAAATTTAACAAAAAAAAAATTTTCTTTTTAGTGCCATCTCTCCGAGGAGGAGGAGCTGAAAAGGTAATAATAAATATTGTTAATAATCTCTCAAGAGAAAAATTTGAGATAGGGTTAATAGTTATAGAAAAAGAGGGAGATTATTGGGATAAGCTATCTAGCGATATAAAATTATATTGTTTAGAAAAGAGCAGAGCAAGGTATGCAGTTTTTGATTTAGTTAAATTATTAAAAAAGGAAAAACCTGATATTATTCTGGCTACTGTGATACAAGCTACTACTACATTATACCTAGCTAGTTTTTTTATAAAAGGCATTACTATTGTTAATAGAGTAACTAACTCAATTCCAAAGATATTGACGGAAGAAAATAAAATTATAAGGTTTTTATTTAAAAAAGCTTTACGAAAATCTGATTATTTGATAAGTATTTCTAAAGCTCAAAAAAATCAATTGGTAAATTTAGGAATTAAAAAAGAGAAAATAAAGAACATTTACAATCCTCATAATTTAAATAAAATAAAAAAACTTAAAAATGAAAAATTAGATCTTTTTAATAAAGATTATTTTAATATTGTAGCTTGTGGAAGACTATCAAAACAAAAAGGATTTTCTTATTTAATAGAAGCAGTAAAGAGAGCAAAAAGAGAAATCCCTAAAATAAAATTGTATATTTTAGGAAAAGGCCCATTAGAAAAAAATTTAAAAAGAAAAACTAAAGAATTAAATTTAGAAGGAAAAGTTAAGTTTTTAGGTTTTAAAGATAATCCTTATAAATATATGGAGGGGGCAGATCTATTTGTGTTATCTTCACTTTGGGAGGGCTTTGGTTGCGTATTAGTAGAAGCACTAACCTGTGAAGTACCTGTTATTTCTACTGACTGCGAGGTAGGACCAAATGAAATTTTAAAAGAAGGTGAATATGGAGAGTTAGTAACAACTAAAAACAGTGAAGCTTTAGCTGATAAAATTATTTATCTATATAAAA
>CAZKRA010000024.1:0-4393 GCA_964555095.1 uncultured Candidatus Saccharibacteria bacterium | reverse complement strand
AAATAAAAAAAAGCCCATTTTTAATTAAACTCATAAATACCTTATCTCTTAATAAACTAGCTCAAAAAATTAGTAAATTAAATAGAAAAGAAATAGAAAAGCCTGAAATATCTAAAAAAACAAGAAATTATTTAAAAAATCAATTTAAAGATGAAATTATTAAATTAGAAGAATTAACTGGAAAAGATTTAAGCTCATGGAAATAAAAAGTAAAATCAATTTTATAGGAATAGGAGTTCAAAAAGCAGCTACAACATTTATTTTTAAAAAACTTGCTGAACACCCTGAAGTTTGTGGAAGTTCTAAAAAAGAAATACATTTTTTTGACAAAGAATATAATTACTCAAAAGGAATAAAATTTTATCACTCTTTTTTCCAACATTGTTCTGATAGTAAAATAAAAGGAGAATTTACTCCTCGTTATATCTACCATCCGAAGACAGCTAGCAGAATAAAAAAACATTTTCCTAATGTTAAATTAATTGTTTGCCTTAGAAACCCGATAGAAAGAGCAAGATCTCATTATTTCTATAGTTTACAACAGAAAGGAAGACTATTTTATCTTTATAACTCTTTTGGAGAAGCAATCCGGAAAGATAAAATTTTAATAGAAAGAGGGTTTTATTATAAACAATTAAAAAGGTATTTTGATCTATTTCCAAAAGAAAATATTTTAGTACTATTCTTTGAAGACTTAAAAAGCAATCCAAAAAATTTCATCCAAAAAATTTATTCTTTCCTAGACGTAGATGATAATTTTGTTCCTTCTAATATCAAGGAGAAGAAACATGTAACGGGAGATAAAATAGTTAAAGAAAAATTTCCTTTCTTAAATTTTGTGTTATATAAATTAAGATCTTTAATAAAGGAAAACTCTTTAATTGATATTATTTTAGAAAAATTATTTATTAAAAAGTTTTTTAAAAAAATTACAATATTTAATAAACAGACAGTAAAGAATAAAGACAATCTAAATATTAAAAAGAAAAAAATAAACCAAAAAGAAAGAGATTATCTTATTGATATTTATAAAGAAGATATTAATAAATTAGAAAAATTATTAAATATAGATTTATCTAATTGGAAAAAATGAAAAGAAAGATGTTAAAAGATGTTAAAAAATTTCTCACCAGAAACAGAAGTTCATTTTCTGATTGGATAAATGATTTATATTATATTTACAGAAGAAATGGATGGATGTTAGATCCATCTTATTTTTTGAAGAATAAAGATATTGAAATAGATCGACCAATTTTTCTTTTGGGTCCAGCAGGAGGAGGACTATCTTTAACTTCTAGAATGATAAGGAGAAATAAAAAAGTAGTATCTGTTTCTGGTAATTATAAGTATTGGGCTGGAGCAGATGAAATGCAACTAGTTTATGGGCCAATTCTTCCAAAAGAATTAACTGGTATTAAATATAAAGTACCACCACATCCTGAATTTCCTATTCCAAGAGGTTGGCTCTATGGAACAGATGAATTAGTTAATCACCACAGAAAAACAGAGAAAGATGCAACTAAAGAATTAAAAGAAAAATTTAAAAAAATATTAAGATGGACAATTAAAAGAAAAAGACTAGATAAAGAAAAAGTAAGATTTACAGATAAAAGCCAAATTTATACCTTAAAAGTTTCTTTTATTAATGAATTATTAAAAGAAAGTAATCCTCATTTTATACTAATAGTAAGAAATCCTTATGCAATGTGTTTTAGAGCAGCTCAAACAAAAGGAGGAATGAACCATATGAAAGATAAATTTAATTTTGAAGAAAGATTAAAACTAGCAACAGAACATTGGTCTAATTTAATGAAGTATAGTTTAGAAGACAAAGAAAAGGTAAAAAACTTTCAAATAATTAAATTTGAAGATGTTCTAAAAGATACTAAAAATACTATTCAAAAGATTTGTGATTTTACAGATTTAAAATTTCAAGAAGATATGATTCCCCAAAAAGATCATAAAATTCCTTTTGGTACAAAACATAGAGATAGGTGGTACCCTCTAAAAGAAAATATTAATCAAAAATATTTAAAACAACTAACTCCTAAACAAATAGAGATTATAGAGGAAAGATGTGGGAAATATGCTAAGCAATTCGGGTATAAAAAACCTTGACATTTTAGCTTTTTATTGTTAAATTAACCTTACGGTTATTTCAAAACCTCTTAATTAATTATCAATTAAGAGCATAAAGAAAAGGAGGAGATAGAGATGAAAAAGACACTAGCAGTAGTAATTGTTTTTTTGTTGGTTTTTAGCGGTATTGGAATTATTGCAGAAGCATCTGGTGTAGAACTAAAAATTATAGATAAAAGAGATGAAGGATTAAAAGCTACCTACGATGGAGAAGTTATCTCAGTATATTCTGAAAAGAAGGCAGCGTTTATTCAATGGGAAATCAATGGTATTATCTTAGGTTATGAAACAAGCGATAATGGGCATAGAGCAGAAATAAATATTGAAGAGTTTAAGAAGTTTGAAAAAGATGAAGATATTGATTTTGATTTAAGCTCAGGCCCCTACAATTGTATTGTCCAAGCTTATGATATCAATATGAACCCACTATATAACACTAAAAGATTAAAACCACAAAAACTTAAAAAAACAGAGAAAGAAAGAAAAGCAGCAGAAGTTATAGAAAAAGGAGAAGGAATAGAAGTTACCCTTGAACAAGGAAGATTTATTACAGTATATACTGAAAAAGAAGCAAAGTATGTAGAATGGACAATAAATGGAAAAACCTTAGGATATCAAACAGACAAGACTAATCACAGAGCTCAAATTGATCTTCATGAATTTAACCTAGAACCAAATGAAAATTATAAGGTCTTCATTCAAGCTTATGACTTTGATATGACTCCCTTGTATGAACGCTTAAAAGAAAAGATACAAAAAAACAAGGAGTCAGATAATCCAACAATTACTGTAGTACAAGAAATTCCTTACAAAAATGGAAAACTAGAAGCAAGAGTTAAAGGAAATAAAATACAATTCCTTTTAAATGATGAAGTTTTTGCAAGAGGAACAGTTAATGATGATGGAACTTTCTATATTCCCATCGACACCAATAAACAGATAAACACAGACCATACTAAAGCCTATAACGTAATTAGAATCAAATTAACAAATCAAGAGCAACTATAATAGTTGCTCTTCTTTTTTATCTAAATTTTCTTAAAAAAGTAAAAGATTAAACTATTTTTCAATACTTTCTCTGCTAAGAAAGCATAGACAACTCCCCAGATTCCATGGAAAGGAACTAAAACTAAGAAGAGAATAATTTTAAAAATAGGGGAGATAGTACGAATAATATATAATTGCTTCTTTTCCATTGAAGCTAATAGAGAAGTAGATAAAAGAGTAAAAGGAGCAAATACTAAACTAATACTTAATATTCTAAAGTAAGGTACTGAGCTTATATAAGCAGGAAATAGTAATTTATAAATATAAGGTACAACTAAAATAATTAAAAGTATTCCCGGAATAAATATTAAGATTAGCTTATAAAATTTACTTAAAAGAGAATTTTTAGTTTCTTTAATATTTTTTTTACTTAATCTTGGTAAAGAAATACTAGAAATTGGAATTAATCCCTGAATTCTTTTTAAAGGTTCTTGAGCAAAAGAAAGAGTAGCTACAGCAACTGGACCTAAAAATTGCCAAATAATTAATTTATCTATTTGGCCCGCAATTGAATCTAAAGCCCCCATTACAGTTAAGTGTTTTCCAAAAGAAATAGTTTCTTTATCTCCATTCTCATCTGAAGCTTTTCTGTAAGTAATAAAGTAGAAAATACCATGTCCAATAGCTCTAGTAAGGAAAAATCCAAATAAGATCCAAATTAAACTATCAGTGAAAAAAATAAAAGGAATAAAACCAGCTGTCATTAAAATTTGAGCTACAGTTGTAAATTTATTCTGAATATCAAATTTCTCTTTTCCTTGCCAGAAATTTTCATAAATATTTAAAGTATATCGTAAAGGAAAAAATAAGCCTGTAATAGTAAAAGCTATAGTTAATTGTAAGTTTTGATTTACAAAATACCATCCTGCTATAGCTAAACAAGCTAAACTACCAACTAAGCTCCATTTAAATTTTGTTTTTCCAACAATCTTATACATCTTCTCTTTCCCTTTTGCAACTGCTCTTACCAGAGCCTGATTTAAACCAGGAAGGGCAAAGATATTTAAAATTGCAGCAGTAGAGATTACATAACGATATGCACCATAAGTTTCTTTAGATAGCCAATTAGCTACAGCTACCATTACTGCAAGAGAAGTTAAAAAATAAAAGAATTTACCAAAAAAATACCAGAAGCTACTTCTGGCTACATAGATCATATCAGTTCCAGTATACTTTTGAGACCAAAGAAGAAAGTCTTTTAATTTGT
>CAZKRA010000023.1:4709-6257 GCA_964555095.1 uncultured Candidatus Saccharibacteria bacterium | reverse complement strand
CAAAAAAATAGAAGAAATTGCCTATTGGTTAAAACAAAATTGTGAGAAAAGAAATAAAATTTGAATAGATTTTAATTTGTGATAGTATATTCTAATATGTTTGACAGAAAGAAAATTTTAATTTCTTTTTTAATCCTTCTTCTTTTAGTTGGAGGATTTTTTGTTTGGCATAAATATTTTAGATTAACTCCACCAGAAGATTGGGATTCCGCAGAAACTTTTTCTAGAGAAACTTATAATATTAAAAACACTGATGAAGGAAGAATTGTTGAGAATGAAAAAGCGGGGATTACTTTTAAGATTCCTAAAGGCTGGGAAGTTAGAGAAGATAAAGTTAGTCACAATGATTTTACTCTTTATTCCTCCAATGCGGTTCCAGGAATTAGTACTTATTTATTTGATAGCTTACGAAAAGGGTGCAGGATAAATATGAAAATTAAAAATATCAACACAAATATAGAAACACTAAAGAATTATTTAACTAATAAAGATCAAAATAGTGGGGAAAACATAGAGATTGATGAGATTAAAGAGATAAGGCTCGATAATAAAAAAGCTATAAAAAGAGCAGTTAAAGTTGCAAGCTTAAAAATGGAATATACAATTTTTCATATTAAATACGATAATGAAATAATCATAATTAATTTAGGATCCTCGTTAAATAACAAACAGCAATGCACAGAGGTTTTTAATGAATTTGTGGAAACAATTTCGTTTAAATAAAAAGACAATAAGGTTTTCAAAATGGATTATTATTTTGATCCTCCTCTTTTTTATTGGAGGATTTTTTATTTTTAGTCCTCAGTTAGTTTTTGCTGAAAATATTGAAGATATAAGTATAGAAAAAGCTCAAAGGCAACTTTCCTTAGGACAGAATAAAAGTAAAAAACTACTTTTAAGTTTAAGTCAGCCTTTTACTGATGGGATTTTAGAATTACCTCCCCCTAAAAATCAAGCAGCAATAGCTCTTTTAAGAAAAGCCATAAGACAAGATTTTGTGGATTATATGTTTATAGATATACCTTTTAAAACAGCTAAAAAAATAATTAAAGGAGCTGTTGAAATTTCTAGAATGTGGAGTGGAGATGCTTCTGTGGTTTTAAGTAAATTAGAAGAAAAAAGCGTAGAAAAAGCTACAGAAATAGGAATTAATTATCTATTAAGAAAAGAAATTAAGACTAATTCAGGGGTAATAGAAGTTAGCTATGATTCTTATAAAAATACTCGAGAAGAAGTACTTTTCCAGTATATTATTATTTACAAACAAAAAGAAGAAAATAAAGTCTCAGCAGTAATTAGATTTTACTCGAAAGAGAAGAATAAAGCCCCTAAAAATCAAGGAAGCTTTCAATTCGGGACTCCCAATTTTGTTTTGAATGAAAAAATCCCTCCTTTCATTGCAGAAATTTCTGGAGATATAGAAATAAATGAAGCAGGAGGATATAGCTGGGTTGATCCTAATGTAGAAATTAATTTTCCTGATGATGTTCCAGATTTAGGTCTTAGACCAAAATCTTTTTGGGAAAGAAATCTTTTAGATCCTTTTAA
>CAZKRA010000023.1:0-4609 GCA_964555095.1 uncultured Candidatus Saccharibacteria bacterium | reverse complement strand
AAACAGAACAAACAGAAAAAGAAGGAACTTCTACAGAGGAGACCACTACTACAACTGAAGAAAGATGCATCCCTCTAAACTCTGCTACAAAACAAGAATTAGACAAAATCACCTACATTGGTCCAGCTACTGCCCAGAAAATAATTGATTTTAGAAAAGATAATCAGTTTTATTTAATTAATGATTTAACTAAAATTTCAGGAATTGGTGATAAAACGATAAATAAGATAAAAGAGCAAGATTTAGCCTGTGTAAAAATAGAAAAACCAGACGATTATCCACCAGAGGAATTAAAGAAGAAAGAAGAACAATCTACTTCTACAAAAGAACAAGTACAAAGTTGTATTCCAATAAATTCTGCTCCAAAACAAGAATTAGACAAAATCACCTATATTGGCCCAGCTACTGCTCAGAAAATAATTGATTTTAGAGAGAACACAAAAATATATTCTTTAGAAGAATTAGAAGAAATATCAGGAATAGGGCCTAAAACTATAGAAGAAATTAAAAAACAAGATTTAGCCTGTGTAAAAATAGAACAGCCAGACGATTATGGTGATAATTATACTAGTACAGGATCAAACAGTTCGAGCAATGAGCAGGAAAATAACTTAAGTATTAATTTTAACACTCCAATAAAAGCAACTAGTTCAAAAATTATTAATGCTACTGTTACAGCTTCTAATTTGAAAGGTACTAATTGGGATATTAAAATTTCAATTCAAGCTAATAATAGTTGTATTTCTAAAATCTATAATAAAAAAGAAGAAAAATGGCAGTCTTCTTATTCATACATTAAAAATTATTTTTCAGGGAGCTCTATTAATAAAGAGAAATTTAAGTTAAAACTTAAAGAAGAGCATCAAGGTTATGAAGGAGAAGCACAAATAATTTTAAGATTAAGAGAAAATGGTGAATCTAGTTTTCACGAAAAAAGCAATTCAATTTTACTTAAAGAAGAAGCTTCTGAAAATAAAGAAAAAGAAATTAATCTTTCCTATTCACCAGAAAAACTTATTACTGAAGATAATATAACCTTTAGAGCTAGTTCTTCTATTTCTGAACTTGTCTATCATTGGAACTTTGGTAACGGAACAACTACTACTTCAACAAATTCTACTACTTCTTATTCCTATACTAAATCTGGTACATATACAGTAGAATTATTAGCTAAAAATGAAGATTATAATTTAACTGCTACTTCTTTAATAGAGATTTATTCAAGTAGTTCTTCTGTTACTTCTTCTAAGTTAAAAATTGATCATTCTACTTCTTCTTTTGTAGGAGAGGAAGTAGAATTTAAAATCAATTCTAATTTAGCAACTACGACAACTTATTACTTTAATTTTGGAGATAAAGCAACTACAACAACTACAAGTTTAGTAGCTTATCATACTTATTCAACTTCTTCTGCTTATGAAGTTAGCTTATTAGCCAGTAGCACAAATTCTACCTCTACTTGTACTAGTTCAATTAAAATAAAAGAAAAACCAGATGATTTTCTTGAACCTAGTGTTTCTTTTAAAGAAATAGAAAAAATAAGCTCAAGTTCTTTGAATATTAGTTGGGAAGGAGATGATTCTGCAACTAGTTCAAGCTCAACTTATATTTCTGGAATAAAAGGCTATAAGTTGAGATTTAAAAAGAAAGGAGACGATTGGACTTATTTCCCAAAAGAAGAAGAACTTACTTCATCTACTTCTTTATCTATAAAAATCAAACCTGATATTAAGTATTTATTTGAAATAAAAGCAGAAGATAAAGTAGGGAATATTAGTGACTGGGTTTCAACTTCTACTAAAATTGATTTACCTAAGACTGTAGTTATTAACGAAATTGCTTGGATGGGAACAGCTACTTCCAGTTGGGACGAATGGATAGAATTATATAATAATTCAAGTTCAAGTATTAACTTAAAAGGATGGAGTTTAGAAGCAAAAGATGGAAATCCAAAAATAGAATTTTCTACTTCCACAATTAAAACAGAAGAATATTATTTGTTAGAAAAAGATGAAAAAGCTACAAATATAGAATCTAATTTTGAATATGGAGGGAGAAGAATGAATGATGAGGGAGAAAAATTAGTTCTTAAAGACAAAACTGGAACAATAATTGATGCTGTTAGCTTTAAAGAAAAATGGCCTTCTGGAACAAAAGATCCATATTATCAATCAATGGAAAGAATAAATTCTACCTCTTCTGGTTCTTTAGTTAGTAATTGGGCAAATAATAATAGAATAGCTAGAAATGGTAAAGATGCAGACAATAATAAGATTAATGGAACTCCTGGTAAGATAAATTCAGTTTCAAGAAGTAGTACTACTGTTGGATTTTCTCATATTAAAGATAGCTTAACTTTCACTTATCTTGGATCTCCTTATATTATTAAAAATGATTTAACTATTAATAAAGAGTCAAAAGTTGATATAGAACTAGGAGTAAAAATGAAATTTAGAGGTTATACTAAGTTAACAGTTAAAGGAGACTTAAAAGCAAAAGGAGAAGAGGATAAAAGAATTTACTTTGAACCATATAACAAAAAAGGAGCTTGGGATAAAATCTTAATTAATGGGTCTTCTTCTAGTGCTAAGTTTAATTATGTAACAATAAAGAATTTAGCAGGAAAAAGAGGAGATTATTATGGAATGGAAATTCATAATTCTTCTACTACTTTTAAAAATACAATTATTACAAAACCAGGGGACTTGGGATTTAGCGGATTATTGGTTGATAATTCAACTTCTACATTCTCTAATGTAAAAATTAGTGGATTTAAAGATAGAGAAGGAGATTACGGTGAATTTGAAACTGCTCTTTCAATAGAAAATAGTAATGTAGAAATTGATAATTCAACTATTGAAGATAATTATAAAGGATTAGTTATAGAAGAAAGTAATTTTTCTTTAACAAATAATAATTTTATTAATAATAATGAAGAACCAGTTTTTATTAGAAACTCTTTTCCTAAAGAGATAAATAATAATTCTTTTTCTAATAATAGATATAATGGAATCTTTATTGAAAGTTTATGGTTCAAAAAAGATCAGATTTCTTTTTCTGAGAAAACTCCTTATATTATAAACAGAACTCTTACTATCCCAGAAAATAAAAAATTAAAAATAAAGCCAGGTAGTATAATTAAATTTAATGCTGGTAAAAACGCTAGTATTAAAGCAGAAGGAATTATAGAGGCAGAAGGAGAAGAGAATAAACCAATTATTTTTACAGCTCTTAGAGATAATTTAGAAGATATTGCAAATGAATATGGAGAAGAATATAAGACAAATACTGATTCTTCCAGTAATTCTGCTACGCCGGGTTCATGGGGAAATATATTCTTAAAAAATAATGAATCTACTTCTACATTTAACAATGTAATTGTAAGATACGGAGGGAGAATAAGTAATGCTGTAACTATAACTTCAAAATCTGCATTAGAAATTGGAGGAAAAGCAAAAGTAATTAACTCAATATTTGAAAGTAACTTAGAAGGAGGGCTTTTTATTGCAAAAGGGGCAAAAGCTATAGTTAAAGATAATGTTTTTAAAAATAATAATTCTGATAAAGCTACTGGTATTTGGACTGCAAAAGGATTAATAGGAGTTTCTAATAATGAATTTATTAACAATGATACAGGTTTCTATTTTCCGGGAGGAGATCAAGAGGTTTGCAAAGAAAACAAATCTTATCTTGGAACCTTTACTGATAATGGAGAAGACGTAGCTTGTTATTGCTGTATAAAATAAATTTGACAAAGTATTACGTTATGTTATCCTGTACATAAGTGTATATTATGAACAAACGAACTATTAAAAAAAATAAAATAGATCTATTATTAAAGTATCCCCAAAATCTTTTTCATACGCAAGATTTGGCTTTATTGTGGAACATAGAGAATAGAAATACCCTTCATACTACTATTAAGAGATATGTCCAAAAGGGTGTATTAATTAGGATCCAAAAAGGATTTTATTCTAAGGTTCCAGTTGATCAGCTAAATTCAGTAAAATTAGGGATGAGTTTTTTGCATTCCTTTTGTTATTTATCAACAGAAAGTATTTTAACAAGAGAAGGTATTATCTCTCAATCTATTCCTTATATTACTTTGATTTCAAGTAAGTCAAAAAAGTTTAAAATTAAAGGGAATGCTTATCTTTCGAGGCAAATGAAAGACGAGTTTTTGTTTAATGAGTTTGGAGTTGAGAAGAAAAATAATATTAAACAAGCAACTATAGAAAGAGCTGTAGCTGATTTGCTTTATTATAATCCCAATTATCATTTTGATGGTCCAAGCTTAATAAACTGGAAAAAGGTTAAAGAAATTCAAAAAAAAGTAGGATTTAAAAATTAAGATGGCTAATCAAAAACAACAAAAAATACAACATAAATCTCAACTTTACCGACTTCTTATAGCACTAATAGATAATAATAAAGTATCTCCTAATATCTTTTTTAAAGGAGGTACTTGTTGTATGTTACTTAGTTTTTTAGATAGATTTTCGGTTGACTTAGATTTTGACCTAAAAGAAGGATCAAATAAAAAGAGACTAAGAAAAGAATTACACTTAATTTTTAATGAGTTAAATTTAGAAATTAAAGATGAAAGTAA
>CAZKRA010000022.1:0-7263 GCA_964555095.1 uncultured Candidatus Saccharibacteria bacterium | reverse complement strand
TAAGCTGTTGTTGCACCAACTACCATAGCAGCTGCAACTCCTATTATTGCTAAACTAAGTAATATTTTTTTACTCATTTTATTTATTTAATTAATTTGTTTTTGACCTTTTTGAAAATAAATCAACCTTTTTAATTTCCTCCCTATTTACGAATACATTTAGTATCCGTGTTCTACCTTCATTTTAAAAACAGAACACGAAAACCAAACAAAAAACCGCTCAATCTAAAAGCGGTCTAAAATTAAATAATCCCTATTAAAATTTTCTATTATTAAATTCTGCCAAAATTTATGAAAAGACATTTTGTTAGTTCTAGTCCTCCCACCTAGATATTATTTGTACTTTTATTCTATTGTTATCTTTTAGTTTTGTCAAGACTTTTTTAAAAACCTCTTCTTGGGTGCCAAAGTTAGGGAGGAATTTCCGCTTCGGCACCCAAGAACAAGACCTAAATAAATAATATTGTCAAGTATTAAACTTTACTACTAAAAGTCTTTTTTGTCAAGAGCAAAGAACACTCCAAGCGTCCTCTTCTTAAATAGTTTGACAAAAAGAAAAAAATATGTAAGATAATAAGCGCTGTTGAAATTTAACTCAACTAGCCTGTTCCTTCTAATTTAATAAGGAAAGGAAGTGATAAATGAAAAAAGGGAAACCCAGTAACATTACTTTATTAGTTAATAGACACCGTTTTATTGGAAAGAATTTATTAAAAAAGGAGTGGTAAAATGCGTAAATCATTAGTATTCTTATTTGCATTAACTTTAGTTTTTGGTGTAACTTTTGGTGCTGCTGCTTGTTGTTTTAGTGCAGATCCTGTTAATCAAAATGTAAGAGTTAGAGCTCCATTCTTATTGGAAGCTTCTCATACAGGCAACGTTAACTTCGTGTTTGGTATGGATGATTATGAAAGAGGTTATATAAGAAAAAATAATCAACTTTTTTTAAAAGTAGGAGCTCCTGATAATTGGGATATAGGTGCTAGTGTTAACAATAATGGCTCTGGTGTAGCTAACGCTTTAAAAGCAACTGCTGGACAAGGTTGGATAGATCTAGAAACCTGGACCAAAAATATAAGAAGTGGAGTTAATGGAGTAACTAGTTTTTGGATCGATTATATGGTTGAGATGGAAGACCTTAACAGCAATTGTGATATTGATCATACAGTAACTGTTACTTATAATTTCATCTAATTTAGATCCCTAAAGGGAGGAGGAAAATCCTTCTCCCTTTTTTTAAAACGAAAGGAGGAAAAGTAATGAAAGAAATTATTTCTGTTGTAATATTTTTAACATTATTTATTTTTCTTGTAACAGGAAATGTCTTAGCTAATCAGAAGATGGTTATAGTTGACTACTACAATATGATTGATGCTGAACCAGGAGAAGTAGTTGCAGATAGCATTTCTGTTCGAAACCCAGCTGATATTGAGGCTAAAGTTGAAATTTGGGTACAAGACTGGAAAACTACTGTCCAAAACGGAAGAATAGTTAAAAGTGCAGTTGAAGGAGCAGGAGTTTTAAAACAATCTTTAGCTCCCTATCTTGAACTTAGAAGTCCAACAGAGATGACTATCCCACCAAAGGAAACAAAATATATTAACTTTATAACAGAAGTACCTAAGGAAAAGAAAGGTAGTTATTGGACAGCTATTGTGGTTAGTCAGTATTTTGAACAGCCCGAAGAGGAAGAAAAAGAAATTAAACCAAATAAAGGAAAAATCAAAGTAGACTCTAGAGTAGCCTTCTTTTCGAAAATAATTCGCTCTAATGAAAAAAATGATAATCTAAAACCTTGGATTAGTTATCTTTCAAAACCAGAAAAAAATGAAAATGGATTAATTTTTAAAGCAACTTTAGAAAACAGAGGAAAGGTAGCTTTTTTCTATCCTTGTGAGCTTATAATTTACAAAGGTTTAGAAAAAGATGAAAATCCGATTGTTAAAGTAAATGACAGAGAAGCTATAACTAGAGAGACACTTTTCTATCTTTTTCCCAAAGAAGACTTAGAATTAAAATTAGAATTACCAGTTAATCTTCCACCAGGAGTTTATACTGCTAAATTAAAAATTCAAATGGAAAGAGGTGAATACGCTCCTGTAGCCTGGAGAGAATTCAGAGTAAAGGAGTGATGATATGAAAAAATATCTTTTGTTTGCAATAATAGCTATATTTATTTTTTCTTCATCAGTACTCGCTACCAGTACGATTGATTATAATTTTTCCATAGACACTCCAATTTACAAAGAAGGAGAAAATGTTTTTGGAGAGAAAATCTTAGGAACCGCAAGAATTGGAACATCTTTTCAGAAAAGTTATGGTAAAGTCAGTCTAGGAGGAGAGGTTTCTAGTTATCCCTTAGTAGGAAAATCAGAAGATCTATTAAATTATGCTTCTATTAGAGGAAGTATTGATTGGTTCGAAGCTGGACGACTCGGAGGAAGTTTAAGTAGAGATACACTCGGCATTTCTTATTCTGATAATTTATTCGGAAATGAAAATTTATCAGCAACCATAGAGAATAAATGGTATATAGAAGATGAACGGACTACTCAAAGATTATCCCTAAGTTACAAGAAAAAATTACCTAACAATCAAAATTCAATCTCAATTAATGCAAGTTGGAATGTTGAGAATTTAAAAAAGACACAAAACGCATCTATTTCCGCTTCATATAATGGAAGTTTCCACTATATGGATGGAAACAAATTAAATACTTCTATAATCGGAGAAGTTTATGATAAAGATGGAAAACCTATCGAGGGAGTCACTATTAGAATTTTAGTTAATGACAAACTGATAAAAAGAGTAAAGACTTCTCAAGGAGGAACTACTTCATTTGGTGAGTTGGAACCTGGAGACTATAAAGTACAATTATTAGTTGATAGCTTACCAGAAGAATATGAACTTGTCTCAGAAAGAGAAAAGAAAATCACAATAGAAAAAAATCAGATAGAAAAAGTTAGTTTTGAGGTAATTGAAATAAAAATTTTAGAAAAAACAACTTTCAATGCAAAACTATAAATAAACAAAAGGCTGACCCACTAAAGGTCAGTCTCTTTTTTTTGATCAAAAAAAAAGCCTTTGCTAGTTAACAAAGGCTTCTAAGTTTTCAAAGCAAGAAGTTTCATGTGATAATATTTTTAAATCTCTTATTACTCTTAACGGATGCTTTTGAAGATCACTTATCCAATAAATAAGAGCCATGTTCTTGACTCTATTTTTAAGAAACCTAGAATCAATAATGTCATATACTTCACGCGGAATCTTAGTGTGAACATAAACACTAAGTCTGCCATTTTTGAAAAGCAAGAAATAAAAAGAAGTTTTGATTTCTGAGAAAATCATTGAATCAATATTTCCTTTAAGACAACCCATAGGAACAATTGCTTTTTTATCTTTTCCAGTGAGCTCTATTAACGGAATCTTTATTAATCTCCTCTTTAATTTTTTCATTTCTTTCTCATTTAAAGAAATTTCTCCTTTCTCGAGTAAAATTTCTCCTAACCTATCTCTTTTAATTATTCTTATTGCTTCTCTTGTAATCCACTCTGCCCAAAATCTTTTCACAGCTATACCTCCTTTCTTTAAAATTATTAAAGAACTAGTGCTTAAACAGTAAAATAAATATAATATTTTGTCAACAATGTTACTCCTCTATTACCTCTTTAAGTATTTGAAAATCTTCTTTTAATGTATCCATCATATTGGGATTATAAGTTGCAACAGCAGGATGGTAAAGAGGTATTAACTTAGCATCAAGTATAAAAGCTTTAGTTTCATAAATTTTCCCATGGATTTTACTAATACCTTTTACTTCTTCTTCTAATCCACATTTATTCATTAAAAATTCCATTGCGTATTTACCTAAGGGAGAAATAATAGTTGGAGAAATTGCTTTAAGTTGCCTTTGAAGATAAGGAGTACAAGATCTTATCTCACCTTTTTGAGGATCTCTGTTTCCAGGTGGCTTACATTTTAAAATATTACAGATATAAACATTTTCTCTTTTTAAATCTATAGAGTCTAAAAGTTTATCTAAAATACTTCCCGCTCTTCCACAAAAAGGACGTCCAGTTTGATCTTCATTTTTACCAGGTGCTTCTCCTATAAAAACTATATCAGCATCATGACTACCTTCTCCTACTACAGGAAGATTTCTGTTCTTATACAAAGAACATTTTTTACAATTAACTACTTCTTCTTTAATTTCCCTTAGTTTCTCATCAACTTCTTTGTTTTTTGAATCAGCCATAATACTATTTTTCGTAAATTCCGACTAATTCTGCCTTTTCAATAATATGTTTGTTCATCGCCTCTTCTAATTCTTCTGCGTCTACTGAAGAATCAAGCTCCAACTCACTATCTAATGCATATAATTTAAAAAAGTACCGGTGTTGTCCGTCTGGAGGACAAGGACCACCATAACCTGTACTTTTAAAATTAGTCATTCCTTCCACTGCTCCTGCTGGAACACTATCTTCTCCTATCTCTTCTGTTTTTGGAGCTATGTTCCATAGAGTCCAATGCGTCCAAACTCCCATAGGAGCATCTGGATCATCAACAATTAAGACTAAACTTTCTGTTCCTTTTGGAATATCTTCAATTGTTAATGGAGGATTAATATCTTCCCCATCACAAGTATATTTTAAAGGAATCCTCTCTGCATGTTGAAATGCAGAACTTTTAATTCGCATAATTTTAAAGATTTAAGGAAAAATTGATTTAGACCTTTTTGTTTTAAAATAATAGTTCAATTTAGTTAAACTCAGGTCAATTTAGTATTCACTTATTCTATTTTACCATAAAAAAACAGCTATTTAAATTAAATTCTTTCTTGCAAAAGAGAACGTCCAATTAAATAATCTACTGGACAATAATCATCCGTTAAAATTGGGTGTTGAGCTAAGTCAAAATCCCCGGGATTAATCAATTTAGAAGAGATATCTTTTATTTCTAACTTATTTTTAGTTTTTTCAGAAGAGAGATCAACTCCTTTATCTTTGTATCCTACAAATATAATGTTTTGATATTCTTTTGTTTTAGTATCTTTTGTGGCTAAAAAATAACTATTTTCAAATACTTCTTGAAAAGTTTTAATTTCAGATAAAAGAAAGGAGTGTTTCTTTTCTTCTACCTTCCCAATTACATTAAGGATAATTACACCATTATTTGTTAATTTTTGATGAGCCAACTTAAAAAATTCTTCTGTTGTTAAATGAGCTGGAATAGAGAAAAGCCCCCTGTAAGCGTCCCCAAAGATAAGATCATATTTCTTAGAAGTGTTTGAAAGAAATAGCCTTCCATCTTTAATATGATTTTTTAATCTATTACTGTCTGGTATAGTAAAGTATTTTTTAGATAATCTAAACAAAGAAGGTTCTATTTCACAAACATCTACTACAATATTTTCTAATTCGTTAATGTATTGAGCAGGACCAATATAGGCTCCACCTCCAATAAAAAGAGTGTTTTTAGGATTTTTAAAAGAGGCTTTATAAAGACTGGAGTATTTTAAATAATCAAATCCAGGTTTATTATTATCTTTAAACTGAGAAGCTGACATGCTTTTATCTAGTAAAAGATAACGAATAGGTCTATTATTCTTTTGGGAGTCTACAATAGTAATTTTACTATAAACTCCATCTTCCTGATATATTATTTCACCATCTTCCAAAAATTTAGCCTGCCCTATTCCTTTTACAGAGAAACCTATTAAAAAGATTGCTAAAATAATTGCTATTGCTAAAATAATTTTCTTTTTACTTAAGAAGAATAAAGGAATAGTACTAAGTAATATTAAAAATATTCCAGTTGCAATTATTATCTGTTGAGTTTTAAAGAAAGGAATAAGAAGAAACCCTGAAGAAAAACTCCCCAGAATACTCCCTAAAGTAGACCAGAAATAAGCTTTACCAGAAATACTACCTACTCCTTCTTTTGAGCATATCTTACTTTGAAGCCTAATAGTAAAAGGAGAAAGCATTCCTAAAAAGACAATTGGAATAAAGAAAAGAAGGAAAGCTAAAATAGGAGGACCATTTATAATAGAGAAAAAACTACCGACCACCGGAAGTAGATGGGTTACAAGCACTGAAAGAAATAAGATACTCAATCCTCCTATTAATATAATCCTAAAAAAACGAACAAGAGTAGGTTTCTTATCAGCTATCGTTCCTCCTACATAATAACCAACACTAAGGGCAGCTAGAATTATCCCCATAATACTAGAAACTGTAAAGATAGTAGTTCCAAAATAAGGTGCAAGAATACGAGTAGCTAATACTTCTATTATTAGTACTGCAGCTCCTGTAAAAAATATAACAAAATAAAGAAAATTTTTCTTTAAAAAACCAAACATAATTAATCTTTTTCGTTTTTAAAAGCTGGACAAATTTCTCTGTAATTACAATAAGGACACAATGGATTAGGGTTAGGGTTAAATTCTCTGTCCTTTTTAATAGTTTCTGCAACTTTTACAATTTTTTCTTCAATTTTAGGTAATTTTTCTTGATCAGCCTTATAACGCAATACCTTATTTTGGCTAAGATAATAAAGTATTTTTTCTTTTATTTCATAATCAGGATAGGCTCTATCCAAAAGTAATTCATAAAAATCAATCTGAAAAGTAGAAATTCTATTTTTTCTAAATTTACCTGTTTTGTAATCAATTATAGTAACTTTCCCATCCTCTTGATCTACCCTATCAAACTTACCTCTAATTTCTAGGTTATCTTTTAAACTATACTTTGGATATTCTTCTACCATAATTGGCTCTTTTTCAAAAAATTCACTTTCAGCAAAATTTTCAAAAATATCTTTTGCTTTTTCAATATAAGTTACTATCTCTTGCTTACTTGAAAAAACATTCTTATATTTTTGTTCCCATCTATCTTTAAATTTTTTCTCAAATAATTCTCTTAATTTTTCAACACTTCTCTCTTCTTTATTTACATTCTTATAAAATTCTTCCAAGCAAGAATGGACCAGACTTCCAAAAACTAATGGTGGTGTGTCTTTTCGGTATTTATCTCTTAGTTCTGGGTCACAGTCACACTTATACTTAAACGGACAATTAAGATAAGTATTTATTTTAGTTGGTGATAGTTTTAACATAGTTATTAAATATTTAAAGGTTTTTACTTTTTTTAACTAAATAATCTTTAAGATAAGCCGTAGCCTGACAATCTTCTTTATTATATTTTAAAATCTTTTCTTTCATCTTCTTATCTCCTTTTAAAAATTGAGAAAACCATTCAATAGA
>CAZKRA010000021.1:0-7969 GCA_964555095.1 uncultured Candidatus Saccharibacteria bacterium | reverse complement strand
TTCCATGCCGCCAGCGTTAATCCTGAGCCAAGATCAAACTCTTAAAAAAAATAAAATATTCAGGACAACTCTGAAATAGAATTCCATTATTCACTTTGAATGAGCTCTCGCAAATCTTTATTTTTAAAGTAAAGATTAGGCAGCCTTTTTTTCAAGGCTAGTTATATATTAATGATGGTTGACTAAAAAGTCAAGCCCCCTTTCTTTTCTAAAGAAAAGGTGGAGCCTGAGGTCGGATTTGAACCGACGACCTACGCTTTACAAGAGCGTTGCTCTGGCCTCTGAGCTACTCAGGCTTCTCTTCTTCTTTTTTGGTAGCATTCCTTACTTCTTTCCAATAATCTTTTCCTTTCCTTAATTTTTTCTTTTTTTGGTGATTTTTTCTTCTAATTTTTGAAAGCAATTTAGAAGTTTTATTTTCAATTTTTAAATTTGTAACTCTAATTTTAGAAAGAATTTTTTGAAGCACAACATCAGAAGAAATATTTCCTAATGGATTCATTTCTACCATTTTATTTTTTAAATTAATAATATGGTCATTTTTATTATTAACTACTTTTTTAGCTGGTAGTTTATTTAATTCAGGAATCTTTTTAAATGCCAACCCAATTATCCCAATTAGGCTTAAAAAAAATAAAATTTCTACAATTAAAAAAGTCATATTATATTTGATACCTTGTATATTTTTTAATTACAATTTTTTCTCCTAATTTAGCAACATATTTATTTAATAGATCTTCTATTGTTTTATCTTGATCCTTAATCCATTTTTGCTCTTTAAAGTCTTCTTTTACTTCTTCTGGATCAAGTGCTGCAATTTGAAGGCAAAGTTCGTGAGCTAGTTCTTTAAAATCATTAGACTTAGCAACAAAGTCTGTTTCGCATCCTAATTCTAATAAAACCCCTACTTTTCCATTTGCATGAATATAAGCATCAACTAATCCTTCCGAAGCCTCTTTATCTGCTCTTTTGTTTGATACCTTCTCCCCTCTTTGTTTTAAAATTTCTTCTGCTTTTTCTAAATTTCCGTCTGTTTTTTTTAAAGCTTTTTTACATTCTGCAATCGAAACTGCTGTTTTATTTCTAAGTTGTTTAATTTTATCAACTGAAGACATATTTTTATTAAATTAATCCTTCTTATCAGAAGGTTTTACTTCTTTAATTGCTTCTTTTATTTTATTTAATATGTATTCTACTGAAGGTACTGCATCATCATTAGCAGGAATAAAATAATCAGTTAAATTTGGATCAACATTTGTATCTGCAATAGCAATAATTTCTATACCTTGATTTTTAGCTTCTTTTACTGCAATTTCATTGTAATGCATATCAATAATAAAGACTGCATCTGGAATAGAATTTAAACTTCTTAATCCAGCAAATTTAGTTCTTAATTTATCCAACTCTCTATCAAATTCTGCTCTTTCTTTTTTAGTATATTTTTCTAATTCACCTTCTTCTTTCTTTGCTTCTAGTTCCTTAAAATATTCTATTCTTTTTTTAATAGTTTTAAAATTAGTAAAAGTTCCGCCTAACCATCTTGAATTAACATAAGGCAGAGAGCATTCTTTTGCTACTTCTTCTATTATGTCTTGATGTTGGATTTTAGTTCCTACTAATAATATATTTTTCCCGTCTTTAATTATTCTTTGAATCCTTTTAAGAACCTCTTCTAATTTTTTAGCTGTTTTTTCTAAATTAATAATATGAACACCGTTTCTAATGCTAGAAACATATGGTTCCATACTTGGATAAAGTCGGGGTGTTTGATGCCCAAGATTCACACCTTTCTCTCCCATCTCTTCTATTTTTATATCAAACTTGTAGGACATGATTTAATTTACTAAGTTAATTTAATGTTATGTATTTTTATATCAAATTTATAAGACATTCTATTTAATCAATTCTTAATTAAAAAAATCAATTCTCAATAACTCTATCATATTAATACTAATAGTTCAAATTTAATTTTGTATGCTTATTAAGTAAAAATGAAAATTAATTTCTATTTTGAATTATATCTTCCTTAGAGATAAAGATTAATCCAGATACTTCTATTTTGAATTATAATATCTTAGTCTTCTTTCTGTCAATTGTAATTATTGATTTTTATTTTCTTTTCTGTTATAGTTGGGATGAAATAAATCAGAGTATAATTATGAAAGAAGACATTCATCCAAAATACAATAAAAAAGCAACAGTAAAATGCGCTTGCGGCAATACTTTTGAGGTTGGCTCTACTCAAGATAAAATAGAAATAGAAATCTGCTCTAATTGTCATCCTTTTTATACTAAACAAGAAAAAATTGTAGATAAAATGGGAAGGGTAGAAAAGTTTAAACAAAGAATGAAGAAAAGCAAAGAGTTCAGTCAAAAGAAAACCACAAGTAAAAAGAAGAAGAAAGAAGACGAAGAAAAAAAGGAAAACAAAAAGAAAGAGAAGAAAGAAGACGAAGAAAAAAAGGAAAACAAGTAAGCTATTTTAATATTTTAAGTTTTAATTAAGAGAATAGAAACTATTCTCTTAATTTTTTTATTACCTATGATTGATTTAAAAAAAATAAAAAAAGAATATGAAGCTATTTTAAAAGAACTCAGCGATCCTGAGATTTTTTCTAATAATCCAGAAAAAGCTAAAAAATTAGGAAAAAGAAAAAGTTATCTCGATCCTATTGTAGAAAGAATTAAAAAAATAGAACAAGCTCAAAAGAAAAAGAAGGGAAATGAAGAAATAATTAAAGAAGACGATGAAGAGTTAAAAAAACTAGCCAAAGAATCGAATAAAAAAATGGAGAATGAGATAGAAGAGTTAAAGGAAGAAATAAAAGAAATTGTTAAGAATAAAAATAATTTCCAAGGTAGACCAATTCTAGTTGAAATTCGAGCTGGAGCAGGAGGAGAAGAAGCAGCTCTATTTGCTGCAGAATTATATAATATGTACTCTAAATATGCTAAAGAAAAAGACTGGAAATTAAAAATTCTTAATTCTAATAAAACAGAGCTAGAAGGTTTAAAAGAAATCTCTTTTGAACTTAGAGGGAAAGAAGTCTATCCCAATATGAAGCATGAAGCTGGAGTTCATAGAGTTCAAAGAATTCCCGAAACTGAAAAAAGTGGGAGAATTCATACATCTACTGTTTCTGTAGCTGTCTTCCCAAAACCTAAAAAAGCAGAAATTAAAATTGACCCAAGTAAAATAGAAATAGATCGGTTTCGAGCTTCAGGGCCAGGGGGACAAAACGTTAATAAAAGAGAGACAGCAATAAGAATTACTCACATCCCTACTGGTATTACAGTTAGTTCTCAAACTGAAAGAAGACAAGAACAAAATAAAGAAAACGCTCTTAATTTATTAAGAGCGAAAATACTAGAGGAAAAAAGAGAGAAAAGAAGGAAAAAGATAGAAGGAAAAAGACAATCTCAAATTGGCCACGCAGAAAGATCAGAAAAGATTAGAACCTATAACTTCCCCCAAGATAGAATTACGGATCATAGAATAAACAAAAATTGGCATCATATAGAAGAGGTAATGGATGGAGATTTAAATCAAATTACAAAAACTCTTAAAGAATCAGAGGAAGAAGAAATTATTTAATAAGCTCAATATCTTTTTCTATTGAGTCTGCTTTATTTAAAACTTGATTAGCATACCAATAAAAAGCAGGGTTATTAGTAGATCCAGAGAAATAAATCATTGCTGCTCTCCATTCTCCATTTCTTGTTTGTGAATTAGCTCCTGACTCAGTAAGATAAAGAGCAGAAGCTAAAAATGCATCTTTTATAGACCATGGATCACCGGGCTCTCCGGTGATTTCTTTTAATTTACCTCTATACATATTCCAAGTAGAAGGAATAAACTGAGCAGGCCCCATTGCTCCTCCATATCCTATATTTAAAGGACAAGAAACAGGAGTAGAATAAGGATCTCTCCCTAACGCCTTAGTAATTGTAAGAAAAGGTTGAACATCTCTGCTTGGCTTCATTACATTATTTATTTTTCTTCCAGTACTAGCTACTATCCCTGCTCCTGTTTGAGGATCTTTTAAATAACACTGCCCAACATTTTTCCCAATAGCTGATTCCTGCTGTAATACAGCAAGCAAAAACGCTGGTCTAATTCCGGTTATTCCTTCTACCTGCTTAGCAATATTATAAGCTTCTTCAAAGGTAGGAGCTTCAGAAACACCTGCTAATTCAAAGATTCTTTCTCTTATCGTTTGAGCTTTTTTTTCTGTTTCTTTTTTTTCTTCAAGGTATTGTTGGTATTCTGCTTGAGTAAGTTGCAAATAATATTCTTGGTTTTTTTTCATTTCTGATCTTTCTTGTTTTTGCACCTCTTTCATTACTACAGTTTTTTCTAAATCATCTTTTTCATTAGTTAATGAATATTTTTGTTTTTCTAATCTATTTTTAAGAGATTTTATTTCTTGAAGTATTGTTTTATTTCTCTCATTTAAAGTTTGAAGGTTCATTAAATTATCAAAAAAGTCAGAAAGATCATCTCCAGCCATAATTATTTCAATTGAAGTTTTTTGGTCTTGTTCATATATTCGACGTAATATCTTACTTAGTCTTTGTTTAGAGTTATCGATTCTTTCTGTAGTTTTATCAATAGATTCAGTAGTATCTTCAACTTGCATACTAATATCTCTAATCATTACATTGCTTTGTCTAATTTGAGAGTCAAGACTTCCTATCCTATTGTTTAAATAATAAATTTGATCTTGAAGATTTTGTTTTTCTCTTTGTGTTTGATTAATATTTTCATTAATTTCTTCACTTTTTTCTTGTAGATATTTCTGACAATCCTGTAAAAGAGAGTGGCATTCTTCTTTTGATAAAGATTCACATTCTTGATCAATTTGTTCTATTGATTCACAAAGTTCTGAGCTTACTTTGATATCAGCCTTCACACTAAAAACCGGTAAAGTTATTATGAGTAGAAGTAAAACAAAAATAACTTCTAAAATTTTTACCGGTTTTTTTATAATCATATTTTATAACTTTTTAATTGTTTTTGAGTGAAACGAGAAAAGAAGGTTCTAGTTTTAGCTAGATCCTTACTTTTCTTTTGGTTGAGTTTCTTCTTTAGTAGTTTCTTCTTTTTCCTTAACTTCTCCTTCTTCGCCTTCCATAATTTCTTCTTCTTCTTCTTTTTGTTCTTCTGCTTCAACTTCTTCCATTTTTTCTTCAACAGATTCTTCTTCCAATCTTTCAAGTTCTTCTTCAACATCTTCTGGTGGTTGAACAGAAGCAATTATAGTATCTTCTTCTTTAATAATCTCTACTTTTGCTGGTAGCTCTAAATCTTTTACATAAATATAATCATTAAAAGTCTCTAATTTACTAATGTCTACTTCAATTTCGTGAGGTAAATTTTGAGGTAATGCTTTTACTTCAATTTCATCCATTGCTTTAATTAAGGTTCCTGCCTCATCTTTCACTGCTTTTGACTCTCCAATAAAAACTAATGGAACTTGAGCTGTTGTTTTCTCTGTTAAAGAAGGTTGATAAAAATCAACATGTATAATATTTCCAGAGATAGGATGTTTTTGAAGGTCATGAATCAATACTTGTCTTTCATCATCTTTAAAATTAAGTTTAATTAAACTTGTTTCTCCTGCTTCTCTATATAATTTATTAAATTTTTTTTGATTAATTTTAAGAGAAATTGGATCAGTTTTAGGACCATATAGGACACAAGGAATTTGCTTCTCCTTTTCTCTTATAACTCTAGCGTCTTCTTCGCTTTTTCTAGTTTTGGCTGAAATAGTTTTCATAAAATTTATTTCTAATATTTAATTCTAATATTTATTCCTAGTTCTATAATTTACAGCAATCTTTCCTTTTTTGCAAATCTTTTAAGAAAGTAAATTAAATTTTTCTTCTACTTTTTCTTGAATAGCTTTAAAAGTTTCCTTGTGCGTATTATACAAAACCTTGCTCCCAAAATTATTTTCTACAACTTTTTTCAAAGTATCAACATAAGTATTTTTTAATTCTGTAGCAAAATTTACTTTAACTATGCCTTTTTTTATTGCCTCTTTAAGATCAGCTTTAGGAGTTCCCGAGCCCCCATGTAAAACAAGATAAATTCCAGGAAGAATTGAAGCTATATTTTCTAATCTCTCAAGGTCTAAAGAAGGATTAATTCCAGACTTTGAAATACCATGCTTATTTCCAATATTTACAGCTAAACTATCAATCTTTGTTTTTGCTACAAATTCTTTTGCTTTTTTAGGATCAGTCATAATTTCGGCCCCAATTAATTCAATTTCCCCTTCTATAACTACATCCTTTCCTTTAGAATAAGAAACTAGTTCTTGAGCTATACTAATGTTTTCTTTAAATCCTAATTGTGATCCATCAAAATGAACTCCGTCAAAACCTAAATCAATTGCTTTTTTAATAATTTTTTTATCTCGTCCATGATCTAAATTAATAAAAAAAGAGCCTTCATTTCGTTTTTTGTAAAAATTAACCATAGAACTAATTTCTTCTATCCCTATTAGCTCTACCGCTGAAGGAGAAACTCCAATTAAAACAGGGGTATTATTCTCTTTCCCTGCTCTAATTGCTCCTTTAATCATTTCGTAGTTATAAACATTAAATTGTCCTAATGCTGTTTGTTCTTTTTTATTTTGCTGGTAAATTTCTTTTAATTCCATTTTTCACTATTTATTTTAATTTTTGGGATATTACCCCAATCATCTTTATTTAAAAGGCCGTTTTTAGTTCCTCTTTCTTTAATGCATGAACTTGCATTAGCAGTTCCTAATTGAATAGAAAATTCTATATCTTTTCCTTTTATTAACCCAGTTATAAAGCCTGAGCCAAAAGAATCCCCTGCTCCGGTTTTTTCAACTACCTCAGTATCTGGAGTTCCTGCTTTCCAAATTTTATTTTTATCACCAGCTATTACCCCTTTTTCTCCTTTTGTAATAACAACTACTCCATTAATATATTTTACAAGTTTTTTAATTGCTTTTTCATTGTCTTTTAGTCCAGACAAAAGAACTGCCTCTTCTTCATTTAATAAAAGTGCTTTTAAGGGAGATAAAATTGGTTTTAGTTTATCTAACCCTAAATCAATCTGATCTTTACTTAAATTAGCTGCTACTTTAATATTGTTTTTTTTAGCAAAATTAATAATTGGTTCAGTAAGCTCTGCGCTTTTTTCAGATATTGGGGCCAAATAAAACCATTTTGTATTTTTAATTTTATCCCAAGCAATATCTTCTTCTTTCATATAATGACAAGCACCCCTATAAATTAAAATAGTTCTTTCCTCTTGAGGTATTGATAAAACTGCTGAGTAAGCAGTTTTTAAATCATCTACTTTGTTAATGAAATTTATACTAACATTATTATTTTTTAAACCCTCAATAATTTCTCTCCCGCTTTCATCCTTCCCAACACTTCCAACATAAGCAGTTTTTAATCCTTGTTTTGAAAAAGTTACTGCACTATTTGTTCCTCCTCCACCAGTAAATCCAAATAGTTTTTTAATTTCTATTTTAGAACCTAAAGGAAAAACAAGATCCTCTCCTGTAATGGAATCTCTATTTTTTTTAATATTGTAAGTTCCTTCTTTTAAGGTTAAAAAATAATCCTTAGTAGCTGAACCAAATGTTATTACATCATACATAATCCTATTTGCAACAGATTAAGTCTGTTGCAAAATTAATATTATACATAAAATTTACAAAAATTATTTGTAATAAAATAGTATTTTAATTTATTTTCTTTTTTCATCAAAAACTAAAGATCCTGAATACAACGAACAGACCGACCGTCGGCTCGACCGTAGCTGCTGAAATTGACATCACTGCTATTGAAGCCCAAAACCAAAAACCTTGCATCCGCACCATCTACCGACGAAGACCAATAGTAGCTGCGGCTACCTGCAAGGACGATGGAACCATCACTGTAATCGCGAAAACCACCACAAGGAAGTTTTAAGACAGAG
>CAZKRA010000020.1:0-9859 GCA_964555095.1 uncultured Candidatus Saccharibacteria bacterium | reverse complement strand
ATGGATATATTTTATTCTTCGAAGTTTGAGAGAAAATATAAAAAACTACCTACTAAAATTAAAAAGATTGCTGAAAAGAAAGAAAAAATCTTTCGGAAAAATCCTTTTGATCAAAGATTAGAAACTCATAAATTAAAAGGCCCTTTAAAAGGCCTTTATTCTTTTTCAATTAATAATAAATATAGGATAGTTTTTGAATTTATAAAAAAGAAAGACAAAGCTTATTTTCACAATGTAGGGGATCATAGCATTTATAGTTAAAAAATGAAATAGACTAGAAGCAACCCTCCTTACTTATTAAGTAAGGAGTTTTTTATTGACAAACTTATTTAAGAAAGTAGAAGAAAAGAGAATAAATATTTGACAAACTTGATTTAATGTAGATACAATGTAGATACAATAAAGTAAACTATTTAATAAAATGTCTAAAAAAATCAAAAAGTGGGGAAATAGTTTAGCTGTTAGAATTCCTAAAAAAACTGCAGATGATTTTAATCTTCACGAAAATAGTGAAATAGAAATTAAAAAAAGTAAAAAAGGGATTATTATAAAACCTAAAAAGAAAAAATTAAAAGATTTAGTTGATAAAGTAAACGATAAAAACCGGCATGATATACAGTTCCCAGAAGATAAACCAAAAGGAAAAGAAGTATGGTAAAAAAAGAAGAATATTTTCCTGAAAAAAGGGATATTGTTTGGATAAATTTTAATACCTCTAAAGGGCATGAGCAAAAAGGAAAAAGGCCTGCTTTGGTTATTTCAAACACATATTATAATAAAAAAGTAGGACTTTTTTTAGCTTGTCCGATTACTAGTCAAGCAAAAGGTTATCCCTATGAAGTAGAAGTTAAAACAAAAAAAATAGAAGGTGTTATTTTAACTGATCAAATAAAAAGTCTTGATTGGAAAGCAAGGAACACAACTTTTATCCAAAAATTATCAAAAAGAAAATTTACGGTTGTTATAGAAAAAGTTTTAACTTTAATTAAATTAGACTGATATAACAAAAAGAAAAGCTTTATTGCTCCTTACCTTTTAGGTAAGGAGCTTTTTTATTGACAAACTTACTAAAAAGGGTAGAATAAAAACGCATAAATATTTGACAAAGTTGATTTAATGTAGTATAAATAGAGGACGTTCAAAAAGAAAGCTTATTAAGAGATTTCATATGGTAAATAAAAAGTTAGAAGATTTGAAAATTGGAATTGTAGGAGTAGGAATGGTTGGAGGTTCAATTAGAAGATACCTCGAAGAAGAAAAAAAAATTAAACCATTTCTATATGACAAAGGAAAGAATTTAGGATCAATGGAAGAAGTAAATAAAGCAAGAATAGTTTTTGTGTGTGTTCCTACCCCATACAGAGAAGAAAAAGGAGGTTTTGATTTAACTCATATAAAGGAGACTTGTGATAAGTTAACTGGTAAAAAAGTAATTGTAATTAAGTCTACTGTAGTTCCTGGAACTACAGAGAAATTACAAAGAGAGTACCCTCAACATAAATTTATTTTTAATCCAGAATTTTTAGTAGAAAAAAGAGCTTATCAAGACTTTATAAATCCAGATCGACAAATAATAGGTTATACAGAAAAAAGTTATGATTTTGCAAACATTATTTTGGAGATTCTGCCTGATGCTCCCTTTAATAAGAAAGTAAGTGCACCTGAAGCAGAACTAGTAAAATATTTCGGAAATACCTTTTTAGCTACTAAAGTCATCTTTGCAACCCAGATTTATAATCTATGCAGAGAACTTGATTTAAATTATGATCGAATTAAAGAAATGGCTTTAGGAGATTCGAGAATAGGAGATTCTCACCTTGATATTTTTCATGGTGGATACAAAGGTTATTTTGGAAAATGTTTTCCAAAAGATATGAAGGCCTTAATTCAATTTGCAGATAAGCACAATATTGATTTGGAACTTTTAAAAAAAGCAGATCAAATTAATGAAAAATTATTAGACGAACAAAATATTAAAGACCCAGAAAATTTAAGTAAAAGAGGTTAAAAAATATTATGAACAAAAAAATTGTCACAATAATTATAATTATCTTTTTAATCCTATTTGGTGGATATTACCTTTCTACCTTAGGTTGGGGCAAAGATAGCAAAGTTAACGTTTTAGATAAAAATAAGGATTTAATTCAATGTGCAGTTAATGAGTATATTAGAGCAGGATGTACAATACCGGCAATACGTCAGGTAAGTTTTTCTAATCCTTCTCCTATAGCTTTTCAAAGAATTTCCTCTTACTTTATTGAATATCCTGATTTCAATAAAAATGGAAAGTATTGGGTTACTAAAAATAGAGCAGTTTTTGCTTCTACAGTAAATGCTCCTGATATTGAAAGAAATGGAGATGCTGTTATATGGGAGAGCGTAAATGGAGCTAATTACTATAATGTATATAGAGTAAGAGATAATAATTATCAATTTGTAGCATCAACAACCGACACTAGTTATATATGTTCGGATTGTTTAGTTTCTACTGTTGATTCAGTTGGAAATGAAACAGCACCAGTAGGAGTTGATTATAAAGGATATAGTAATCAACCTCCTGTAGTATGGGGTAAAAATCAAGAGTCAATTAAACTAGCACTTTCTGAAGGACTTTTTGCTTCATTAAGAAGAATTACTTTACAAGATGTAAAACAATTAGCTAATGATCCAGATGGTGAGGTAGTTGATTATGAAGTTAGAAGAAATTCAAAAGAAGAGCCAACTGAAGTAAGATTTCAAGATGATGATGGCTTATGGTCTAAATGGATAGATATTAAAGCTATAGATGGAGTTTGTATTCTTGATCTTCCAGAAGAAGCACCAGAACCAGAACCAGAAGAAGAGGCAACAACTACACCTCCAACAAGAGAAACAGAAACTATAACTAAAACTGTAAGAGAGTTAATTGGACCAAGAGATAATGAAGATTTTAATAATAACGTATATTATTATGAAGATGGCTTTAGCGGTTATCTTTATAAAATAGGGGATCCAATTGATTATGGTTCTAAATCCTTAACTAAAGAGGTTACAACTGAAAGAACAAGAGATAATGTTAATGATTTACCTAGTTCAGTTTATTATTATCAAGATGGTTATTCTGGAAGATTATACAAAGATGGAAGTTATGATAGAGAAAGAGTTTATTATGAAGAAGATACTAAAATTGTAAGAAAAGATATCTATAGAGATAATAGATACGATTTTCCTTATTCAATAAGTTATTATCAAGATGGTTACAATGGAACCCTATATAAAGAAGGACCTCCAGAAAGAATTTCAATTTCTGATACTGGAGATAATTATATTTATGTAGATACTACTCGTTATAGAAATGATAGAAACTTTCCATCTGAAATTTTTTACAGAAGAGGAGATTATGATGGTTATATTAGCAAAAGTGGTTCTTATGAAAGATATAGAGTAGATGATGGATCTCCAGAGAAAACAAAGACAATTTATGAGACAAAACAAAGAAGCAACCCAGATGATTTTCCAAATAGTCTTTCTTATAATCAAAATGGCTATACTGGGACCCTTTATAAATATGGTTCTTATGAAAGAAGATGGGTTGAAGATGACAATGAAGATAGAAAAATAGTTACAGAAACTATAACAAGAGATAATCCAAACTTTAGTTATTCAATTAACTACGATCAAGGAGGATATCAAGGAACTCTATACAAGGATGGAGCTTATGATAGAATTAAAATTGATGAAAATTGTGAGCAAGACCAAAAAACAGTTACGGATACTATAACTAAAGATTCTCCTGCACAATTTAGTTATTCAATTAACTACAACCAAAATAATTATCAAGGAACTCTTTATAAAGATGGTCCTTATAGAAAAATAAATGCAGGGACTAAAACAGTAACTGATACTAAAACAGTAACTGATACTAGAACTAAAAATAATTCTTCTAATTTTCCTTCTTCAATAAGCTATAACCAAGATGGTTACAGTGGAACTCTTTCTAAGGAAGGATATTATGAAAAAATTAAAATTGATGAAGATTGTAGTCAAGATCAAAAAACAGTTACGGATACTATAACTAAAGATTCTCCTGCACAATTTAGTTATTCAATTAACTACAACAAAAATGGATTTAGTGGAACTCTATATAAAGATGGAGCTTATGAAAAAATAAATGCAGGGACTAAAACAGTAACTGATACTAAAACAGTAACTGATATTGTAACTAAAACTAGTCCAAGTTGGTTTACTAGTACAATTTACTACAACCAAAATGGTTATTATGGAACTTTATACAAGAAAGGATATTATGAAAAAATTAAAGTAGAGGAAAATTGTGAGCAAGACCAAAAAACAGTTACGGATACTATAAGAAAAGATAGTCCAACTCAATTTAGTTCTTCAATAAACTACAACCAAAATAATTATCAAGGAACTCTTTACAAAGATGGTCCTTATAGAAAAATTAAACAAGGTACAAATTGTAATGAGGAGGAAAAGGAAGCAGTTAAAAGAGTTGTAAAAGATTCTCCTGCACAATTTAGTTATTCAATTAACTACAACAAAAATGGATTTAGTGGAACTCTATATAAAGATGGACCATATCAAAAGGTACAAAGTGATTATAATACAGAGTTAAAATCAAAAAATGTAAGTAAAGAAATAACTAGAACAAGTCCAACTTATCTTCCTTCTTCAATAAGCTACAACCAAAATGGTTACAGTGGAACTCTATACAAAGATGGAGCATATCAAAAAGTAAAAGTTGATGAGACTTGTTCAGATGATACTAAAACAGTTACAAAAACTGTAACTAAAACTAGTCCAAATTGGTTTACTAGTTCAATAAGCTACAACCAAAATGGTTACAGTGGAACTCTATACAAAGATGGAGCATATCAAAAAAATGTAGAAAGCAGCAAAAGAGTTTGTAAGACTTTAGTTAGAACAAGCCCAGCCTATTTCCCTTCAACTTACTATGATTATTCTTCAGATACCTCTCTTTCTAAAGATGGACCATATGAGTATAAAGATGGGAAATATTATCAAGACTATTGTGGAACAGCAGAAGAGGTAACTTATACTCAAAGATATAAAGGAACTGTTGAAGGAGGAGAAAATTGTTCTACTCAATATGAATATAGACAAACTTATTCTGGTAATGTAACAAAAGAAATCTCTGAAAATACTTATCAATATATCCAATATTATTCTGGAACTGTTTCTTCTTCAGATTGTCAAAATGAATATGTTTATGAGCAAGACTACTCCGGAACTGTTGAAGGAGGAGAAAATTGTACTACTAAATACCATTACAAACAAGAGTATGAAGGAGAGGTTTCAAAGAAAACCTATAAGACAGTTTATGAATATGAGCAAGACTACTCCGGAACTGTTTATACAGATGAACAATGTACACCAATCTACGAATATACTCAAACCTATAAAGGGGACGTAACAAAAGAGACTGAAGTACCAGTTTATGAATATGAGCAAGATTACTCTGGAACTGTTTATACAGATGAACAATGCACTCCAGTTTATGAATATGAGCAAGATTACTCTGGTGAAGTAGTTAGCGAAGGAAGTGGTCATTATGAATACTTCCAAGAATACAGAGGTGAAGTAGTGAAACCAGGAGATGATCCAATTTACGAATACAGACAAGATTACTCTGGTAGAATTTATAGAGATGGATCTTGTGAAAGATATGAATACAGACAAGAGTATGAAGGAGAGGTAAGTAGAACAGAAAAGGTATATGAATATATTCAAAAGTATTCTGGAACAGTTAAAAAGACAATAAATCAGCTTTACCAACTTTACAAAGGAACAGTAAGTAAAACTATTTATAGATAAAATTGATAAAAAGACAAAAAGAAAAAACCAGCTTTTATTAAGCTGGTTTTTTTTGTTGCTTTTAGTATTGAATCTCTATTTCCATTTGTTTTTTTTCAGGATATAATGGATTTTCATTAACATCATATGCTTGCACTAAAACTACATAAGTTCCTGATTCAGTTCTGTCTTTAAAAAGATCTAATTTTAGAAAAAATTGATGTCCGTTCTCGCTTGAACCTTGGTAGTAAACATAGCTATTAAATTCCCAAACGACTTTTTCAGCCTTTTTAGGGGTAAATAACTTTACTACTGACTCTTCTTTGTCGTAGGTATACTCTAGTTTTTGAGAATACATTGTTTCGCATAAAAACTTATCATCCTCAAATACTCGAACTTTTATTTCTTCATATTCTTTGATTTTTTCAATATCAAATGAAGTATATTCTTTCATTTGCTCAGTTTCATTTTCTGCTAATATATTTCCATTGCTCGATAAAATCCATCTATTAGCTTTTTGGGGAGCATAGACCCACAAAAGATGGTCTGATTCATCTAGTCTTGTGGTTAAAACCTGAACATCCTCTGGGTGTCCATTACATCCTGTCAAAAAGAGAGCTAATCCAAACACTAAGAGAAGTATAAATACTACAGTGAATTTATTTCTCACTTTTTTCACCTCCTTTTAGGATTTTAAAAATTTAAAGAGCTTACTAATGGGTTCTTTTTTTAAACTACAATAATTAGTCTAATTTGTCAAGGGTTATACTAAAGAAAAGCCGGGCTCGTTTGAACCCGGTTTTGTTATCTTATTTTGTAACTTCGATTATTGTTGGAGAATTATAAAGTGGAACCATTTCATTATCTATACAGTTATAGGCTTGGATGGAACAATCATATGTTCCAGGACCAAGATTATCAAATTCTTCAATGTTAATTTCTGCTTTATGGTTTGTGCTATCTGTTTCATATCCTAAAATAGTTCCTTCAATTTCCCAATGAATAAATTCTGCTTCTTTTTCTGTATATATTGTAATGAATCGTCCATCAAAGCTAGCAGTAAGTTTTTCCTCTTGTTGAGGTTCTTCTTCAACATAGATAGTAATAGTCTCACTATCCTCTAAGTTTCCGTCTGAGACGGAAAAATTAACCTCATACTCGCCTAAAGTAGCTGGAGCCCAGATAAAGGTCTTGTTGGAAAAAGTAGCGCTTTCAGGCAGATTATGTGCCTCATAGCTTAAGTTATCTCCATCTGGATCACTAGCATTAATAGTAAATTCTAATTTGGTATTAACTTCTACTGTTTTATCTCCAATTGGATTTAAAATAGGTGGATTGTTCTCTTGATTATTATTGTCATCAAACTCATAATGAGTTTGATTTAAGAGCCACTCATCGTTAAATACTTTTAGAATTACCCTATTTAAATTAAGTCTTTCAATATCAAAAAGTACATCTTCTACTTTGTGATCAAAAGTCTTTTCTTTTAAAACATTACCGCTTTCATCTAGCATTTGCCACTTATTTGCTTTACCAGCAAAGTAAATTCTTAAGAGATTTTCTTCTTTAACAGTTATTATTTTAATGTAATTAGTCGGTATATTTTTTTTCCTTTCACTAATATTAATTTCTTCTTTGCCATCAACTAAGAGACTTAATTCTAAAGTAGCTGATTTAACATTTGGTTTTGGAAAACTAAATTCTTTTTCAGTGAAAGATTTTTGAAAAATTCCTTCTCTGTTTTCATTATAGAAACAGAGAGTCCAGATATATTGAATCTCATTAAAGTCAGACTCTGATTTATCTTTAATTAAAATAGTATCTCCATTATCTACTACCTCAAAGTTTGCATTAAGGATAGGGGCAGTGCTTGAACCTCCATTGCTGCAACCAGCAATGGGAATCATTACCAACAAAATAACTAGAATTACTAATAATAACTTTTTCATTTCTCTCTCCTCCTTCATTATTTAGATTTAAAAAACAGTCTTTTAAAATACAATATTAACTACCTTTTGTCAATTTTACAAATTATTTTTCTAGTAGTATTATAAGATAATATAGTTCTTAAAAATTATAAATATGGAGGGAATAAAATGAATTGGAAGAGAAGAAGAGAGTATCATCTTGTTTTAGATCAATATAGTATTAGATTTCCTACTAGTTTTTATAATGCTTTTTATATATTATTTGATGAACTTGAAGAAGAAAAAGAAATTTTAAAGTTTTTAGAAAAAATTAATGCTTTAATGGAAAGAAGAAAAGGAAGCAGCTATGCAATTACTTTTGAAGAAATTATTTATTTAAGAGGTGTAAATACATATATCAGAGAAGATCAAAGATATCTTAAAAACTGTCATCATGTTATACCTACAAGTAGAATTAAAGGTAATAAAACAAAAAAAGAAGAAGTAGAATTACCAGTAGTTTTCCATGAAGCTTGGCATATTTGCTTTGCTAATTTATATGGTAAAGAAGTAATCTATCTTATGAGTAGATTTTTTGCTAAATTAACACAGAAAGAAAAAGGACTATTTTATTCCTATCTAAATAAGATTCAAGAAAATATAAGAAAAAATTATATTTAAAACCAGCTTTGAAGGCTGGTTTTTCTTTTTAGTTTAAATCTAGTAAGATATAGTAAAGATTAATTTAAAAAAATTTATGGTTAAACTAGGCATAAGCAAAAAAAAGTGGAAAGAGTTAAAAAAAATAAAAAAAGATCTTTTTAAAAAAGAGGGTCACGTTAAAGAAGAGGTTTTTAATACCCACTTTAATTTTATTGAAAGAAAAGAAGGAAAAGAAGGAGTAGAAAAAGTTAAAAAAGTCTTAAAAAAATTAGATGTTCCAGTTGATTTTGAAAATATTGAAAGCTTTGAATGGACAAGAGAAGCTTATAGTTCTTTTTGTATAATTACAGCTAAAATAATTTTTGATTGGACAGAAGAAGATGTTTTTGAAATGGGTACTTTAGCTCCTAAAGTCTCCTTTGTTTTTAAAATGTTTTTTAAATATTTTACTTCTCCAAAAAAAGTTTTTGAAAAAGCAAGTTTTTACTGGGATAAACATTTTGATTTTGCTGCTCTTGAACCAGTGGAATACAATAAAAAAGAAAAATATGTAATTGTAAGAGTAAAAGGATATAAGTTCCATCCTCTACTTTGTATTTTTCAAGCTGGCTATATTAAAAGTATTGCTGAGCTTGCTATTGATACTAAAAATTTAAAAATTGAAGAAACAAAATGTATGTTTAATGGCGACCCTTACCATGAATTTTTAATAAGTTATTAAGTAAATGACTCAAATTGAATTAGAGAAAATTAAATCTATAGCTAGAGAGGCAGGAGAAAAAGTACTTGAAGTTTACAAAGGAGATTTAGATAAAAAAAGAAAAAAAGATAATTCTTTTGTAACAAAAGCTGATTTAGTCTCAGAAAGAATAATCCTTAAAGGTTTAAAGGGTTTTGGTTATCCTGTTTTATCTGAAGAAAAAAAAGATGATTTAAAAAGATTGGATTCTGATTTTTTATTTATTGTTGATCCTTTAGATGGAACAAGAGATTTTGTAGAAGAAACTGGTGATTTTTCTATTATGATTGGATTAGCTCAAAAAGGAGAACCAGTAATGGGAGTAGTTTACAAGCCAGTAGGAGATAAGCTTTATTACGCTCAAAAAGGAAAAGGTGCTTTTTTAGAAGAAAGAGGTAAAGTAAAAAAATTAAATGTATCTTTTGAAAAAGATTTAAAACGATCTACTCTTGTAATGAGTAGATTTCATTTAAGTAATACAGAAGAAAAATTACTAGATAAAGGAATTGTTAAAGAAAGTCTTCGGAGTGGAAGTATAGGTGTAAAAGTAGGATTAATTGCAGAAGGAAAAGCAGAAGGTTACTTTAATAAAAGCAGTAGAACTTGTGAATGGGATACTTGTGCTCCAGAAGTAATTTTAAAAGAGGCAAATGGTAAAATTACAGATTTAGATGGAGAGAGTTTAAATTATAATTCAGAGAAGGTTAATAATGAAAGTGGTGTTTTAGCTACAAAT
>CAZKRA010000019.1:0-10188 GCA_964555095.1 uncultured Candidatus Saccharibacteria bacterium | reverse complement strand
AGTGAGCGGGTAAGGAGAATTGAACTCCCATCTTATCCTTGGGAAGGACATGTTCTACCATTGAACCATACCCGCTTATTGGATTATATTAGCCCTTTTAAAAGCCTTCTGTCAAACTTTTATCTCTTTACTTTTAGATGTTTTTATCATATAGTTTAACTACAAAATAAATCTTACCTATTCTGTATAAGATCTTTAAAATTAAAAAAGGAGGAGAAAAGATGAGAAAAGAAAGAACAGAAGAGAGGCCGGATCAAAGGCAAAGGAAAAGGAATTTAAAAGACAAGGAATTAAAGCAGATGAAATACTACATTTTTTAAAAGAAGTTGTTTTTGACTCTATTCAAAATTCATTAGACCTTGACCTTCAAGGATTTAATAGAATGGATAAAAAGATAAGAAATGAAGTTGCTTACTACTCTATATTGCATATGGCCAGAACTAAGTTCTCTTTTAAAGATATTCATAACTTTAAAAGAGAAATAGGAAACCTAGTAAGAGAAGACGAATTACTAGAAAAAGGAATAACTTCTAAAGAGTTAATTGAATTTGCAAAAGAAATTATCATGAAAAACTGCGAGCTCGCTTTTAATGATCAAGAAATAAATGATTTAAACTTCTAAAAGAAACAAGACAAGGTTGGATAATAATCCCTAAAGGGGTACTTACTTTAAGACAAGGGCCGAATAAGAACCTCCTCTCTCTTGTTTCTTTAAACAAATTAAAGGCTTCGGAAGATTCCGGAGCCTCTTTTTTTTTCTTGTTATTTTTTGAAAATCACCCTATAATTAACCTAATGAAAAAAGAGAAAGTATCAATAATAATTCCTGCCTTTAACGAAAAAAAACGGATTAGCTCCGTTCTTGATGTTGCTATTAAAGCAAGGAAAAAGATAGAAGAAATTATTGAAGTAATAGTAGTTGATGATGGCTCCAATGATAATACAAGAGAAGAAGCTAAAGAAAAAGATATTAATAAATTAATAGTTCATAAGGAAAATAAAGGAAAAGGAGAAGCCTTAAAAAGTGGAATTAAAAAAGCAGAAGGAGATATTCTTTTCTTTTTAGATGCTGATTTAATCAATTTTAAATTAGATCATATTAAAAAAGTTTTAGAACCTATTTTATCTAAAGACTATATTATGGTAAATGGAGTATTAGATAGAGGAAAACAATTTACAGATATAACAGGCGAAAATGATTTTACTAATAAATTAGCTCCCCTAATCAATAACTATAATTCTTCTTACATTGGCTCACAAATTACTGGTATTCGAACAATAACAAGAGAGGTTTGGAATAAAACCCCTAATGTCCGAAAGTTCTATATCGATAAAGCTTTGTATGAAACAGCAAAGAAGATAGATAAAACTAAAATTAAAAATGTTGTTCTCATTAATGTACTTCAACACTCTAAACCACAAAAAAGAGGCCCAAAAGGCCACTTAGCTCGTTTTAAAATGTGGGGAGAAATAGCTTTTGAATCAATTAGATATAAAATTAAAAATTTAATAGATTAGTAAAGCTACTTTTAATCTTTTCCCAAAAACTTTCTTTTGTTTTAGTTGTTGTTGGGATCTCTTCTTTAGAAGGTAAAACAACTACTTGTTTTTCTCCCGGCTTCTTATAACCTTGTTCTCTAATCCTTTCTTCCCAATACTCCTCTTTTTCTGTTTCTGAAATATCTTGTTGTAACTCTTGATATTTTTCCTCTTCTTTTTCAACTTCACTTTTTAATTTTGCTATCTCTTTATCTCTTTCTTTTTTTTCTTGATAAAGGTTAAAATTAGAGTAACTTAAAAAAACTAAAATAGTTATTAAAAAAAAGTATTTTAATATAGAATAGATATTATCCTTTTTATTTTTAAAAAATTCCTTTATCATAGTAATAAGAAGATAATGAATTAAATCTCAATAATTATGGATCAAAAGAAAAGACAAATTATAAAGATTATTATGGTTTCCCTGGTAATCCTAGGGATGCTTAGTTTCTCCCTTTCAACTTTATTCTAAATTTATAATACCACAAAAAAAGAGCTTTAATATCAAAGCTCTTTTTTTATTCTCCAAACATTTTAAGAAATACCTTATTGGGGATATCAACTCTCCCCTCTTTTTTCATTTCCTTTTTTCTCTCTTTCTGATTTTCAAGTAACTTCTTTTTTCTTGTAACATCCCCTCCATATAAAGGAGCTGTTACATCTTTTCTTCTTGCTTTAATTGTCTCTCTTGCAATAATACTTCCTTCTACTTTCCCCTGTAGAGGAACTTCAAATAATTGAGGGGGTAAATGTTTTTTAAGTCTTCTTAAAATTTTTCTTGCTTTCTTATAAGAAGTTTCTTTCCTTACAATTTGAGAGAAGGCTTCTTTCTTTTCCCCAGCAACTAAAATATCTAATTTAACAAGATCAGCTTCTCTGTATCCTATTACCTCATAATTCATTGAAGCAAATCCTTCTGTTGCTCCTTTTAAGTGGTCATAAAAATTAACTACAATATCTTTTAAAGGAGTCTTGTAATTGACTAGAACCCTTTCTGAGCTTAAATATTCAACTTGGTCGTACTCACCCTCTATTTCCTCCAAAACCTCCGTTATTGACCCGTAAAATCGGGCAGGAGCCACTATTTCAAGGTTAACCCAGGGTTCTTTTATCCTTTTTATCTTATTCCTGTCGGGCCAAGCAGTTGCAGAGTAAACTTCTTTTTCTCCTTCTTCTGTTTTAATTTTAAAAACAACTGTAGGAGAAGTTATTACAAGGTCTAATCCAAATTCTCTTTTTAGTCTTTCAGAAACAATTTCAGCATGTAAAGAGCCTAAAAATCCACAAGTAAAACCTCTTCCTAATCCTTCTTTGCTTGTCACTTCAAAAGTAAAAGAAGAATCATTTAATCTTAGTTCAGAAAGAGCTTTTTTTAAATTTCCAAATTGATCTATATCTTTTGGGTAAATACCAGCAAAAACAACTGGTTTTGGTTCTTTATAACCAGGTAGAGGTTCAATATTATCTCCTTTCTTTAAAACAGTATCACCTACTTTTACTTTTCCAGGCTCTTTAATTCCAGTTGCAATATAGCCTATTTCTCCTTCTTTTATCTCTTTAGTTTTTACCATTTGAGGAGAGAAAAAACCAAGTTCTTTTGCTTCAGAATTTTTTTCTTCTGCAGCAGTAACTATTTTATCTCCTTCTTTAAACTTGCCATCAACTACTCGAATAAAAGCTAACACTCCTTTATAGGAATTATACTTTGAATCAAAAATTAGAGCTCTATTTAAATTATCGTTTTTAGTTTTAGGTCCTGGTACTTCTTCTATCACCCTATCTAATAATTTTTCAACATTTGTTCCTTCCTTTGCCGAGATAGTTGAAATTTCTTTTTTATCAATATTTAAAAGATTAGCTATCTCTTTTTTAGTCTCTTCTATTTTAGCATGCTCTAAATCAATTTTATTAACTACAGGTAAGACAGTAAGACCCTGTTCTTGAGCTGCTTTTAAATTAGCTAAAGTTTGAGCTTGAATTCCTTTAGTAGCATCTACCAATAAAATAGCTCCTTCTACAGCTGCCAAAGAACGAGAAACTTCATAAGCAAAATCAACGTGACCAGGAGTATCAATTAAATTTAAAATATAGTCCTTATACTTCATTCGAGCTGGCTGCATCTTAATAGTAATTCCTTTTTCTTTTTCAAGATCCATCATATCAAGATGTTGAGATCCTGCTCGATCTCCTTCTATAGTTTTAGTTAATTCCAAAAACCTATCTGCTAAAGTAGATTTTCCGTGGTCAATGTGACTAATTATGACAAAGTTTCTAATTTTCTCCATTTTTAGTAAATTTCGTTTTTAAAAAATAAATTATTTTTCTTGGTTCTTCTAGTCCAAAAAGGTAACTAAATCCAAAATAAAGAATTGAATAAAATAAAATTCCAAATATTAATTCTTCATAAATCCCTCGAAAATTAAAGGCTAGAAGTAAACCTAATACACTAATAAGTCCTGTTCCTAAGATTTTAACAAAATCAAAATCAAATTGATAATTTATCTTTCTTTTTAAAAAGAAAAGAAAGAGGAAGAATTGTAAAATAGTTGTTAAAGCAAAAGCAGAAGCTAATCCTAATATTGATATATCATTTACCCCTTTTAAATTTAAAACCTCTTTTAGCCAATTACTTACTAAGACAGAATTATTAATCAAATTAATAAAGGAAAAGGCTAATATAATATTTAAAATTACAATTCCAATTGTAATTAAGGTTGGAGTTAATGTATCTTTTAAAGCAAAAAATGCTCTAAAGAGTAGAGGAACTAAAGCTGCAAATAATAAAGCAAGTGTTAAAATTCCAAAAGTAGCAGAAGTTATCTTACTTGCTTCTATTCCAAACTCTCCTACTCTCAAAACCACATTAACAATATTACTTCTTAAAAGAAAAAGCATAAAAGCTGCAGGAGTTGCTAAATAGAAAACTTTTTTAAATGTAGTTAAAAAGAGAGATTGTAATTCTTCTGTTCTTCCCTTAATAAATGCCTTGGAAAGAGTTGGAAAGGCAGAAATTGCAAAAGAAATACCAGCAATTCGAATTGGGAAAGAATAGAGATGTTTTGCAAAATTAAAAATACTAACTGATCCTGTAGCCAAAATAGAAGCAATTGCTGTCATTACTAGAATGTTAATCTGTTGAGCAGCAACTCCGGCAGTACGAGGGATCATTAAATAAAACAATTTTTTAATCTTTCTACTTTTAAAATTAAATCTCCATTTAAAATTAAACCCACAAGAAAAAGCAGCTGGAAGCTGAATTAATAGATGAAGCAGAGCTCCCCCTATTACACCAAAAGCAACCCCTAAAATACCAAACTCTGGCGTAAGAAATAAAATTCCACCAATTATCCCTAAATTATAGAAAATTGGAGAAAGGCTATATATTAAAAATCTATCAAAATACTGCAACACTCCAGAAAAAACACTCGACAATCCTAATAAAATTGGACTAAGGAACATAATCCTAGTTAATAAAATCGTTAGAGCTTTTTGTCCTCCCTCAAAACCAGGAGCAACTAGATCAACTAAAAAAGGTGTAAATATAAAAAACAAAAGAGAGATTGAAATTAATAAGACTAAAAAAACATCTAAAACATTATTAACAAACTCCCAAGCCTTTTCTTTTTTATCTTCAAAGTACTCTCCAAACAAAGGTAAAAAAGCTACCACTATTCCCCCAGCAATTAAAATACTATAAATAAAATCCGGTAAACGAAAGGCAGCAAAATAAGCATCAAGTTCAGCACTAGCTCCAAAAGTAGAAGCTAATAACCTATTTCTATATATTCCTAAAAAAGCACTAACAAGTGAAGAGGCTGCTAAAATTAAAGCAGCTGAACTAATTCTTTTTGTTTTAAATCCAAATAACTTCTTAAACATTCTTTAATTTTAATATATTATTTATAAAATTAAAAAACCAAGCAGGTAATAAGCCGAATTCTGTTAAAAGTGATCATTAATCTAAGTCTTGCAATTACTTGCAAGATCAAGCGAGCTACCTAAGTTTGCTCTTGCACCCTGTAAGGATTTAGCCGTTTCATCTCTAGAGTTACCTCTAGGGGTTATCCTAAAAGGATATCCTTCCCTTTTCAGAGAAAGACGTTTCTGTTCGCACCTCGAGGCTCACGCCCGACGGCTGTTAGCCGCTACAATTCTTTTCAAATAAATTCGAAAAGGGGTGTTCGGACTTTCCTCTCCCAAAAAGGGAGCGATCACTTTACCTGCTTGGCGTACTTTAAATTATACATTGAAAGTTACTTTTTGTCAATCCTTATCTCCCTCTTCAAAAAGACTCTGTTTCCCTTCTTCTCTATCAATTGCTTCATTTGCTAATCTGTCTGCATCTTGATTTTTGTTTCTTTTAATATGTTTAAATTTAACCTTCTTAAAGTCCTGTTTTAAATTCCAAATCTTTAAAAATAACTTCCCTATTCTTTCGTTTTCAATCTTGTATTTTGCTTCAATCTGATTGACTAAAAGTTGAGAATCAGACTTTACTTTAATTTCAGTTTCTTTAGCAACTTTTTTACTAAAAACTGCTTTAAATTTTTCCAAAGCAAAAATAACAGCTTGATATTCTGCTTCATTATTAGTTAAATCATCCCCTAAATACTTGCCGTGCTTTCTGATTGGTTGATTTTTTTCATTACAAAATACTACTCCGGCTCCAGCTGGACCTGGATTTCCTCGTGCTGCACCATCTGTATAAATAATTACTTTTTTCATAAGTTTTTAAAATAATCGATTAATCTTTGTTTAAATTTAATTAAATTCTCATTTTTAATTCTAAACCCAGAAGCAGCAGGGTGTCCTCCAAATGTTTCAAGTAGCTCTGCACAAGAATCCATTGCATCAACACTATCTATTCCTTTTGGCACTCTTACTGTTCCAAGACTTTCATCTTCCCCTTTTTTGTATAAAAAAACAGGTTTATCATATTTTCTAGTTAAATAAGATGCGATCCCTCCAAGTAATACTATATCCCATTTTGGGTCTCCTTCGAAGATTATAGTCTTATTTAAGGGGGCAGAAAGCCTATTTTCTAAATCTTCTGATATTTGAGCTCTTTCTCTTTTTTTCTCTTTCTGTTTTTGAATTACCTCTTCAATTATAGGTTGGGCAGCCTCTTCACTCTCTGCTGTAAATAATCTGTAACTAGCAGGAAGAGTGTTCTTTTTAGATCTTACATTAAGAATTGAAATCATTTTGGAAATCTTATTATTAAATTTCATATCATTATCTAAAAAATCAGATTTCCAAAGTGCTCTAATCCCTGGTCTCCAAGATTCTTTAACTAAAGGTAATCCTTTTGTAATAATTTCTTTATTATCTTCTTTTTGTTCCATCATATCAGCAACAGTAGCTAAGGCAGTAACTTCTAAAAAGCTCTTTTTTAAAGATTTTGGGATATTATTTTCAAACAATAACTCCACTAGTTTAAAAACTAAACCAGAAGCAGCTAATTCTTTAAAAGGGTAATTATCTCCTTTTTGTTTTGGATCAACGACAAGAGAAGCTGGAGGTACATTACCTAATACTTTATGATGGTCTATAATAATTACTTCAAAACCCATTTTCCGAGCTATTTTAGCTTCCTTATCATCTCCCATTCCCATATCCGTTACGATTAAAAGGGCTGGAGCAAGTTCTTTTAAATTATTTAAAGCAGGTTCATTTATTCCGTGTCCTTCTGTCTCTCTATTTGGAAAATAGATTTGTTTTACTTTTCCTCCTAAACTTTGAATAGCTTCTTTTAAAACTAATAAAGCAGTGACTCCATCGAGATCGGAGTCACTATAGAGAATAATACTTTCCTTTTTATCTGCCGCATCTAATATTCTATCTGCAACTTTTTGTAAATTTTTAATTTCTGCCATACATTAGTTTACTTTTAAAGCTTTGATTCCAGGAAGTTCTTCACCAGAGATATAGGAAAGCATTGCTCCTCCTCCAGTTGAAACATGATCAAATTTATCTCTTAATCCAAATTTACCTAAAGCATAAACAGTATCTCCTCCTCCTACAATTTTTAAAGCTTTTTTATTTTTTAAAATAAGATTAGCTACTTCTTTTGTTCCTTTTGCAAATTCTTCCTTTTCAAAGTAGCCTAAGGGACCATTCCATAAAATAACTTCAGATTCTTTAATAATCTCTCCGAACATTTTAATAGTTTCTGGTCCAATATCTAAAACTGCCTCTCTCTTTCTTACACTTCCTGGACCAGACTCTCTTTTAATCTTTTCCGGCGGTAAAATTAATCCTACTACTACATCAGTTGGTAGGTGGAGCTTAGGATTTGTTAAATCAATTTCTTTTACATCTTCTTGAATCTCTTCTTTTCCTTCAGGAATTAATTTACCAATTGATAAGCCCTTTGTTCGTAAAAGAATATTAGCAACTTTTCCTCCTAAAAGGAAATGGTCACATTTTTTTAATATTTTTTTAATTAATTCTACTTTAGTCGAAAGCTTAGCCCCACCTAATATTGCTGTATAAGGAGTCTTTTTGGGTTCTCTTATTTTATCTAGATTATTTAATTCTTCTTCCATTAAAAATCCCGCTCCAGCTGGTATTTCTTTAGAAATTCCAGAAATAGAAGCATAACTTCTATGAGACTGACCAAAAGCTTCTAGAATAAAAATATCTCCTAATTGAGCTAATTCTTTTACATAGCTTGGATCATTTTCTTTCTCTCCAGAATGGAATTGAACGTTTTCTAGAAGTAATACTTCGCCTGGATTAAGGTTTTTAACCATTTTTTTAGTTTTTCTACTAGTACAATCTGGAGTTAAGTCAACTTTTTGATCTAATAATTCTGATAATCTTTCTGCAACTAATCTTAAACTATATTTTTCTATTCTTTTGCCATTTGGTCTTCCCAAGTGACTCATTAAAACTATTTGAGCTTTTTCTTTTATTAAATACTTAATAGTAGGAAGAGCCTTTTTTATTCTAAAATCATCTTCTATCTCTCCTTCATTGTCAAAAGGAACATTAAAATCACACCTTACTAAAACAATTTTTTTATTAACATCAAAATTTTCAAGTTTTTTAATCTTTTTGTTCATTATTATCTTCTTTATTTAAAATATTTTTTAATGTATTTTTAAGATCTTTTAAATCAACCTTTTTCTTACCATCTTTATCTTTTTTCTTTTTCTTTTTTGATGGAGAAAAAGGAATTGGATCCTGATCTCTTAATGCTTTATGAAGAGAAATACTTTTCCTTTCATCTTTCTTTTTTCCTTTCTTTTTCTTTTTTTTCTTCCCATTTTCATCTTCATTATCTTCTTCTCTCACCTCTTTAAGGCAATCTTTACAATAGACTGGTCTTACTCCATCTGGTTCAAAAGGAACCTTTGTTTTTTTACCACACCTGGAACAAACTGCATCGTGCAAATCTCTTTGATCTTCTTGAATAACTTCCCCAGCCCACTCACTAATTTTCTTTTCTACTTTTTCTCTTGGAGTTCCGTAAGTTTTTTCAGAATGTTCAATAATTTTTTCACTATAAGTTTCTTCTGGTCTTTCAATTGGAGGAAGAGTTTCAGCAGAAAAAGGTCTTGTGGCTACTCCATCTATCATCAACCTAAGATAAATATTATACTTTCCTAAATTAACTAAGTCTGTAGCATAGAATTCTGGTTCAAATTCCTTTTCTAAAAATTCTGCATCTGCAGCACCAACTCTAAAAGCAATTAAAGTACCAATATTTCCAAATACAGCATCTCTTACATCTTCTTCCATCTGTTCTATATATTGATGAGCAAGAATTAGATTTAATCTATACTTTCTTGCCTCAGATAAAATCCCAACAAAAGTTCGAGTAGCAAAATTTTGAAACTCATCTACATAGAAGTAAAAATCTTTTCTTTCTTCTTCTTTTTGATCTACTCTAGACATTGCTGCTAATTGAATTTGAGTAGCAAGCAAAGTTCCAAGTAATTTAGAATTATCCTCTCCTACTCTACCTTTAGCAAGATTAATTATTAAAATCTTCTTTTTATCCATTAATTTTCTCATATCCAAGCTAGAATGAGTTTGTCCAATAATATTTCTAACTAAAGGATTAGAAATTAATTGTCCAATCTTGTTTTGAATAGCAGCAGTTGCTTCTACTTCAAATCTTTCACTATAGCGGGCAAATTCTTTAACCCAAAAACTTTTAACAACAGGGTCTGTAATTTTTTCAACTACTTTTTCTCTGTACTTTGGATCCGCCATCATTCTATTTACATCAAGTAAAGTAGCTCCTGGATATTCAAGTAGTGCTAAAAGACAATTATTTAAAATGTATTCCATTCTAGCTGACCAAACATCAGGCCAAATCTTTTTAAAGACATCCATTAATCCACTAGCTACTAGATGCCTATGATCAGCATCCACTTTTTCCATAATATTAAAAGCAATTGGATGAGAAACATCAGCTGGATTAATATAGACTACATCTTTAATTCTCTCTTTTGGAACAAATTCTAATAAGTTTTGTGCTACATCTCCATGGGGATCAATAAAACATACCCCATTTCCATTTCTAATATCTTGAATAGCCATATTTTCTAGCATTACACTTTTCCCCATTCCAGTCTTTCCAATAGCATAAACATGCCGACGTCTATCATCGACTTTTATCCCAAATTTTTTCCTTTC
>CAZKRA010000018.1:0-10317 GCA_964555095.1 uncultured Candidatus Saccharibacteria bacterium | reverse complement strand
TATGTTCCAGCAGATGACTTTACTGATACTGGAGTGCAAGCCTTAATGCCCTATTTTGATTCTACTGTAATCCTCTCAAGGGAAGTTTACCAACAGGGCAGAAAGCCAGCAATTGATCTTATTAATTCAACTTCTTCTAATACTAACATTGATATTTTAGGAACAGAGCATTATGAAGTGTTAACAAAAACCAAAAACCTTCTTGAAAGATATAAGAACCTTCAAAGATTGGTATCAATTGTAGGGGAGGCAGAACTTTCTGCTGACGATAGGATTGCCTATCATAGGGCTAAAAAGGTTTTAAATTTTATGACTCAAAATTTTTTCATGGTTGAGGACCAAACTAATAGAGAAGGGAAATATATTAAAAGAGAAGAAACAATTAAAGGAGTAAAAGAAATTATAGATGGAAAATTAGATAAAATTCCCGATGAAGAATTTTTATATATTGGAACTTTAAAAGATTTGTAATATGGCAAAAGAAAAAGAACAATATCTAGAAGTTGAGCTTTTTTGGGCTCCAGTTGAAGAAAAAGGGAAATTAGAAGGAAAAGCTAAATCAATTTCTTCAAGAAATGAGATGGGTAATTTTGATATCCTTCCTCAACATATTAATTTTATTACTTTAATTTTTGACTCAATTATTATAGATACAAAACAACAGGGTAAAATAGAATATGAATTTAACCGAGGAGTATTAGAAGTATCAAATGATAAAGTAAAAATTTTCTTACAATTATAGATTTAAAGTTTTGTCCCCTTTAAACCTTAAGTGTGGTTACAATTACAGCTTTAAGTTTTTTAGACAATAAAAAAAAGAGCAGGATTTAAATCCTGCTCTTTTCATTTGTTTTAAAGCTTACTCTTTTATCTCTTGAGGGCTATCTTGTAAAGGAGCAACTGTTGAATCTAATCCTTCTAAAGCTGGATTTTTGTTCTTTAAATTATTAATAATCTTTTTAACTCTTTCATTGTCTGGATTTAAATCAGATACTTTTTCAAACTGTTCAAGAGCTTTATCTTTTTGTCCTTGTTCATCATAAGCTAACCCTAACATATAGTGAGCATTAGAATACTTTGAATTAGCATTTACTGCTTGTTGAAACTTAGCTTGAGCTTGTCCAATATCTCCTTGTCTCCAATAAAGCAATCCTAATTGAAAAGTAAGACCAATATCTTGGGAAGCAGAAATTTCTGCTTCTTTTAGATTTTCAATTGCCTTACCTAAATCTCCTTGCTGATCATAAATTACTGCTACTAAATAATGCGCAGGAGCATAATCTGGTTTTAATTCAATTGCTTTTTCTAATCGTTTTTTAGCTTGTTCAAAATAATTATTCGTTTGATTAGAATCTTGAGCAGATAAAATATAGATTCTAGCCATTTCTGTATAGGCAAATGGAGAAGAAGGTTCTTTTTCTATTGCCTTTTTATAGGAGTTTATAGCAAAATCATCCGCTTTTTCGAGTCCAAGTAGGTTTCTATAGAAAAACCCTCTTACATTCCAATTTGCAGCGTTAAATGGGGCAATTTTAGTTGCTGTCTCCAAAGATTGCATTCCATTATTAATCGCTGACTGAACTAATCCAGGATTTTTAGTATTTTCATCTTGTGCTACCCTATTAGCGTTAGATAAGTGAAGCTGAGCTAGATCTCTGTAGTAAAGATCAATTGGAGAATTAAAAGAAGTTGTAGTTAAGTTAGCTGCTTTAGTAATTTTAACTATCGCCTTGTCTACTTCTCCTTGTCTAGATAAAATATTAGCCCTATAATACTGATTAGCTGCATAATACCTTATTCCTTGTAAAAATATTAAGCCTCCTCCTAAAATAATTACTAAAATTAAGGCTAAAGGAATAACAAAACTATAATTATTATTTTGCAATTCAATTTCTTTAAATTTAGATGAAGCTAAACCAATAAATATTCCTAAGATAGAAAAGAATAAAAAGAGTAAAGTAAAATTAAGAGGATAGAGTAAAAAGGCAGTAACTAAGCTAATAAAAACTGCTAAAACAGATAATTTTTCTTTCCAAAAAGAACTATCTTTAGAAAAAATTACTTTTTTAATTCCAGAAATTATTACAAAACCCCAAAGCAAAATCAAAGACAGCCCTCCTAGTAATCCTTTAGTAACTATCCAATCTAAAAAGGATGAACTTCCTTCTCTAAATCTAGTTCCCCAAAATATAGTTCTGTTTAATGCAGGTGATCTGTGTAAGGAATACTCAAAAAGAAATGTTCCTGGGCCACTTCCTAATATTTTATTTTTAATTCCTTTTCCAAAAGTCCCTTCTAAGATATCGTATTCTGATCCTATAGTAAGAGAAATTTCAGCTGGCCGACTTGGGAAAAAGGGAATTGAAAAACGGAATAAAACAAAGAATAAAGCTAAAGCCAAAACTAGCATTAGTACAATTGGTAATCCTAATTTAATTTCTTCATCTGTTCTCCAAGTAGCAAAAAATAGAGCAGTTAAAACTCCAGCTAATAAAACAAGCCAAGCAACTTGAAAATTAATTAAAGCTACAAGAGAAATTAAAATAACTGAACTCAAAATTGATATTATCTTTTTCTTTCTTTTAAAGAAGAAGGAAAAAGATAAAGCCAAAGGAAAAAGAGCTGCACTAAAAATTGCTACTGCATTAAAATTTCCAATTAGAGAAAGGGGATTTATCTTAAATATAGATAAATCAAAAATCCTTAGAAGAGAAAAAGCACCAACTATTCCTCCAGAAAAAATAAGAAAAAAGATAAAATTAAAAAAATCTTTTCTTTTTTCAAAGCTATGAATTAATAGAAAACTTAATCCAAATAAGACAATTATATTTAAAAGATTATCTGAAACAGAATAAGGATTCCCCCAAAAAGATAAGCCTGGCCAAAGAGAGAAAAAAGTAGAGAGAGTAAAAGTTAATAGAACAAATCCTCCAATCCAATATAATTTTGGATTAATCTTTCTTAACTTAACTTTCCCTCTAAATTTTTGTCTTAAAATCCAAGCTATTAAGCTTAAAACTACCAGCACTAATACTAAAATCCGTTTTGGATAATTTAGGTAATTTTGAGTTAAAGGTAAAACAAACAGAGGAGTTAAAAACCCGGTTAGATATAGTAAATATTTATTAATTTTACTAAACAAAATACTCTTTTTCATTTTTTTTATTATTTAATTAATTTTTTAGTAACCATTTGCTATATTCCTCTAATAAATTTGTAGATTCATGAATTGACTCCATTGAAGCCATAAATTTCACTGTATTTAAATTAATATCTAAGTTCGATTTAGTAATAAATTGTCTTATTTTTTTATCTAATTTTAAAACTTTTTCAGCCAAAACTTTCTCTGTATTTTTGGTTAAAGAACTAACATAAAAAGCAAAACTATAGATAAAATTTTGAAATGGTTCTTTGATTTTTAAAATTTTTTCTTTCTTAGATGAAAAGGTAACTTTTGCTAATTGTCTTTGCTTTACGGTATTATCGAAAGCTAATTCTATTTTACCAACTTTTGAAGCAACTTGATAGGTTTTTCGGGTAATTATGTTTTCAAAAACAGAACCAGCATAGCTTAGGCCTTTTTTTAATTTTCTATTTTTATCTTTTATCTCATCCTGAAGAATCTTTAAATTATTAAAACTTACTTTATTAGCTTCATAAGAAAGTTGATTTATTCTCTTTCCAAATTCTGCTCCTTCTTTTTGAATATTCTTTTGTGCTTCTAATCCAAGTCCAGAAAAATTATAAATTAAAATTAAATTAATAACTAAACTAGAAATTACTATTCCAATTATTACTCCGGAGAGTAAAAGAACAAGATAATCTTTTAAATTAAAATACCTTTTAGCTGACTTTATCTTTTTATCTTTCTTCTTCTCTTTTTTTTTCTTCTTTTTTTTAGGATTATATTCTTCTCCTTTTTTATAAGCTTCCATCCTTTTTTCATATTCTTTCACCCATTCTTTAGTAGTAGCCCAATTTCTCCCTATTTTAGTAGCTTTTAGCTTTCCTTGCCTAGCCCTTAAGCTAAGATATTCTTGCGAATACTGACAATATTTCGTAGCCTCTTTTAAAGATATGTAATTTGCCTCTTTTTCACTCATTTTTAATCTATTTTTAAACCGATATCTTTAATTATTAGTACTATTATCTCATATTCTAAGAAAGAGTCAAATAACTCATTGCCTAGTTTTAATGCTCTGCAAAATACCTAATCCTAAAAAAACAGAAATTAAATTAGAACCACCATAACTAATAAAAGGCAAAGGCAATCCAATAACAGGACAAATACCAATATTTACACAAGTATGAATTACTACTTGAGTAAAAATTAAAATAGCAAACCCTATTCCAAAAAGACGAGGAAAATTACTTTTTGCTTTTAGTGCAATTAAAATTATTTTCCAAATTAAACCAGAAAACAAAAGAAAAATAATACTAATTCCAACAAAACCAGTTTCCTCTGCTAAAGCAGAGAAGGCAAAGTCTGTCTTAACTTCTGGTAAAAAACCATACTGAGTTTGAGAGCCTTTTCCAATTCCTTTACCTAAAAATCCGCCTGAACCAATAGCTATTTTAGCCTGTCTTTGGTTCCACCCCCCTTCCAGAGGTTGACTCTCTGGAGTAATAAAATTTACAATTCTTTCTTTTTGATATGGTTTTAATAAAAACATCCATCCTAAAGAAGCTATTAAAATTCCAACTAAAACTAATATTAAAAAATGTTTAATTTTAATTCCAGAAATTATTAAAACCCCAACCCATAAAGCAGATAGTATTAAAACAGATCCCATATCCGGTTGAAAAAAGATTAGAGCAGCTGGTATTGCAATATAAGTTGCAGAAATAAGAATATGTTTAAAATTATACATTTCTATGTGTCTTTTGGAAAAATACTTAGCAAGTAAAATAATTATTATAAGCTTAATAGGTTCAACTGGATTAAAAGAAATTCCAGCTATTTTATACCAACCCTTAATCCCTCTAGTAATAGGAGCAAAAAAGAATAAGCCAGCAATTAACAAAATTCCAGTAAAATAAAGTATTAAAATAAAGGAAGATTCTTTTAATATTCTCCAATCAAAAAAACTAATTACAAGCATTACAATAAAGCCTATTGCAGCAAAAACAATTTGTTTTTCTAAATCAAAAAAATTCCCATCATTTAGGCAACTAGAATAGATAGCCAAAAACCCAACTCCTGTAAGCAAAAGAGCTATTGTAGTTAATCCCCAATCTATTTTTTTAAGATGAGAAAACATCTATTTTTTTAGTAATTTTAAAAATTGATCCTCTTTAAGGATTTGAACTCCTAAATCTTTAGCTTTTTCTAGTTTTGAACCAGGATTTTCTCCAACAACTAAGTAGTCTGTTTCAGAAGAAACTGAACTATTGGGCTTTCCTCCTTTTTCTCTCACTTTATTTTGAGCTTCTTTTCTGGTCATAGAATCTAATCCGCCAGTAAAGACAAAACTTAAATCTTTTAAGTTCTCTTCTCTTTTTTCTTCCTTTGGATTAATAATTTTAACTCCATTTTTAATTAGATCCTGGATCATTTTTTTATGTTTATCTTTTTTAAAATAATTTACAATACTAGCTCCTGTTTCTGGCCCAATATCGTCAATTTTTTCTAGTTCCTCTTTATCTGCATTTTGAAGTTTTTCAATACTTTTAAAGTAATTGGCAAGATCAATTGCAGTTTCTTGCCCAACCTCCCTTATTCCAAGACTAAATAGCAAACGATAAAGAGGAATTTCTTTGCTATTTTCTATTGCTTCAATTAAATTCTGAGCTGCTTTATCTGCAAATCTTTCCAACCCAAGTAAATCTCCTTTTTCAATTTCAAAAATATCAGGAGGTTGAGAAATAATATCATTATCCATTAATTGGTCAATAATTTTAGGACCAAGCCCTTCAATATCAAAAGCAGGTTTTGAAACAAAGAGATACATAAATTCTCTTTTTCGAGCTGGGCAATCTTCATTTGGGCATCTCCAAATTGCTTCTTTTTTTGGTTTTTTAAGTTTTGTTTCACAGATTGGACAATAGTTAGGAAAGTCAAAATTTTTTTCTTTTCCATTTCTCATATCTTTTAAAACCTTTACTACTTTCGGAATAACATCTCCTGCTCTTTCAACAATTACAGTATCGTTAATTTTAATACCTAATCTTTCCATCTCGTCCTTATTGTGTAAAGTAGCCCTTGAAATCCTAGCTCCTGCAATAAAAACTGGCTTAAGATGAGCAATTGGAGTTACAGCCCCTGTTTGTCCAATATGAACTGTAATGTCTTTTACTTTAGTAGTAGCCTGTTTAGGGGGAAACTTAAAAGCTCTCATTCCTCTGGGGCTTTTTCCTGCAACTCCTAATTTTTTAAAAGTTTTATTATTATTAATATTAATTACAATCCCATCAATTTCATAAGGAAGAGAGTCTCTTTTTTCTTTTATTTCTTCAAAAAATTGAAGTATTTCATCAATTGTTTTACAGCACTTAGTATGTTTATCTGCTTTAAACCCTATCGTTTCTAATATTTTATGTTCTTCTGAATGAGTTTCTTGACCTAAATCTGTAACTAAATTATATGCCATAAAATCTAATTCTCTTTCTTTGGTAACTTTAGAGTTTAATTGTCTAATAGAACCAGCTGCCACATTTCTAGGATTAGAATAAGGTTCTTTTCCTTTTTTCTCTCTTTTTTGATTTAATTTTTTAAAATCCTTTTTCGTTATATAGGCTTCTCCTCTTACTTCAATTTTACCTTCTTTTATTCTTTCTTTATCTATACCCAGAGGAAGTTCTTGAAAAGCTTTAATTTTTAAAGGGATTGTTTTTATAGTTTTAATATTTTGTGTAACGTTTTCTCCAATTTTTCCATTCCCCCTAGTTGCTCCTCTTTTTAAAATTCCTTTTTCATAAATTAAAGAAATAGCTAATCCGTCCATTTTTAATTCACAAAAAAATTCAAATTTTTCTTTTCCAGATAATCTTTTAATATAATTAATCCAATCCTTTATCTCTTCTCTATTAAAAACATCTTCAATAGAAAGCATTGGGTCACTGTGCTCTACTTTTTGAAATTCATCCAAAGGTTGACCTGATACCCTTTGAGTAGGGGAATCTGGTGTAATTAAATTAGGATATTTTTGTTCTAATTGATAAAGCTCATGCTTTAAAGAGTCTAAAGCTTCTTCAGAAATTTCCTGTTTATTCTCAACGTGATAGAGGTAGCGATGATAATGAATAATCTCTCTTAATTTTTTAATCCTTTTTTTTGCTTCCTTTTTGTTCATATCTTCAATTAGTAAGTTACACGAATTGCTCTTGTAGTATTCTGATAAGTTCCCTTAGATATAATACAATAATTATCAGCATTACATTCAGGATCACTAGATTCTTTTATTAAAACAGTATAATTAGATCCATTATTTAATTCTGCATTAATTTCCTCAGGAGCTGCCCTATTATTTAAAACTTTTTCTATCCCTGTATCTGCTGCATAAAAAGCAAGGACAGAATTACCTGTTCCTTGTGTTACTTGAATTTGACTAAATAAAATTGAATTTAAACTAAAAGAAATTCCCATCACCATGCTAAGTAATAAAATTGTGAAGTAAAGAGCCGATCCTCTCCTTTTAGTCGAGAATAGTCTCTTTTTTATCTTTTTATTATTTTTTATTTTCATTTTAATATATCAAGATTTCTTTGGGAAATACTTGTTTGAAATTGTTTAGTTGTTTTCTGGCCTGTTTTTTTAACTTTTAGAAATAAGGTAATTCTAGGTTGTAAATTATCTCCTTGGGCTTCTCCTCTTAAATTAATATTAAAATCTACTATTTCTAAATTAGAATAGGTTAAAGGCAAAGTTTCACCTTCTAATTTTTGTTTAATTTGCTTATTATCTGGATCTAAAAAGAATTTTCTACAATTTCCCTTATAGTCTTTAAATTCAATTCCATTCTCGGTCTTTTTGTAATTAGTATTGGGAGAAATGCAATCACCACTTGTATCTTTTCGTGCCATTCTTAAGGCTCTACTCATATAATCTAAAGCATAACTTGTCTGACTAATTATTTGTTGGTTAGCTAAAATTCTTTGTTGAGTTCTAATAGCCGAAATAAAAAAGTTTGAAGAAATAGTAATAATTATCATAAAAATGCTTACGCTTACTATCATTTCTACAATTGTAAAACTTTTCTTTTTATTTTTTTTAAATTTAGTAATTTTTTTCATATTATCTTATCCAATTTTGAATTATCTCTGTAACTTCTACACTATGAGAACGCCCTCTTTCCTTCCACATTACTGTGACAGAAACTACCATACCATTATCTTCACTACTTTTTTTAGTAATGTTTACTTTTCGCTTAAAAGGAGTTTTATCACCGGATGAATAACTAAAAAAACCATTACTATCCTTTTTTAAAAACCTTTTATTGTAAGACATACAATCTGATTCTTCCTCGCAATTTTCAAAATTAGTTTCACTCAATGTTTTAGTCTGATAATCAATCTCCCAATCATCTTCATTTATTCCATCATCCCAACTAACACTAGAGTCTGCTCTTGATTGAAGCCAATTAGTGTCTCTAATATTTCTAATTATTTCTATTCCTTCCTGTCCTAAGTAAGAAGCAGTTAATCTAGAATTATTAATATTACTTGCCATTGTAAGTGTTCGAATAGCTACAAAGGCTCCTCCAACTCCTACTGTTAGGATAAAAAGAGAAACTAAAACCTCAACAAGGGTAAATCCCTTCTCTTTTCTTTTATGTTTAGAAAATACAAAGCTTTTTTTCATTAAAATATACTAATTAGCCCTATTTTATTAATATAAATTGTTTTAAATTCCTTTTGTCTTTTAAAAGTAATTTGAGCATAAGAATTATTAAAATCATTATTAATTTTTACTTTCGGATCCGGCGGGATAAAAACTATAGAGAGAGAATCTCCAAGATCCGTATTAGAAATTTCTACATTAGCTCCAATCTCTTCTTTCCTAATTTGTTCAGAAGGATCATAAAAACCATCTTCATCCTTGTCCGCAAATATAATATAAGAACTTTTATTATCTAAACTAAAATAAACTCCGTACCCTCCAGTAGGGACTGATCCATCTATTTTTTTTGCGGCTAAAGCCATTTCTTCTATTTCTCTAATTTTTTGAGAAATATCAACTACTGTCCTTTGTAAATCTATTCTCCCTCCATTCCTATAATTAACAACAACAGCACCAGTCATAATTGATATAATGCCTATTACTACTAATAATTCAACTAAAGTAAACCCAGATTTTTTTTGTATATTTTTCATAAGATGTTAATTTAATATAACAAAAATAAGTTAAGATACCAATTTAAAAGAGTGGTTCCCCAAAACATACCTATAATAGTTCCTAAAACTAAAAATGGACCAAAAGGAATCTTGGCTTTCATTCCTTTTTTTTGAAATAAAACTAAAATTATCCCAACAACAGAGCCGACAAAAAAAGCTAAAAAGAAGCCAACTACTACTTTAGGCCATCCTAGTAAAAGTCCTAATAAAAAACCTAGTCCAATATCTCCTTTCCCCATCCATTTTTCTTTTGATAAAAATACTAAAATAAAAAAGAAAAGAGCTACTCCTAAACCAGATAAAATTCCTTGTAAAGAAAAACTTTCTAAAATAAAAAAGTTTCTCCCTAATTTAATATCTTTAAAAAGATTAAATCCTAATCCAATAGTAATTGCTGAATAAGTAAAGAGGTCTGGAATAAGATAATATTTTAAATCATAAGCAAATATTATTATTAAAAGAAAAATTAATGGGTAGTAAAAAAATAAATAAAGATTAAATGCAGAAAAAAGATAGGGGATTACAAATAAGATTCCTGACAATAATTCAATTAAAGGATATTGTAATGATATTTTTTTATTACAGTTTTTGCACCTTCCTTTTAAAAATAAAAAGCTCAGGATAGGAATAAGCTCTAAAGGGCTTAATGTATGTTTACAATTTGGACAATGAGATCTTTTAAGTAAAAAATCTTCATCATTTTGTATCCTATATACTAAAGCATTGATAAAGCTTCCAATAATTGTTCCTAATATAAATATAAGGATAATATCAATCATTTTTTTTAGATTAAATCATTATTTGTTATAAAATAATATTACAATTAAACTACCTTTTATTATTTAAATTGTAGCATAAATTTAAAAAGTATCATAAAAAAAGCAGCCTTTTGAAGGCTGCTTTTTTTGTAAGCACTTTTAAGATAATCCTTACCAACAATCACTAATGCTAGTTGGGGCAGTAGTGCTAGCTAATTCTTTTGTT
>CAZKRA010000017.1:0-11580 GCA_964555095.1 uncultured Candidatus Saccharibacteria bacterium | reverse complement strand
ATAAAACCAACTAAAGTATTAACAAAAACTACAGTAAACAGAACAATAGCGTCAGTATATTCTTGTAAAAGAATAGTGACTACAGCTGCAAGTAAAAGAATATAGACTAAAGGGCTCTTAAATTGATTTAAAAAAATTTTAGTCTTTGGAAGAGCTTTCTTGTTTGGTAATTTATTTTTACCAAATTCTTTAATTTTATTTTTAACTTTTTCAGAGCGTAAACCAGATTTAAGATCAGCTTCTAAAATATTGCTGACCTTTTTAATAGATTTATTATGCCATTTTTTATTTAAGTCTTTCATAATAAAGTTTTAAAAAGATAGTACCGCCAACCGGATTTGAACCGGTGTCTTCAGCTTGAGAAGCTGATGTCCTGACCACTAGACGATGGCGGCTTTTTAAAAAGATACCATATTAAAAATCCAGAATCAATTCTTTTCTTTGAGAATTTGAGAAATTTTAACAAGATTATTTTTTAAAATTACCCCCACAGTTATTGCAGCTAATAAATCAATTCCTTTATTTTGGCTTAATCTATCTTTTACCCAAAAAGGAACACTATTTCCTTTATAATTTATTTTAAAATTAGTTCCGTGGTTTTTGTGTAGCTTTGTAAGGGTAAGATCCGCCTTTCTATTTAAAGAAAAACTATATACTTGAGTCGGGGAAAGTTTTGTTTTAAAAGTTTCTTTAGCACTATTGTTTTTATTAAAAGCAATTGAACCTGAAGAAGGAAGATTATTAACTATTGCTTTTATTTTATAATGAGCAATTTCCTTTTCGTTTTTAAAGACTAAAATAGGAGAAGTAGAATTTTTTAAAAGAAAAATTAAAATACTTATATCTAAATTATTAGCATTAATAATTTTAAGATTATTTTCTATATTTAAAATAATTTTTTCTGTTAAATTAAAATTATCACCAAATAATAAAACAAACTTTGGCTTTAAAAAGAAATATTTAATTTTTTTAATAAAATTAATTTTTTTGATCATAGTCAGGTGGAACTTGATAGTAATTTAATAAATATTCCGTCATTTTTTTAAATGTAGGCGCTGCTGATTCTTCAGCAGAATTTGTATTAGGATTATTTAATTTAACTAATATTAAAAATCTAGGATTAAAGGCAGGAGCAAAGCCAATAAAGCTTTGCCAAGTCTTATCAGAATAACCGCTCTTATTAATTCCGATACTAGACCAAGGAACTTGAGCAGTTCCGGTCTTTCCTGCTATATAATACCCTGGAACTTGGGCTTTTTTTCCGTAACCTTCTTTAATTACTTTAACAAGCATGGCAGTTAACTTAGAAGCTGTTTTCCCTGAAATAATCTGTTTAGTCTTTTGATTTTGATAATTTTTAATAAGGTAAGGATTAACTAATTCTCCATTATTTGCTATAGCTGAAAAAGCTCTTAAAAGCTGAATTGGTGTTATCTCTATTCCTTGACCAAAACTAGCTGTGGCAAGATTAACCCCTCTTTCTTTTTGTAGCTCTATATTTTCTGAATTTGTTTCTGGGATACCTATCTCTGTTTTTGAAAAAAGGCCAAAACTTTTAATGTATTCTAAAAATTTTCCTGGATCTAATTTTTGTTGAGCAAATACAGCCCCAGTATTAATAGATTTTTTAAGGACTTCTGTCATAGTTCTTTCTCCGTATTTTCTTCCTTTGTAGTTTTCAATTGTCCATCCATTTATTTTTATACTTCCTTCATCAATATAGGTTGTATCTGGTTTTATCTTTTCTTCGTTTAAGGCTGCAGCCATAGTGATTGGTTTAAAAACTGATCCTGGTTCATATAATTTTTGAGTAACTGAATTTTGAAAGACTTCCATCTTCTTTTCTTTTGCATACTCCTCGTATTTATTAGGATTAAAATTAGGTAAAGTTGCTAAAGCTAAAACTTTTCCCGTTTTAGGATCCATAATAGTAATAGATCCTCCTTCAGCCCCATACTCTTCTTTAGCCTTTTTTAATAAATCTTCTGCTACAGATTGAATATTAAAATCAATAGTTAATATTAAATCTTCTCCTTTTTTAATATCAGCACTTTGACTGTCTAGAAGGTAACCTCGAGCTGCTACTCCTTTTGCAAGCCCCCTCTCACCTTTTAAAAGGCTGTTATAGGCTTCTTCAACGCCATATTGACCCTTGTTGTGCTCTGCTCCAACAAAACCAAGGATATTAGAAGCTAATGTATCGTAAGGATAATACCTTCCTCCTTTTTTAGATAAGTAGATTCCTTTTAATTCTAATTCTCTAATTTTTTCTGCTGTTTCTTTGTCTAATTCTTTTTGAAGTTTAATATAGCTACTATCTTGCAATATTTTATCTAAAATCTCCTCTTTTTCTAAATCAACTATTTTACTTAATTTAAGAGCCGTTTCTTCTTTATCTTGAATTTTATTAGGACAACTAAATAAAAGAAACCAAGTATTATTGGTTGCTAAAGGAATTAGTTCTCCATTTTTTTGTTGTGCTAATATTTCTCCTCTTTCTCCTTTTATTTCTTCGAAAAAATTGTGCTGCCCTTGAGCTAGAGCACTATAATAATCTTGTTGATAAACTTGCAGGTTAATAAGTTGATAAACTATTCCCCCTGCAAAACATATTATTAAAAATAAAACTATATAAGTTCTCCATTTTGCCATTGTTATTCAGCTTTAACTACGCTGTTTCCAGTTACTGTTACGTATTTTGATGAATCAACTTTTTCAAAATTATATTTTTTAATTTGTTCTTCTAGAATGGTCCAGGAGTCACCTTGAAATGCTTTTGATGCTAGTTGATGATTAACTCCAGCCATCTTTTGAAATTTTTCTGTATACTCTCTACTTAAATAGACATTCTTAGTTAGGTCATTAATTTGGTAAATATAGAACCCAATATTAAAAAGAATAGCAGCGATTAAAGTGTAGGTTAAATAATGATTTTTGATTTTTGAGAAAAAGGTCATATGTTTTATTTAATTTTAATTACTCTTAATTTTGCCGACCGCGAACGAGGGTTTTCTCTTATTTCTTTTTTACTGGTTTGAATTGGTTTTTTTGTTAATACTTCTACTTTATTATTATTTTTAAAGAAATTTTTAACTATTCTATCTTCTAATGAATGAAATGATATAACTGCTACTCTCCCTCCAGGTTTTGTTATCTTAATAGTTTGAGGTAAAACCTTTTTAAGATTACTCAGCTCCCTATTTACTTCTATTCTTAAAGCTTGAAAAGTTCTTGTTGCAAAATGAATTTTTTTATTAATATAAAAACTTGGAACCGCTTTTTTAATCACTTCTATTAAATCTTTTGTTGTTTTAATTTCTTTTTCTCTTCTTTTTTTTATAATTTTTCTACTAATTTTTTTTGCAAATTTTTCTTCACCGTAATCTTTTAGTATGCCAATCAAGTCTTCTTTTGGGTATTTATTAATTATATTTTTAGCAGTTAAATCTTGGATTTTAGGATTGTAACGCATGTCCAGTTCTTCTTCTTTTTGAAAAGAAAATCCTCTTTTACTTTCTTCTAAGTGCCAGGACGATATTCCAATATCTAATAAAACTCCATTTACTGGTTTAAAATCTTTTTTTTCTATAATCTTTTCTAGGTTTCTATAACTATCATTTGTTACAATTAAATTTTCTTTCTTTATTGCCTTTAATCTTTTTGCTAAAAAAGGATCAAATTCAATTGCTAATACTTTACCTTCCGGTTTTATTTTTTTAAGAAGAAGTAAAGAATGTCCTCCACCTCCAGCGGTACAATCAATAAAATTTTCATTTGTTTTTGGTTCTAAATATTTAATAATCTCTCTTTTAAGAACTGGTTTGTGTATTTTCTGCATAAATTATATATCTAAATCTTCTAATCCTTGAGCAATATCTTCAACTGAATTTTTCTTCTTATATTTTTTCCAAGTTGCTTCATCCCAAACTTCAATTTTATTTGAAAGTCCTAAAATAGCTACTTTTTTTTCAAGGTTTGCATAATCTTTTAAATAATCAGGAATCAAAATTCTCCCTGTCTTATCAATCTTCACATCAGAAGCACTGGCCAACTTTACTCTAGCGTAAGTTCTTGCCGCCCTTTTTCCACTTGGAATATTCTCTAATTTTTCTGCCTCTTCTTTCCAAGACTCTAAGGGGTACAAAACTAAACAATTATCTATTCCTTTAGCAATAACAGCTTTTCCTCCGAGTTTTTCTCGAAATTTTGCAGGAATTGCCACTCTACGTTTATTATCAATTTTATGAGAATACTCACCAATGAACATAAAAGTTTTCCACAAATATAGTTAGTTTTTAACACCTTTTTCCACAATCTCCCACTTCTACTCACATGGTACCCTATTATTATAAAATAATCAAGTCTTTTTCCCACTTCCCATAAAAAAAGAACCCCCTCTCTTAGAGAGGGGGTTTATTGCACTAGTTTTTTTATTATTCTATTTTTATTACTTTAAAATTAGTTGCATTAATCTTAATTATATCGCCTCTTTCTATTTTATCCCCTAGTAAAGCATCGGCAATTGAGGTTTTAATCTTGTCTTGGATTACTCTTCCCATCTCTCTTGCTCCAAAGCGAGGCTCATAGCCTAATTCTACTATCTTTTCTTTAAGCTCTTCTGTTGTTTTTAATTCTATCCCTTTGTTTTTTAGTCCTTCTTTTAATCCTCCCAGCATTAATTCAGAGATATCTAATAAATTTTCTTTTGATAAAGGCCCAAATACAATTACAGAATCAAATCTATTAATAAATTCAGGCCTGAAAGCTCCTTTTTTAAAAAGATGATTAATAAGTTTTTCTTTCACTGTATCCCATTTACTTTCTTTTTCTAGATTATCAAGAATTATTTTATAACCTGCATTTGAAGTAGCAATAACCATACAATTTCTAAAACTTACCCTCCTCCCCATTCCATCAGTTATAAAACCTTCATCTAATACCTGGAGAAAAAGATTTAAAACTTTAGGATGAGCTTTTTCTAACTCATCTAATAAAACTAAAGAGAAAGGTTCTTCTCTAACTTGAGTGGTTAAAAAACCATCTCTTCTATCATTTCCAATTAATCTTTCAATATCATTAATATTCTGAAACTCTGACATATCTAGTCTTATCATTTTTTTAGAATTGCCAAAATATATTTTAGTTAAAGCTTTAGCCGTTTCTGTTTTACCTACTCCGGTTGGTCCTAGGAAAAGGAAAGTCCCAATTGGTTTTTCTCTAACTTCTATTTCAGCTCTAGCTCTTCGCAGAGCTTTAGCTACATGGCTTACTGCATAATCTTGATTAATTATTCTTTCATGAATTAAATCTTCTAAATTAAGCAGAATTTCTTTTTCTTCTTCTTTTACTCCTCCCAGCGGTAGCTCTGTCTTTTCAGAAAGAACTTCTGAAATATGTTTTGGGAGAATTACCTTATCTTTACTTTGGGCCACATAAACAGCAATTTCATTTAAAAGATCTTCTGCTTTTTTAGGAAAAGGTTGATTTGGAATATATTGTTCACAGTCTTCAACTAACTTTCGAATTGCAGGAAAAGTGATAAAAAGATTATGCTTATATTCTAGTTTTACAACTTGTCTTTGCAAGAGCACCATAGTTTCTTCTTTAGAGGTTTCTCTAACTTCTATCTTTTCAAACAAAGACAAAAGGGAAGAGTTCCTTTCAAGATTTTCGTGTAAACCGTCGTAACTTGAAATACCAATTATTTGAAATTGAGGAAAATGGAGGTAAGAAGCTATTAATCCTGAAATATCAATTGTTCCAGGTTTCTCCTTTCCTACAAAATTATGAAGATTATCAATTACTAAAATTACATTGCCAGCTCTAACAACCTCTTGAAAGATTTTATCTAATACTTGTTCCACCTTCTCTTTATTATCTATTTTAGCTAATAAACTAGGTAATTTAAGTTCTACTATTCTATTATGTTCAAGACCAGTCATAGTTTTTCCTAAAACACTTTTTCTAGCTAAAGCAAAAACTATACTTTTTCTGCCCGTACCAGGAGCTCCTATCAATAAAGCATTATTAATTGCTCCTCTTGCTAAAACTCTTTCTACAATTTCTATTTCTTTTTTATGGCCAATTATTTTAGGATAATTTTTTCTTTTTACAGCATCAGATAATTCTATAGAAAATTGATCTAAAGTATTAGTATATCCAGCAGTCCAGTTAGTTCCTATGGGATTTATTTTTAATAAATTTTTCCATTTCCAAAATTTCTTCTTTTCTTTTTTTCTTTCTTCTATATCTTGGTACCATCTGGATAAATAATTAATATCCTCTTTTTTAACTTGGGTATTATTAATTATTTGTTTAAAAATCTCATTAGTAAAAGTTGCAGCTGTTATAATATCTCCTACCTTAATCTTTTTATTATTTCTTTCTTTAGCTATCTCTAAAGCTTTTAAAATATTTTCTTCTAATTCTTTACTAAGCTTTCCTTCATATTTTTGTTTATCAATTGATTTAAGATATAATCTTAACAAACTTCTAAAATCTTTAATACCTAAAGTAGCTCTTTGAAATATAAAAGTGGCTTCACCTTGAGTTAATAAGAAATAAAGCAAAGCAGAGGAATTTATTTTTTTAATTCCTTTTCTTCTAGAAAACAAATTTGCCCGATAAAAAGCTTTTGCAACATTATAATCTAATATATCAGCTACGTTATATTCATGAGGCTCTTCTAGTATTTCTTCCAAAGATGTTTTTGTCTTTGGATCTTTAATAAAGTTTTCCCAATATTTATTAATTAAATAAAAAGTAATTCCAAAAGAAAGACTTAAAAAAAAGCTTCCTAAAAATTTATTTGCTAGAGAAGGCGACTCTTTAATAAGAGAAAGATAAAGATAAGTTAAAAGAAAAACAATACTAAAAAGAAAACTTACTTTAAAAATTAATTTAGAATATTTCAAAAAAGGATTATTTGAACTACTAACTGCTAGATATATTTTACTTTTTTTAAAATTAAAATACATATTACATTAAAAGAATTAAACCTAACAAGAAACTTGTTAGAGAAATAAAAGGAAGTAAAAACCAAAGTGTTAAGAAAATTATACTTAGTAAGATTATAAAAATTTCATAGATAAAACTAATTATAATTAGAAAAAAACGCATTATGAGACCTAATCCTCTAGAAACAAGATTAGAAGCAAAAATATGTAAGTATTTTTTAAAGTCAAAACTGCCATATTCCCATTTGTATTTTCTCCAGGGACTAAAAAAAGTTTTAATTAATTTAGGAGTAGAGAAATAATAAAAGCCAAATCGAATATAATTTTTACTAGTTTTTAAAATTTTAAGAGGTACTTTTAAAAGATACCAATAAATAAAAGAGAATATTAATCTCATTGTTCTAATAAGCTTATACCTAATAATGATATTTTAGAGCCACCAAAGATAAATATTCCTGCTAAGAATGTCCAAGAAATTAAATTAAGAAATTTAGTAATTAAATTACTAGGTAAAATAGATTGAAGTTGCTCTTTTATTATCTTTTCCATTTCAAATTGAGCTACTTCATTAGGACTTGTAGTCTCAGAGTTATTTGTAACTTTAACTTCTTGGGAAGCTTTAAACAAAGAAGGAGCTTCTTTGTTTCCTGTAAAAATATTAAAAGAAGAATATAAAATATAGCTAATTAAAACTAGACCTATAGCTAACAATAACCAGCCAATTATTTTTTTACTCATTTTATTTTTTAATTAAATCTTGATTAATTAATTCCTGAAGTACATCTTCAGGAATTGGTGGAGGATCTCCCTTTGGGCTTTTGCCTGGATATTTCCAGGTACTAATAATTTTAATAACTTCTTTCTCTTCTTTAATAATTTTATACATCACCCAAATTTCAGTTCTCCTTTTGGTTCGGGTTTTTTTCATTGAAGCTATTGTCCCACTTGCTACTCCTGTCTGCACTCTGTCTGGATATTTAATTGTTCTTTTCACCCTACTCTTACTAATTCCGTACTGTTTTCTTTTTTTCTTTGCGTGTCTAGTCCAGGAAAGAGAGTTTCCTATAACTAAAGGGTTGCCTTTCCTAACCATATTAGTTTCCTTGAAGCCCTTGCATTTTTTTAGCAGCTTTCATTTGCATATCTTGCATTGCAGAATTGATTAAATTCTTAAGATCTTCTTCTTGTTTTTCAGGTTCTAAATCAGAATTTAATCTAATATTTTGGATCTGTAACTGTCCATTAATAATCACTTTAATTCCATTATTTTCTTTTTCTACCTTTTCTTTTTTAAGAGAATTTTGAAGTTCTTTGATTTGTTTCATCTTTTTAATTTTATCAAACATATTTTTAAAATATTATTTTAATTAATTATCTAACCTCTGTACCATTCTCTACTATTTGGTCTGGCTTTAAAAGAGCAATTGTATTGTTATTATTAGCTGCAAGAACCATTCCCTGGCTTTCAATTCCAAATATTTTTTTAGGCTCAAGATTGGTTAAAATTATAACTTGTCTATCAACTAATTCTTCAGCAGAATAAACTTTTTTAATTCCTGCTACTACTTGTCTTACGTCGCTTCCTGTATCTACTTTTAATTTTATTAACTTATTCGAGTCTTTTACTTCTTCTGCCTTTTTTATTGTTCCTATCCTTAAGTCTAGTTTTTTAAAATCTTCAAAAGAAATCATAGATTATTTATTTAATTAATTTTAAGTTTTATATATCTTATTTTAACACAAAAAAGATATTTCAAAAAACTAAAGTTCTAATTCATCTGAAATAGAAAGCATACCTTCATAAGCTAATTGAAAAAATTTTTTCTGTTTTAACTCTAAAAGCTCTTTAGCCATCTGAATTATTTCTCTATTTGCTCCTTGAGCAAATCTTTTTTCTTGAAATCTATTTATAATACTTTCAACTTTAAGGTCTTTTAATTTTTTAGAAGGTAAAACTAAAGCAGCAGCAACAATTAATCCACTTAGTGGATCGCTTACAAATAAAGCTTTATCCATCATCGTATTTAATTCAATTTCATGTTTATAGTTATGAGATTTTACTGCATGGCATATCTTTTCTTCTACTCCCCTTTCTTTTAAAATTTTTGCCCCTATCAAAGAGTGTTCTTTTGGGTTGTTTTTAGTCTGTTCGTAATCAATGTCATGTAATATTCCAGTAACCTCCCATTTTTCTTCATCTTTATCAAAATGTTGGGCAAGTCTTTTCATTATTGCTCCTACAGCCAAACAATGCTTTATTAAATTTTCGTTTGATAAATATTCTTTTAGTAATTTTTTTGCTTCTTTTCGATTCATTTTTAATTTTAGATTAAATTAATTACAAAGAAAAATTTAATTTCCTCCTCTTTTATTCAGAGTTTTCAGTTTCTATTTCTTTTTCTATTTTATAAATGTTAGGAACCTTTTTTCTAATTTTTTCTTCTATAATCCAAAGGCTTGTAAATGCAAGAAAGATTAGCAAGGTTGAGAATACTGCCAACTTAAAATAACCTAGACCTGTAGCCATTCCAATTCCTGTAACCACCCAAAGTCCAGCTGCAGTTGTTAATCCAGCCACTTGTTCTCTCTGAGCTTTTCCTTCTCGAACAAAAATTAACCCAGCCCCTAAAAACCCTACTCCTAGTATAATAGCAGCTAGCACCCTTAATGGATCGTATCCTTGAAAGGTACCAATATAGGCACTACTTAAAAGATGAGTGATAATTATAAATAAAGCAGAACCTGTACTTACTAACCCATAAGTTCTTGGTCCAGCTGATTTTCCCGCTACACTTCTTTCAAAACCTAAAAAGCCTCCTAAAAGTAAGGCTACCGTTAAACGAAGACAAATTTGATAAAATTCTAAATTAAGAAATTCCATTTTTCTTGTTTCTATTTAAATTATAAGCAACTTTTTTATATTTTATCATAAAATTAAGATTGCGTCATTTCTTTTTGCCTTAATTTCTTATGATATTTTAGAGCAAATCTATGAGCCTCATCCCTTACCTTAATTAAAGTTTCCTTTTTAAAGCTCTTTTTGCTTCCGATCATTTCATTTTTATCTCTTTTTTCTCCTTTTGCAATTCCTACAACAGGAATGCCTAAGCCTTCTTTTTCTAAAACGCTTTTAACCACATTAACTTGTGGTTTGCCTCCATCTACTAGAATTAAATCAGGTAAGGGCCAAGAATTTTTAAATCTTCTTTGAAATACTTCTTTAAGCATTGCTACATCATTAGCTTTTTTTACTGTCCTAATTTTAAATTTTCTATATTCACTTTTTTTAGCTTTGTTTCCGTCAAAAACTACCATAGACCCTGCAGCTAGTTTACCTGAGATATTGGAAATATCATATCCCTCTATTCTTTTTCCTTTGTTTCTATTGTTTTTTTGAATCTCCTCTTTTTTAATAAGAGCAATATCTTGAATATGTTGTAAACCATCTATTTGTTTTTTAACTCTTCCAGCTCTTTCATAATTTTGTTCCTTGGCTGCTTTTTCCATTCGTTTTTGAAGTTGATCTAAAATATCTTCCTTTTTTCCTTTAAATAACTTTTTAATATTTTCAATATTTTCCATATAGTCTTTTTTGTTCGTCTTTCCGACACAGGTTCCAGGACATAAACCTATTTGATAGTCCATACAAGGTCTTTTAAAAGTACCAACCTTACTTTCTTTATGAAGGCTGTAAGGAAAAATTTTTCTAATAATTCGTAGAGCTTCTCTAATATCAGAACTAGAAGTAAAAGGACCAAAAAATTCACCATTCACTTGTTTTTTATTTCTTCCTCTTACTAAAATAACTCTTGGGAATTCTTCATTTGTGATAGCTACATAAAGAAAGCTTCTATTATCTTTTTCTTTTACATTGAAAAAAGGTTTATATTTTTTAATTAATTTAGCTTCTAAGATTAAAGCCTCAACTACTGAATCTGTTTCTTTAAAATTTATATCCTCAATCTCCTTCACTAATTTTTTTGTCTTTCTATTTTTATTTTTAGCAAAATAACTTTTAACTCTTTCCTTTAAGTTAGCAGCTTTTCCAACATAAATTACCTCTTCATCTTTATCTTTCATAATGTAAGCTCCAGGAGATTTTGGTAAGTTTTTATAGTGTTCTTCTTTTTTCATTGTATTTTTTCTCTTAAATATTTAGCTGTTTCACTTTCACTATGGCGAGCTACTTCTTGAGGAGCTCCCTTTACAACTACTTCACCTCCTCTTTCGCCCCCTCCTGGGCCAAGATCAATAATCCAATCAGCAGACCTTATAACATCAAGATGATGTTCAATTGCTAAAACTGTACTTCCTCTATCAACTAGTTTTTGAAGTACTTTAATTAATTTTCCAACTTCAGAATAATGTAGTCCAATAGTTGGTTCATCTAAGATGTATAATGTTTTATGAGTATCCTTTTTCCCTAATTCGGAAGCTAGTTTTACTCTTTGAGCTTCTCCTCCAGAAAGGGTTGGTGAAGGCTGCCCTAATCTTAAATATTCTAAACCAACTTCTTTTAATATTTTTAATTTTTCTTCAATCCAAGGAATGTCTTTAAAGAAATCATAGGCTTCTTCTACGCTCATTTGAAGAATGTCATAAATATTTTTTCCATGATATTCAA
>CAZKRA010000016.1:0-12105 GCA_964555095.1 uncultured Candidatus Saccharibacteria bacterium | reverse complement strand
TCGCCATTTTTACCTCTCCGGCTGTTGTATCAATATCGGCACTGGAAGAAGCTGAAATTAAATCAGTATTATTGTATTCATCTTCAGTAGCTTGAGTATTGGTCGCTGCATTTTCAATTTTAAATCTACTACCAGTTAAATCAGTTGTATTAATCCCAACACTATTTAAAGAATTATCTACAAATAAGCTACCCGAATCTACATTGAAATCCCCTGCAGGATTGATTTCAATATCTCCCGAATCCGTAGTAAAAGTAGTTAGGCCTGATCCTGAAATAATGTCAGAGCCAATTGTGATTGTGTTTCCAATTGTTGCGGTCGCAGAATAAATATTTGCCCAGCGGTTAGAAGCAGATCCTAAGTTATAAGTATTATCTATAAGTGGTAATATATTACCCTCTATAGTTGTAGTTCCTCCAATTTTAGTTTCTTCTCCAATTACAGCAGTATTTGGACTAGTGTCCAAATCATAATAGATATTAGCACCCAATACAAAGCCTGCAACCAATAATCCTGGCAATATAGCTAGTAGAACCTTCCTTATTCTATTTTTCCTCTTAAAATTCATCTATGTTCCTTTTTCTTTTAATTTACTTGCCCCATGTCCCCCCTTTTTTTACTTTTAGAAGGAGGGACGTTTTGAAAATAACCATGTTGTTTTTGCTTTAGCTAAAGCAAACAGATTGAAAGAGAGGCCCGTTCGAGATTCTTTAAACTTACCCTCTCCGGGCCTCTACGATTAATCTATCTGATCGTAAGCTGCTAAGAATACTTGGTAGACCCTTATTGTGTCTCCCCCTGGATCTACTTGTAAGTCCCAATTGTCTCCAGTACTTACAATAGTTTCACCAGCAGTGTCTAGTTGGTGAATTACAACTTCACCTTTTTCTATATCTGCAGTAGCTGTTCCATCTGTAGTAAAGGTTGAGTTAGTTTCAGTCTCTCCATTTAATTGCCAACTAATAGCACTTGCTGTTCCGGTAGTATCATCAGCATATCGGATAATAAGTTTATACTTTCTTGTAGAACCAGTTTTTGCAGCAGAAAAAGGATTCTCTTCTAAGGTTCTTGAAACACTCACATGACCATTACTTGCAGTTTGTGCTGGTAGATCAAATCCGAAAATAGGGACCATTTCCCTTAAGACTTGATTTCCAGAAGTTGCAATCTGATAGCCACCAGCTGTTTCAATATGATCGCCACTAGCTATTTTGATTACACCAGAATCAGGATCAAGTTTAATATCTCCTCCTCCACCAGAAGAAATTAATGTTTCCCCGGTATTAGTAAACTCAGGAGATTGAACATAATTAGCTAAAGTAGCAATATTACCATCGAATGTTCCTATGTTAGTAATATTAGGAGTTCCGCTCCCAGTAATGTTTCCAGTTAATGTATAACCAGCAATATTATTAGCATCTAAGGTTCCGGCTACTGTAACATCTCCATCCATAGTAATATTCTCACTATCATCGATTGTTAAAGCAACACCCCCAGTATAATTATCTTCAATGGAAGAATCAGTCAAAGTATCAGCATCATTCCACATTGCTACTCTATTTGCAGTACCAGAACCATCTAATGCTCCAGCATCACTAACACTTGTCCACTCTAGATCTCCACTACCATCTGTAGATAATACATAGTCAGCACTTCCTGTATCAGCTGGCATATTATAGACAGTGTCTTCTGTCATATTAGAATCTGGTTGAAAACTAACAAAGTGATCAGTTGTTCCTTCCGAATAAAGTCTTAATTCTCCATCTGTTCCATTTTGTCCTGATCTAATTGTTCCATTTACGTCTAAAGCATAACTAGTACTATTAGTATTAATTCCTAATCTGTTATTGGTATCGTCCCAATAGAAATTAGTATTATCCTCAGTTAACCGGCCATCTGAGCTAACAAAAGCTACACTCCCTTGAGTTAAGCTCCCATCTTGTAAGGTCATAGTACCTGTCAGATTAGGCATAGTTATAGTTTCATCGCTTGAAGGATCAGCAGCTGTTAGTTGAGTTTCAAAATCATCACTCGTAGCTCCTTCAAACCACAAACTGTTTCCTCCTCCATCTGCTGTAAACGCTGCTCCACTAGCTACATCACCTACATCAGTAATATCTCCAGAAACAGTAGATTCAGCATCAATCCATGATAAATTCCCTGAAGCATCTGTCTGTAATATGTAATCAGCACTAGGATTCTCTGGTAAAGTATAGATCTGGTCACCAGAAGCATTAGCTGGGGCCTGGAAACCTATAACATTAGTGTCATCGTCTTGCCAGACTGCTACATCTTGAAATGTTGAAGTAGCTACAAAAGTTGAAGTTCCTCCAACTAACATATTCCCAGTACTTTCATCAACATTAAAGGTTGTACTGTCTCCTACTCTCAAGTCTCCTCCTGCAACCTGAAGCATAACTTCAGAATCAGGATCTTGGCTAGCTGTACCACCTGCAATTAATCCTCCTGTTGCTCTTACATATTCAGTAACTCTTTGAATTTCTTCAGTTACTACTTCACTTGTGTCCAAATCATAATAGGTGTTAGCAGCAAATAGTACTCCTCCTGCAATTATCATTGATAAAAAGATAAAGAGGAAAGAGACTACTCTTGTTCCCTTCATTAGGCTAAGATCTGAATTAAACAGTTTCTTAGCAGTTTTTAAAATCTTTTCTTTAAGATTTAACATTTTACTTTTTTATTAATTTTTTTTCGACCTTTTTGTTTTTTTATTTTCCTTCTTAGTTGTACTAAGAAGTTTCCAATTTTCATAATAATTTTTATTTAATATTTTTTTAACAAACCTTTATATTTTTATTAATTAATTTTGTCATAAATTAATAGGAAGACATTAAAAATTCTAATATCATCACTAGTTGGAGCTCTCACTTCAAGCTGCCAGTCATTGTCAGGAATTTCAGAAGAAGAAAGGTAATCACTCATAATTGGATTTCCTTCATCTAAACCACCCATACCCTGTCCAGATAAATTAAAAGAAGAAGTAGTAGCATTGGCACTAGGTCTGTAAACTCTCCATTCTGAATTTGATCCAGAATCAATTTGATCAGCATAGTTTATAAGAAAAGAATAATATCTAGTTGCTCCATCTAATGCCTCCGGTGTGGAAGAAGATAAAGAATCAGCTACACTAAAAGTCTTTGAAACTTTTTTATAACTTGTTGAATTGGTTTGAGCTCCTCCAGCCCAAGAATACTTGAATATTGGGATGCTTCCTCTTAATACATATTCTCCTGAAGCCCTTACAGTAGGGGAACCAGTTGCACTAGCTAATACTACATTTCCATCACCTACTTTTATTTCTCCATTTAAAGAATTAATAGTTAAATCATTAGTCGCTTGTATTTCAGAGCTACTTGTACTGATTAAAAAATTAAGAAGGTTACTGCCGTTTTCTAATGCTAATTGAGAAACGGTAGTAGTAGAAATAGTTAACTTCCCTCCAATTAAAGTGTTTCCTGCAATAGATAATTTTTCAGTTGGTGAATCTGTGCCTATTCCTATTCTACTTCCAGTATTAGTTAAAAGAGAATTTGTCAACCAATTAGAACCATCGTACCGGAGAGTTTCTCCATTACTTCCTGAAGGAAGAGTTCCTGTAGCACTTGGTTTCCATGTTCCTACTCCAGAACTATCAGTTGTTAATACATAGCCTGAGGTCGCATTAGAAGGCATTTCAAACCCACTCATTTTTACAGTTCCACTTACATCTAGTGCAGTACCAGGATTTAAATTCCCAATACCCATTCTTCTATTAGTCCCGTCAATGCTTATAAATTCAGAGTTAGAACTATCAAATATTCCTAGTCTGTAATCTCCATCTGCATGAGTAATATTTTTTAAAATTATTTTTGTAGAAGTAGACTCAATAGTACTAGTAGAACTTGTAGCATCATAATATCCTCTAAAAACAAATTCTGGACTATTGAGAAAAGAATTAGCAGAAAGAGAAGACTCATTAAAATTAAGAAAAAAGTTTCCTGCAGAAGTTGTAGTGCCTGCAATAGTAAGTTTGCTTTCAGGAGAACTAGTACCTATTCCTATTCTACTTCCAGTATTAGTTAAAAGAGAATTAGATATCCAGTTTAAGCCATCGTAATAAAGAGTTTGGCTTGTTGAAGCCGAAGGAAGAGAAGCACTAGTATTTGCCGGCTGCCAGGTTCCTACTCCAGAACTATCAGCAGTTAATATATATCCAGAAGTAGCATTAGTTGGCATTTGAAAACCATCCATTGTTGTTGTGCCTGTAATATGTAAAGTAGAAGTTGGGCTAGTATTTCCAATTCCAATTCTGTTACTTGTTTGATAAAGGATTGAATCTCCAACTTCTTCAGCTCCTGTCCATCTCGCTAGATACCCTGAACTTCCAGAGCCATCTATTCCTCCCCCTCCACTTGGTATAAAAGAAAACCCTGAACTAACTTCACTAAGACATTGTCCTCCTCCTGCATCTGTACAGATATCTCCACTAGCTTGAATTCTTCCATCTACATCAAATTGAGTTTCAGGATTTTCTTTTCCTAGACCAACATTTCCTTCAGAATTAATATAGAAAGATAAATTATCGTTAGTTTCAAATCTTAAAGAATCATCAAATTCTAAAACTGCACTATCCTCTCCTTCAGGTGGGGAGAGGAATACTGATCCTTCTTCTGTAATATTTAAAATTGGTTCCCCTTCATAAAGATCAGAAATAGAAGCACTTGTAATATTATTTGGATCTGTAAATTTAGCTAACTTTCCATCTATTCCTCCTGTAGTTGTAATTTGTCCTTGCATACTTTCACAATTACCACTACTTAAACAAATAGTGCCGGATTGATTTGGAAGGCTATAGGATTGATCATCTGTTAACCCAGAAGTTGTTAAAGTCCCCTCAAAACCATTTTGGAAAAAGGAAAGAGCAGGAGAAGTAGTTCCATCTCCTCTTAAATTCAAAGGCGCATTAATATCTGTTTCTACGTTAATATTGAAATAAGGTTCTGTCTTTAAAGAGTCAGAGACTCCTTGAGTAGTTAAAGCTTCTTCTCCTCCGGCTTGAGCTAAAAGATCAGTAGTTAAGCTGCTCCTTGGTGCTTGATTTGATTTTAACCTAGTGCTTGTAGAAAGAGAGCTCAATAAATTAGCAGATAGGTCTTGATCAAAAAATCCAAACCCAAATATATTTTCTCCAAAAAATCCCATTCCTATTATAAAACCAAAAACTCCTATTAATAAAATAGGAGTTACAAACCTTACTAAAGAAAATAAGAAAGAATGTGATTTTTCTTCTTTTTTAAAATGAGCTTTTTGAACGGCTGCTTCTTCGGCTTGATCATTTTGCCCCTGCGTATTTTTCTTTCGATAAGTAGGAATTAAAGTTATTGCTGGAGAGTCATAAGCAACTTCTGTTTTTTGAAACTCTTTTTTATCTTCTTCGGTAAGATTAACATCTTTTCCTTTTCCTAATTTTTCATCAATCTTTTCTAATAAATCCGCAATATGTTTTGGAATAATACTGCTAGGCGAAGGAATTTCAGATTTTTCTTTCCCACTTTTTTTCTTTTTTATATCTTTTTCTAATTCTTTTTTTTCTTTTTCCTTCTTTTCTTCTGCTATTTCTCGAATACTCTTTCCATTCTTTATTTTTTCATCAATTTTCTCAAGAATTTCAAGAACGTATTTTGGATATGCGCCAGTAGGCTGATTCCCATCATCAAAAACCTTTCTTTCGGCTGGTGGAATAAGTCCTAGCTTTGCATAGTATCTAAGCCTGCTCCTAGGTTTCGCATTACCAAAATCAACCCCCCTATCTTTGGCTTTTTTGATAATGTCATCAATTTTTAAAAATTCTTTGTTTTTTGAGTTCATAATTAATGTCTTTCCGTGACGGAAATCCCTTATATCTATGGTAAAGCATTGAGGTAAAAAGTCAACAATATAGCCTGTGGAAAACTTCTACTAAAGGAGGGGTAAAATATAGGATATAAATTTAGTAAAAATATCACTTCTAAAATTTTTTAAAAGAAAAGCTTTTTTTCTAATTTTTAAAACTATTTTTATGCTTTCTGTGCCTCTTTTTTTTAGTACTTAGATTATCTTTATTTTATACTTTCTTAAGAATCCTAGGATTAAGTTTTCAACTTTTATCTTTTGCTTTTTGTGTTACAATTAATATTACTGATCATTAATTATTTTTGTTTTTCAAGTTTTTTAAATAAGCTTTTAAAGCTAATTTATAAACAAAGATTATAAGAGTAGAGAAAAATCAAAAATATTTATTAAGATTAAATTAAAATTAAAATCAAGCAATATATAATTAAATATATTTTATTCTTATTTCAACCATAGAAAAAGGTTTTTCCGTCACGGTATTTAAGCTTAAATAGTTGTTTTAATTTCTTTTTATATTGTTTTTGATTCTTTTAGAAATTTATCTTCACAGCCCTTAACTATTATGGTAAAATATATAAATAGAATTAAAAAATGAATTGGAAAAATAATTTAAAATTCTTTCTGCTAGTTTTTCTTTCTCTAATATTAATAACTAGCACAATTAAGGCAGCTAGTTTTTTACCTCAAACTGCTAGCTACTTAATAGTAAAAGATCCAGAAATAGAAGCTGGGAATATTATTTCTGAAATTGAAGAAAAATTAGTAAAAAGTAGCTCTCCTTATTCAAAAGATATTGTTGGTGTAGTTGTTGAAGAGTCTGCTATTTCTTTTAATAGACAAGCTACTTCTACTGCTTTAGTAGCATCTCAAGGAAAAGCTCTTGTAAAAGTTAGTAATTTAAATGGAGAAATTAAAACTGGAGACTATATTACTTCATCCGATAACCCCGGTATCGGCCAAAGAGCATCGGAGTCAGGTTATGTTATTGGTAAAGCACTAGAAAGTTTTTCTGAAGAAAAAGGAAAAATTTTAGTTCTTTTAGATATTCAAGAAAAAGAAATTGGAACCTTAGCAGGAAGCGGTTTTTTAGAAAAAGGATTTAGTTTTTTTAAAGAAATCAAACGTTCAGATGAATTTCCTAAAATAGCTCGTTATCTATTTGCTGCTCTAGTTGGTGGAGGCAGTTTTTTATTAGGTTTTATTTCTTTTGTTAGAACTCTTCAGAGTGGTATTGAGGCAATCGGAAGAAACCCTCTTGCCAAAAAGAATATTCAATTAAGTTTATTAATAAATTTATTAGGTATTATTATTTTAACAGGAGCAGGTTTAGGGTTAGCTTTTTTCATCTTATTTTATCAACTACCAACATAAATTAAATACAATAAAACATGTTAAATCAACTTTTAAATAATACAATTTTAATCGCTGGAACAGTCGCGTTCTTGTCTGGTTTACTTATCGCCTACTTATTAATAAAGAGCTCTATTCCTAAACCAAAAGATAAGGATAGAGTTGAATTAGAAATCTCTCATGAACTAGAAAAAGAGTTAGAAAAAGTAATCAGAGAAGCAATTGGAGAAAGTTCTGGAGACATCAAAAAAAGAATAAAAAATATTACTGAAATCTCTATTGATAAATATGAAAAACACTTCAAAGAATTAAATAAAACTATAAGAAAAAGTAATTCAGAGATAGAAAAAACTTTAGCTAAAAAAGAAAAAAAAGGAGAAAAAGAAATTGAAAAAGTTATACAAGATTTTACTAAAGAAACTAATCAACTCAAAGATCAACAAAAGAAAATACAGAATAAATTACTCTCTCAATTAGAAAAAGAGACTGAAGAAATTAAAAGAGTTAAAGAAGTAATATTAGATAAATTATCTAATCATTTAAAAGAAAAGGTGTCTCAAGTTTCAGAGACAAGTAGAAACGTTCAAAAAGAGATTTCAAATAATGCAAAAGAGCAGAACAAGAGAATAGAAGAAGCATCAAAAGAAAAAATGAATAAATTAGAAAAAGTATCAAATCAAACTATTGAAAATCTTTCTAATAGGTCTTCTGAATTATTCAATAAGCTCACTCAAAAAACAACTAAAATAAACAAGGATCTTTCTAGCAAAGCAATAAATGTTGCAGAACAAATATCTAATCGGACCGATCAAAAAATAGATAATTTTGGTGAAAAGTTAAAGAATGAATTACTTAAACTCAGGAAAGAAGAAAAAGAGGAAGTCTCTAAAAGAATAGAGAAGGCTAAACAAGAAATTGAAAAATATAAAGAAGAAAGAGAAAAAGAAATCAATGAAAAAATATATCAAATTATTGCAAAGGTTGCAAAAGAAACTATGGGAAAAGCAATTGATACTTCTTCTCATAAGCAATTAGTAATGGAATCTCTTAAAAAAGCTAAACAAGAGAACTTTTTTAACTTATGAATACTTTTTCTAATATCACAAAAGAAATCACAACCAAAACTGAACTAGTATATTTTTTAGACGATATTACTACAGCCCAGGAGTCTATTTTTAAGAATAATGGTGAAAATCTAAGTAATAAAATTAAAGGCGAGGTAAGTGAACCTTTTTTAAAATTTTTAGAAAAAAAAGAACAAGAAAAAGCCTTAACTAGTAAAGATGAACAAAAAAACTTTTTAAAAGAATTAAGTGATTATCTTCAAAGTATTCCTCAAGCAAAATTAACCTTAGCTTTTTCTCCTTCTAAAGATTTTATACAAGAAATTTCTAATTGGATAGAAAAGGAAATCGGAGAAAAAACAATATTAAACTTAACAATCAATCATAAAATTACAGGAGGAATTGTAATTGAATTTAAAGGAAAATATCTTGATTTAAGTTTAGCAAAAAAAATAAATAAATCAGTTGCTCAAAAAATTTATGAGTGAAAGTCAATTTGAAAAATATTTAAACAAAACTAATGAAATTGGATACATTGATTCAGTCAATCATTCTATTATTAGAGTATCTGGATTGCCTGATCTTAAGCCAAATGAAAGAGTAATTGTTGAGGGAGACCAACAAGGAATAGCCTATAATCTAAAGGAGGAAGGAGCGGAAATTTTAATGATTGATGATCAAAACTTAAAAACTAAAAAAAGGGTAACTAGAACCGATAACTTTTTTAGAATAGAAGTAAGTTCAGAGCTAAAAGGAAGAATTATAGATCCTCTTTGTAATCCTATAGACAATAAAGGTCCAATTTCTGGAGAAAAAAGTTATAGAGAATTAGAGAACCCTGCTCCTAATATTACAGAAAGAGATATAGTTAAAAGACCCTTAGAAACTGGAGTTTCTAAGGTAGATCTTTTAGTTCCTTTAGGTCATGGGCAAAGAGAATTAATTCTAGGAGATAAAAAAACTGGTAAAACTACTTTTTTGCTACAAACTATAGCTAACCAAGCTAAACAGGGAACAACTTGTATTTATGTTTCAATTGGTAAAAAATCTTCTGACTTAAGAGAAGTAGAAAACTATCTTAAAAGATTAGGGATTAAAGATAATGTAATAATTATAAGAGCAGGAGCAGGAGAATCTTCTCCTCTTTTATATATTGCTCCCTATTCTGGAATGAGTATCGCAGAATATTTTAGAGATAAAGGAGATGATGTTTTAATAGTATTTGATGATCTTACCACTCATGCTAAAATTTACAGAGAAATTTCTTTAATTTTAAAACGTCCTCCGGGAAGAAGTTCTTATCCAGGAGATATTTTTCATATCCATGCTTCACTCCTGGAAAGAGCAGGAAATATAAAATCAAATAAAAAAAAGGAGAGCATTACTGCTCTGCCAGTAGCTAACACTTTAGAAAATGATATTAGTGGTTATGTCCAAACTAATTTAATGGCTATTACAGATGGCCATATCTTTTTTAATAATGAGCATTTCAAAAAAGGAATAAAGCCAGCAATTGATGCTTTTCTATCAGTTTCAAGAGTTGGTAATCAAACTAAAAACCACTTAGACCAAGAGTTAGCTCAAGTAATAAGAAGAAAAATGAGCAACTATAATAGAGCTTTAGAAATTGCCCGTTTTGGAGTAGAACTTCCAGAAGAAACAAAAAAAATATTAGATATTGGAGAAAAAATTGATGTTATTTTTTCTCAATCTTCTAAAATAATTCTTTCTAGATCTTTTCAGTTAATCTTGGTAGGTTTGCTTTTGTTTGAATATTGGGAAAACAATACTGCCTCTGAAGTAGAAAAAGAGATAGAAAAACTTACTCAACACTATAAAGAAGGGGATCTTCTTTCTTTAGAAACAAAAATTAAAAAAGCAGAAGACTTTGAAGATTTTGAAAATAAGATAAGAGCTTTAATCCCTAAAATTAGGAGATTAAAAGAAAATTAAATTTCTTTAAGATTAAAAATATTACAATATGGACTCCTTAAGACAAGCCAAAGAAAATTTAAATTTAATATCTTCTTTAAAAAACATTACTTCTGCTTATCAAACTTTATCTAATATGAGAATGAATCAAATTCAAGATGAAGTTTTAGTTACTAGAAATTTTCTAGAAGGAGTAGCAAAAATTTATAATCACGCAAAAACAACCTATCTTTCTAAAAATGAAAAAGAGGTTAAAGATTACAATTCTACCCTTTCTTTTTTAAGAAAAAATAAAAAGAAGGTAACAGTATTCTTCTCAGCTAATGAAAGGTTTTATGGTACTTTGCTTTTAGATACTTGGAGTGAAGTTAAAAGTTATATTAATAACAATAAAACAGACTTAGTAGTAGCTGGAGAAATTGGAAGAAGTATTATTCAAAATCAATCTTCTGCTCAAAATATTAATCATTATTTTAGATTAGACGATGAAAACCCTTCTCCAAGTGAAATAAAAAGAATCTTTAAGTATATAAATGACTACGAAGATATAATAGTTTTTCATGGAAGGTTTCAAACTCCACTTCGTCAAGATCCAGTTAAAACTAGTGTTTCTGGAGGAATCTCTTTTAGCCAGGCCCCTGAAAAAGCAAAAGAGTATTTGTTTGAACCTTCCCCAAAAGAAATACTACAATTTTTTGAAAACGAAATTAGAGAAGCCCTCTTTAAACAGGCAGTTTTAGAACATCAACTAGCACGATTTGCTTCAAGAATGATAGCTATGGATCAAGCAACCCAAAACGCAGATGAAAAAATTAAGAAATTAAGATACAAAGCAAATCGAATGAAAAATCAAACAGAAAATAAAAAACAAATTAATAGAGTAATAAGATCAAATTTAATTATTGAAGATTAATTATGAAAGATAATGAAACTGGGAGAATAATTTCCATTCGTCAAGAAATAGTAAAAGTAAAATTTTGGGGAGGAGGACTTTCTCCTCATGAAATATTAAAATTAAAAAAAGATTCTTCTTTAAAATTAGAAGTTTATTCCGCTTTAGAATCAAATATTTTTATCTGTATTTCTTTAACAAAACCAGAAAAATTATCTCGGAATGATAGAGTTATAAAAACTAATAAAACCTTAGAAATCCCAGTTGGAAACCAACTTTTAGGAAGAGTTGTTGACTTATTTGGGAATGCAATCGATGGAAAGGGTAAAATTAAAACAGAAAAAAAAGCTCCTATTTACAGAGAGCCTCCTTCTTACCAAGAAACAAATCCAGAAAGTAAACTATTTGAAACTGGAATAAAAATAATTGATTTCTTTACTCCACTTCGAAAGGGAGGGAAAATTGGTCTTTTTGGAGGTTCTGGTGTAGGTAAAACTATTCTACTTACAGAACTAATGCACAATGTTGCTTTTGACCAAAAAGGTGTTTCAGTTTTTGCTGGTGTTGGTGAAAGAATTAGAGAAGGAAACGAATTATGGCAAACTTTAAAAAGAACAAATGTTCTCCCCTCAACTGCTCTCATTTTTGGACAAATGAATGAATCAGCCTCAATTAGATTAAGAACCGCTTTTGCTGCTACAAGTATAGCAGAAAATTTTAGAGATAATCTTTCAAAAGAAGTGTTATTCTTTATGGATAATGCTTATAGATTTGTTCAAGCTGGCAATGAGCTTTCAGTATTACTTTCTTCTCTTCCTTCTGAAGGTGGCTACCAAGCTACCTTAACTAGTCAAGTAGCAAATCTTGAAGAAAGATTAACTTCAACTACCGAAAATAACCTTACTAGCATTCAAGCTGTTTATGTTCCAGCAGATGACTTTACTGATACTGGAGTGCAAGCCTTAATGCCCTATT
>CAZKRA010000015.1:0-13807 GCA_964555095.1 uncultured Candidatus Saccharibacteria bacterium | reverse complement strand
TAGCATAAACATGCCGACGTCTATCATCGACTTTTATCCCAAATTTTTTCCTTTCATTTCTAAATGTTGTTCTTGCAAAATAATTAATTGCCATAATTTTTTTAAAGTTTATTCTTCGTCTTCTTCGAAAGGAAGAGTAGTTGGTACTCCTTTTCTCTTTGCACCTCCGGAAGGACGAAGTGGTGCTGGTACAGCTTCTCTGTGTGGAAAGTGATACAAAGAAGCCACTTCCTCTACATTTAAAACATAACTTCCGTCTCTTGGATCAGCTGGAAAGAAAGGAGCCTTACGCATTGTATAATATCGAAATAAATCTCTTTTTAAAACATACTCTCTTCTCTTTTTAAAGATAAGCCAATTCCACCATTTTGGGCTAGCCTTTGTAAGCGTGTCTCCATAAGGCACCAATCCATTAGAATCAGCTTTACTAAAAGCAACAAAATAACCAAAAGGAAGTCTTACCTTAGGTTTGAAAAAGACATCCTTGTTTCCTAAATAGATAAAACGAATATTTGTTTTAAATAAATCCTTTGATTTTTTCCTTTCTACTTCTTGTAAAACTTCTTTTTCACCAGGAGTCATTGTCATTTCTGGATAGGCAAAAGATTCTCCTTCATCTTTTCCTGCAGCTTCCATCTCCTCTTTAGTTTGAGTTATAGGATCTTTTCCTTCAAAAATAGCACGATATAATCTAACAATAGCAGAACTAGTTTTAGGGTCTTCTCCTTCGTCTCTTTTACTAACTTTTTCTTTTACCTTTTCTGCTCTCTTTGTAAACTTATCAATCATTTCCTGAGCAATTGGCTTACAATTAAATTGAATCCAGAGCTGTTCTCCTTTTTCAATCTTACCCATAGCTTCAAGCAAAGAAGCCATAGGATCTACTCTTTTTTCTTCTGTTTTTTCGTTTTCTGTTTCAAAGTATTTATAAGTTTTAATTGGATAAGGATCATCTCTAAGCAACATATAGGAACAACCCCAAAGATCCCAATTATCATTTGGGATATTTTGAGGAACTTTTTTAGTATAATCTTCTACTACTTTAATTTCAGCATCAGGATATTGAGAGTAAATATTAGCTTCAACTACATCTAAGTTTCCCTCTTGAAAACGGAAAAGAAAATGCGGTCCTTCTCCATCTGCCATAATTTCAAAATTAATAGTAATTTGATATTCTCCTTCCCACCATTTCTCATACCAGTTAGGAGGTGAATAAAAAGTCTGCCATAATCCATCAATTACTTTTTCCATTGCCCGAATAGGCTTTTCATTGTCTTCTGGGGGGATAATCTCTATCATTGTATAATCCCAAGAAGATCCCCAAAGATTATTTCTCCACCAAAGCCAAAAATATTTAGCTCTACTCCATAGCAAAAAAGGTGGTAGAAACCACCACCAAGCTTTGAAAATTTCCCAGCCAGTTTCAAGAAAGGGCGAAATTATTTGAAAACCAGGATACAAAAGTTCCTGAAGGTTTAACATAAAAATTTACAGAGTTTTAACTTTCTTTTACAGTATAGCCATCCCCTTTTTCAGAGAAAGGCCCACTATTTAAGTTTAACAGAACAGTGTTCCTTTTAACAAATCTCTGGTCAAGCACTTTTTTAATTAATTCTTTTTTACTAAGAGGAGTATCACTTTCTTCAAGTATTTGCTGAATAATATCTTTAACTGTTCCTTCTTTGTAACCCCATTCTTTTAAAGCATATAGGCCTCTTCCTACTAAAACAAACCTTTCGTCTCTAATTAGTTCATTATGAACAGTTTGAGGAAGAGCATCATCTCCAATATTAGTAGCTACGTCTTTAAAGTGAAGTGGTTCACCTTTTTGTTTCAAAACTAAGTAAGCTTTATCCTTAACTCTTTTAGGATTAATTTCGGGCCAATTAGTTGAACCAATCTCATTTTCAGCATTTCTTCCAATGTTTTGAGATATTTCAATATATGAATAAAGAATTTCTCTATTCAAGCTTTTAAAATCTTCAAAAATTTCAATTTCATTTAAAGTAATTAAATCTCCTTTTTGCTCTAATTTTTTTTCAATAAAACTAATAAAATCTTTAGCTTTTTCAACATATTTTTCATTTAAATACCAGAGTGCTTGTAATTCTTCTGTTTCTTTTTTTCTAATAAAATCTTTACCAAGATTTAAAAGGAAAAAAACTTGAGGTTTCTTCTCCTCGCTTAATTCTTCTAATAATAAATCTTCTCTTTTTAATCCACCATTTTCCTTTAAATACTTTTTAAAATATTTGAAAACTTCTTCATATCTTTCAGTTTTTCCTTTCAGTTTTTTAATTCCTTTATTTTCAATTTGTCTTACTCTTTCCCGACAAATATCATAGTCTTCTCCAATTGATTCTAAAGTTTCTTTTTCTTTTTGATCAGAAAGAGCAAAACGCCTTTCAAGAACATCTTTTGTCCTAGAAGGTAAAGTACTTAAAAGGTTTTGGCAAATTTCTTGGTAATTAAATTTCATCTTTTTAATTTTATTAAATTTTGCTAAAATTTTTACTATTTTAAGTTAAGCTTCCTTTATCTTGTCAGATTTTATCCAATTTGTCAAGGGCAATTTACTTTGCTTTCTCCCAGCTATGCCAAGCTACTAAAATAGGGCCTGCCAAAAAGATTGAAGAATAAGTTCCAGCTCCGATTCCGATAATTAAAGTGAGGGAAAAATACTTCAAAGCTTCTCCTCCAAAGAAGAAAATTGAAAACAAAACAAGCAAAGTAGTAGCTGAAGTATGAATAGATCGAGTTAAAATTTGGTTTAAAGAAATATCTACTGTTTCAGAATAACTACTTCCTTTTTCTTTTAAAAGATTTTCTCTAATTCTATCAAAAATAACAACTGTATCATTAATTGAATAACCTAAAACTGTAAGCAGGGCTGTTACTACAGGAATAGTTAATTGTATTCCCAATTGTTCTCCTAAAACTGCAAATACTCCGACTGGAATTAAAAGGTCATGGAATAGAGCAATTAAAGCTGATATACCATATTTCCAAGAAGGCATTGGCCAAGATATCTTACGAAAAGCAAAAGCAACATAAATTAGAATTGCTAATAAAGTGATAACTGTAAAAATTTTCGTTTTATCTTTTAATTCTGCTCCAATTGTTGGGCCAATTACTTTAAATTCTTCTGATCCTTCTCTAATTGGCTTTATTTTATCTAATTCTTTAATAATATTCTCTCTTGTAGTGTCCCCTAAGTCTTTCTTTTTAACTTGAATCATTACTCCTTTATCTCCTACTGGCCTTACATGAAGCTCTTCAAAATTAAAATTTCTTAAATTTTCTTTAATCTGATCTACGTTTGGCCTTTCATTCTCAAAATCAATACTTAAATTCCCTCCTCCTTCAAAGTCAATTCCCAGATTCAAACCAAAAAAGAGAATAGCTCCTAAACTAGCTAAGACTAAAATTCCAGAAAAACCGAAAAATATTTTTTTGTATTTAGTAAATGAAAACATATTATTTCCAAATCCATTTAATTTTTTCAAGAAAAGTATCAGCACAGACAGTAACTAAACTTCTAGTTACAAATACTGCTGAAAAGATACTAATTACAATTCCAATACTAAGTGTTAAAGCAAAACCCTTTACAAAACTAGTTCCAAAGGTAAATAAGATTATTGCAACTAGAAGCGTTGTAAAGTTACTATCTCGAATTGAAGGCCAAGCCCTGGAAAATCCCTCCCTAACTGATTCTCCAAATGTTCTCTTGGATTTCAACTCCTCTTTCATCCGAGAAAAGATTAAAATATTTGCATCTACTGCCATACCAATCGATAGTATAAATCCTCCTATTCCAGCTAAGGTTAATGTAACTGGAATTAATTTAAATAATGCTAAAACTACAGCTACATAAATTAAAAGTGCTAAAGCAGCTATAACTCCTAGCATTTTATAAAAGAGGATCATAAATATTAGTATTGCTAAAAATCCATACATTCCTGCTTTTAAACTTTTTTGAAGTGAAATACTACCTAAAGTTGGTCCCACAGTCTGTTCTGAAATTAATTCGATTGGAACAGGTAAAGCACCAGCATTTAGATTTCTTGCTAATTCTTTTGCTTCATCTATAGAAAAATCTCCTGTAATTTGAGCTGTCCCTCCTGTAATCTTTTCATTAACAGTAGGAGCAGAAATTAAATTTCCATCAATATAGATTGCAATTCTTTCATCAACATGATCTCCAGTTAATTCTGTAAACAATTCTTTTCCTTCTTCGTTAAAGTGTAACAAAACTCTTGGTTGATAAGTTGTTTGATCAAAGCTTACTTCTGAACTTTTAAGATATTTACCAGTTAAATCAGTTGATTTAAAATTAGGATTTTTTTGAGCTAATTCTACGTTTTCAATCTTTTTAATCTCTTCTTCTGAAGTAGCATTTTGAACTTTTTCAATTACATCTTTAATCTTTTTAATCTCTTCTTCTGGTCTTTGAATTTTAAATTCAAGGTAAGGAGTTTTTCCAATTTCTTTAATAGCCTCTGAAACATCTTTAATTCCAGCTAATTCTACAATTAGCCTGTGTTCACTTCCTGTTTGTTCGGTTCTTACAACTGGTTCTCTAACTCCAAACATATTAACTCTTCTTTCAATAACATCTCTAAGTCCTCTCATTGAAGATTCTTCATCTCCTTCTTCAATCTCAGAAAGGTCAGCTCGATAAATTAAATGCGCTCCCCCTTGAAGGTCTAACCCTAAATTAAAAGGTCTTTCTAAAAAGTAAGGAAGGTTAAATGAAGTTTTTTCATTAACAAAATCAACTCCTTTATTAAAGTAAGCTGGATATACAAGATTCCCGGCAAAAAAGCCGATAAGTAGTATTAAAAATATTACAAATCTTAAATTCTTTCTTTTCATTTTAATTTACTAATTAAATTAATGCTTCCATCAGGTAACAATTCATAATTATTCTTTAGAGATAATTAATCTTTGCGAAGCTAAGATATTTTAATTTTATACTCGAAATGTATTAAGCTTTTCTAATATTAAAACAAATTTAACTACTTGTCAAAACTAAATTTATTCCCATTTAGGCCAACAGCATTTTTTATATTTTTTACCACTTCCACAAGGACAAGGATCATTCCTTCCTACATCTTTTTTTGCTTTTTGTTTGCTTTGCTGAGACTTATTACTTTTTGTTTCTAATTTTCCTCCTTTGCTTGCCTGAATTTTTCTCTTTTCTTCTTTTGGAACTGCTTCCAGTTTTAAAATTCTTTCTGGGATTAATGATTTTATTTCATTTAACATTCTTTTAAATAGCTTATGTCCTTCGTGCTTGTATTCAACTAAAGGATCTCTTTGTCCATAAGCTCTTAATCTAACTGAATCTTTTAAGTTATTCATCTTTTCAATATGCTCCATCCAATGGATGTCAATTGTTTTTAAAGCAACTACTTTTGCTGCCTTTTGAAGAGGTTCTTCTCCAATTTCTTCTTCTTTTTCTTTGTATTTTTCTTTATCGTACCCATATTCCTCAAATAATTCTAAGATGTAGGATCTTAGATTATCACTTTCTAATATTCTATTTCTAATTCCATAAATTTTGTTTCTGTGCTTATTAGTTACTTCGTCGTATTCTAATAATCTTTTTCTTACATCAAAATTTTTACCTTCTACTTTTTGTTGAGCTGATTCAATTAAATTAGAGATCATTCCCATCTCAATTGGTTGATCTTCAGGAAGGTTAAACTTTTCCATAATATTACTAACTTTATCTCCTCCAAAAATTCTAACTAAATCATCCTCTAATGAAACATAGAAACGAGAAGAACCTGGATCTCCTTGCCTTCCTGATCTTCCTCTTAATTGATTATCAATTCTTCTAGCTTCGTGTCTTTCACTACCAATTACATGTAATCCTCCTAAGTCTTTTACTTTTTGAGCTTCTTCTTTATCTGGTGGGTTTCCTCCTAGAATAATATCAACTCCTCTTCCTGCCATATTAGTAGCTACAGTAACAGCCCCAAAACTTCCAGCCTGGGCAATAACTTCTCCTTCTTTTTCATGGTTTTTAGCATTTAAAAGTTCATGCTCTATCCCTTCTTTTTGAAGAAGACCACTTAATTGCTCATTTTTTTCAATAGATACGGTACCAATTAAGATTGGTTGTCCTTTTTCATGTCTTTCCTTAACTGCTCTTACAATAGCTCTAAATTTAGCAGCTTCTGTTTTATAAACTCTATCTGATAAACTTTTTCTAATTAATTCTTTATGAGTAGGTATCTGAATTACTCTTAAACCATAGACTTTATCAAATTCTTCGGAAGAACTCTTTGCTGTACCAGTCATTCCCGCTAATTTATCATATTTTCGGAATAAGCTTTGGAAAGATATTGAAGCTAAGGTAGAACTTTCTGCTTTTATCTCTACATTTTCCTTTGCTTCAATAGCTTGATGAAGCCCTCCAGACCAGCGTCTGCCCGGCATAAGGCGTCCCGTAAATTCATCTACAATAATGACTTCACCTTTTTTTATTACATAATCATGATCTTTTTGAAATAGTACTTCTGCTTTTAAAGATTGTTCAATGTGGTGTAAATATTTAAACCCTTTTTCTTCATAAATATTATCTATTCCTAAAATACTTTCCATCTTTTCAATTCCTTCTTCTGTTAGAGTTACACTCTTTGACTCTTCATCTACATCGTAATGTTTTTGCCTGTCCAGTCTTGGAACTATCTTGGCAAATCTCTTGTAAAGATCTCCCGCCTCTTCTCCTTTAGAAGAAATGATTAAAGGAGTTCTGGCTTCATCAATTAAAATAGAGTCAATTTCATCTAAAATTGCAAAATTAAACTTTCTTTGAGTTTTTTGTTCTGGTCTTAAAACTAAATTATCTCTTAAATAATCAAAACCAAATTGATTATTAGTTCCATAAGTAATATCAGCTTGGTAAGCTTTCTTTCTTGGAACTTCTTTTAAAAAGCTTTGAATAACCTTAAAACTTCCTAAGCGATCTCTTTTTTCATCTAAAGTTTCATTATCATCATCTTCGGGTGGAGAATAAATATAAGCTGTGTCTGAAGTAATACATCCTACGCTCATTCCAAGATAGTGATAAACCTGTCCCATCCAAACTGTATCTCTTTTAGCCAAGTAATCATTTACAGTTACAAGATGAACTCCTTTTTCTTCTAAAGCATTAAGATAAAGCGGTAAGGTAGCAGCTAAAGTTTTACCTTCTCCTGTTTTCATTTCAGCAATATTTCCTTCATGCATTGTAATTCCACCAAGAAGTTGCTCATCATAATGTCTTTGCCCTAATGTCCTTTTAGAAGCTTCTCTAACCACAGCAAAGGCCGCAGGAAGAATATTATCCAATGGTTCCTGTTCTAATCTCTTTTTAAATTCTTTTGTTTTGTTTTGGAGCTCCTTTGAAGAAAGATCTTCAAGGTCTTTCTCTAGATCATTGATTACTCGAACTAACCTTCTTTTATTCTTTAAGTATTTCTTATCCGGATCTCCAAATATTTTATCTAAAAAACTCATTTTATATCATTTTTTTTCTCTTCTAGTAAAACTAGAAAAGAAAGTTCTGGTTTAATCAGATTCTCATTTTCTATCCGCATTATACTAACTTATTACAAAAAATAAAGTCTTCTCTTTTTTTACTCTTCTTCCCCTTTTGCCCCTCCTGCTATATTAAATATTTTTTTTAATTTTCTTAATCCCTTCATTGCTCTTGTTTTTCTTTTTCCTTTGTACTTTTTAAGTATTCTTTGTAGTTCATCTTTAACCTCTACAATTGCAGTCCTTAAATCTTCTTTAGTGCTTTCAGCCCTTATGCTCTTCCCTGGTAATCTCATTTGGGCTTCAGCTCTAAATATTTTTCCTTTTTTATGATGATCTGTAGTTTTTTCTATCTCTACCCACATAGTAGCAGTTGGCTGTCCTTTTTTGTCTTTATCTTTGCTATCTTTAATATTAATAAACTTATCTACTTGTCCTAACCTATCATGAATAAAATCTTCTAAAGCCTCATTTAATTCAATATTCTTTGTATTTATTTTGATCTTCATAATTTTTTATTATGGATTATATTTATTTCCTCCTCTAATTGTATATTAAATTGTTTGTTTACTTTTTCTTTAATTAATTTAATTAATTTTTTAACGTCTTTTGCTTTTCCATCTCCAGTATTAATAATAAAGTTAGCATGTTTTTGGGATACTTCTACTCCTCCAATCTTCTTTCCTTTAAATCCTGCCTTTTCAATATATTCTCCAGCTGGCCTTTCTGTATGGTTTTTAAAAGTTGATCCAGCTGAAGGATAACCTAAAGGATGTCTTTCTTTTCTTTTTTGTAAGTATTTATTCATTCTTTTCTTTATTGCTTCTGGACTATCTTTTTTAAGCTCTAAAATTACTTTTAAAATCACTAAGTTTGAGTTATTTTTAAAAATACTTTCTCTGTAATCAAATTCACATTCTTTTTTATTAAATTCTTCTGTTTTTAGAGTGTCTATATTTAAAGCAGTTACTTTCTCTGTAATTTCTTCCATACAAGTTCCAAAAGCTCCGGCATTTCCTCTTACTGCTCCTCCTATTGTGCTTTTAATTCCTTTTCCCCATTCGAGGCCTGATAACCCTTCTTCAGTTAATCTGTCTAATAAATCTCTAAACCTTACTCCGCTTTCTGCTTCTACAATATTATCTTCTATCTTTAACTTATCATTTTCCATTTTAATCACTACACCATCAAATCCTTGATCTGGAAATAAGATATTGCTTCCTGCTCCTAGAATAAAGTAAGGAATTTTTCTTTTTTTAATAAAGCGGAAAGCTTCTATTAAATCCTTCTTATTCTTTATCCTTATAAGATATTTAGCTTCTCCTCCAATCTTAAAAGTAGTAAAGGGAGCTAAATTTACATTTGTTTCAACTTTTCTTTCCATTAATTTATCTTACCAATTTATCTAAAAAGAAAAAAGCCACTTTGAATTACAAAGTGACCTTAGATCTTTCTATTAGTTTTAAAAAGGATTTCCATACTCTTTTTCCTACAAGTGGATAAACTGGGGTATCAATATTTAATTTTTCTAATTCATCCCTTACGGAGAATATACATATTTCATTATTTTTATTTTTACAAGTTCCATCTGAGATAATTACGTCTGGTTTAAAATCTTCTATAATCTTTTTAAAATGGTTAGCAATAAGGCATATTCTTATAGTGTTTGAACCTAACTCGTCCAGACAGTAAAGGACTCTGTGATAATCATGGGTAATTAATAAAACTCTCATTTTCCCCCTCCTTTTTTAGATATTTAAAAGAACTATTTTAAATTTTAATTTCCCATTTTCTTCTTGGTTCAAATTTATTTCCAGTTCTAGTTGCTTTTTTAATTTTACCTAAGATAAAGGAGTCTATTTCTTTATCATTACTATTTACCGTATAGGCATTTAAAATATGGCCTGGTTTAATTATTTCTTTTTCAAGATCTAAGTGTTCTCCTTCAGGAGGGACATCAGTAGCTATACTATAAGGTTCCACTTCTCTCCAACCTTCTTTAGTTTGCCTAGTTTCAGGATAATAAACCCCAACTGTTTCTTTCATTTTAGCAGCCTTAATAATAGTATTTAAAATGTCTTTGAATTTCATAATTTCCATAATTTTTTATTAATCTATTTTGAATTTCACAAAGAAGATTATCTGTGTTACCAGATGTTCTTATTTTACTATAAAGAGGTTAAAAAGAAAACTTGACAATAAGGGTTTTTAGGTGTATTATATAAAGCAGTACCATTACAATTTTTTTAGGGGAGTGATTACTATTAATAACGAAGACAGATGTACCGTATGTTCTCATTTAAACAAATTGAGAGTGAAAATGTTGGTGAAATTTAAGTCCCTACCAAAAAATTCAGTTGAGAGGAGGCAAATTTTAAGACAGGTCAGAAGATTAATAAGAAAAATGAAAATTAATGCTGCTCTTTGTGGAAACAAAGAGTGTGAGCTCTATTACGAGAAATTAGAATTTCCTACAGATTGCGATGAAGTTTGTGAAAGATGTACTCATCTAAATCAAAGAAGAGTTAAACATGTAAAAGAAGATAAAGATCATGATTTAACTATTAGTGCTATCAAAAGACTTCAAAAAGATCTTTGTGATAATGGAGATTGTTGTTTAAACAGAATAACTGAGATGGAAAAAACAGAAATAAATGGGGTTGTTGATCCTGAAGGCATTATTATAAGTTGCTCCCCCGAGAAGGTTTAATTTAACTAAAGGCAGGTGAAGATACACCTGCCTCTTTTTTTTAGTTTTACTTTTGTTGAGGATTAAGTATTTGCTCTATTGATTTTTCCCAATTTGGATTAATTTCTAGAGCTTTTTCTTTTAATTTTTGAATTTCTTCTTGATCTCCCATCATTTTAGCAACCTGAAGAGCTAAAGAATGAGATTGAAATAGTTCTGATTCTAATTCAATTGTGTATTTGGCATATTCTAAAGCTTTTTCATAATCTTTTCTTCCTGCCTCTAATTTGACTAATTCCCAATAAGCTTGTTGATTTGTAGGAGAAATGTTTTTAGCTTCTTGTAAAGCTTCATTTGCTTTTTCATATTGTCTAATTAAGGTATACGTTTTTCCTAATTCTAGACTAGTTCTATAATCCCCTATTGTTTCTTCTCTTGTTTTCTCTAACCTATTAGTTATTAATTTAAGCATTTCATTCATTTGCTGATTAGTTAACTGATTAGAACTCTGTTGAATATAATTTTTAATATTTCTTGCTAAAAAGGTCCTCTTTTGATACTTGCCCATATTAGAGGTGTTATAGGCTTTTTCTAATAGTTCTACTTTCTGATCGGGCTGCTGCACAGAGATAGATTGAATCATTAACTTATTAGCTTGGACTGGTTTAATTATAAAGTAATTCAAAGATCCTATAAAGAAGATTACCAAGAAGAATGTTGCAAAAGGTGAGATTTCAGAAAATCTATCTTCTCTTTCCTCTTTGTTGGGAATTAAAAAGGAAATAAAGCCAAGCGTTACAAAAAATACCATGTAACTAGTTGGCATATCAAACACTGTAAAGTTCTGAACTAAGTAGCCTGCTAATAAAGCGGTAAATATAGAAGCTGTCCAAAAGTCTAATTTCTTTTTAAGGTAATTCTTCCATAACACCCATAAAGCTGATAAAAAGAGGAAAGCATAGGATAGAATTCCTACTATTCCTGTAGTTGCTAATCTGTCATAAAGTACATTGTGAGCTCTATCAAACCAAGGTACTGAACCACATCTCTCTGTAAACATACAAGGATTAAAGTCTCTAATAAAAACATATTTGTAATTTTCTGGGCCCCAACCAAAAACAGGCTTCTTTTTAAAACCTTTGTATCCTGCATCCCAAACAATAAATCTAGCCTTATTAGTTAAATTTACAAATTTAGTTCTTAAAAAGTTCTCTGTTTGATGTAGCTTAGTTCCCTCCTCCTCAAACCATAATTCATTACCAGGATGTAAAAGTAAAGCTCCAACTCCACTAATTAATAGTGCTGAAATAATAAGTAAAGCTACTCCAGCAACTCTAATCTTTTTCTCTTTTGGTTTAAAGATTAAGTAAAGTAACCCCATTAAAGCAATGCCTCCAAAAACTGCAACAGTTGCAGCTCTTGCTCCTGCTACATAAATAGCTGGAATCATAAATATTGCAGCTGCTATCCAAATTGCTTTCCAAGTAATATTTTTAGTTTTAAAAAATAGATAAATTGCAAAAAATACATTAAAGATCATATAACTTCCTAAAAAGGATGTATTTCCTAAAGTAGCACCCTTTTTACTAGAAAGAGCTAAGTTCTTAAAACCAAGTTGTTCCATATAGGAAAATATAGCTATTAATAATCCTACTCCAATTGATACTGCAAATAATTCCTTCCAATCTTTCTTTTCTTTAAAAGTAGAGATTAAAGTTAAAAATAAGGCGAATAGATGAAAATACATTAATAGGCCTGTCATTCTTTCATATTTTGACCAAAAAGAATTAGCAAAGTCTACTCCCATAACAGAGCTTAGAGTCATTGCCCCAATAAATAGTAAGACAGCTGTTACGATAATATTTAAATTTGGTCTATACTTTTTATTATGAAAAGCTAAAAAGAGCCAAGTAAAAAATACAATTTCTACTATAGCCATAAAGAAAAGACTCTTTGGTGCTACAAAAGGAAAATAATATTTACTACTATAAATTAAAGGGGTAAGTAAACTAGTAAATATTCCGTATTTAATAATTTTAAGACAGATACTATTTAATGTATTTTGATTATCCATAATTTTGTTGTTTAATTAATCATCACTCTGTGATGATATTTAATTAGCTTGATTGGTTTATTTATTCTATCTTTTTTTAAAATAATTTCAAATATTGAAATTAGACAATCTTTAAGTTAAAATTACAAAAATGATAGGTAGAATAAATTTAAGAAAAATTTTACTTTTATTAGGGGATATTGGGCTTTTTTATCTCTCTTTGTTGGTTGGAGTTATCTTAGGTTATGGAGATAATTTTACTCTCCTAGTCTTTTTTAAACATTTAATCCCTTTTTCTGTCCTTTTTATAGGATGGTTAGTTATTTTTTATATTTCAGACTTTTATACTTTACATACTAAAAAAAGGGATTTTAGTTTTTACTCTAAAGTAATTAGTACTCTTTTAATTGTTTTTGTAGGAAGTGCCCTTCTCTTTTACTTAATCCCTCATCTTAAAATTACTCCAAAAACAAATCTTTTAATAATAATTTCTGTTTTTGGATTTTTCTTTGTTTTATGGAGAAAAATCTTTTATTCTCTCTTTTCTTCTCATTTTTTAAGAAAAGTAGCAATAATTGGTAATTCAGAAGAAGCACAAAACTTAAAGAAAGAAATTAAAAATCGCCCTTATCTTGGATATCAAGTAGAAAAATTAGATTACAATAAAAATATTATTAAACAAGTAAAGAGTAAAGGTATTGAAACTTTAATTCTTGCTGAAAATTTAAATGAAGCTTCTCAAGTTACTGATAACTTGTATCAATATTTAAATACTAAAGTTGAATTTCAAGATTTAGCTGAAAGTTATGAAAAGATAACAAGAAAAATTCCTGTTACTTTTATTACTAAAGGATGGTTTTTAGAAAATTTAAAAGAAAACAAAAGAAAGTTTTATGAAAAGGCTAAAAGAATTATTGATATAATTCTAGCTTCTTTCCTTTTAATTATTACTTTTCCTTTATGGATAATAATAGATTTAGCAATTAAACTAGAAGATGGTGGTTCTGTTTTATATAAGCAAAAAAGAGTTGGGATGAATAAAAGAGCTTTCGCTCTTTTAAAATTTAGATCAATGCAGGAAAAGGCAGAAGATAGAACTGGACCAGTTTGGGCAAAAGAAAAAGATAAAAGAATAACAAAAGTAGGCAAAGTCCTAAGAAGATTACATTTAGATGAATTACCTCAAATGATTAACATCTTAAAGGGAGATATTAGTTTAATTGGTCCTCGTCCAGAAAGACCTGAATTTGTTAAGGATTTAGAAGATAAAATTCCTCATTATCATTTAAGACATTTAATTAAACCTGGTTTTACAGGTTGGGCTCAGATTAAGTTTAGATATGGAAGAAGTGTAGAAGATAGTAAAGAAAAATTCCAATTTGATCTTTATTATATTAAAAATAGATCTTTCTTTTTAGATCTAGAGGTTTTCTTAAAAACATTTCAGTTGTTTTTTAAAAAATAATGGAAAAAATTAAAGACAAATTAAAAGACTTTCTTCTTTGGTCTCAAAAGTATACTGGAACTGATATGAT
>CAZKRA010000014.1:0-14096 GCA_964555095.1 uncultured Candidatus Saccharibacteria bacterium | reverse complement strand
AGTTATTTAAAAATGAAATTTACTAAAGTTATCTATTATCTTTTTCTTAGTATAGTTATATTGATTGCTTTACTTTTAATTACTTCGATGTTACCTATTTCTAGAAATTACAAGTTTATGGTAGTGCAGTCTGGATCAATGAGGCCAGCCATTAAAACAGGAGCTGTAGTAATGGTAAAACCAGTTAATGATTATAAAATGGGAGAGGTAATTACTTTTAAAGAAGAAGGTGAAAAATCAACTACCCATAGAATTAATGATATAGAAGTAATAGAAGGAAAACCTTATTACATTACTAAAGGAGATGCAAACGATAACCCAGATAGTGAAAGAGTTAATAAAAATGAAATAATAGGTAAGGTTTTACTTGATATCCCTTATATAGGTTATGGAGTAAATTTTGCCAAGCAGCCCTTAGGCTTTGCTTTAATAATAATTATTCCCGCCTTAGTAATAATTGGAGATGAAACAAGAAAAATTTATAGAGAAATAAAAAAATCAAAAGATTCTTCATGAAAAAAATATTTGAAAAATTTATTTATTTGTCACTAATACTTAGCCTTTATTGGGTGGGGGCTTTTCTTATTGATAATACTTTTGCTTATTTTAATGATACTGAAATCACAGAGGGAAACTTATATCAAGTCGGAACTTTAAAAATTGAAACTAATCCAGAAAGCTTTAATTGGCGAGCACCTTTACCTTCACCAAATAATATTAATACACTGGTATCTACTACTACTAAAATTAAAAATACCGGGACAGTAGATTTAAATTATGAAGTTAGGATTAGTAATTTTGGTGGTAACTTATGTTCAGATTTAAAAATTAATGGAAATACTTTAGAAGAATTTTATAAAGAAGGAAACATTAATTCAGGAGAAGATAATAATTTAAATATTAATATTTCTTCTAATGCTGATCTTAGTTATCAAGAAACAAAAGAGTGTAATTTTAATTTTGAAATTAATGCTTGGCAGAAATATCCTGAAAATATGAAAGGAAAAGGTTTTAGCGATTCAGAAAATATTTCTGTTGGTATTGTTTTAGAAGGACATTACGATGAATATTTAGAGGATTTATTACCTAATAGTAGTGATATTGTCCTTAATGAATTTTTACCAATAGGAGAAAAATATACAGAGTTTATTGAGATATATAATAAAGGAAATCAAAGCAAGAATATTTCTACTTTAGAAGTTTGTTATGTTGAATCACCATCTTTTTCTTGGTCTCTTAAAGATTCATTATGCAATGAAAACCCTTATCCTTTAAGTGGAGAGATTTCAGGAAAAGGTTTCTTTGTAATTCAAGAGGAAAATTTACTTGGAGACCAAAAAGGTATTATTACGTTGTGGAACTCTAGTGACAATTTAGTAGATGCTCATACTTATTATAATAAAGAAGACAATTTTTATACAGATAAGTCTTTTGCAAGAATTCCAGATGGTTCTCCGAACTGGGTGGACCCAATTCCAACTCCGGGTGGGGCTAATATTAAGGAAAATGAGGAAAATAATGAAGAAAATTCAAGCACTTCGAGTTCTACGACTTCTACTCCAACCATAAAAGAAAATACTACTGCCAGTAGTATTCAAGACAATACTACTGGCACTGAATCTACTTCCAGTGATCCGATGGTTGAAGATATAAGCACTACTACAAATGAAATTAGCAGTAGCACTGCAACAACAGATACTAGTGTCTTAGAATCAGAAAGCACAAGTACTGAAGCTACAACAGTTTCTTCAACAAGTGACGAAACTTTAGCCTCAGAAGAAGAAACTAGCACAAGTAGTGATTCTACTTCAACAGAACCTACAATTGAAAATGGCTCAACTACTAAAGATAAAATAGAGGAACCTAATCCAACCCCAGAAGAAGAAAGCTCTACTACAGATAAAACAGATTTAAAGACAGAGGAAAATAATGCAGAAACTACTGAAGAAACTATTATAGAAGAAGAAGATAATACTGAAACAGAAGAAGAAAATATTTCAACTGAGGAAGAACCAGAAGAAGATACTGAAATAATTGAAGAAGAACCAAAAGAAGAACCAGAACCTGTAAAATTAGAAGAAGAAGAAGATAATACTGAACCAGAAGACAACTCTACTGGTGATAACAATGAAACAGATACAACTACTGGAACCAGTACTAATGAAACTAATAATGAAAATTAATTATGAAAAACTTAATTAAAACAATCTTAATATTACTAGTTATCTTATTTGGAAGTTTAGCCTTAACTCAAGATATTCAAGCTCAAGAATATTCAGATTTGAAGATTGAAATTTGCTATGATTCTGACTTAGAGGATTGTGAAACTTTAGATGATGAAAACCATCCTCCACTTTTTGAGGAAACTAACTTTTTACCTGGAGATGAAATAAGTAGTTGGATTAAAATTACAAATTTAACTGATAGTTCAAAATCAGTAGCTATTGAAGCTATTAATTTTGGAGGAATTCCAATTAGTAGTGAAGACTTATCAAATGCTTTAGAAGTTAAAATAAAAGAAGGAGAAAATAGTTTATATGGAGGTTCAGAAATTAAAACTTTATCTGAATTTTATGAGTATGGAGAAATGTATTTATCAGATGTGGATGTGGTAGAGAGTGCTGTCTATGAATTTAAGGTTAAATTCCCTGAAGATAAAGGGAATAATTGGAAAGAGAAGACTACTAATTTTGATGTAATAATTGGTGTAAAAGGAGAAGGAGGGAACCAAACAAATGGAAGTAATGGAGGGGGAGGAGGAACTACCTTACCTCCAGGAATGACTATTACTGGAGAAAGCTCAGAAGTAGGAACAGATTGTGAATCTGCTGAAATAACCTGGCAAACAAGTTATTTCTCTACGGGGAGAGTAATTTATTCAGCTGACGGGAAAAGTCATACCTTAGATCTAAATGATACTGGTGATAGTTTACCATTGTATGGATATGCTTCTACTACAGATGAGATTACTAATAAAAAGACATCCCATACAATTTATCTTGATAATTTAAAAGATAATACTACTTATCATTATCGCTGTATATCTCATGCTTCCCCCGCTACTATAAGTAAAGAATTTTCTTTTAAAACTTGTGAATGTGAAGGTGAAGAAGAGGAAGATAGTACTCCAATAGAAACTGATGAAGAAACAGGTTCTCCAATTAGTTTTGTACCCGAAACAGAAGAAGAAAGTATTCCAACTGAGGAAACTCCAACAGAAGAAATTAGAAGAGGAGAAGAGTCTGCTGAAGAAACTACTACTAAAACAACAGAGGAGACAAATGGAGCAGAAGAGGATAATTCAATTAATAGAGGAGCTTTAACAGCTGCTATAGGAAATATGTTTAATAATCTTAATTTCACTTTATGTGATCTTTGGTTTATTCTCTTTATCCTTCTTTTAATCTATACTATTTATAGATTTATAAAAGATAGAAAAAGGAGAAACTAAAGTATTAAAGTAATATATAAAAAAAGAGAGGTCTTTCAGAAATGAAAGACCTTTTCTTTTGATAGAAAATTTAATATAATAAAACAATGGAAAAGTTAGAAGACTATCTTAAAAAAAGAAATTTTGAGAAATCTCCAGAACCTGGAGATAATAAAAGAGGTTCTACTAAAGGACCAATTTTTTTAATTCAAAAACATAGTGCTTCTAGTTTACATTATGATTTTAGATTAGAGATAGGTGGAGTTTTAAAATCATGGGCAATCCCTAAGGGTCCTTCAGTTGATCCAAGCCAAAAAAGATTAGCAATAGAAACGGAAGATCATCCTTTAGGTTATGCAAATTTTGAGGGCATAATTCCAGAAGAAGAGTATGGAGGAGGAATAGTTATAGTTTGGGATAAGGGAATTTTTAAAAATTTAAAAGAAAAGATGAGTTTAGAAGAAAGTTATAATAATGGTCAAATAGAAGTGTGGCTAGAAGGAGAAAAACTAAAAGGAGGTTATGTTTTAGTTAAAACCAAAAGAGAAGAACATTGGCTTTTAATTAAGATGAAAGATGAAAAAGCAGATGCTAGAAAAAATCCAGTTTCTACTAAGCCTCAATCTGTAATTTCTGGTAAAATAATTGAAGACTTTAAATCTAATTAATTTATATTAATAGATATTGAAATGATTTGATCTACTGTAAATTACAGTAGATTTTATTTTTAATTCAAAAAGAGATAAAATAGTTAAAGCATTTAAAAACAAAATTATGAATCAAAAGGAAAAAAAGATTAAAAAAATAGTTACTCCCATAATAGAAGAAGCTGGGTATAAAGTTTTAGGAGTTAAGATAAGGTTTAAAAGAGAAAGAAAGGCTATTATTATTACAATTGATAAAGAAGAAGGAGTTACAATTGGAAATTGTGAGGAAGTTTCTCGATTAATTAGCCCTATTATTGAAGAAAAAGATCCAATAGAAGAAAGGTACTCAATTATTGTTTCTTCTCCTGGAAAAGATGCTTAAAAAGGATCTGACTAAAATCAGAACCTTTTTCCTCGCTTTGCTCGAAAACAAATTAAATAATTAACTATTATGGATTTTAAAGAATATCAAAAAAAAGCAAGTGAAACTGCTATCTATCCTAATATAGGAGATAATTATGTTTATCCTACACTTGGTTTAGCAGGAGAGGCTGGGGAAGTAGCTGAAAAAATGAAGAAGGTTATAAGAGATGATAAAGGAGAAATTACAGAAGAAAAAAGAAAAGAACTTAAAAAAGAACTAGGAGATGTTCTTTGGTATCTATCTCAATTAGCTAGAGAGCTTGATCTTTCTCTAGAAGAAATAGCTAATTTTAATATTGAAAAACTTCAATCTCGTAAAGAAAGAGGAAAATTAAAAGGAAGCGGAGATAATCGTTAAAATTTATGGTAAAAGTTCTCCATACATCGGACCTACATCTTAAAAAGTATCAAGGGGAAAGATGGAATACCCTTGTAGATTTAATTGAACTAGGGAATAAAGAGGAAATTACCCACTTTGTTATTAGTGGAGATCTTTTTGATAAAAATTTTGAAGCTAATAAATTAAGACCAAAAATTAGGGAAGTTTTTAGTAAGGGTAGCTTTGATGTAATTCTTTTATCAGGAAACCATGATCATTCTGCCTATAAACAGAAATTTGATTTTGGTGATAATGTTCAAGTTTTAAGTGAAGATAAAAAGGTAATTAATTATGAAGAAGTTGATATTTATGGTCTTCCTTTTAAAGAAATTAGTAATGAAAAAATATTAGATGAACTAAGAAGTTTAGATAAAATAGTAGATTCTAAAAAAACAAATATACTTCTTTATCATGGAGAGTTATTAGATAGTTTTTTCTCTAAAGGAGAGTTTGGTGATGAAGGTAAAAAAAGATATATGCCAGTTAAATTATCCTATTTTAAAGATTTAAATTTTAATTATATTTTAGCTGGTCATTTTCATACTAATTTTGATAGTAGAGAGATAGATCAGGATACCCATTTTGTCTATCCTGGCTCTCCAGTATCAATTACTAAAAAAGAAACCGGAAAAAGAAAAGTAAATATTTTTAAAAAAGGAGAAGCTCCTCAACCTAAAAAATTAAAAACTCCTTATTTTAAGGAAATTAATATCATACTTTCTTATAAAGATGAAAATCCTCTAGAGAAAATTAAAAAAGAACTTTCTAATGTTGAAGAGAATGCTAAGGTATTATTTAAAGTAGGAGGATTTATTGATTCGGAAAAAATTAACAAAACAGAAAAAGAATTTATTAATGAAATTAGAAAAGTAGCAAAGGAAAAATGTTATGAGTATCAAGAGCCTACTATTAAAGATATTAGCGAAGTTTTAAATAGTGATTTATTTATAAATTTTGAAAAAAAATTAAAGGAAGAAAATTATTCTAAAGAGAAAGAGAAAGAGTTAATTAACTTATTAATTAAAGGAATGACAGAAATAGAACAAACATGAAAATTAAGGAATTTTATTCATGCTAAACCATGAAGTATTATAAACATGAAAATTAAGGAATTTTCCATAATTAAATATGGACCTTTAAAAAGTATAGGCCCAATTGAACTTTCTGATAACTTTACTCTTCTATCAGGAAAAAATGAAGTTGGTAAAAGTTTAACCGTAGATGCTTTAACTAAATTTTTATTAAAGAAAAAAGCTAGAAGCTTTAATGCCATTAAAAGAGTTGAAGAACAACCAGAGGGGTATTTAAATTTAGAGATTGAAGGAAAAACTAATAAGCTTCCTGAGCAAGGAATTATTTCAGAAGTATCGGAACTTTCAGCTTCAGAATGTAGAAATATATTTATTATTAGAGATAGTGATCTATCTATAGAAGAAGAGGAGAACTTTTTAACTGAGGTAACAGATAAACTAACTGGCTTAAAAGCTAATTTAATTACAGATCTTAAAGATAAGATTAGAGACATTATTAGAATAACGCCAACAGGAAAATTTAAAAGCACTAAAGAAGATAATCATTTAGGAGATAGAGTAGATGAAGCAGAAAATTTAATCAAAAAAATAGATGAACTAGTAGAGAAACTGAAAGATAGAGAGTATGAAAAAATTGAAAGTAAATTAATTAATTTTAAAAACAAAAAAGAAGAGATAGAGGATAAACTTAATCGGTTAGAGATAGCACAAAAAAAGCAAAAATATGAAAAGGCTGAAAAATCTCTTTCAAAGATAAAAAAAGCAGAAGAAAAAATTAAAAATTTAAGAATATACAAAGAAGAAGATTGGCAAAAATGGAGAGACAATAAAAAAGAATTAGAAAGAATAAATAAAGAGATAGAAGAATTAGATAGTAAATTAAAAGAAAATAAAGATAAAAGAGAAGAACTAAGAAAGAAAGAAAAAGAGATAGAAAGAGAAAGGTATAGTTTAAGCAAAAAAACGGGTCAAACTGAATCTTTTAAAGTAGATTCTATCTTAAGCGTAGTTTTAACTGTTATCAACTTAATTATATGGTACCTTACTTCAATTAGAGCTTTACTTTTTAGCACATTAGTATTAGGCGCAATAAGTCTATTTATAATACTAAAAGGAATTTATAGGAAACCTGGACAAATTTCTAAAAAGAAAGAAAAAGAATTAGCTGAAAAAGAAAAAGAGTTAGAACAAGTAAAAGAAGAAAAAATTAAATTTGAAGATAGGGTTAAAAACTTAGAAAAAGATATACAAAAAAATAAAAAAACAAAAGAAAAAAAACAAAAAATGATAGAGAAGCTTAAAAAAGAGGGTAAAGTAGAGAAATTAGAAGATTATAAAGAAAAGCTTGAAGAAAAACAAAAAAAAGAAGAGATTATAAAAGAAGCAGAAACAATTCTTACTAATTTATTTGGAGGAGAAAGATTAAAGGAGTGGCAAAAGAGAAAGAAAAATTTAGAAGAATATAAATCAAAAGAACCCGGAATTGAATATGAAGAGAGTAAAGTTCAAAAACTAAAAGAAGATTTAGATAAAACAAAGAAAGAAATAAATAATAAAAAAGAAGAAGTAGAAAAATCTAAAGAAGATATTAGAGAAATAGAGAGGAGGTCTAATCAAGCCTTAGATCTTAAGGACGACTTCTATTATTGTGACACCTTTTCTGATTTAGAAGGAATTAAAATTAAATTAAAAAATTTTATAGAAGAACACAGAAAAGAAAAAGAAAATGCAATTAAAGTAATTAAAATTTTAAAGAAATTAGAGCAAGAAGAAAAAGAAAAAATAGCAGAATTATTTGGAAAAGATTCATTAGCCTCCGATTACTTTAAAAAAATTACAGAAGAAGAATATGAGAAAGTCACCTTTAATCAAGATAAAGGAACTATTGAAGTAATAAATAAAGAAGGAAAAACACTAGAAGCTAGTAAATTATCTGGAGGAGCTTATGATCAACTCTTTTTTTCAATAAGACTTGCCTTAGCAGAAAAACTATTAGATAAAGAAAAAGGATTTTTCATTATGGATGACCCTTTTATTAAGTCTGATCTTAAAAGATTAAAAACTCAATTACAGATCTTAAAAGATATTAGTTTTAAATTAGGATGGCAGATTCTTTATTTCACCGCTAAAGGAGAAGAATTGGAAGAAGGTACAGTAGGTGAAATTAGAAGTCTTTTAAATGAAGATATTAAAAAAGATAAAATAAAAAATATAAAAATAAAATGAAAAGGCCTGGTTTAACAACAGATGCTATAATTTTAAATGATAAAAAAGAGGTACTTTTAATAAAAAGAACAATTCCTCCATTTAAAGGAACTTGGGTATTACCAGGTGGGCACGTTGAATATAAGGAAAAAGTTGAAGATTCCTTAAAAAGAGAAGCCAAAGAAGAAATAGGAGTAGAACTTGAAATAAAAGAGTTATTTGGGGTTTATTCTACTCCAAATAGAGATCCTCGAGATCATATTGTTACTATTGTTTATACCGGAAAAATAAAAGAGGGAAGTGAAATAAAGTTAGGAGAAGAAGCTTCTGATTATAAATTTTTCCCCTTAAAAGATCTTTCTTCAAATATTGGTTTTGATCATAAAAAAATTATTGAAGAATTTAAAGAAAGCCAATAAAAAAACACTAAGGAACCGTAAATATATAATTTGAAGGGCTTTAGTTATTGTAAGCCATCTCAGGTCGTTTTTTTTGACAAAAACGAGCCTGCTTATTTCCAGAAGCCATACAATTATATATCTACAAATCCCTTAGTGCTACACTTTTATAATAGCACTTTTACTTTTAACAAACAAGTGATAAAAATGTATAAATTTAAAAAATTTAACAAAAAAGGAATAGAACATGGAGTCTTGGAAAAGAAAATAGAATTAGAAAAAGATATAGATACAATTATTCAAAAAACTGACACAAATAGAGTAGTTTATCCTGAACAGGTTCATAAGGAAAAGGTTCATATTTGTAAGAGCAATGATAAGAGATTAATTAAAAATGTAGATGGATTGATTACAGACCAAAAGAACCAGGCGCTTTTAATTAGAACAGCTGATTGTATCCCAGTATTCTTATATGATAATTCTAAAAATAGAGTAGGCTTAATCCATGCAGGATTTAAAGGACTAGTTAAAGGAATTATTAAAAATACTCTTAGTCATTTTAATTCTAAAAAAACTATTGCTGGATTAGGTCCTCACATAAGAGAAGAGTATTATTTAAGAGGAGATAATAAAAAATATTATAAGAGAAAAGAATTTAAAAATTATTTTAATAAAAAAGAAGAAAAACTCTATTTTAGTATTACTAAATTAGCAAAAGATCAATTAATAAATAATGGTATTTTAAAAGAAAATATTGAAGATTGTGGAATTTGTACTTATTGCAGCAATAATTTTTTATCTGCAAGAAAACAAGGTAAAAAATTTGATTGTTTCGGAAGTTTTATTAAACTATAATAATATAAACTATGGAATGCCAAAAAGAAGAAAATTTAGAAGATTGCCCGTGTACTTATGAAGGATGTCCTCGAAAAGGCATCTGTTGTGAATGTTTAAAATATCATCTTAAAAAAGATGAAGTTCCAGCTTGTTTTTTTTCAAAAGAAACTGAAAAAACTTATGATCGCTCAATAGAAAAATTTATTAAGGATTATAAGAACAATCAATGAATAAAAAAGTACTAGCTTTAATTCTATCTCTTAGTGGACTATTAGTTGGTATTTTAGGGTATGGAAATTTAAAAAGTAATTCTTGTGATCTTCCTCAATTAAGTTCTGAAAGTAGAGTTAGAGTAAAAGAAATTATTGATGGTGATACGTTTGAAATTAAAAAAGGATATTCAGTTAGAATTTTAAATATTGATGCTCCGGAAAAAGGTGAAAAATGTTATCTTAAAGCAAAAAATAGATTAGAAGATTTAATTTTAGAAAAAGAAGTTCTTTTAAAGAATACTGGTACGGATAAATACTGTCGTTACTTAGGAGAAGTTTATTATAATAATACTAATATTGGAAAAATATTAGTTAAAGAAGGATTAGCTTTAGCCCAAAATAGTTCTTATATTGAATTAGAAAAAGAAGCAACAGAAGAAGAGAGAGGTTGTTTATGGCAAAATGAATTAATTAAAGAAGATAGTAGTAGCTTTGAAAGCTTAACTCCTTCTAAAACGGGACTTGGAGTAGTTAATGCTTGTAATGCTAAAGAGCAAGTTGGAAGAGAAGTATTAGTAGAAGGAAAAGTTGCAGACGTATATCACTCTGATACAGATACAATATTTTTAAACTTTGAAAAAGTCTATCCTAATCAATGCTTTACAGCTGTTATTTTTAAATCAGATCTATTTAGATTTCCATCTCAGCTTGAAGAGAGGTATTATAGAAAAACAGTTAGAGTAAAAGGAATTGTAGAAGAATATAAGGGGAGACCGGAGATTATTTTAAAAACACCAAGTCAAATTGAAATAAAAAATTAATTTAAATAAATTTTATGTTTAATATTACAGGACTATATAATTCATTAATAAGTTTAGTTTTAAATAATCTTAATCAAATTATAACTTTTATTGGATTATTTTTAGGGTCAATTATTATAGTTAAGGTTTTTGAAAAAATAATTTTAGTTAGAATTAAAAAAATAGCTAAAAAAACTACTATTAAATTTGATGACTTAATAATAGAAATTATTGATTCAGTTAAGTGGCCTTTTTATATTGTTTTTGCTTTATTTTTAGCCTCTCGATTTGTAGAACTTTATGGTAAACTTGATCTTTATATTTATTACCTTTTCTTACTTATTTTGGTTTATTATATTACCAAAGGAATCCAAAGTATAATTAATTTTTGTGCTAAGAGATTACTTGAAAAAGAAAGAGAAAAAGGAAATGATTCTTTAGATCCTTCTGCTATTCTTTTACTTAAAAGAATAGCTATAGGTTTAGTATGGGGTATTGCTATTATATTATTACTTCAAAACTTTGGTTATAATGTTTCTGCTTTAGTAGCAGGACTTGGAGTTGGAGGTATTGCAATTGCTTTTGCTCTGCAAAATATTTTAGGTGATTTCTTTGCTGCTTTTTCAATCTATTTTGATAAGCCATTTGAAACTGGAGATTATATTGTAGTAGGAGATGATAGTGGTACAGTCAAAAAGATAGGAATTAAATCTACTCGTATCCAAACTTTACGAGGAGAGGAGCTAGTTGTTTCTAATAAAAAGCTGACTGATATGAAGATCCATAATTTTAAAAAGATGGATAAAAGAAGAGCTAATTTTACACTTGGACTTGGATATAGTACTTCAAATAAAAAACTAAAGAAAGCTAAAGTAATTATTGAAGAGATAATTGAAAATATGGAAGGGGTTGAATTAGATAGAGTTAACTTTACTAGTTTCGGAGACTTTAGCTTAGATTTTGAAATTGTTTACTACTTAGATAGTAGAGAGTATTCTTTCTATATGGATAAACAAGGAGAAATTAATTTTAAAATTAAAGAAAAACTAGAAGAAGAAGGAATTAATATTCCTTATCCTACTCAAACTCTTAATATAAATAAGAATGAGTAACATCTTGGAAGTTAAAAACTTAGAAGTTGAGAAAAATAATGAAAAATTAATTAAAGACCTTTCTTTTAAAGTAGAGGAAGGGAAGATTCTTACAATTCTTGGGCCAAATGGAGCTGGGAAAACAACTCTTTTAAGGGCTTTATTAAACTGTATTGATTATAAAGGAAAAATAGATTGGAAAGTCAGTAATAATGAAATAAGTTATCTTCCTCAGAGTTTGTCAAGGAAAGAATTTAAAAGATATCCCATTTCTGTTAAGGACTTTTTCCATCTTAAAACAAAAAAAGATAAAGATATTATAGAGATATTAAAGTTAGTAGATCTAGAGGATAAAATTATTGATAGAAATCCATCTCAATTATCTTCTGGGCAATTCCAAAAATTACTTATTGCCTGGGGGTTAGTGGGTGATCCTAAAGTACTACTTTTTGATGAACCTACTACAAGTATTGATATTAAAGGACAAGAAACTATTTATGCCTTATTGCATCGTTTTTGGAAAGAAAGGAATTTAACCATCTTATTAGTAACTCATGATTTAAATGTTGTTTATGGATATTCTAATGCTGTTTTATGTGTTAACAAAAAAAAGCTATGTTCTGGGATTCCTAAAAAAATTTTAACCCCTGATTTATTAGAAGAGTTGTATGGTACAAAAGTAAAATTTTATAAACACGAAGAATGAGTCAGTTTTTAATAAGTTTAATTACAACTCTTTTTATAAGTGCTATTGCTGGATATCTTGGTTCTTTAATGTTTACAAAAAGAATGGCTTTAGTAGGTGGGCCTTTAGGTCATTTAGCTCTTCCTGGTGTAGCTCTTGCTTTGGTCTATAATTTTAATATTTTGTGGGGAGCATTTCTTACTATAATTTTAGGAATTATAATTATTTGGGGACTAGAAATTAAAACAAAAATTCCAACTGAAGCTTTAACTGGAATTATTTTTGCTGCTGGAGTAGCTTTAGGATTTCTTTTCCTTCCAATGGATCATGCAAAAGAAGCTCTAATAGGGGACATAACCAATATTGGAAAATTAGATATGATATTGAGTATCATCTTTTCTATCTTAGTTTTTATAGTAATTCGTAAAATATATTTAAAATTTATATTAATCGGTATTTCAAATGATTTAGCTAAATCTGAAGAAATAGATTCCAGGCTTTATAATTTTATTTATCTAATTTGTATTGCTTTTATTATTGCTTTAGAAGTAAAAATAGTTGGCACTTTTTTACCAGTTGCTTTAGTTGCAATACCTGCTTCTATAGCTAACAATTTAAGTAAAAATTTAAAACAATATTCTTTTATTTCTTTAGGTGTTGGAGCACTTTCTGGCTTAATTGGTGTTTTATTATTTAAACAAACTGGGTTTCCAGCTGGTCCTTTGATTATTTTAACAGCAACCTTTTTCTTTTTACTCTCTCTATTTTATAAAAAAGCTTGACAATAGATAAGAATGGGTATATACTCAAAATAGAAATTAAAAACTTAAAAAGGTCAAAATAATTTTAAATTTAATAAAACTATGCCTAGAGGCAGATTTGTAAATAATTCAAATGCTAATAGACCAGGACGAGGTCTTGGTGGAGGACAAGGACGCGGACGCCAATCTGGAGGATATGGATTAGGACCAGGAGGACATTGTATTTGTCCTCAATGCAAAACTAGAATTGAACATAAAAGAGGGGTTCCTTGCTATCAAGAAGAGTGTCCAGAATGTGGTGCTGCTATGGTAAGAGATAGAGAAAATAATTAAAAATTATGAAAATTGCTATAACAGCTACAAAAAAAGAAAAAGGATCTAATATAGATCCTCGCTTTGGAAGGACTCATTACTTTCTCATTTTAAACGATGATGGAAAAGTGGAAGAAATAATTGATAATCAAGCTCAAGCAGCTCAAAGAGGAGCTGGAATTAGTGCAGCTCAAAAATTAGAAAATAAAGATGTCAACATTATAATTACTGGAAATATTGGACCTAATGCATTTAATGCTTTAAGTTCAGCCGGAGTTAAAGTTTTTCTTGCAGAAGCGAATATAACAGCAGCAGAAGCTTTTAAAAAATGGGAAAAAGATAAATTGAAAGAAGTAGAAAAACCTAATGTTGGCGGGCATTTTGGAGAAGGAAAAGGAATTGGTAGAGGACAGGGTAGAGGCCGAGGTTGGGGATCTAATAATTAACTAAAAATATGTCAACTAAACTATTATCAATAATTGGTACTTTTACTAATCTTTTACTTGGTATATCTAAGTTAGGGATTGGTTATTTAGTTGGAAGTATGGCCCTAATTGCAGATGGAATACATTCTGGAATGGATGTTGTTTCTTCATTTGTTACTTTTTTAGGAGTAAGAGCTGCAGGAAAACCAGTAGATGAAAAACATCCTTATGGTTATTACAGAGCTGAGAGTATAGCTGGTTTTTTTGTTACTTTATTGCTTGCCTTGTCTGGTATCTGGATAATTTATGAAGCTATAAATGCTATATTAAATCCAGGAGATTCAACCTTAGGAATCGCAGCAATCATAGTTGCTGCTTTTTCTGTTGTAATAAATGAAGTTCTTTCAAGAATGGAATTTCATTTTGGGCAGAAATACCAATCTCTTGCTTTAGTTGCAGA
>CAZKRA010000013.1:0-15681 GCA_964555095.1 uncultured Candidatus Saccharibacteria bacterium | reverse complement strand
CTGATTCCTTCTGTGGAGATGGGATAGTAGAAGATACTGAAGAGTGCGATGGTAATAATATGGACGGAAATAGCTGTACAAGCTTAGGTTATGATGGAGGTACATTATCATGCCAAAATTGTAAATATGATACAAGTAATTGTTATTTTAATTCTGATGAAGCTAAAGTAAATAAGGATGTTTCTACTTATAATAGACTTAATGTTAAAATGTGGGGAGCTGGGGGCGGAGGAGCAAATAATAATTGGGAAATATCAGCTGGAGATGGAGGAGCAGGAGGTTATGTAGAGGCTAAGATAGATCTTAGTGATTTTAAGGAAGTAGAATTATGGGAAGGAGAGGGAGGAGAAGGACCTCTTACATCTAATGGTCCTGGGAAAGGAGGATGGCCAAATGGAGGAAGTGGAGGAGATGATGAAGCTGGTGGGGGTGGAGGAGAAACAAAAATTATAGGAATTAAAAAAGATGGATCAAAACATCTTTTAGTAGTTGCTGGTGCTGGTGGGGGCGGAGGTATTTGGGAAGAAGGTTTTGGATGGCAATCAGAGCATGCTGGTGGAGGTGGAGCCCCCGGAGGCAAAGGTGGAACTTATAATGGAAGTACTGCTCTTTTTCGTTCTGATAGTTTTGCTATCGGAGAAGATGCAAAAGGTACTCTTTCTAAGGGAGGGAAGGGTGGTGATGCTGGTAGTGGTTATAATGAAGATGGATCTAATGGTGAAGGATGGTGCAATAAAGATTATTTAGTAGGGGATTACTGTATAACAAAAAAAGGAGAAGGGAATAAGGGAGGTTTTGCTAGTAATCCAGGCGAAGACGGAGAAGATGGTAAAATTGAAGAAAATTATTATATAATCGAAGAGTCTCCTCAAGTAGAGTCTTATTCTGCTTCAATAGATTATGGCACTAAAAATTTAAGAGGTAAAATAGCAAAAGTAGAAAAAAATAAAGCTACCTTAAAAGGAGAACTAACTAGCCTCGGAGAAGAAGAAAAAGTAGATGTTTATTTTAAGTGGGGAACTAATCCAAATTATCTTACTAATATTACTACATTAGAAGAAAAACAATATACGGGAACTTTTTCTCACGAAATTAATGTAGACTATGATACTACTTATTACTTTAAAGCAAAAGCAGAAGATGTTGAAGGAGAACAAAAATCTTTTACTACAAAAAAAGAAAGCTCATTTGATTGTTCTTATTTAATGGAAGAACAATCAGAGGAAAGGTGCACTGGATGGTTACAGTGGAATTATGGATTTTCTTTTGATAATCCTGAGGGAGGGAAACTCACATATGGTGATTGTGTAAATAAATCAATAAACGATCCTCAAAATTATGGACACTATAAAGAAAGTTTTGGTAATTGTGATGTATGTATGTGCAGTGGTGCTTGGGGATTAGGACCTAACCCCGGAGCGCTTTTATATTTTCCTATTTATTATTTACAATCAGATATTCCGGGCCGGTGTGCAGGAATGGCTTTAAGCACACTTCAATTTTATTACGGAGATGATAAAAAAGAAAATTATGATAGGGATGTTGATAGAATTGCTGGTCTATCAGAAAATAGTAATGAAAAAGGGATAAAGTTACTAGATCACATAGAAGCTATGAATGCAAGGTCAACGTTTGCAGGAATAGTTCTTGAACATTGGTCTAAATCTGATAATTATTGGTTAACAAATAAAGCAGGAAGTAGAAGCGGTTCTAGTGCAGCGCAAGTATTTATAAATAATATTAAAAACGATCTTAATAAAAATCCTCCTCAATATGGTATGTTATATATGTTAAGTCAATTTGGAGGAATTACCAATCATACTGTGACTATAGATAGTATTGAAGAGACTACTAATGGAACAAAAATATATCTTTATGATAATAATATTATTAGAATGGGGACTACTTTGTTTGCTGAATCATCTGATTCTATCCCTAATAAAAATTTATTATATAGTTACATATTTATAGATAAAGAGGGAAATTTCTCAAAATGGCAGGAGAGAAGTGGAAGAGATATGAGGGAATGGAAAGGAGAAAATCCTTTAGATAGATTAGTATATATGCCTTATTCTAAAATAAAGAGAGCTACTAATATACCTACAATAGGAGAAATAGGAGGAACTTTAAGTAGAGCCCTTTATCTATTAGCAGGGGTATATTTTAATTCTGAAGGGACAATTGAATTTAAAAATGAAAAAGGAAAAATATTGTCAATTGCTGATAATAAATATGAAATTTCTGATATTGTACCCTTACCAATTCCTTCTCGTTCTTCTGATAAAAACCCTCAATTTTTTCTTCTACCTCCCGCAAATTACAAAACTACTATTAAGGGAGATACCAGCGGAAGCTATACTAGTTATGTTCCTACAGGAGAGTCAATAAATGTGATGGAAAATATTAAAATGAATAACGGAACCAAAGACACCTTTACAGTAGAAGGTAAAAAAGAAAATAAATCTTTTTCTGTAAGTACTTCTGATTTAAAAAAACCTTTTTCAGTTAATTTAATAGACCCAATGAAAGAATTTAAAGACAATATAAGACAATTTAAATTAGATACTGAAATATATTCTACTGGAGAAGCTATCTTAAATTTAAATTCTGAAAACGATACTTTAATATATGGAAACAAGGGAGATAAGACTTTAACTTATTCTCTTGAAGTTAAAAATGAAAAGAAAAACTCTTTTGTTGGAGTAACCACTGATACTAAAAACAAGGAAGCAATTCAAATAAAACCTAATAAAATTCATATAATAAAAGATAAAAGTGATAACTTAACAATAAAAAAAGAAAATATTCCTAATGCAGAAATTTCTTGTGATACTTCTAATTGCAAAGGAGGTAAGTGTGAAAAAGACGATTGGATAACTTATCAACCTACTTCTGATTTAGATCCTTGTTTTTATAAATTAGTAAATAATTCTACTGATAATGATTCTACTAATCTTGAGAACAATAATGATATTAAAAAAACAAGTTGGTATATAAAAGAAAAATCAGAAGATAATTATAATCTTCTTAGTTGTGGGGAGGTTGCTGGTTTTAGTAAAGAATGTACTCTCCAAGAAAAAGATATACCCTCACCAGGAGAATATGAAATTAAATTAAAAGTAGAAGACTCTTATATCTCAGATGTTGCTACTCGCTCTCTTACTGTAAAAAAAGAAATTGAAGCGGGCTTTAAATGTTCGTTAACTAAAAATAATTGGAAAGAGTGTAATGAAATAAGGGAACCTTCAGTAGAGGAAGTAATGTATTTTAAAGACTTTTCAAAAGAGTCAGAGGGAGGAGAAGTGATTAAAAATAGAACTTGGAGAGTGAAAGAGGATGATGGTATTTATTCTGAATTTGGAAAAGGAAAAGAAATTGCATCAACTACAATTCCTGCAGTTAAAACATGGATTAAGATAGAAGTAGAAGATAACTTAAACAGAAAAGATCAAGAAGAAAAACTCATTAAAGGAAGTTTGCCTCTTCCAGATTGGAAAGAAATTACACCATAAAAACTTACCAAAATTTTCTTTTTTTCAAAAATTATAGCTTTAAATATATAATAAATAAAAAGACTTATGATTTGGAAATATATTTTAGTAAGTATACTTCAAGGGGTGGTAGAATGGTTGCCAATTTCTAGTGAGGGAGTTAGTACCTTAACTGCTCAATTTTTAAATTTAACTAATCCTTTAGATTTAGCTTTATTTTTACATTTAGGAACTGCTGGAGCAGCCTTTCTTTTCTTTTGGAAAGATTGGAAAAAAGTTTTAATTTTAAGAGATAAGAAACTTTTAAAATTTTTATTAATTACTACAACTGTTTCTCTAATAGTTGGATTTCCAATTTACAAAAGTATAGATAGCATTATAGAAGGAATAAATCCTCAAATAGTAGGGCAATATTTACTTTTAATAACTGGATTTGGTCTTTTATTTACTGCATTTTTCCAAAAATCAAAAAGAAAAGGAACTCTAGAGGGAAATAAAATTCCAGTTATTACGGGGGTGCTCCAAGGGTTAGCTACAATTCCAGGCTTTTCAAGATCAGGCTCTACAATATTTGGCTTGTCTTTAGGAAATTATAACCCTTCTAAGACCCTCCAGATTTCTTATATGATGTTGGTTCCAGTAAGTGTTTTGTCTAGTTTATATATTTTGGTTTTTGAAAATAATAATATTTTAAATGTAGAAGGAATTATTTCTTTAATAGTTAGTTTTGTTGTGGGTTGGTTTTCTTTAAAAATTTTAATAAATTTTTCTAAGAAAGTTAGTTTTTTTGGTTTTGCTTTTGTATTTAGTATTTTATGTTTTATAGGATTTTTAATTCAATACCTTTTCTAACTTGATTTTTATATATTTTTATTTTATGATTTAAATGTAAATTAGTTCATTAAAAAAGAAAAAGGAGAGATAAAAAATGAATAAAATTTTAGAATTAATTGAGATAAGCGAAGAAATCGGGATTTCTAAATCAGAAAAAATTGTAAGGTTTTGGAAAAATTGGAAAGAAATAAAAAAAAGAAAAGAACAAGATTATATTTATCGAACTTGGCAGCAACTTGTAGGTTGTAAAAAAGGATATAATTTTAATACAAATTACAGCTTTATTCAATGTACAATTAATACTCTTAAAGATTATTTTGAAGATAAAGAAAGGTTACCAGAAAAAACTGTAGGAGAAATTGAATTTATTTTAGATTATGGTCAAACCAAGCTTGTATTATAAGCTTGGTTTTTTTATTACTAAAAAGTGTGCTATAAATATAGAAATGAAAATTAAAAAAATTTTGGAAAAAAGAAAAAATATTGACTTAACTACATTAGATATACCCCATGCCTTATTTTATTTAGGCTTACCAATAGTTTTTATTAATCTTTTAAATATTGCTTATAATTTAGCAGATACCTTTTGGCTAGGAAGATTAAGTGAAAAAGCTTTAGCTGCTATTACTTTTTCATTTCCTTTAATTTTTTTATTTATTTCTTTAGGTTTGGGGTTTTCAATTGCAGGAAGTATTTTAGTAGCGCAAAATACTGGCGCTGGGAATAAAAGGGAAGTTAGTTATGCTGGAGGACAGGCCTTTATTTTCAGCATAATTATATCTCTTATTTTGGGCATAGTTAGCATTACAATGATTGAACCTATTCTTAGATTTTTAGGAGCTAGTCCAGAAGTTATGCCTTTAGGAGTTTCTTATATGAAATGGATTATTTATTTTTTACCTTTTCTTTTTGGTTTTGCAGTTTTTGTTTCTTTAATGAGAGGGCACGGGGATACCTTTACTCCAATGCTTGTAATGACTTTTTCAGTAATTTTAAATATTATTTTAGATCCTATTTTAATTTTTGGCTGGTGGATTTTTCCTGCTCTTGGAATTGAAGGAGCAGCTATTGCAACTATTTTTTGTAGGGGAATCGGTTTTTTAATGGGGTTATTTATTTTATTTTCTAATTTTGCAGGGTTTAAGATATATTTAAAAGATCTTATTCCTAATTTTTCTTATTTTAAAAAATTATTAAGAGTAGGAATTCCTGCTTCAATTGAAACAACTTCAAGAGCTATATTTGCTAATGCTATGCTTTTAGTTGTTGGTAATTTTAGTACTGAGGTAGTAGCAGGGTATGGAATTGGAATAAAAGTTTTTTCAATGGTTTTTTTGCCAGCTTTAGCTGTTTCAAGAAGCGTAGAGACAATTACAGGCCAGAATATTGGTGCTTGTAATTTTAAAAAAGCTAAAGAGGTTAGTTATTTAGCTGCTAAATTTATGTTTTTATTAATGACAGGATTGGGAGTAGTTAGTTATATTTTAGCTCCTCAAATTATTTCTGTTTTTACAAACTCTCAAGAAGTAATAAATACTGGAGCAGAATTTTTAAAATATATTTCTTTAACTTTTGGATTTATTGCAGGAGCTAGAATTTTTGGAGGAGGCTTTAGAGGTGCTAAGCAAACAACTTTAGCTGCAATGATTGCTTTTATAACTATGGGAATTATTAGGTTTCCAGTATCCTATTTTCTTTCACCAATTATAGGACCAAAAGGAATTTGGATTGCTTTCGCAACTTCAAATATTGTTGGATTAGGGGTAGCTTTATTTTGGTTTAAGAATAAATTTTTATATAATTAAAACAATGATACCTAATCATTATTTTAATTAGTCATTATCTCTAATAATGATTTTAATAAAAAAATAAATTTAAAATAATAAAATGGAAAAAAATATAGTAGCTTTTTTAATTGCAATTATAATAGGGGTAGTTTTTTATGGTGTATTTATAAAAGAAGAGAAGCCAGAAGAAATAATTCCTGAGGAGAAAAAAAATCAAATTGTCTTAGAAGAAGAGAATAAAAAAGAAAAAGAAAATTTTGATATTCAAATAGATAAAAACTCTGAAGAGGTTCAAATTAAGAGGCTAAAGGAGGGGAGTGGTGCCAAAGTTGAAAAAGGAGATAAAGTTACTATTCATTATGAAGGAAGATTAATTGATGGAACTTTATTTGATTCTAGTATAAAAAAAGATAGTCCTCTAACTTTTACTTTAGGGCAAAGACAAGTTATTCCTGGCATGGAAGCAGGAACCGAAGGAATGAAAGTAGGGGAAAAGAGGAGACTTTTCATTCCTCCTAAATTAGGGTATGGGAGTCAAGGTAAAGGACCTATTCCTCCTAATTCAATTTTAGTATTTGATATAGAGTTATTAAAAATTAATTAACTTTTATCAGGGTAGTTTGTGTGAAAAAGTTTATGTTCTTTTTTAGGGGTAAGATCTTCTTTATATAAATTTTTAACTACTGGATTGTCGCCTGCTCTTCTTATTTCTTTATTTTCAGTTCCATCTAATTCTAGTAAAGCTTGATCAATCTTTTTTTGATTGAACTTCATTCCTTTTAATTTTTGAATAATATTAGTCATAATTATTTTATTATAATTTAATAGTTCTTACTATTAAAATAAAATATTGACAAAAACAATATTAAGTTTTATAGTAACAGAAGAGAAAGGGGGAATGTTTGTGGATGAAGAAGAGATGGAATTATTAGCAGAGAGATTAAAGAAAGGAGTAGAAAAGAAGAAAAATTTAAAGTACCTTCCAAATAAAATAAGTTATGATAAAGCTGAACAATTGATTAGAATGTATTTAGATCGGGACCTAAAACAAGAAAAACTTGAGGAGATTGAGGTTATTTTAAAAAATTAGAAAAGGGGGAAATAAAATGACTCAAGAAGAATTAAGAATTCTTTCGGAAAGTGGAAAAAGACAAAAAGAGGCCCTGGTTAAAAATTACGAAGAAATTTTAGAAGATATTTTAGAACTGTGCGATATTCTTGAAAAATTAGAAGAGAATAAAGAATGTATTCCCTTGGTTGTTAGGGAAAACTTAAACTACTGCATTGAAGCTGGGGATTGTAATGATATTTATTTAGATGAACTAAATGGGATAGCAGAAGATTTAAAAATGGAAATTAAAAACTTTATAGAAAGAATTAATAAAAAATTAGAGCATAGCGGAAATGGATATGATCTTAAAAAAGATTTAGGAATATTTTAATAATATATTTTTAAAAAGGCTTCATTATGAAGCCTTTTTTTATTATAATACTAGTAAACTATGAATAGAATTATTTTACATATTGATATGGATTGCTTTTTTGCCCAAATTGAAATGCGAGAAAACCCTCGTTTTAAAGAAAAACCTGTTGTTATAGGGGCTGATCCAAAAAAGGGTAAAGCTAGAGGAGTAGTTGCTACTGCCAATTATGAGGCAAGAGAATATGGAATTAATTCTGCTACTCCAATTTCAATTGCTTATAAGAAGTGCCCAGAAGCTGTTTATTTACCAGTCAACCTTGATTATTACAAAAAGGTTTCTCAAAATATATTAGAAATTATTAAAAATTATTCTGATCAATATGAACCATTATCTATAGATGAAAACTATCTTGATATTTCTTTTGTTTCTGACTACAAAAAAGCAAAAGAGATTGGAGAAACTTTAAAGGCAGAAATTTTAAAAAAAGAAAAACTTACTGCAAGTGTAGGAATAGGACCAAATAAAATATTAGCTAAAATTGCCTCTGAAGAAGAAAAACCAGATGGTTTATTTGTAATAGAACCAGAGGAAGTAGATGCTTTTTTAAAAGAGAAACCTTTAAAAATCTTACCTGGAATTGGCCCAAAAACTGAAAGCAAGTTAAAGAATAAATTTAAAATTAAGACAATAGGAGGGTTAAAAAAAATAGAAAAACAAAAACTAGTTAAATTACTAGGAAGCAGGGGAGAGGATATTTATCAAAAAGCAAAAGGAAAAGATGATTCTGTTATTAAGAAAAACAGAATAACAAAATCAATTGGAAGAGAGCATACTTTCAAACAAAATACCAGAGAACCAGAAATTATTTTAGATACTTTTGAAAAATTAGTAGAAAAAGTCCACCACACCTTAAAAAAAGAGGGACTTTTATTCAAAACTGTAACAATCGTGTGCAGGGTTCAAAATTTTCAAACTTATAATAGGTCAAATACTATTAGTGTTCCAACTGATGATTTAGAAACTTTACGTTCAGAAAGTAAAAAACTGTTACTTAAATTTTTAACTCAAAATCTAAAACCCCTTCGCCTAATTGGGGTTAGGATTAAGGTTGTTCAAGATGGTTAATTATGATATAGTAGGTCAAAATGAGTTTTTTAAATAAAAGAAATTTACTATCATTTCTAATTGTAATTTTAATCTTCCTAGCTTTTGGAGGAGGATTTTTTTATGGTCAGCAACAATGCAAAGTTTGTCCTCCTCAAGAAATAGATTTTTCCTTATTCTGGGAGGCTTATAATGAACTAGAGAGCAAATACGTAGAAACTGGTAAATTAAATCAGAAGACTGTAGTATATGGAGCAATTTCTGGATTAACTGAATCCTTAGATGATCCTTATACTGTATTTATGGAGCCTGAAAATACAAAGCGTTTTATGGAAGATGTCCAAGGCCAGTTTGAGGGGGTAGGCATGGAAATAGGAGTAAGAGATAGGCAACTTCAAGTAATTTCACCTTTGCCAGAAACTCCAGCTGAAAAAGCAGGATTAAAAGGAGGAGATAAAATTTTAAAAGTAGATGGAGAATCAACTAGCGAAATGACAATTGATGAAGCAGTGAATAAAATAAGAGGGTCAAAAGGTAGTGTGGTAACTTTAACTGTAGCAAGAGAAAGTTGGCAAAAATCAAAAGATATTGATATTACTAGAGGAGTAATTGATATTCCATCATTAGAATGGTATTTAGTTGATCAAAATGGAGAAAAAACTAAAGAAGGAGAAGTAGCCTATCTTAGGCTTTATCACTTCTCTGAAAAAGCTAGAAAAGACTTTAGAGAAGCAGCTTTAAGTATACTAAATAGTCCTGCTAAAAAAATAGTATTAGATTTGAGAGGAAATCCAGGAGGTTATCTTGAGGTTTCTCAATATATAGCAGGTTGGTTCTTAGAAGATGGAAAAACAGTTACGATTGAACATTTTGGAGAAGAAAGAGAAGACGATACTTACAAAGCAAAAGGAAACTCTATGCTTAAAGATTATCCTATAATAGTTTTATTGAACCAAGGATCAGCTTCAGCCTCAGAAATTTTGGCTGGTGCTTTAAGAGACCAGAGAGAAATAAAGATTGTAGGTAAAAAATCTTTTGGAAAAGGATCAGTTCAAGAGTTAGTTAAATTAAGCGATAAATCATCTTTAAAGATTACTGTTGCTAAGTGGCTTACTCCAAATGGATCTTTAATACAGGATAAAGGAATTGAGCCTGATGTTGAGGTTGATATTCCAGACGAAATTGAGGAGGGTGAAGATCCTCAACTTGATAAGGCTATTGAAATTTTAACTAAACAAGAATCAAACTGAATCTTTTTTCTCACTTCGTTCGAAAATAATAAATTAAATTAACTCTATTATGAAAGTAGTATTAAAAGAAAATATTCCTGGTGTAGGACAAAAAAATGAAATAAAAGAAGTTACAGATGGATATGCCAGAAATTATCTTTTCCCTAAAAAACTTGCAACAAAAGCAATAGAATCAGAGGTTAAAAAAGCCAAACAAATACAAAATCAAAAAGAAGAAAAGAAATCAAAAAGAAGAAAAGAATTAAAAAAATTAGCAGAAGCAATAACAGAGAAGAAGATTAAATTTGAAATGAAGGTAGGGGAGAAGGGACAACTTTTTGAATCAATTGATAAAAAAGATATTGTTAAAAAGATTAAAGAACTCGGATATGAAGAAGTTAAAGAAAAACATATTAATTTAGAAAAGCCAATTGAAAATGAAGGGGAATATGAAATTAATTTAAATCTTGGGGAAGACCTAAAATCTACACTAAAAGTTCTTATAAAGGAAAAAGAAAATGAGTAAAAATATTAGTGAAACTAAATATGTTTTTGTTGTTGGTGGAGTAATGTCGGGAATAGGAAAAGGAGTAGCAAACTCTTCTATAGGAAAAATTCTCCAAAGTAAAGGATATTCTGTTACAGCTGTTAAGATTGATCCTTATGTTAACGTAGATGCTGGAACAATGAATCCAGTTGAACATGGAGAAGTATTTGTAACTGCAGATGGAGTAGAGTGTGATCAAGATATTGGAAATTACGAAAGGTTTTTAAATAAAACTCTTTCAACTCACAATTATATGACTACAGGAAGAGTTTATCAATCAGTAATAGAAAGAGAGAGAAACTTAGAATATGATGGAAAATGTGTTGAAGTAGTTCCCGATATACCAAATGAAGTAATCTCTAGAATTAAAAAGGCAGGAGAGATTAATGATGTTGATTTTGTTTTAACTGAAATTGGAGGAACTATAGGAGAATATCAAAATATGCTCTTTCTTGAAGCAGCTCGAATGATGAAATTAAAGAACCCAGGGAGGGTTCTTTTTGTTATGGTAAGCTACCTTCCAATTCCTGAAATAATAGGTGAAATGAAAACAAAGCCAACTCAACATGCTGCTCGGACTTTAAATTCAGCTGGAATAAAACCAGATATTATTTTAGGAAGAGCAGAGGTTCCATTAGATGAGCCTCGTAAAAGAAAAATTTCTATTTTTTGTAATGTAGACAAAGAAGACGTTATTTCTGCTCCTGATGTAAGTACTATTTATGAAATTCCTTTAAATTTTGAAAGAGATAATCTTAGTAATAAAATTTTAAAAAAGTTTAATTTAAAGCCAAAGGAAAGTGATTTAAAAAATTGGAGGAAAATGGTAAATGTAATCAAAAACGCGGATAAGAAAGTAAAAATTGGGATGGTGGGTAAATACTTTGAAACAGGGGAATTCACCTTGTCTGACTCCTATATTTCGGTTATAGAGGCAATTAATCATAGTAGTTGGGCTAATAAAAGAAAAGCAGAAATATTTTGGCTTTCTGCAGAGGAATACGAAGAAGATCCTTCAAAATTAGAAAAATTAGAAAGATTTGACGGAGTTGTTATCCCGGGAGGTTTTGGAAGTAGAGGAACAGAAGGAAAAATTAAAGCAGCTCAATATTGTAGAGAAAATAAAATTCCATTTTTAGGACTCTGTCTAGGAATGCAATTAGCTACAGTTGAGTTTGCTCGAAATGTTGCCGGAATTAAAAATGCAAATTCAACTGAATTTGATAAAGGATGTAAGCCGGTAATTGATATAATGCCAGGCCAAAAGAAATTGTTAAAGAAGAAAGATTATGGTGGAACAATGCGACTCGGAACTTATGAGTGCAAATTAAAAAAGGGAACCATTAGTTCCCAAGCCTATAATGAAGAATTGATTTTAGAAAGACACCGTCACCGCTATGAGTTCAATAATAAATATAGAAAAAAATTAGAAAAAAATGGTTTAAAAGTTGCAGGTCTTAATCCAAAAACAGATTTAGTTGAAATAATAGAGATTGAGGATCATCCTTTTTATGTTGGTACTCAGTTTCATCCTGAATTTCAGTCAAAACCACTTTATCCTCACCCTTTATTTAAAGAGTTTGTAAAAACTGCTATTCAACACTCACAAACTTAACTTTTTTGCGAGAATTATCGTATTTAGTAATTTTTTTAGTCTTAAACTTAACTACCCCTTCTTCTATAGCGTAAAGAGTATCATCTCTACCACGACGAACATTTTTCCCTGCTCTGACTTTAGTCCCTCTTTGTCTAACTATAATACTTCCAGCCTTAGCTTTTTGGCCATGATGTAATTTAACCCCAAGATAGTTCGGGTTTGAATCTCTTCCTAATTTAGTTGTTCCAGTTGCTTTTACTTTTGACATTTTCTTTTACTTAATTTAATTGCTAAATCATTTTATATTATACTTATTTTAAAAATGAAGTCAATTATTGAGGCTATTAAAAAGTTTAGAAAAAAGAATAAACGTGATATTATTTTAGTGGTTATAATTGTTTTAGTCTCGATTTTTTCCTTTGCTGTAGGCTATATTACAGCAAATTATAAATTAGAAAAAAATACAGTAATTAAAGTTTTAAATCAAAAATGAAAAAAGTTGCAATAATTGGAGGTGGAATTTTTCTTAAACAAGTTAAGAACAAATCAAGGCAGTAAAAACTTTCATGGATAAAAGTAATACAAACAAAAAAGTTGCAATAATCGGAGGTGGAATTTGTGGGCTTTATTTAGCTTTAAAACTATCTGATGAAAATGAGGTGGAGCTTTTTGAAAGAAAAGAAGAAATTGGTAAAAAATGTTGTTCTGGTTTATTTTCTAAAAGAATTCTAAATTCTATTCCAGAAAGCAAAGATTTAGTTCAAAACAGAATAAAAAAAGTTATAGTCCACTTTTCTAAAAAAGATATTGAAGCTCAATTTTCTCATGATCTTCTTGTAATGAACCATTTTAAATTAGACAAAATGATGGCTCAAAAAACTAAAGAAAAAGGAGCTAATATTAATCTTAACCAAGCAGTTTTATCTCTTCCGGAAAACTATGATTATATTATTGGTTGTGACGGGTATGATTCTGTCACTAGAAAAGAGACTGGCTTGCCTAAATTATCTATCCGTTTAGGAATTAAGGGGTTTGTTAATAAAAAGGACAATGCAGATTATGTTGAAGTTTGGCCAACTAAAAATAATGGTTTTATCTGGAAAATTCCTCGAGGAGAGCGAGTTGAATATGGAATTTTAGAAGAATCCAAATATGCTAAAGATAATTTTAATAAATTTTTAAAAGAAAGAGATATTGAAATTAAAGATAAATGCTCCAGCTTAGTTCCAGAAGGATTATCTTTCCCAAACAATCCAAATATTACTCTATGTGGAGATGCTGCCGGACTAACAAAACCATGGTCTGGAGGAGGAGTAATTTGGGGATTAACAGCGGCTAATCATTTAGTAAGTACTTTCCCTGATTTTGACAAATATCAAAAAGTAGTTTTTAATAAATTTAAACCCAAAATTACTTTATCCAAGATTGGATTAAAAGTATTTTATTTCTTAGGGCACAATTTGCCTTGGTTTTTACCAAAAAAAATAAACATTGACACAGATTATATTTTTAGTAAATAATAAAAATTATGAGTGAAGAAAATAATATAAAAATTCCAGAACACGTAGGAATTATATTGGATGGAAATAGGAGATGGGCAAAGAAAAATAATCTCCCTGCTTTTAAAGGTCATAACAAAGGGTTAGATAAAGCAATGAAAGTAGTAGAATGGGCCGGCAAAAAAGGGATAAAAATTTTAACCTTATTTGTTTTTTCTACAGAAAATTGGAAACGATCTGAAAAAGAGGTAGACCATATTATGAGTTTAGGAGAAAAGACTTTAAGAGATAAGTTAGAGGAATTTGTAAAGGAAGGAATAAAAGTTCAAATTTTAGGAAGAAAAAATAAACTTTCCCAATCCTTAAAAAAAGCAATAAAGAAAGCAGAAAAAGCGACCAAGACTAATACAAAAATGACTTTAAATATTGCTTTAAGTTATGGGGGAAGAGCAGAGATTGTGGAAGCATTCAAAAAGATAATGAAAAAAGGAATTAAGCCTGAAGATATTGATGAAGACTTAATTGCAGAAAACTTATGGACTTCAGATCTAGATCTTATTATTAGAACAGGGAAGGAGAGGAGGTTGTCCAACTTTTTTATTTGGCAAGCTGCTTATTCTGAGCTTTGCTTTTTAGATAAATATTGGCCAGAGTTTAGTGAAGAAGATCTTGATAAAGCAATTAAAGACTATTCTAATCGAAAAAGAAGGTTCGGAGAATAATAGAGGGAATAAAACAAAAAAAGAACCTCTTAACGGTTTACCGCAAGAGGTTTTTGTTTTAAAAGTAACTAATCCAGAAGGTTAGCTACTTCTTTTTCATTATTAATAAACTCTGTTATTTCTTCTCTTTCTTGTTGAGACATCCGCTCCCAACAGCTTTTAAAATATTCTAATTCATTTTCCGAGAAATTCATTTCTCGGAGATCAGATTCTATCTTTTCCCAACCAGTAGTTGATTGAGAAAAATAAAAGAATCCACCAACAAGCAATAAGACAACTAGAAGAATAACTAATCTTTTCTTTAACATTTCAATCAGCTCCTTTAAATATTTAAAACTACTTTTACTTGAACCCTTCCTAAAAAGATAGGGTGAAAAGCAGTTTTCTTATATAAAGAACTATCCTAACGCATCTTTACTATAACATAGATATGGTATTCTGTCAAGGAATTTATATATTTATAACAAAAGTTCTTTGGAGGTATTAATTGGAATTTGAAGGAGAAGATTTAGAGGGTAAATAAATAGGGGAGATCCCAAAAAGAAAAACCTTTTACATTAGTAAAAGGTTTTTTTATTATTTATTTAAATTTTTCTCTATGTACCAGCAGAATCCGGCGGAGCCTAGAATTACAACAACTATTAACAATAATACTTTAAGAATCATTATTCTCTTTCCTTTCTTTATTTCTTTCATTCATTTTTTTAATTGAATGATTTAAATAGAAATAAAAGAAAGTATTTAATAAAAGAACACTACCAATCATTACATAAACATTATCAATCAAGTTATTAATCATTTTATTCTCCTCCTTATTTTGTTTCTTAAGAACTTTTTACTTTGTACTTATATTATAGAACAAAAAAATATATTTGTCAATAATTTAGGGTAAAATTAAGTAAAAATAGGGAAAATTAAGCAAAAAGACTTTAAATAGGCTTTTAAAGGGAGATTAGATAAATTTACCTTATTTATCCTATTAAAATAGTTTCTTATTATTTTAAACCTATATTTAGTGTATTAAACTTCTATATTTTTCTTATGTAATTTAAAAAGTAAATTAATTTTGGGCATAATCCCAAAAAATAGGGAAGTGAGTAGGAATGAACTTATTCATCTTCATCAGCAATTCCATGAAATTGCTGATGAGTCTTTTTAAGATGAGGCTTAGTTACATGGGTATATATTTGAGTAGTTACAATATTCTTGTGTCCAAGAAACTCTTGAACGGCTCTAAGGTCAGCGCCTTTATTTAAAAGGTCTGTAGCGAAGCTGTGTCTTAAAGTATGACAAGAAGTATTAGTTGGAAGCCCCGCAGCAATAGCATGTTTTTTAACGATTCTTTCTAAGCTTCTTACTGACAAGCGAGTCTTAGGGTTTTTACCTCTGTAATTTATAAACAAAGCATCGGAATCATCATCTCTTGTTTTTAAATATTTCCGGAGCC
>CAZKRA010000012.1:0-18205 GCA_964555095.1 uncultured Candidatus Saccharibacteria bacterium | reverse complement strand
GCTCAAGATGAAACTTATGGTGATTTTCAGGAAGAGATGAACATGGTTAACAAAGCCTTCTTTGAGTGTATGATGGAGGGAGACGCAAAAGGAAGACCATTTACCTTTCCAATTCCTACAATTAATATTACAAATGATTTTGATTGGGAAAATCCAACCTTAGAACCAATGTGGAAAGCTACAGCTAAATACGGGTTACCTTATTTTAGTAACTTTATTAATTCTGATATGAACCCAGATGATGTTCGTTCAATGTGCTGCAGATTAAGGCTAGATAACAAGGAGCTACATAAAAGAGGAGGAGGGCTTTTTGGGTCTAACCCCTTAACTGGATCTGTAGGCGTAGTTACTTTAAATCTTCCTAGAATGGGATATTTGTCTGAAACGAAGGATGAGCTTTATGAAAAAATTGAAGAAGGAATGGATCTTGCTAAAGAAAGTCTGGAGATTAAAAGAAAGGTTATTGAAAACTTTATTGAAAAAGGATTGTATCCTTATTCGAAATTTTATCTTGCTGATATTAAAAAAATGAGAGGAGAATATTATGCTAATCATTTTTCTACAATTGGCTTAATCGGAATGAATGAGTGCTTATTAAATTTTATTGAAAAAGATATTGCTTCAGATGAAGGTCAAAAATTAGCTCTTGAAATTATGGATTTTATGCAAAATAAGCTAAGAAAATATCAAAAGGAAACTGATAATCTTTATAACTTAGAAGCATCACCGGCTGAAGGAACAAGTTATAGATTAGCCTTAAAAGACAAAAAAGAATTTCCAGACATTATCACAGCAGGCGAAAAAGGAACTCCTTATTATACAAATAGTACTCAATTGCCAGTAGGATATACTAATGATGTTTTTGAAGAACTAGAACTTCAAGATGACCTTCAATGTAAATATAGCGGGGGTACAGTAGATCACCTCTTTTTAGGGGAGAAAGTAGATAATATTGAAAATGCTAAAAAATTAATTAAAACTGCTTTTAAGAATTACAGTTTGCCTTATATCACTTTAACTCCAACTTTTTCAATTTGTCCTCAACATGGATATATTCCAGGAGAACATTTTGATTGCCCAAAATGTGTCGTAAAACAGCCTTGCGAAGTTTATTCTAGGATTGTTGGTTATCTTCGTCCGGTCCAGCAATGGAATGATGGAAAACAACAAGAATTTAAAGAAAGAAAATCCTTTACAGCAGAAAAAGAAGAAGAAAAGGAAGAACAAAAAACTAAATTAAAAATAAACGATTAAAGCTAAAGGATTAGAGAAACCTCTTAAGCTTTACTTAAGAAGGGTAGTTAGTCAGAATTTTATTTATTAATTAAAAGTAAATTAGAATTAAATGCTTAAAATTAAAGGACTTGAAAAATCAACTCTTATCGATTATCCAAATGAATTAGCTTGCACGGTCTTTATTGGAGGGTGCAATTTTAGGTGTCCATTTTGTTATAGTAGCGAATTGGTAATTCCCGAAAAACTTGAAAAACAACCTGAAATAGATAAAAAGGAGTTTTTTGATTTTTTAAAAAAAAGAGAAGGATTACTAACTGGAGTTGTGATTTGTGGAGGAGAGCCTACTATCCACTCTGATCTAAAAGATTTTATTAAAGAGATTAAAGAAAAAGGGTACAAAGTAAAACTTGATACAAATGGTTCAAATCCAAAAATGATTCAAAAATTGATTGAAAAAGATTTAGTTGATTATATTGCAATGGATGTTAAAGCTCCAAAAGAAAAGTATAATAAGGTAGCTGGAGTAGAAGTAGATATTAATAAAATTGAAAAAAGTATAAATTTATTAAAGAAAAGTGGCATTGATCATGAATTTCGAACAACTTTAGTTCCCTCCTTACTTGACAAAGAAGATATTGTAAAGATAGGAAAATGGATTGGAGAAGGAAAATATTATATTCAAAAGTTTAGAGGAGAAAAAACATTAGATCCTGAATTTGAAAAAGTAGAAGGATATACTCCCGAAGAAATAGGAAAAATTAAAAAAGCTGTTTCACCATTTGTGGATGAATGCCAGATAAGAGGATAATTAGCAAAAGTAAAATATTTCTCCTTTCGGCTTTTTTCTTTTTATTGTCAATTTTTCTCTACGAGCCTATTAATTTACCCCAGAATTTAGTTCTGGGGTTTTTCTTTTTTAGTATTTTTACCTATCTTTTTCTCCTATTTTTTGAAAAAGATAAATTTATTTCATTTATTCAAATTTTTTTAATTTTTCTTTTTGCTTTTACCCTTGGTTTTCTATTAAGAAAAAGAGTAGACAAAAAGATAGATAATTCTTTATTTAGAAAGAAAAGTGGGGAAAAAGTAGAATTTATTGGGATTGTTAGAAACACCGAAAAGGAAGTAAATAAAATTAAACTCACAGTAAATATTTTAAAAAGAGAAGAGGAGGGAAAAGTTCTAATTACTAAAAATAGATTTCCAGACTATAATTATGGAGATAAAATTAAAATTAAAGGAGAGATTCAAAAACCACCGGTATTTGATGATTTCAATTATAGAAAATTTTTAGAACAGAAGGGAGTTTATGCTGTAATGTATTATCCTAAAGTTGAATTAAAGGAAAAAAATAGAGGGAATTATTTTTACGGGCAAATTTTAAAACTTAAAGAAAAATTTAGAGAAGTAATTTATACAAATCTTTCTCCTCCGCATAGTACTATATTAAGAGCAATGCTTTTAGGGGATAAAGATAGGATAGAAGGTGAGCTTGGGAAAAAACTTAATTTTGCTGGAGTAAGGCATATTACTGCTATTTCTGGAATGCATATCCTTATATTAGTTCTAATTATTTCAAGATTTTTAAAATCAAAAAAGAATGAATTCCTTATTCTCTTACTTTTTTTAATATTTTTCCTAACTTTAATTGGATTTCCTGCTTCAGCAGTAAGAGCTTCAGTTATGATTTTATTAATTAAAATTGCCTCCTTGTTTGGAAGAATGAAGGCGCCTTTACATTCTCTTTTAGTCGCAGCTTTATTTATGAATATTTTTAATCCTCTTCTTTTAAAATATAATTTGGGTTTTCAATTATCCTTTCTGGCTGTAATTGGAATCACTTATTTTTCACCCTTCCTTTTTAAAAAATTAGAATTTATTCCTAATTTTTTTGAAGTTAGAGAAATTTTAACTATTACTTTAGCAGCCCAGGTTTTTGTTTTTCCACTTCTACTTTTTAAGATGGGATCAGCTTCTGTTATTAGTCCTTTAGCTAATATTTTAATAGTTCCTCTGTTGTCTTTTATCTTAGGTTTTGGCTTCCTTTTTGTATTAGGAGGATCACTTTTACCTTTTTTAGGAAAAGTTTTATCTCTTTTTGTTTTTATCTTAGTTGATTATGTGATGAAAGTTGTTAATTTTTGTTCTCAATTTGAAGTTTTTGTAATTGAGTACAAACTTCCTCTTTTCTTTTTAATTTTTATCTATTCTTTATTAATTTATTTAATTTTTAAAATTAACAAAAGAGAACCCCTTGCTTTTTATCCTTATTAATTTTTGGTAAAATGATTAATAGAGATTAAATAAAACTACAAAAATTTATGGAAAAGAAAAAAACAGAAAAAGCTTGGGTAATTACAACTGATATGGGATATGGGCATCAGAGAGCATCTTATCCTTTAAGAGATTTAGCTCCTGATAATAAGGTAATTAGTGCTAATGCCTATGACAGTATTCCAAGCGATGATGTAGACACCTGGGAAAGAGGGAAGAAATTTTATGATTTTGTATCTAAATTTAAATCAATTCCTTTATTAGGAGATTTAATTTTTGGTATCTTTGATTTTTTTCAAAGAATTCTTTCTTTTTATCCTAAGAGAGATTTAACCAAACCAAATTTAACTTTAAAACAATATTACAAGCTTATTTCAAAGGGATGGGGAAAACATTTAATAGGTAAATTAGGAGAAAAAGACTTACCTATTATTGCCACTTTCTTTATTTCAGCTTTTATGGCAGAAGAGTTTAATTATAGCAATGAAATTTATTGTCAGGCTTGCGATACAGATGTTGCAAGAATTTGGGCACCTCTTAATTCTAAAAAGAGCAGAATTAATTATTTTGCTCCTACAGAAAGAGTAAAAGAAAGATTAATGCTTTATGGAGTAAATGAAGCTAATATCTATTTAACTGGATTTCCTTTACCAGAGAGAAACTTAGAGCATTTAAAAGAGGACCTTAAAAATAGATTAGTTAATTTAGATCCAAAAGGAAGGTATAGAGATCAATATTATGATTTAATTGAGTCTAGATTAGGGAATCTTCCTTTAGAAAGTGATCATCCTTTAACTTTAATGTTTGCAGTAGGAGGAGCTGGAGCTCAATCTGAGATAGGAATTCAAATTATAAAAAACTTAAAGAGTAGAATTAAAAATGGAGAAATTAGAATTATTTTAGTTGCTGGTACGCATAAAAATGTAAAAGAGCATTTTGAAAAACAGATTAAAAAGCTAGGTCTAGAACAAGTAATTGGAGAAAAGATTAAAATTATTTATAGAAAAGAAATTAATGATTATTTTGAAGAATTTAATAAGATTTTAAGAAAAACAGATATTCTTTGGACCAAACCATCTGAACTTTCTTTTTATTCTGCTCTAGGAATACCATTGATTTTAGCTCCTACTATTGGATCTCAGGAAGATTTTAATAAGAGATGGATTTTAAAATCAGGTTTTGGTAATACTCAAAAGAATCCTTTATACACAGATCAGTGGTTGTTTAGTTGGATAGATAAAGGATATTTAGCAGAATTTGCTATGGAAGGTTATGTTGAAGGAAGGCAAGATGCCGTTAAAAAAATTAAGAAGATAGTATCTTAATGGAAGCGATATTAATTGCAATTTCAGCTTATTTCTTTTTTGCAGTAACTAATTTAATTGATAAATACATAGTTACTCAGGCTACAAGCCCTAAATTCTATGCCTTTATTGTGGGAGCTTTTAGTGGATTAGTCTTGTTTTTAGTTCCTTTTGGTTTTTTAGAATTTAATGGGGTGGCGATTACAAGTCTTGCTTTAATTTCAGGAATTGCTCGAACTTTTGCCTTATTTTTTTTATATTTAGCCCTGCAGCAATTTGATGCTTCAAAAATTGTTCCTGCAGTAGGAGGAGCTTTACCTGTTTTCACCTTTATCTTTACTAGCTTATTTTTTGGCTCTGTAGAATTGAACTTTTATCATATTGCAGCTTTGTTTTTGTTAATAGGGGGAACAATTTTGATTACTTTAGAAAAAGAAAAAGAATTAATAATTAAAAGTTTATTTTTATCCGTTGTTGCAGCCTTTTTACTCGCTTTTTCTTTTTTTGGAGCTAAGCTAGTTTTTAGAGCATATCAAGAGTCTTTTTTATCTGGCTTTGTTTTAGTTTATTCTGGTTCTTTTATTGGTGGTTTAATGTTTTTATTTACAAAAGAAGCAAGAAAAGAGCTCTTTTCTTCAGCCGGAGAGAAGATGACTTTAAAAAAGAAAGCTATTATAGCTGGAAATCAAGTATTAGGAGGAGCTGGAGCTGTTTTACAAAATTATGCAATTTATTTAGCTCCACTTGCCTTTTTGCCTTTAATTAATGCTTTAGAAGGATTTAAATATTTGTTTTTGTTAGCTTTAGCAGCTCTTTTATCTTTTAAATATCCTTCTATTTTAAAAGAAAGGTTTAATAAAAGAGTTGCTTTGCAAAAAATAAGTGCGGTTGTATTATTAATTGGAGGATTATTTCTATTATTTTTAAATTAATTTTATGAAAAAAGTGGGTAAATATTTAATTTTTCTTTTAATTTTATTTCTAATTCTACTTTTCACCTTTATTTTTATTGGTAGAACTAAGCCCAATAAAGTGGAGTGGGGAGTAGCTTTTTCTAGTAAGCATGCAGATCAGCTTGGATTAGACTGGAAAGAGACTTACTTAGCTATTTTAAATGATTTAGGTGTAAAAAATATTAGAATTATTACTCATTGGGATTTAATTGAACCAGAAAATAATAAATATGAATTTGAATACTTAGATTGGCAGATTAAAAAGGCGAAAAAAAAAGACGCAAAAGTAATTTTAAATATTGGGATGAAAACTGCTCGTTGGCCTGAATGTCATCTCCCAGGCTGGATAAGAGGAGAAGAGAAAAAAGAGCAGCAAAAAGAGGTAAAAGAATTATTAAATAAAATTGTTGAAAGGTATAAACATGAAAAAGCTATTAAAGCTTGGCAGGTTGAAAATGAACCCTTCTTTGTTTTTGGAGATTGTCCTTGGTACGATAAGGAATTTTTAAAAGAAGAGATAAATTTAGTAAAAGATATTGATAAAAAAGATAGACCTATAGTTATCTCTGAAAGTGGAGAATGGAGTTTTTGGACTAAATCAGCTCGATTAGGAGATATAGTTGGGACCACTCTTTACAAAAAGATGTGGTTTGCTGAATTTAAAACTTATTATACTTCTCCTTTAACTCCAATTTTTTATAAAAGAAGGGCTGATATTATTAATAAAATATTTAATAAAGATGTAATTTGTATTGAATTACAAGCAGAACCTTGGGGACCTAAACTTCTCTATGATATTTCTCTAGAAGAGCAAAAAAAGACAATGGATCTTGAACAGTTTAAAGATATGGTGGAATTTGCTAAAAAAGCCGATTTAAAAGAATATTATTTTTGGGGAGCGGAGTGGTGGTATTTTATGAAAGAAAAGCAAAATCAGCCTGAAATTTGGAATGAAGCGAAAAAGGAAATTGACTTTTAAGCTTTTTCCTATAATATTGGCACTAAACAAGTTAAAATAGAAAAAGATGCTTAGTATTATTATTCCCACTTTAAATGAGGAAGATTTTTTAAAAAACACTTTAAAAGAAATTAAAAGACAAGATTTTGAAAATTATGAAATAATAGTTGCAGATGCCGGTTCTAATGACAATACAAAAGAAATTGCAAAAGATTTTAATTGTAAAATAGTAGAAGGAGGGTCTCCGGCTCAAGGTAGAAACAGTGGAGCTGAAGTTGCTCAAGGGGATATTCTACTTTTTTTAGATAGTGATTTAATTAAAATCTATGAAAAAGACTTAAAAAAAGGAGTAGCTGAGTTTAAAAAGAAGAATTTGGATGGAGCCGCTTTTCCGATTAAAGTAGATGGAAATTGGTTTGATAAAATTTGCTATATCATCTATAATTTATGGGCAAGGTTGTTTCAACTTCTCTCTCCTTATGGAGCTCAAGCTATACTAGTTAGAAAAGAAATTCATGATAAAATAGGGGGATTTGATGAAGAGATAGATATTGGGGAAGATCATTTCTATATGAAGCAAGTTGCTAAAAAAGGAAAAGTAAGATATCTTCATACACGACCTTTTATTTTCTCCTCTCGAAGAATGGAAAAAGAAGGAAGAATTATATTGTATTCTAAGTATCTTTTTACTGGAGCTCATATGACTTTTTTAGGACCTATTAAAAATAGTAAAGTTTTAAAATATCAATTTGATCATTATCGATCAGACGAAGAATAAAAATGGATTTATATAAATTACCAAAAATTAAAAATCCTTTTAAGAAGAAAAAGGATAAAAAAGAGAAACCTCTTTATTTTATTAGAAAAAGAATATTTGTTTTTACAATTTCAATAATTCTTTTTTCTTCTTTGTTTGGTTTTTTAGGAGGAATATTATCCTTTAACTACTTTACAAATTGGAGTGGATCGCTTTTTTCAGGCGGAGATAATATGATTTTTAGACAATCTAAAGAAGTAGAAAGAATTATTGAAAAGACAGTTACTGAGCAGGCAGAAGAAAAAAATTACGAAGAAAAAATTATTAATGTTGTAGAAAAAGCTTCTCCTGCGGTTGTGAGTATAATTGTAAGAAAAGAAATTGCAGTAGGTGACGTATATCTTGAACCCTTTCAAGGGCTCCCTTTTGAAGTACAAACCCCAGAAGAAGGAGAGACAAAAAAAGAAAGAGTAGGAAGTGGATCTGGTTTTATTATTTCTAAAAATGGAATGGTTTTAACTAATAAACATGTAGTAATGGATGAAGAAGCCGAATTCTCAGTTCTTTTAAGTGAAGGGAGAGAGTTTGAGGCTAAAGTATTAGCAAAAGATCCTTTGCAGGATTTGGCAATTATTAAAATAGTTGATGGAGAGAATAAGTTAAATGGTAATTCTCTTCCTATCTTAGAGTTAGGAGATTCTTCTGGCCTTAAGATAGGAGAAACGGTAATTGCAATTGGGAATGCTTTAGGAGAGTTTCAAAATACAGTAAGTTCCGGAATTATTTCTGGACTAGGGAGAACAATTACAGCTTCAGGGGGAGGGGAATACGTTGAAACAATTGAAAATGTTATTCAAACTGATGCTGCTATTAATAAAGGAAATTCTGGTGGACCGCTTTTAAATAATGAAGGAGAAGTTATTGGCATAAATACAGCCGTTTCAATTCAAGGAGAAAATATTGGATTTGCTATTCCAATAAATAGAGCAAAGAGAGATATTAATCAAATTAAAGAAACTGGTAAAATTAGTTATGCCTTTCTTGGAGTACGTTATGTAATAATTAATGAAGAAGTAAAACAATTACAAGATCTGGATGTTAATTATGGGGCCTTAATTTCGTCAAGCAAAACAGAGCCTGCTATTATTGAAGGATCTGCCGCTGATAAAGCAGGATTAAAAGCAGGAGACATTATATTAGAGTTTGATAATCAAAAAATAACCAGAGAGAATACATTAGCTCAAATCATTAAGGAATATTCCCCAAGAGATCAAGTTATTTTAGTTGTTTTAAGAGGAGATAAAAAGGTTAATTTATCTTTAAAATTAGGAGAAAAATCAAGTGAATAGGCTTGATTTTTTGTCTTAAAAATGTTATTAAAAGAATATGCAAGGAGGAAATTTTACAAACAAAAGCCAACAAGCTTTACTTAAAGCTCAAAATTTGGCTAAAGAAAAGGGACAAAAACAAGTAGATGCAGTGCATCTACTCCACTCTTTATTGAATCAAGATGAAAGCATTGTATTAACTTTACTAGAAAAGCTAGGAATTGATTTAAAAGAATTAAAAAAAGAAACAGAGAGTGCTTTAGGAGGGATCCCAAATATTGTAACCCCAAATAAGAATATGGGGCAGTTTTATCTTACCCAAGATATGGGAAAAGTATTGGCAAAAGCAAAGCAGGAATCAATGCAGATGGGAGATAAATTTGTTTCAGTAGAGCATTTGTTTTTAGCTTTACTTTCAACAAATACAAATGCAAAGGGCATTATGGAAGAAGTAAATGAAAGTTTAACCTACCAGGCAGCTAAAGATGCTTTAAAAGAATTAAGAGGAAATAGAAAAGTAACTGATCCAAGTCCGGAAACAAAATATCAGGCAATAGAAAAATATGCAATTAATTTAACTGAAAAAGCCAAAAAAGGAAATTTAGATCCTGTTATCGGACGAGAAGAGGAAATTAGAAGAATAATGCAAGTATTATCAAGAAGAAAAAAGAATAATCCTGTTCTAATTGGAGAAGCCGGAGTTGGTAAAACTGCAATTGCTGAAGGATTAGCTCGAAAAATTGCTTCAGGTCAAGTTCCAGAAAGTTTAAAAGGAAAAAAACTAATTAGTTTGGATCTTGGTGCAATGGTAGCTGGAACAAGGTACAGGGGTGAATTTGAAAATAGAATTAAAGCTCTGCTTAAAGAAGTAAAAGAAGGACAAGAGAAATATTTGCTTTTTATTGATGAACTTCATACTTTAGTTGGAGCAGGTTCAGCTGAAGGAGCAATTGATGCTTCTAACCTATTAAAACCTGCATTAGCTCAAGGAGAGCTTCGTGCTATTGGAGCAACTACTTTAAAAGAATATCAAAAACATATTGAAGAAGATCAAGCTTTAGAAAGAAGATTTCAACCAGTTTATGTTGAAGAGCCTTCAATTGAAGATACAATTTCAATTTTAAGAGGTATTAAAGAAAAATATGAACTACATCATGGTGTAAAAATTAAAGACTCTGCTTTAGTTGCTTCAGCAGAACTTTCTGCTCGTTATATAAATGATAGATTCTTACCTGATAAATCAATTGATTTAATGGATGAGGCAATGAGCCTCTTAAGATTAGAGATTGAATCAGAACCAGCTGATCTAGAAGAGTTAAAGAAGAAAATACAAAAATTAGAAGTAGAAAAACAAGCTATTAAAGAAGAAGATAATAAAAAAAGTAAAAAAAGACTAAAAGTAATTGAAAAGAAACTAGCTAACCTTCAAGAAGATAGAAAAGAATTAGAAGCAAAATGGAAATCAGAAAGAAAAACAATTTTGAAAATTAAAAATCTTAAAAAAGAATTGGAAAAAGCAAGGTTTGAGGTAGAAAAAGAAGAATCAAGAGCTAATCTTCAAAAAGTAGCTCAAATTAAATATGGTAAAATTCCAGAATTAGAGAAAGAATTAAATGAAGCAGAAGAAAAATTAGCTCGTTTTCAAAAAGAAAGACCAATTTTAAAAGAAGAGGTAACAGAAGAAGATGTAGCAGAAGTAGTTTCAAGGTGGACTGGAATTCCTGTGACTAAACTTTTAGAAGAAGAAGCTAAAAAATTACAAAGAATGGAGGAAACTCTATCAGAGAGAGTAATTGGGCAGGACAATGCAATTGAAGCCGTTTCTGACGCTATAAGACGCTCTAGGGCTGGAATTGCAGAAGAAGACAAGCCAATGGGTTCCTTTATCTTTTTAGGCCCTACAGGAGTAGGAAAAACAGAAACAGCAAAAGCTTTAGCTGAATTTCTTTTTAATAATGAAGATGCAATGATTAGGTTGGATATGTCAGAATATATGGAAAAATACTCTACTTCAAAAATGATTGGTTCTCCTCCAGGATATGTTGGTCATGATGAAGGAGGACAATTAACAGAAAAAATTAGAAGAAGACCTTATTCTGTAGTACTTTTAGATGAAATTGAGAAAGCTCATCCAGAAATATTTAATATGCTTCTTCAAATTTTAGAAGATGGAAGACTAACTGATGCTAAAGGCAGAACAGCTTCTTTTAAAAACGCAATTTTAATTATGACTTCTAATGTTGGATCAGAACAAATTGCTCAAATGGGAGAATTAGGATTTTCAGCCAAAGATAAAAAAGTTTCTGTTAAAGATAAAGTAATGGATTCCTTAAAAGAAGAATTTAGGCCAGAATTTTTAAATAGAATTGACGATATTATTATCTTTAATCATCTTAATAAAAAACAGATCAAAAAAATTGTTGAATTAGAATTAACAAAAGTTAAGAAAAGGTTAAACAAAAAAGGAATTAGTATAAATTTAACTGAAAAAGTTAAAAAGATTCTTGCCAAAGAAGGATTTGATAGAGAATTAGGGGCAAGACCATTAAAAAGAACTATTCAAAAAAGAGTTTTAAATCCTCTTGCTATGAAAATTGTTATAGGAGAAGTTAAAGAAAAAGATAATATAAAAGTAAAAAGTGAAAAAGGAGAAATTACTTTTGAAAAGAAAAAACAAAAAAAGAAAGCTAAAAAGAAGGTACCTTCTTCAGTTTAAAAAATGAAAAAACTTATACTAAAAGTAATTGTAATTTTTATTATTGGAGCAATAGGAGGAGTGTTTGCAGATCAATTTCTTTGGCCTTATTTGGTAGAAAAACCTTTATTTGAACAATACGACTTAGAAGATAACAGACCAGTTAATATTACAAAAACGAATAAAATAGTAATTGAAGAGAATAAAGCACTTCAGGATGCAGTTGACAAAGTTGATGATGTTGTAATTTCAATTCAAACTAAAACTCAATCTGGAACTATTCAAGGTTCTGGATTAGTTTTAACTTCAGACGGATTAGTTGTTACTCTTTCCAAGCTTATACCAAGAAACTTAAATTACAGCTTTAAAACTCAAGGAGAAGAAGTTCCCTATCAAATTTTAAAAAGAGATCCGGAATCGGGTTTAGCTTTAGTTAAATTAGAAAAAGGTGATTTTTCTACAGCAGAGTTTGGAGAGGAGCTAAATTTAGGAGAAAGAGTATTTTTAAGCGCAAAAGTAGGAGTGGAGAAGATATACACTAGTGTAAATCAAGGGATTGTTAAGGCAAAACCAAATGGAGAAATTCAAACTAATATTTTTGAGGATATAAGTATGGAAGGATCTCCTCTTTTTAATATTCAAGGACAAATTGTTGGATTAAATAAAAAGACTACAAGCGGAAGAGTAGTAGCTATTCCAGTTTCTATGCTAAGAGAGTTTACTGGATTTTAAAAAATTAGAAATATTTTTATATACAAAAGAAGGGTTTTACCCTTCTTTTTTTAATGCCTTTAAAATAGATTTTGAAACATTTCTTGATTTGCCTTGATAAGGATAATGATGCCCTACAATACCAGGAAGATTATTTATTTCAATAATTGCACACTCTTGTTTCTTATAAGATACAGAGATATCTTTTACTAAAAAGTCAATTCCGATTAAAGGTCTTTTTACTTTTTGAGCTATTTTTTTAAAAAGTTTAATATTATCAGGATGAATTTTATCTGTTTTATCAATATGAACTCCTCCTAATTTTAAAAATGGCTTTTTGTGTAAATTTATATTTTTCCCTTTTGGAGGAATAGATGAAAAAGTAAGATTTTGTTCCTTTAATATTTTTTTAGTTTCAGAAGTTACCTTTATTTTATAAAAAGGAGTTTCAATTGTTCTTTTATTACTTCTTTGAGGGTTTTTATTCTCAATTTCAATTAGCTCAGAAACTGAGTGTTTACCATCTCCTTTTATAAAAGCCGGAATTCTTTGATAACAAAATATCTTTTCAAAACTTACTATAGCAATTCTAAAGTCTGAAGTATTTTTAATAAATTTTTCTATTATAAAAATAGGGGAATGCTTTAAAGCTTTATCAATTGATTTTTTGACATTAGCTAAATTATTGATTTCAATACTAACTCCCTTTGAGAGGGAAGAAAAATTAGGCTTTATAACTAAAGGAAAGTTTAATTCTTTTGCATACTTTAAAGCTTTTTTCTTTTGAAAAAACCAAAAAGATTTTCCTTCTGGTACTGGGAATCCTTTCTTTTTTAGAATTTTTTTAGTTTTTTGCTTATTATTAGTAAAGTTTTCTGAAAATTTATTAACGGGTAACCCTTCAAAGTAAATAGTCTTATCTTTAGTATGCATTTTAAAATAATTACTCCAGCCAAATTTACTTTTTAAAACTTCAAAATGGAAACCTTTTTTTCTTGCTTCTTCAATAAAACAAGCTGTTCGGGCAGTAATCTGTTTTAGTTTGAAATCACTAACATAATGAGCAATATTAAAAAACTGAAAAACTTTTTCTATAAAAAAACTGAAATTTTTTTCTAACTTTAAAGTTATTCTATTTAAAGTTTTAATTTTAGGAAATAGGCTTAAAGTATAATTAAAAAAGACCTCAATCCACTCCTTCCAATTAATTTTATTTTTTTCTTTTATCATTAATTAAAATTATAACATTATAACTTTAAAGAGTTAAAAAAGGGGGCTTGTGATTTATCTTCAATTAAGATACAATAGTAACCCCTATGAAAAAAGCAGAAGAAATTTTAGATAATATTACTAAAGAAAAAAAAGAAAATACTATAGCAAAGATTAAAAAAGAGGAGCTCTCCTCTTTTCTTGATGGGTGGGTAAAAAGATTTCAAAAAAATACAAATAGAGATATTTTTGTTATTAAATGGTGTTATTTTATAAATAAAGACTGGTATCTAGTTAAAGGAATAGAAAGAAAAGAATCAGTTAGAAATACCAAAACACTACTGGACATCTTTATAATGCTGGTTGATGATGTATCTGAAAAAGAAGATAAAGATATACTCCTAAAAGAACTTTTAAAAATTCCTTTTGATTTTGATAATTATAATTTAGACAAATTGACAGAAGAAGATAAGGAATATTTTAAATTTACGGAAAAAGCTTGGAAAAAAATTATTGAAAGCATTAAAGAGTATCCATATTATAGAAAAATTAAAGATTTGTTTGAGTTTGATGTAAGACAGTTAATTAGTGCTTTCCAATATGGGAAATTAATTACAAAAAACTCTTATAATATGAATAAAGAAGAATACTGGACTTATTTTCCTCAAAGCATGCAGATTATTATAAATTCTGACATTGATCTTATGTGTAAAATCAATTTTGATTTTAAAAAGATAGGATCTTTTAGAGAAGCAGTTTTAAAAGCACAAAAGATGGCCCGAATTGGAAATTGGCTTACAACATGGGAAAGAGAAGCTAAAGAAAGAGACTTTACTAGTTTAGTTTTTCCATTATTAAAAAATAGAGAAGAAATTAATTTTGAAAAATTCAAAAATAATCCAGAACAATTAATTAACAAAATTAAAAACCTAAAAATAGAGAAGGAACTTTTAAATAATTGGAATCAGCTTCAAAAAGAGATGATCCAAATTTTAGAAAATAATTTTTCAAAAGATATTCAAAAAAGATTTGAAGACAAGTTAGAATATCTTTTTTATATGCACTCTATCAGTAGGGGGAATAAATAAAAACTTATGATTACAGCATTATTAGACAGTATACAGTTTAATCAGTATTTTCTTTTTTTTATTGATCTTACAGCTATTTGGCTATTAATAGTTGTTTTATTAGATAATCCAAAAGAAAAGATTAATAAACTTTTCTCTTTAGTGACACTTTCCTTTCTGCTTTGGATTAATGCAGGATATTTTTTCTATTTTAGACCAGATTTAACTTTCTCTCTTTTTTTAGGAAGAATAATTTTAGCAGAAGTGGCAATTTCTTTCTTTTTGTTCTATATCTTTTCAATTAATTTTCCAGAACATAAAAAAGTTAATCTTTTTGTTTTTAGTTCAGTAACTTTTTTAGTTGGCCTTTTTTCTTACTTTTCCATTTTTACAGACTTAATAGTAGAAGGGATTAAAATTGTTAATGGAAGAACCCAACCAATTTTTGGAAGGTGGGGGCAGTATGGTTATTATCCAGCTATTTTTCTTTTAGTTGGATTGTCTCTCTATCATATTTACAAAAAGTATTTTCATTTTGATGAAAAATTAAAGAAGAAAGTTCATTATTTTTTAATTGGAACTTCTATCTTTTTGTTTATGAATTTAATTTTTAATGTAATTTTACCGGTTGCAAGGGGATCGATTCAGTATTGGCAATTAGGAAATTATTCTGTAATTTGGTTCTTAGGATTAACTGGATTTGCTATAATCAAGAGAGATTTGTTCGGAATTAAAGTAGTAGCAATAGAAGTTTTAGTTGCAGTTATGGGGGCTGTTCTTTTAGTTTTTCCTTTTATTTTGCCTAATCTACAGCTAAAAATAGTTTCTGCAGGATTATTTTTGCTATTTTGTATCTTTGGATACTATTTAATTAAAGCAGCGATTAAAGAAGCTGAAAGAAGAGAAGAAGCAGAAGAATTGGCGGAAGAGTTTAGAAGATTGAATAAATTAAAAAATCAATTTCTTTTAACTACTCAGCACCATCTTCGAACTCCTTTATCTGGAATACAAGGCTATCTTAGTTTAATAAAAGAAGGAACTTATGGAGAAGTTCCGGAAAAAGTTGATGAAAAAGTTAATAAATCATTAAAGATGACAAGAGAATTAATTAATTTAGTTAATGATTTTCTTGACGTAGCACAGTTTAATATTGGCGAGAAAGAGTTTGATAAAAAAGAAACCAACTTAAATAAATTAATAAGAGAGGTTCTTAATCAATTAGAACCAGAGATAAAAAAGAAAGAGATAAAGGTTAATTTTAAAAAAATTAATAATCCAATTATTGAATCTGATTATTTAAAATTAAAAGAAGCCCTATACAACATTATTCACAATGCAATAAAGTATACTAAAAAAGGAAAAGTAGAAGTTAGTTTAAAAAAGAATAATGGAAAAATCTTTATTAAAGTAGAGGATACTGGAATAGGAATGACAGAAGAAGAGATAAACAAACTCTTTCAAAATAGTTTTGAAAGAGGAGAAAGAGCTAAAAAGGCCAATGTTACTGGTAGAGGAGTAGGATTATTTATATCTTCTCAAATTATTGAAGGGTTAGGAGGATATTTAGAAGCTCATTCTAAAGGAAAAGAAGAAGGTTCAACTTTTAAAATCGAAGTTCCGAGTTTACACTAGGGAATGCACTGTAAACTTTTAACTTAAATTGTTGACATTGAGTTATTTTTATTGTATAGTTTAAGTAGTAGATAGTAGTACATAATTTTTAAATAATTTAAAAAAGGAGGATAGAAAATGAATGGTTATACAGGCCGAATCTTTGAGGAAGAAGTCCTTGGAGAAATACACCTTAGTTGGGATGGGGATGGCTATATGACTTATAATAAGGCACTAGAATATGTTAAAGAAAATCAAGAATGGGATCCAACTGATCCTGATACTAGAACAGCAAATGATTTACACGCTTTGACAGCACTTGATTTAGAAATTGAAGATTGGAATAAATTGCTTCTCTATAATGCTGTATCTTCACCTTTAGACTATTATCATGGTGTAGATTGCTTTTTTGAATTTGAAGGAGAAATAGTAACAATTGACTTAACAGTTAACCCTTCAAAGGTTATTTACAAAGCAGATTTAGTATTACACCCTGACGATCTTGAAAAGAAGGGAATTAAAAATATCGCACATTTAATTTCCTGTATGTTCCAAAAAAGATGTAAAGGAGGAATTTAATGTTTTATTTTAAATGTCCTGAACACGGAAAATACAAAGTTACGAGAGAAACTTTTATGAAGTTTCTTAAACAATCAAAGCTTAAAAATGAAGTTGAAGAAAGGATTGAAGAAGATGAAGAAATTGAAGCAATAATAGAATTTAAAGACCAATGTCCTCGTTGCACTAAAAAAGGCAAATCAAAAGCCAGAGTCCTAATTAGGACTCCTAAAAATTCTAAGGCTCCTTACAAGAAAATGTGAGGAGCTTTTTTATTGACATTTTTTAATAATAATTGTATAGTTTAAACAGTTCTTAATGTTTGAATAAATTAAAAAGGGGGAAGCTAAAATGAAACATAAGGTTTATGGAAGCAGAATTTTTTCTCCAGAAAGTAGAAGAAAATTGATTTTTTGGCAAGAGAAAGGAACAAAGATTTTAAAAGAGAATATAGGAAAGGAACTTAAAAGACATAAAGACATTCTAAAGCAGAGAGAAAAATACGGAATGGAAGATCAAGTAATAATTTTCTATTTAGCTGTTCCTATTAAGTACAGAGATATAATAAGCACAAGCGGATTCATCAAAGATGAACTTAATCAAGCATTTGAAGATTTTGAATTTGAAATTTTAGAACATAGTAGCATTATGGGAGAAGATATTGAAAATAATATAGACTGTAAAGTAATAGGAAAACATGAAAAAGGTTTTATAATTAAAGATTGCTATAGAATCATGAATTATTGGAAAGAAAGATACAAAAAACATGAAAATGAAACTAGAACTTTCTCCAGCCCTTTAAGAAAAGGGAATTGTTTTTACGGGATTAAAAAGAAAAATTAAAAGAAGCTCTGCTCCTTACTAGAAAGTAAGGAGCTTTTTATTTTTAAGAATAAAACTTGATATTATTATAATAAAATTATAATATAATAATATATGACTAGAAAAATTATAAAAATTGGATCATCAAAAGGAATCACAATTCCTGAAGAAACAATGAAAAAATTAAACCTTCAACGAGGAGAAAAGGTTGAGGTTACTTTTAATGAAAAAAATAGAGTTATTGAAGTTAAACCTGCTAAAAAAGAGTCAGAAGACCAGCAGCTTTTAAAGTGGACTAAAGAGTTTATTGAAGAATACAGAGATGCCTTAGAAAAGTTAGCTAAAAATTAGCTGTGAAGTATTTAACAGAAAAACAAGTTTTGAAAATACATAAAGGACTAGTAGATGAAACTAGCGGATCTCACGGCGTTAGAGATTTGAATCTCTTACGTTCTGCTATTGAACGTCCAAAACATAATAAATATAAAAGTGTTTTTGAAAAAGCAGCTTGTTATTTTGAATCTCTTGCTAAAAACCATGCTTTTATAGATGGAAACAAAAGAGTAAGTATTGCAGCGACAACTTATTTCTTATTTTTACAAGGATATAAATTAAAAGTATCTAATAAGACATTATTCAATTTCACCTTAGCTGTTGTTAACAAAGACAAAAAAATAGAAGAAATTGCCTATTGGTTAAAACAAAATTGTGAGAAAAGAAAT
>CAZKRA010000011.1:0-21000 GCA_964555095.1 uncultured Candidatus Saccharibacteria bacterium | reverse complement strand
GCTTCTTCTACGCTCATTTGAAGAATGTCATAAATATTTTTTCCATGATATTCAACTTCTAATGTTTCTTGATTAAACCTTCTTCCTTTACAAGCATCACATGTAACATAGACTGTTGGTAAAAAATGCATTTCAATAGCTCTTTTCCCATAACCTTTGCACTTTTCACATCTTCCTCTTGGAACATTAAAACTAAATCTTCCCTGCTTCCAGCCTCTAATCCTAGCTTCTTCTGTTGATGCAAAAAGTTCTCTAATTGGTCCCCAAACCCCAACATAGGTTGCAGGATTAGACCTTGAATTTAATCTCATTGCTGATTGACTAATATTAACTACCCTATCAATATATTCTAATCCGTGGAGATGATCGTGCTCTCCTGCATTATGATCAGCATTGTTTAAGCGATTAGAGATTGTTTTATAAAGAGTTTCATAAGCTAAGGTACTTTTACCTGACCCTGATACTCCAGTAATGACAGAAAAACGACTTAAAGGAATATCAATATTAAGATTCTTTAAATTGTTTTCTCTTGCTCCCCTTAATTTTAAAAAGGGTTTTGTATTGTCAACAGAACGCTTATAACTTTCAGTTTCTATTTCTTTTTCTTTTCTTAAGTAATCTAAAGTTAAAGATTGTTCATCTTTGTCTTTTAAAATATCTGGCATTTTCCCTTGAGCTACTACTTCTCCTCCGTGTTTTCCTGCTCCAGGGCCAAAATCAACTAAGTAATCTGAGGCAAAAATAGTATCTTCATCGTGTTCTACAATAATAATTGTATTTCCCAAATCTCTAAGGTGTTTTAAAGTACTAATTAACTGATCGTTATCTCTTTTGTGTAATCCAATAGTTGGCTCGTCTAAAATATATAAAGTTCCTACTAACTGAGAACCAATTTGAGAAGCCAATCTAATTCTTTGAGCTTCTCCTCCAGAAAGAGTTTTACCTTTTCTATTTAATGTTAAATAATCTAACCCAACTTCATTTAAAAATTTGAGCCGGTTTTCAATTTCTCTTAAAGGTGTTTCTGCAATTTTTTTATCTTTTTCACTTAAATTTCCACCTATATCTTGAAAAAATTCATAGGCATCCTTTATAGACATTGAAACAATGTCATTAATGTTTTTTTCTTTAAAATAAATACTAAGAGCTTCTGGTTTTAATCTTTTTCCTTCACAAACTGGACAAGGGTTTTCTGAGTGTTTATCTTCTTTACCAAGACCGTGACATTCAGGACAAGCTCCATAAGGGCTGTTAAAAGAAAAAAGTCTTGGCTCAATTTCAGGATAGGCAAAATTATCATCGGGACAAGCTAGTTTGGTAGAAAACCTAGTTTCTGTTTTTTTATTATTTTCGAACTTAACCTGCACGAGAAGAGAATCTTCCCCTCTTTTTAGAGCGGTCTCAACTGCCTCACTAACTCTAATTCTATTATCTTTCTTTTTAAAATTAAGTGTGGCCGGAATTTTATCTACAACTAACTCAATAGTATGTTTTTTGTTTGGATCTAATACTATTTTTTCTCTAAGTGATTTTAACTCACTATCTACTCTTACCTCTCTAAACCCTGCATTTAGAAAGTCATATAACAATTGATAGTATTCTCCTTTTCTCCCTCGAATAACTTCAGCGAAAACTATTAATTCAGTCGGTCTTTCTTTTTCTTCAATTAGCTCTGTAGAGTTAGCTTCTTTACTAAAATCAATTATTTTATTTATTATTTGAGTTGTAGTCATTTTCTGAATTTTTTTACCACATTTAGGACAATACGGAACACCTAATCTCGAAAAAATTACCCTTAAATAGTCATAAATTTCAGTAGTTGTTGCTACTGTTGATCTAGAGCTTGAAGTATTTGCTTTTTGATCAATTGAGATAGCAGGAGATAGTCCTTCTATCTCTTTTACATCAGGTTTATCTAAAGTTGTTAGAAACTGCCTAGCATAAGAAGATAAAGATTCAACGTATCTTCTTTGCCCTTCAGCAAATATAGTATCAAAAGCAAGAGAGGTTTTTCCAGATCCAGAAATTCCTGTAAAAACAGTTATCTTTTCCCTTGGAACTTCAAGATTTATATCTTTTAAATTATGCTCTTTTGCTCCTTTAATTTTTATTTTTTTGTTTTTCTTAACCATCTTTTTTGTCTTTTTTTAAATCATTTTTTAGTTCTTTTATTTCATCTCTTAAAATCGCAGCTAATTCAAATTTAAGATTTTCAGCTGCTTTTTCCATCTCTTCCTCTTTTTCTCTAATTAATCTTTTTTTAGCTGATCTAGTTTTAGGTACAGCTTTAGTTTCTAAATTTAATATTTCACTTGTAGAAAAGAGATCACTAATATCTTTATCAATTGTTTCTGGCTCAATATCATGTTCTTTGTTGTATTCTAACTGAATTTCTCTTCTTCTATTTGTTTCTTCTACAGCATTTTCAATTGCTTTGGTTTTCTCATCAGCATAAATTAAAACTTCTCCTTTAACATTTCTTGCAGTTCTTCCGATAGTTTGAATAAGAGCTGTTTCACTCCTTAAAAATCCACCTTTATCCGCATCTAAAATTGCTACTAAAGAAACTTCGGGTAAGTCTAAACCTTCTCTTAGTAAATTAACCCCTACTATTACATCGTATTCCCCCTTTCTTAATTTAGTAAGAATTTTAATTCTATCTAAAGTTTCAATATCGCTGTGGAGATAAGCTACATTTATTTCTTTTTCATTTTCATCTAAATAATCACAAAGATCTTCTGCCATTCTTTTAGTTAAGGTTGTTACTAAAGTTCTTTCATCTTTTTCTGCTCTTTCTTTAATTCTGGGTATTAAGTCACTAACCTGTCCTCTTGCTGGCTCAATAATTACTTTTGGATCTACTAGCCCAGTCGGCCTAATAATTTGTTCAACTATCTGTTTACTGTTATCAAGTTCAAAGTCACTAGGTGTGGCGGACATAAAAACTGTTTGATCTGATCTCTCTCTAAATTCTGAAAAGGTCAATGGCCTATTATCAATAGCAGAAGGCAATCTAAACCCATGTCTTATTAATTTTTCTTTTCTTGCTTTGTTCCCAGCATGCATACTTTTTATTTGAGGGATAGCGATATGAGATTCATCAAGAACCACAAGATAATCATCTGGAAAATAATCTAATAATGTAGCAGGTGCTTCGCCAGGCTCTCTCCCTGATAAATGTCTGGAATAATTTTCAATTCCGTGGCAATATCCTACTTCTCTAATCATTGCTAGATCAGTTTTAGTTCTCCTTTCTAATCTTTCTGCTTCAAGGTACTTTTCCTGTTTTTTAAATTCTTGTAATTTTTCTTTTAATTCTTCTTTAATGCTTTCTAAAGCTTTTTCTTTCCTATCCCCTTGAGTTAAAAAGTGTTTAGCTGGAGAGATGTAAGCCTTATCAATTCTTTGGTCTTTATCTGGAACAAAACCTTCAGCAGGATTAAAAGCTAGTATCTTATTAATTTTTCCATTTTTAACCTCAAAATCATAAATAATTTTTTCGTTTGGGGGCATAATCTGCCAAGTATTACCTCTTAAACGAAAGGTCCCTCTTTTTAAATCTGAATTAGTTCTTTCAAACTGCATACTAATTAGTTGTTTTGATAATTTTCTTCTGTCTACTTTTTGTCCGGTTTCAATCTTTACAATATTTTCATCATATAGTTTTGGAATTCCAAGATCATAGATACAAGAAACAGAGGCTACAACTATTACATCATCTCTTCGTAATAGAGCTGTAGTAGCAGCATGTCTTAATTTGTCAATCTCTTCATTGATCATAGCTTCTTTTGAAATATAGGTATCTGTTCCGGGAATATAGGCTTCTGGCTGGTAATAATCATAATAAGAAATAAAATAATGCACTTCATTATCGGGAAATAATTGTTTAAATTCATTACATAATTGAGCTGCCAAAGTTTTATTAGGAGAAACTACTAGTGTTGGCTTATTAACTTTTTCTATTACGTTAGCAATAGAAAAAGTTTTCCCCGAGCCTGTTACTCCAAGTAAAATTTGATCTTTATAACCTTCAACTATTCCTTTTGATAGCTTTCGAATGGCTTTTGGCTGATCTCCTTTTGGTTGATATTTTGATTGTAAATTAAATTTCATTCCAAAATCCCCCTTGTTTGGTCTAAGGGGGTATAAACTAATATTCTATTTATATAATTTATCCTAAATTCTTAATAAGTTAAAGTCAAATTCTATTCAAAAGTTAAAAGACGAGCTTCGTCTAGTACAGATTCTAGTATATACTTTTTAACTTTAGGGTGCTCTTTTAAAAATTGTTTCTTTTCAATTTTAGCGATATCACGAACTAACATTCTTCTTTCTGAAATAAAAAGATTTCTTAAAGATTTTTTCAAAGAACCTAAAATTGTTAAGGGATATAAGTTTCTATTTTCAATCAAAGTTTCAATTCCTTTGTCTTTTGGTTGGCGCCATCCAATATAATCCATTCCAACACAATCCGCATATTTAGTGGCCGAACTAGTAAGCTTAGTGTTTGTTACAAGCATAGGTTTGACCTTGTCCCTTTTTCTATCAAAATGAGGACCATTCATAATATCTTCAAAGCGGGCTTTGTTAGCAAGCGCAGTGTTTGAATGAACTCTACTTCCAGGATGATTTCTGTATTTACATTCTCCAATATAGGTTACTCCCTCTTTAACTGCTAAAAAGTCAATCTCATAATTAGGAAGGCAGCTTCCTATTAAATATCTTCTTTTCCTTACTTTAAATCCATTTTCTTTTAATATTGCTCGAACAAATTTTTCAAAAGGAAAGCCAGTTGGACCTAAACGATTTAATGATTCTTTTAAAGTAAAACGAAGAGAGGATTTTTTATTGGTCTCTGCTAATAACTCTTTAGCTTTATTAAAAATTTTAAAAGTTGAAACCCCTGGTTCTACCTCCTTTTTAATTTGTTGGGCTATTTTCTTTGCTCTTTCTTTTGAAGCACCAACTCTTATTAAAGAATGAGATAATTTTTTAGAAGAAAAAAGCTCTTTTTCTCCTCTTGCGTTTATAACAAATAATTCTTTATTCATGTTTTTAATTAGTTTCTTCTTCTAATTCCTTTTTTAATTCTTCAAAATCGTTCTCAATCCCTTCTAATTTAGAACGACAATCTTTAATTAGAGAAACTCCTTTTTTAAACTTTCTTAAAGACTCTTCTACGTTAATGTCTTCGTCTTCTAATTCCTTTACAATTTTTTCTAATTCTTCTAATGATTTTTGTAAATTTTCTTTACTCATTTTTTATTTTTTTAATTAATGAATTAATTTTACCTTTAGAAAGTTTAGTTATTATTGTGTCTCCTTTTTTTACTTGATTAGTATTTTTAATTGACTCTCCATCTTCTGTATAGGAAATACTATACCCTCTATTTAAAATTGTTTCTGGATTTAAAGAATTTAATTTACTATCTAAAAGATCTAGTTTATTCTTTTTCTCTTTTAGTTTATCTTTAAACTTCAATCCAATTTGTTCTTTTATTATACCAAATTTATGTTTTTTATTTTGAAATTTACTTTGATAGCCATAAAGTAAATCTTTTAATTTTTGTTTAGACTTTTCAAAACTATGAATTAGGTTACTTAAAGATTGTTTTAAAGATTGAGCTAAACTTATCATTTTAAACCTATCTTTTTGAAAAATCTTATCTACTGCTGTTTCCATTTCTTTTCTATATGTTTCAATTTTTTCTTTTTCTTCTCTAATATTTCTTTCAAAACTTAAAAATAATTGCTGCTGCTCTTTTTGAATTTGAGCTAAAAGATGTTCTCTTCTCTTTCTTAAAAAATTTGCTACTGCAGTTGGAGTTGAAAGAGTTCTATCTGCTACAAGATCAGCGATTGATTCATCTTTTTCGTGACCTATACCAGTGATTATCGGAAGTTTTGAAGTTACAATAGTTTCAGCTAATTTCTCGGAGTTAAAAGCTTTTAAGTTTTCATACCCGCCACCTCCTCTAATCAAAACCAAGGTATCCAAATTTGGCTTATTTTTATTAAACCATTTTATTGCAGAGGTAATTTCTTTTTCAGCTTTATCTCCTTCTACTTTTACACTTAATAATTTAACTTTAAAACCATGATTACCTAAGTTTCTTCTAAAATCTGTAATAGCTGCTCCATCTCGCGAGGTAATTAGCCCAATAGTTTTTATAAATTGAGGCAGCTCTTGTTTTCTTTCATCTTTGAAGTAACCTTTCTTTTTTAATTTTTCTTTTAAAGCTTTTAAGGCTTGTTTCCAACTACCTTCTCCTTTTGGATTAATTTTAGAAATTCTAAGACTAAAGTAGCCTTTTTTATAAACATTAGGAATGCCATAAACTACTACTTTCATCCCTTCTTTTAATAAGTGAGTATAATCTCTATAGTTTTGACCGGAAATAAAGCACCTTACTACATGATCTTTTTCTTCAGAGTCTTTAAGGTCAAAAAAAGCATAGTATTTCTTTTCACTTACATCATTTATTTCCCCTTTTACTTTTATCGTAGAGAGTTGTTTTAGGTAATTATTAATAAATTCAATAAACTCTTCTACTGAAAAAATATAATCACTTAAATCAATTTTATTTGGCTTCTTTGTCATTTTTTACTTCAATTATTTTATTTCTTTGTTTCCATCCTTTAATTATTCTTAAGTTTTTTTTGGAAATTTCAAAATATTGAGAGAATAAATCAATTACAGCTTCGTTAGCCTTTCCTCTTTCCGCCTTTTCTTTAATTTTAATTTTATAACTATCTTTACTTTTTTTAGTTATTTTATTATTTTTTGTATCTGGGAAAACCTTAACCTTAATTAACATTATTAAATTTTTCTACTTTAATTTCTTTCATTATTTTTTCTATCTCTTTTTCGATTTTAATATTTTCTTCTTCTTTTTCTATATTTTTAACTTTAGTTTTAGTTTCAGGATGATCTGGTAAAAAACGGGAACAAGTATCATCATGGGGTTGAATAGAAATTTGATAAGTACCAATTTCTTTAGCCTTGTTAATTATTTCTTCCTTATCTTTTCCGATTAAAGGTCTTAAAACAGGGATTTTTATAACATCACTAATTGCATTAATATTTTCTAAAGTTTGTGAGGCAACTTGCCCAACTGCCTCTCCGCTAATTAGAACTTTTGCATTTTCTTTTTGAGCAATCTTTTCTGCAATTCTATACATAAACCTGCGATATAAAACTATTCTGTATTTATCTTTTATCTTATCAATAATTCTTTTTTGAAATTCAGCAAAAGGAACTAAATATAATTTACTTTTGTATTGATACTTAGAAAGTATTTCTATAAGCTCTTTTACTTTATTAATCGAAGCTTTATCTGTAAAAGGATAAGAATGAAAATGAATATAGATTGGATCTACCCCCCTTTTCATCATCAAAAAGGAAGCAACGGGTGAATCTATTCCTCCTGAGATAAGAGAGAGCGCTTTTCCACTTACTCCTACTGGTAAACCTTTTGCTCCTTCTATTCTTTTAGTATATATAAAAGCTAAGTCTTGAACTATCTCCACATAACAAGTAAGGTCAGGATTTTCTAAATTAACCTCTTTATTAAGTTTTACACATATTACTTCTCCAACTTCTTCATTAACCTCCTGAGAAGTTAAGGGAAATTTCTTTTGGGGTCGTTTTGTAGTGATTCTAAAAGAATTAAAATTCTCTTTTTTTAGTAAACTTAAAACCTTCTTTTTAATGTCTTCGATATTCTGATTAACTTTTTGAGTTGGTGAAAAATTAGCAACACCAAAAATATTCTTGAAATTTTCAATCTCTTTTTCCTCTACTTCCTTATTTAATTTAATGATAATTCTTCCAAAAAGTCTTTCAACAAAATTAATTTTGTCTTTTCCAAGATTCTTTCTAATATTCTCTACTAATTTTTTTTCAAAAAAAGGTCTGTTCTTGCCCTTTAATGCAATTTCACCATAATGACAAATAATGTATTTCATGTTTCCTATTTTTAAATCTTATCCTAATTGTAACACATATAAAAACCTAGATAAATTTATTGACAAACCAAAGTATTAATGTATAATAAAAACAGTATTTTTAATTTAAATAAGGGAGGTATAAGCATGGATTCTAAAAAATGGGAAATGAAATCAATTGGAAGAAAGATTCAGCAAGTACTTTTAGCAGTAATTATTATTACTATACTAGCTTTTGCAGTAAAAGAAGTAAGAGATGTTTTAGCTTTTTGGGCACTAAGCTATCCTACCATTAAAGAAATAGCACTCTATGCGCTGAGCACTATAATAGTAGCTGGAATAAGCTTAGTAGGCTTTATTGTTTATAATTTAGATTAATTTTTTAATAAAAAAGAGCAGGGATTATTCCTGCTCTTTCTTTTTTTACTCTTCCTTTTCTTTTAATTTCTGTTTAATCTTTTCCAGCTCTTTCTTTAGTGGTTGTCTTAAATATCTATAATCTTCTTCAATTACATAGTCACCATCCATTTTATAAACTTTTTTGTTATGAATTCTAATTCCTGTTTCTTTAGCTTTCATTTTTCCACCTCCTTTTAGGATATCTTTCTTTATTTAATTATAATGTGTTGTAGTTAACTATTAAAATACTTTAAAAGCTGTTTGTCAAGTTTTTATTTCCCTTTATTTGTTATATAATTAAAAATGACGATAATCATTTTCAATTAGTAATTATATAAAAATAATTAAAAATGCAGGTTTTTGAATTTCATTTTAATCCAGATAAAGAAACAGATTTTCATTTTGATTCTTTTTGTTATAACCCTAATAATATTTATGAAAAAAAATTAGGAAATTTGTATATACTGGGAAGCTTAAAAAGAGCCTTTGATAAAAAAGCATTAATCCAGAAATTAGCTAAAGGAATAAAAGATAATTATTACAGATTATCAGGTCATTCTATCCAAAAAGCTTTTAATAAAAGTGTTAAAGAAGCTAATGAGTTTCTTCAAGAGAAAAAAGACAAAGCAGAAGTCTCCTGGATGGGTAATTTAGGCTTTACCATAGTATCTTTAAAAGATAAAAAATTAAACCTTACTAAAACGGGAGGAACTAAGGTTTTTCTTTTGAGAGGAGATAAAAAAATTGATATTGACAGTCAGTTTAATTCTAAAAATGAAATAGATCCTTCTTCGGATGAGTTTAAAAACATTGCTTCAAGTGAGTTAGCCGAAAATGATATTTTAATACTTGCGACAGATGAAGTAGCTAAAATATTTCAAGAAAAAAATATTTTTAACTTATTAGTTCAAGCTATTCCCCTTTCTGAAAAGAAAATTAGACGAATATTATACAAGAAACAATTAGACTTTTCACAACTAAAAGGAGCTTGCCTTATTCTTTCATTAAATAAAAACAAAAAAGATCATATTAAAAAAATACTTCCTGCTCCAAACTCTTCTCGTTTTTCTTTTGAAAGATTTTCTATTGGGGGCTTATCTAAGATTAAAAATCTAGTAAATGCTATTAACTTACCTAAACTTCCTAAAATATCTATTCAAAAACCTGAATTAGATTTTAATTTACCCTCTCTTCCTTCTTTTTCTATTGAAAGAATAAATCTTAGACCTATTAAGTTTAAAAAGAACATTCTTTTATTAATTGGATTCTGTCTTTTACTTTTAATTGGTTTTTATTTATTTCAAAGAGATCAGCAGCAAAAATTAATGGCTTTTAAGGACGAATTAGCTAATATCAAAGAAAGAGCAATAAAAGCAGAAGGACTTATTCAAGATGAAAAGAAAGACCAAAGTCGAAAAATACTTTTAGATTCTAAAAAAGAAATTTCTAATTTAAGCACTCAAGTCTCTCTTTCGAAAGAAACAAAACAAAGTATTTCGGAACTTGAAAAAAGAATAGAAAACGACTTAGCAGAACTACATAGCTTAGTGAAAGTAAAAACAATAAAAAAAATAACTAAATTTAAACCAGAAGAGTTTACTCCTCAAAACTTAACTCTAATAGGAGAAGAAATATATTTATCTAGTTCTTTCGAGAAGGATATTTATAGAATTAACCTTAATAATCCTCAACCAGAAAAAATTTCTATAAACTCAAAAATAAAGTTTTCTTCTAAATTAGATATTCTTTCTCTCCCGATTTTTATTACAGAGAAGAATAAAGTAAAGATTTTAGAAGATGGAAAAATTAAAGAGAAAAGGAACCTCAACGATCTAGCAATTAAAGATTTTACTACCTATAGTAATAATTTGTATTTACTAACTGAAAATGGAGCAATTTTAAAATCTTCCTATTCTGGAGGTTTAAAATGGAACTCTCCTACTGTTTGGTTGAATGAAAAAGAAAAATCCACCGCTGGAGAAGTATTTGCGGTGGATAAAAATATTTGGATATTAGACAAACAAAATAGGATTAAAAAATATTATCGGGGTCAACTTGAAGATTCAATAATAACCAAACTCTATCCTGAGACAAAGAATATAAGCGAGTTCTATACTAATAATAATTTAGATTTTCTTTATCTTTTAGATACTGATACGAATAGAATTTTAATTCTGAATAAAGATGGTTCTATTCATAAACAACTACAAAGCGATAATTTTAATAATCCTATAGACTTCTCTATTAGTAAAGATGGAGAAATTGCTTATCTATTAACTAATAACTTAGAGCTTATTTCCGTAAATTTATTTTAATTCTACAGTTGCTCCTGCATCCTCAATTTTTTCTTTCATCTCTTTAGCTTCATCAGTAGGAACTGATTTAGCTATTACTTGAGGCTCATCACTAATTGAGTCTACTAAATTCTTTGCATCCTTTAGTCCTTTGCCAGTAATGTCTCTTACTGCCTTAATAACATCAATCTTTTTGTCTCCTATTTCTTTTACTTCTACATCATAAGCAGATTTTTCTTCCTCTTCTTCGCCTCCATTTCCTCCGGCTGCTGGAGCTGCAGCTACTGGAGCTGAAGCAGAAACACCAAACTTTTCTTCTAAAATTTCAACTAGTTCAGAGAGGTCTAAAACAGACATTTCTTCAATTTCTTTAACAATGTCTTTAAACTTTTTAGGAACCTCTACTTCTTTTTCCTCTTCTTCCTTTTCTTTATCATCGCTCTCCTTCTTTTTCTTAGTAGTTTTTTCTTCTTTCTTCTCTTTTTCTTCTTTTTTATCCTCCTTCTTTTTTTTGTCTTCTTTTTGTTTTTTGTCTTCTTTAGCCATATTATTATTTATTTAATTTATTGTTTATTAACCTTTATTTGATCTAAAGCATATACAAGAGATCTCATATTCCCTTGCAATACATTAACGAAGTTTGAAATTGGAGCATTAATACTACCGACTAATCTTGCTAATAACTCATCTTTACTTGGTAATTTAGCAAACTGAATAACTTTTTCTTTTTCTCTGACTTTTTCTTCGAAAAAGCCACCTAAAATTTCAAGACTTTCATTTTCTTCTGCGAAATCATATACTATCTTAGCAGGAGTAACTAAATCTTGATAACCAAAAACTACTGCTAATTCCCCTTTAAGTTCTCTAGGATCAACCTGTTTTATTCCAGCCTTATTCAAGGCTATTTCCATTAATGTCTTTTTAACTACTTTTAACTCAGAACTTTCCTTTTTAAGGTTACTTCTTAGTTGATTAATATTATTTACTTTAACTCCACTAATTTCTACAAAAAACATTGCTTTTTGTTTTTCAATCTTTTTCACTAGCTCCTCAACTATTTTTTCTTTTTGCTCTCGTGTTAAAGCCATTTTATTTTAAATAATTATTAATTCAATTAAAAACTACGACCTAAATGTCGCAGCAAACTCTTTTGATTTGTCTAGAGAGGTCTTATAAAGATGCCCCTGGTCTGCGACAATAGTATTTAATTTAACTTACTTTTATTTACCAAAAAAATATTTTAATGTCAAGCTATCTTAAATATTCTTGCTTTGCTTTTTTGTGTTGAATAAAATTTTCGCTAAAAATTGTTTCTCCATTAGGGGCAGAAAGATAATACCAATAATTACTTTCTTTAGGGTTTATGGCTGCTTTAATACTTTCCAGTCCAGGATTACAAATTGGTCCAGGGGGAAGGCCTCTATATTTGTAAGTATTATAAGGCGAATCTATTTTAGTTTCGCTAGTTGCAACTTTAGTGCTTTTTTTGCCAGTTAAATAAGTAATAGTTGCATCCATTTGAAGAGGAATTTGCTCTTTTAGCCTTTTCCAAGCTATTCCCGAGACTATCCTTTTATCTTTATAGGTTTGAACCTCTTTTTCTAAAAGAGAAGCCATTGTCAAAATTTTATGAATATTTTTTTCTTCAAAGTTTTCTTCTAATTCTTCTTTTAAATTTTTCTGTAAAGTAAAAACTAGCTTGTCTATTATTTGTGTAGAAGATACCTGTTTATTGAAAGTGTAAGTATTAGGAAATAGATATCCTTCTAGGCCTTGTTCTTTTGGCTTATCTTTTAAAATACTTAAATTGCCTTCATAGTTTTTAGTTGTCTCAAAGAATTTCTCTTTTTTAACTATTTTTTTATCTTCTAAATATTGTGCTATATCTTCTATTTTCCACCCTTCAATAAAAGTTAAATTTAATTTAATAGTGTCCCCTTTTATGATTTTTTGAGCTATTTCTGCAATGCTCATACTAGAATTTAATTTATAATGTCCTCTTTTAAGGTTATAAAAATCATTTTTAGCAATTACATAAAACTCAAAAAGGAGATTATCTCTAATTAAATCCTCCTTCTTTAATTTCTGAGAGATTTGGAAAAGTCCCTCATTCCTTTCAATTACAATAATTTTTTCCTGAGATTTGTTTTGAGTTTGATAAGGAAGACGGGCACTTAAATAAAAAAGTAATGTGGTGATTATAAGGAGCAATATTAAACTAAAAATTATTTTATTTTTCATTTTGAACTAAAGGTACAAATTTAAATCCTGGGTATTTCTCTATTGTATTATTTTTGTTTTTAATATACAAAACTATTGAATTTTGAAGCGGAGCTACCAACCTACCCTCTTTTTTTAGCTGTGTCTTCCACTTTTTTTGAATCTCTTTGGCAGAAGCAGAAACTAAAATTCTGTCATAGGGAGTATTTTTTTTATAACCTTTACTTCCATCTTTACAGATAAATTCCACTATTCCTTTTTCTATAAAATTATATTTTCTAACATTTTTTTTCCCAAACTTCATCAGTTCTTCAATAATTTCTATAGCGATAACTTTGCCTTCTTTTCCTACAATTTCAGCTAATAAAGCAGTAGTCCAACCCGAACCAGAACCAATGTCCAATATTTTTTGGCCCGGTTTAGGATCTAGCTTTTCAAGCATAAAAGCAACTACTAGAGGTTGGGAAATTGTTTGATTATGACCTATTGGAAGTGCTTGGTCATAATTACTTGCATCTTTTAGATTAGGCCGAACAAAATCCTTTCTATCAATTTTTTTAAAAGCTTGAATAATTCTATTAGTTTTAAGCCAGCCCTTTTCAATTAATTGATCTAAAAAATCCATAAATAAAAGTACCTTCGGTATTCTTTTGAATTAAAAAATTAAAATAAAAAAAGCAGGGACTGAGGGATTCGAACCCCCATCAACGGTTTTGGAGACCGTTATTCTGCCATTGAAATAAGTCCCCGTCTAAAAAAACCCTTTACTTTGTTTTGTGTTTGGTGTGTTTTTTGCATTGCTTGCAGAATTTATTCAATTCTAAATCTCTTTTTTGTGATGTACCAGGATAATAGTAATTTATTCTACCACATTCAGTACATTTTAATCTTATTCTATTTTTCTTTGTTTTTGCCATGATTTATTTAGTTAAAATTTATCTGAGCCGACAGGGAGAATTGAACTCCCGACCTTCTTCTTACCATGAAGACGCTCTACCTCTGAGCTATATCGGCTTTACAACTTAAGAATGTGGGCAGGGAGGGATTTGCACCCCCGTAGGCATAATGCCGTCAGATTTACAGTCTGATGCGTTTGTCTGCTCCGCCACCTGCCCCTAAATACTGCAATAAGTATAGCAAAACAAAATTACTTTATCAACCTATTTTCTCCCCTTTTTCTTTTCTCCATTTTTCAATTTTTTTATGGTGACCAGAGAGTAAAACTTCTGGAACTTCCCATTTTTTCTCATCTTTAGTTTTAAAAGTTTTAGGTCGAGTATACTGAGGATACTCAATAAACTTTTTATCCTCTGTTACTCTTTTATCTAGTATTTTCTTCTTTCCAATTACGCCAGGAATTAATCTTGCTGTACTTTCTAAAACTATCATTGCTGGAAGTTCTCCTCCCATTAAATCATAATTACCAATTGACAGCTCTAGATCTGCAATGTGTTCTGCTACTCTTTGGTCCACCCCCTCATATCTACCACAAATCATTATTATATTTTCTAGATTAGAAAATTCAGTAGCTTTTTTCTGATTATATTTTTTTCCCCGGGGGGTAAAAAGAACCACCTTTTGCTTTTCTTTATCAATATTGTTTTTCTTTTTAATATCTTTAACTGCTCTATAAATTGGGCCAACTTTCATTACCATTCCAAGGCCACCCCCGAATGGCTTATCGTCTACGGTGTTATGCTTGTCGTTAGTCCAGTCTCTTAGATTATGTATTTTAACTTCCAAAAGGTTATTCTCTCTAGCTTTTCCTATTAGAGAAGTTTTTAAATAAGAATCAAAGAGTTCTGGAAAAATTGTAATAATATTAAATTTCATAGCTTATATAATCAAGAAGCTGTGCTAAAACAGCACAGCTTCTTAAATTAGGGTTCTAAAAAAGGTTCTACGATTTAATCATTATTTAGTGTAATAATGATTAATTTGATTAAGATTACTTAATCAAATTATAACTTCAAATCGTCAAGATCTTCGTCGTCTTGACTTTTCTTTTTTTCACTACTTCCGTTGGAACCCCCTTTCCTTTCGTCAGGCTCTTCAATCTTAAGATTGACGCGAGCTCTGCTTTTGAGTCCAATAATTCTTACAAGAGTTCTAATAGCTCTTGCAGTGTCTCCATTCTTGCCAATTACTTGACCCATATCGTCTGAGTGAACTCTTAGTGAAAGTAGAACTCCCATTTCATCTACTTTCCTATCGATTTCAACCTCATCAGGGTAATCAACGATACCCTTTATGATATATTCAAGGAATTCTTTTGCTGAAGGTCGATTGTTATCAGCCATTTTGGTTATTAATTAAAAAGATTAGTCTTTCTTACTGATGGTAGCTCAACCTTTTTTCAATCCTGCTCTTTTTCTAAAAGAAAAAGAGATTCAAGAATAGAATACATATTAACTAGTTGTAAAAAAATAACTAATTAATATTGAAAATAGCTACTCTGTATTTAAAATTGTAATTTAAAACCTTGGTTTTGTCAAATTTTTATTTCTTTTCTTTGTCCTCTTCTTTCTTGTCCTCACTTTCTTCTTTATCCTCTTCTTTATCTGGAGTTTCTTTATCTTGTTTTTTTTCGTCCTTCTTCTTTTCTTTGTCCTCTTCTTTCTTGTCCTCACTTTCTTCTTTATCCTCTTCTTTATCTGGAGTTTCTTTATCTTCCTTTTTGTTTTCTTTTTTAGGAGCTCCTTTTTTATGTTTTGGTCTTTTTTCACCTTCAATTATTCCTTCTTTTACAAATAAATTATAGACAGTGTCTGAAGGTTGTGCTCCATCATCTAACCATTTTTTAGCTTTTTCAGCATCTATTTTGCACTCTTTTGTAACAGGATTATAATGCCCTAACCTATCTAAAAACCTACCTCCTTGAGGGGGATTTTCTTTTGGGGTAACAACAATTTTATAGGCTGGTTGATTTTTTTTACCTACTCTGAATAATCTTATTCGTACCATAATATATATTTATTTTATTAAATTATTAATATTTTTCTCTAAGGCTTTTTTAGCTGCTCTTTGTTCTGCTTCTTGCTTTGAGGCGCCAATTGCTTTTTCTATTTCTTTATTATTTAATTTAACAGCAACTTCAAATTTTTTCTCGTGATCTGGTCCCCATTCTTTTGTTACTGTATAGATTGGAGTAATGCCAGTTATCTTTTGAGCTTTTTCTTGAAAAGTAGACTTAGGGTCCCGATATAAACCTTCTTCAATGATTTTAGGCAACTTTTTTAGTAAATTTTTTCTAACAAATTTTTTAACATCCTTCAAGCCTTTATCCATAAATAATGCTCCAATAAAAGCTTCAAAGGTATCGGCTAGAATAAACTCTCTAGCCCTACCCTCTTCTTTTCTCTCCCCATTAGATAATAAAAGATAATTATTAAGATTTAATTCTTGAGCTATCTCCGATAAAGTTTTTGTTTTAACTAGGGCTGCTCTCCATTTTGTTAATTTGCCTTCCGGGTCTTCAGGATATTTTTTAAAAAGATATTCTGTCACTATTAACTCTAAAACTGCGTCTCCTAAAAATTCTAATCTTTCATTGCATCCTAATCTAAAATCTGGATTTTCATTTAAAAAAGAACGATGACAAAAAGCCTTTGTAAGTAACTTTTTGTCATTAAACTCTATTTCTAGGTCTTTTTCTAATTGTTCAAAGTTAAAATTATTCATCTTGACTTTCTTTCATTTCTTGATAAATAGTCCCTAAAACGCCATTTACAAATTTACCAGATGATTCTCCACTAAAGTTTTTAGCTAGCTCAATTGCTTCATTTATTGCAACTTTAGGAGGAACCTCTTTTTTGTCCGCAAATAAAAGCTCATAGAGCCCTATTCGTAGAATGTTTCTATCAACAATAGCCATCTGTTTAATTGGCCATTCTGGAGCTGCTTTATCAATAATTTTATCCAATTCTTCTATTTTTTTTAAAACTCCTTCTATAGTTTTCCAAATGTAAGTGTCTTCTTTTAGCCCTGGACCAAAATGTTTAATATTTCTATTAACAATCGCTTCAATCTCTTTTTCTTTTTCAAAAAAATCCCACTCGTATAAAGATTGCATTACAATTGATCTTGCTAAATGTCTACTAGCCATAGTTTATAATTACTTTAATGCCTTAATAAAGTTTAGATCTTTTATTGTGAAAGATTTTCCATTGAAAGCCTTTTTTTGTCTTGTGATTCTGTTTCTTTTTCTTCTTCATCTTTCTTTTTAGGCTTTATCATACTTTTACCATTATAGAATCCACAATTAGCACATGCTCTATGAGGCATTTTTTCTTCTCCACAATTAGGACAAGTAGCTATCTCTTGTTTTTTGAGATAGATGTGCATTCTCCTTTGATCCCGTCTAGATTTTGTTTTTCTTTGTTTTGGTACAGCCATAATTACTTTAGTAATTAATCTTTGCGAAGCTAAGATGTAATTATTTATTTTACTTTAGTAATTAATCTTTGCGAAGCTAAGATGTAATTATTTATTTTACTAATTTATACTCTCTATTTTATATCAAAAAATGCAGTAAAAAGCAAATTTTTCTAACTTAAAAAATGATCTATTCTTAGTTTAAAAACTATTTATTCCAAATTATAAGAATAATTTAATTTATTTAATAATATTAATTTTTAATTTTTCTTTAGGATTACTTTGTAGCCAAAATATTAATTTTTCAAATTGTTGATTTTTAATTCCTTCTCCTGGAAATCCTACTCCTGTATTTTTTTCTAGAACATGTCCTTCAGGAAAAAATTCTTTATTAACCAAAACAACCGTATTGTTGCTGTAATTCATTATTGAAAATTCAATTTCTTCTTTGATATTAATGCTATCTTTTTCAAATCCATCATCATTTATTTTAATTTCTTTTTCGGAATTTATTGGTTTTATTGATGAAGCTGCTTCTTCATTTGAAGGCGTTGAAATAGACTTAAATAATTTTTGTTGAAAATTATTAAAAAAAAGATAAAAACCAACAAAAATAATAATAATTAGACTAATTACAATAAGTATAATTTTTTTACTCTGCATAATAATATTAATTGTTTAAAACTAAACTAATTATAACATTTTAAGCTAAAGGACCAAAACTTTTTCTATGAACAAAACAAGCTCCCTTTTTATTTATATGTTTAATATGATCTTTAGTACCATAACCTTTGTGTTGTTTAAAACCATAACCAGAATAAATATCTGAAAGTTTTCTCATTAATCTGTCTCTAGTTACTTTTGCAATAATGGAAGCTAGCATACAAGAAAAGATTTTATCATCTCCTTGAATTACTGCTTCTTGGTTTAAAGAATTTTCTATAGTAAAGTTCCCATCTAATATTAAAAAGCTATTTTTATCATTTAAATTATAGGATCTTTTTAAATTACTTAATGCTTCTCGCATTGCTAATTTAGTAGCATTTAAAATATTAATTTCATCTATTCTTTTATGAGAAATTTTACCTGTTCTCCAATAAATACCTTTTTGATTCCATAATTTATTAAATATCTTCTCTCTTTTGTTTTCCGCTATTTTTTTAGAATTATTAATTTCTTTTAAAGTTGCTAAAGGAATTTTTTTAAAGTTTTTACAAAAAACAGCAGCAGCAACAACCGGACCAGCTAAAGCTCCCCTCCCTGCTTCATCAATTCCAATTGTATATTTGTATCTTTTTTTTCTTAAGTTTTTTTCTTTTGAAAGCTTATTCATTAGTATAAGTTTAACATAATATTTATCTAGGTTGAATATGGGCCTGAAAAAAGATAAAATATTAAAAGATTAATAAATATTTAGAAATTCTCATGGATTTTACTCATTTACATGTTCACAGCCATTATTCATTACTAGATGGACTTCCTAAAATTGATGAATTAATCAAAGATGTTAAAGAAAAAGGGATGGATTCTGTTGCTTTAACAGACCATGGAGTAATGTATGGTGCAGTTGAATTTTTTAAAAAAGCAAAAGCGGCAGGAGTTAAGCCAATTATTGGTTGCGAGGTTTATCTTGCTTATGAAGGAATGGATCAAAAGAGACCAAATGTAGATAACAAAAGATATCATTTAGTATTATTAGCTAAAAATAGAAAAGGGTATCAAAACTTAGTTAAATTAGTTAGCAAAGCACACCTTGAAGGATTTTATTATAAGCCAAGGATAGATGAAGATTTATTAAAAGAGCATTCTGAAGGTTTAATTGGATTGACCGCTTGTATCCAAGGTAAGATTCCTCAACTTATTATTGCAAATAAAAAAGAACAAGCTAAAGAAACTATTAAAAAGTATAAAAACATATTTGCCGATGGTGATTTTTATCTTGAAATTCAAGATCATCCTGAAATTAAAGAACAAAAGAAGGTTAACAAAAGACTTAAAAAGTATGCTAAAGAATTTGATCTACCCTTAGTTGCCACTTGTGATGTCCATTATTTAAAAAAAGAAGATGCTGAAGCCCAAGACATATTAATGAGAATTAATACTGGTACTACTGCAAAAGATTCAGAAAGACTTAGTATGAAGGAAAGTGATTTTTCTCTTCGCCCTCCAAAAGAAATGGAAGAGGCTTTTAAAAATACTCCAGAGGCAATTAAAAATACTCAAGAAATAGTTGAAAAATGTGAATTTGAATTTGATTTAGGAGACCTTCAACTTCCTAAATTTAAAGTTCCAAATGGAAAATCTGCTGAAGACTACCTTAAAGATTTAACCTATAAGGGGGCAAAAGAAAGATATGGAAAGATAACTGAAGAGATTGATGAAAGACTAACAAGAGAACTTAATTTAATTAATGATAATGGTTTTTCTACTTACTTTTTAATTGTTCAAGATTTTATTAATTGGGCAAAAGACAATGATATTGTAGTGGGTCCAGGACGAGGAAGTGCTGCAGGCTCTCTTGTTTCATATTGCTTAAACATTACCACTGTTGACCCTTTAAAATATAATCTAATTTTTGAAAGATTTATGAATGGAGAAAGAATTTCTCCTCCAGATATTGATATAGATTTTACAGATAAAAGAAGAGACGAAGTAATTGAATATGTAGCTCAAAAATATGGTGAAGATAAAGTAGCTCAAATAATTACTTTTGGAACAATGGCAGCAAGAGGTTCAATTAGAGATGTAGGAAGAGCATTAGGATACAGTTATAATTATTGTGATAAAATTGCAAAAATGATTCCTTTTGGCAATGACCTTAAAGAAACTTTAAAAAAAATAAGTGAATTTAAGAAGATTTATGAAAACGAAGAAAAAGCTAAAATATTAATTGATTACGCTCTTAAATTAGAAGGTTGTGCTAGACATGCTTCTACTCATGCTTGTGGAATTGTAATATCTCCTACTCCTTTAAATAATATTATTCCTACTCAAAATCCAAGCCAAAACGAAGATCATATTATTACCCAATATGAAATGCATGCAGTTGAAGACCTTGGTCTTTTAAAGATGGATTTTTTAGGGCTTAAAAACCTAACTATTATTGAAGAAACAATTAATAAGATTGAAGAAAATATTGGAGATAAAATTAAAATTGAAGATATTCCATTAGAAGATCAAAAAACATTTGAGCTTTTTCAAAAAGCAAATACTACCGGTGTCTTTCAGTTAGAATCTCAAGGAATGAAAAGCTATCTCAAACAATTAAAACCAACTAAATTTGAAGATATTATTGCTATGGTTGCACTTTATAGACCTGGTCCAATGGAACTTATTCCAAAATATATTAGAAGAAAGCATGGTAAGGAAGAAGTAGATTATATTCATCCTCAACTTAAACCAATACTTAAATCTACTTACGGAATTTTAGTTTACCAAGAACAAGTGATGAAAATAGCACAAGAATTAGCAGGTTTTTCTCTTGGAGAAGCTGATGTATTAAGAAAAGCAATTGGAAAAAAGATTAGAAAATTATTAATGGATCAAAAAGAAAAATTTATAAACGGAATGATTAATAATAATATTGATAAAGATATTGCATTACAGATTTGGAATTGGATTGAACCATTTGCGGAATATTCGTTTAATCGTTCTCATGCAGCTTCTTATGGAACTATTGCTTATCAAACAGCCTATCTTAAAGCTCACTACCCAGTAGAATTTATGGCTGCCCTGCTTGCTTCTAAAAAGAATGATGTAGATAAAA
>CAZKRA010000010.1:0-29803 GCA_964555095.1 uncultured Candidatus Saccharibacteria bacterium | reverse complement strand
CAAGAATGGAATTTCATTTTGGGCAGAAATACCAATCTCTTGCTTTAGTTGCAGATGCAGAACACAATAGAGCTGATGCCCTATCATCGGTCGGAGTTTTAGTAGGATTAGTTTTGGCTAACTACTATGCTTTAGCTGATGAAATTTTAGCATTACTAATTGGATTCTATGTTTTGTATGAATCATTTGAGTTAGGAAATGAAGTAAAAGATTCTTTACTAGATGTTGCAGATAAAGAGATGGAAACAAAAATTAAAAAAATTACTAAAGCTCATAATATAGAGATAGCTGAATTAAGAACTAGAAAAATTTCAGCCTATAACTTTGCTGAATTAGCAATTAAATTACCTCCTAAATTGAAACTAGAAGAAGTAGATAAAATGATAAGTTCTTTAGAAGAGAGATTATTATCTAATATTTCCAACTTGAAACATGTTGTGATTTCAGTTGAGTCTTACGATGTAGAGAGAGATACTTTAAGACCTAGTTTTGGTAAAAAGATTTGTGAAATAGAAGGATTTGAAAAAATAGGTCCAGCAAAAAAAGGAAAAAGAACCATTATCCCAATTAAAGGAGATAGGGTAAGTTCTACTTTTGGATCAGAGTATTATCTTGTTTTTGATAATGATAATTTGGTAGATAAGATGAAAAATCCTTATTACATCAAAGAAACACCACATGGTGCAAGATTTGCCAAAGCTATAAGAGCAGATAAAATATTAACTTATGAATTAGGAGAAAATGCTAAAAATAACCTTAGTCATTTTGGTATTGAAATAGAGATATTAAAACATCAATTTAGAGCTGAAGAGATTAAAGAAAAAATGAATAAAAATGAATAAAAGTTTAAAGCAAATTGGAATTACTGGAGGAAAGGGAGGAACAGGCAAAAGTACTATTTCAATTTTACTTGCTAATAAATTAGTTGATCAAGGCAAGAAAGTTGTACTTTGTGATTGTGATGTTGAATGCCCTAATGAGTATCTATTATTAGATGAAAAATTAAATAATGAAATTGATCAAGTTTTTGTTGAATTCCCAGAGCTTATTAAAGAAAAATGTACTAAATGTGGACTTTGCGTTAAAACTTGCCAAGAAAATGCTATATTTCAGCCTAAAGGAGGGTATCCTGTTTTTATAAATGATCTTTGTTCGGCTTGTGGTGCTTGTAAAATAGTTTGTCCCAATAATGCAATTAAAAATAGAGAGGAAAAAATAGGTAAAATTTATCGAAATAATATTAATAGTAACTTTGTTTTAGTTTCTGGTTTATCAAAACCAGGATTTGAAGAGACTAGTGTAGTGGTTAGAAAATTAAAAAAGATTGCTTTAAATATTGCAAAAAAAGAAAGCGCTGACGTAATTTTGTTTGATACTGCTGCTGGAACACATTGCTCAGTTATTTCTGCTTTAATGGGTGTAAATAAAGCCTATGCTGTAACTGAACCTACTCCACTTGGAGCGTATGATTTAGATATTATATTAGAATTATGTAAAAAATTAAAAATTGATACAGAAGTTATTATAAATCAATCTAATATAGGGAATAAAGATGTAATTAAACCTATAGTTGATAAATATAGTTTAAAAATTAGAACAGAGATCCCTTATTCTAAAAAACTAGTTGAAAGGTACTCAAAAGGAAAGCTTAAAAATTTTAAAGAACTAAATGAAAAAATCACCTTATAAAATTGTTATTGCATCAGGAAAAGGAGGGGTAGGGAAAAGTATGCTTACTTCTGGCCTAGCTTACCTTTTTGGAAAAGATGAAAAAATTACTGCAGTAGATTGTGATGTTGATACTCCTAATCTTCATATTTGGTTAAATGAAATAGAAGATTGGGAAAGCTCAACTCCAATTCAGACTTCAAAAAAACCTGTGATAGATTATGAAAAATGTAATGGCTGTGGAAAATGTGTCCAGAATTGTAATTTTAATGCTTTAAAAATGAAAGAAGGAAAACCGCAATTAAATTCTTTTCTTTGTGAAGGATGTGGAGCATGTAAAGTTACTTGTCCTCAAAATGCAATAAAATTAAAATCTATTTCAAACGGAAAAATTAGAAAGAAAAAAACTAAATATGGATTTAATTTAATTTCTGGTAGCTTATTTCCTGGAGAAACTGGTTCTGGTAAAATAGTTACTGAATTAAAAAAAGAAGCAGATAAAGAAAAAGTAGAATATCAAATAATAGATTCTCCTCCTGGAACAGGATGTCCAGTGATTGCTTCTTTAAGAGATGCTGATCTTTGTATATTAATTACAGAGCCAACTTTATCAGGATTTTCAGACATTAAAAGAATATTTGAATTAGTTAAATATTTTGACTTAGACTACAAGGTAGTTTGTAATAAATGGGATATTAATAAAAAAATATTTCAAAAAATTAAAAACTGGAAAAAGGATAATTTTATTGGAAAAATCTCTTATAATAAAAAAATATTTGAATTAATTTCAAAATTAGAGCCAATTATGAAAACAGACTTAAAAGTAAAAGATGAAATTGTTAAGATTTATGATAAAATAAAAAAAGAAATTAAATAATATTAAAAAAAATATGGTTGGAAGACCCCCTAAAAAAAGAAGAGTAAATTTTGAGCCTAAAGCAGTTTATTTTAAACCAAGAGCAGTTCCTCTTTCTAATATTAGAGAAGTAGAATTAAAAATGGATGAAATGGAAGCTATAAGACTTTGTGATCTTAAAAATATTTCTCAAAATGAAGCAGCTAAAAAAATGAAAATTTCCCAAAGCACCTTACAAAGAATTTTAGATAGGGCAAGAAAAAAAATTGCAGAAGGTTTAGTCATGGGAAAAGCCTTAAAGATTATTAAAGAGTAATAAGAGTAATAAAGCTAAAAAAAAGACCCTCTTTCTAGGAGGGTTTTGTTTTTATATTTGGGTATAAGTTAAAACTAAAAATCTTTCTTTTCGTACTCCCCATGGTAAGTATCCTTTTTTGAGTAGAATCTCTAGTTTTTCAAATTTCTTTTTTTTGCTGATTAAATTAAAAAGCCTTGAGTAGGTATTTATAGCAATTATATTTTTTCTAATTTCTTTGAAAAATTCTTCTTTTTGCCATTCTTCTGGCATTGAAAAAAAGGTGGAAATTACTTCAGTTGAGTAAGTCTTATTGTTTATTGTTTTATAAACATTTTCTATTTTTCTTCTATAAATTTTTTCTTTAAAAATAGGAAAATATTTTTTCTTAATTTTGCTTTTAAAAGACTGATCAAGGTCTAGCATCATTTTAGGAAAATCAATAAGATCTGCATTCTCTTTAATTAATTTATAAATTATCTTTTTTTCTTCTGCTTTTAACCATCCCCTAGAGATTGGTTCTGTAAAACAGATGATTGATAATTTATTTATTTTTTCATTAATCTCGTATTCGATTATTTCTTTTATGTACTTCTTTTTTATTGCCTTGGATCCTACCAGGCTAAACATATTATCACTCCTTCTTTAGTTTTAAAGTACTAGTTGATTAGACACTAAAATACTATACTAAATTTTTATAAAAATCAAATATTACTATGTTGATTTTAAAAAAATAAGAAGCTATAATTAAAAATGAAGCTTTTTATTTTTAATTAATCATTGTTTTGGTAAGAATGATGATATAATTAAATAATAAATAATTAATAATATTTAAAAAAATGAATAAAAATCTTGTAATTTTTTTAATAATCTCTTTAGCTGTTGGTGGAGGTCTTGTTTGGTATTCTATCCAAACTACAAAAGAGGTTAACAATAATATAAAACTTCCAAACGAAACTGAAATAGAAGCTCCAGAAAATGGAGAAGAAGAACAAGAAATAGAAGAAATGACAATAGAAATTTATTTAGGTAATAGTGAATTAAGTCTAAATCCAGAACAAGAATGTTCTAAAGTTTTTCTAGTTGAAAGAACTATTGAAAAAACAGAAGCTCCAGCTAGAAAGGCAGTCGAGCTATTAATTGCAGGCCCAACCGAAAAAGAGAAAGAAGATGGTTATCTTACAAGTATTAATACAGATACAGAAATTAATAGTTTAAGTATTGAAGATGGTACTGCTTATATTGACTTTAGCGAGGAACTTGAAAAAGAGGTAGGAGGATCATGTTTAGTAAGAAGCATTAGAAACCAAATAAAAGAAACACTAAAACAATTTGCTACAGTAAATAATGTAATAATTTCTGTTGAAGGCGAAACAGAAACTATTTTACAACCTTAAAAAAATGGACAAAAAAATTAAATCAACAATTAAGAGAATTAGCAATGTACTGATCTTATTTCTAATTATTCTAACTGTTTTTATAGGAATCAAAGCTAAAAATGAATTTATAAAAGGAGGTATAATTGGAGAAGAGATCAAAAATACTATTTCTGTTTCTGGTACAGGAAAAATATATGCTAAACCAGACTTGGCTACAATTTCTTTTTCTGTAGTAACAGAGAAAGAGACAGTAGAGGAGGCCTTAAGTGAAAATTCTTCTAAAATGAATGATGTTATTTCTAAAATGAAAGAAGAAGGAGTAAAAGAAGAAAAGCTTAAAACAACATCTTTTAACATACGGCCACGATATGAGTACAGAGAAACCACTCAGGAATTTTATACTCCGGCTGGAAAAAGAGTTTTAGTTGGATACGAAGTTTCTCAAACTTTAGAGACAAAAACAAAAGAGTTAGAAAAAATTGGAGATTTGATAGACGAGGCTACTAAAGCAGGAGCTAACCAAGTTAATAGTTTTAATCTAAGTATTGAAAATGAAGGAGAATTTAAAAAAGAGGCTAGAGAAAAAGCGATAGTAGCTGCTAAAGAAAAAGCTTCTAATATTTCAAACCAGCTCGGAGTTGAATTAACTAAAATTATTAACTTTAACGAGCAGACTTCTTTCCCAAGATATAATTATGCTATAGAGCAAGAATTTGCAGTGAAAGATTCAGCTAAAAGTATTGCTCCTTCAATTGAAGGAGGAGAAAATAAAATTGAAGTTTCAGTTAATATAACCTACCAAATAGATCATTAATGTTTTTTACGAATTTGACTAGGCGAAGAGAAGGTAAAATTTTATTTACATTTATTTTAAGTATCCCTTTAATTATTGGAGGGATGCTTTTAATAGATTTTAATAAAGACTTTGTAGAATATCCGACTAATTTATCTGTTCAAAATAAAGAAAAACATTCTGCTCCTGTTCAAAAATGGATAAAACTTAGACCATTTAAAAATAATACTGAAGATCACATTAGAATAAATTTACCAGAGAACAAAATTAGTGTTTATAAAAATAGTAAAAAGCAAGCTAGTTTTAATATTTTAACTAAGGGTGATCCTCAAAAATGGGGAGGAACTCCGGCTGGGGAATATAAGATACAGGCTAAACATAAGTCAGCTTTTTCGGCAGTCTCTAGTGTATTTATGCCATGGGCAATTAAATTTTATGGAAAATATTATATTCACGGTCAACCCTATTACTATACTGGCTTAAAACTCTCTTCAGATTTTTCTGGAGGTTGTTTAAGACTATCAGACAAAGAAGCTAAAAGCTTATATAGCATGACAAATGTGGGAATGCCAGTTTTAGTAATAACTAAAAAAGAAAAAGATTATTCTTATACAAGAGAAAATATTGAACAACATCTTCCAATTTCTGCTAAGAGTTATTTGGTGGCAGACTTAGAATCAGGCTTTATTTTTGATAGCAAAAACATTTCTAAAGTATTACCTATTGCATCTATTACAAAATTAATGACAGCTACCATTATTGCAGAACAGATTGATCTTAGAAAAACAATTTTAGTAAAAAAATATATGTTAGATAAATGGGGGACAAGAGAAGGATTAAAAGCAGGAGAAAGAGTTAGCTTGATGGATTTGACTTATAGGAGTTTGGCAGAATCTTCAAATAATGCTGCCTCTGTTCTGGGCTATTTTTTAGGGGAGAAAAGAACGGTAGAATTAATGAACGAAAAAGCAGGAGCAATATTTATGGAAAATACTAATTTTGTAGGTAGCTGTGGTCTTAAAAATAAAAATATCTCTACGGTAAAAGATCTATTTTATCTAGCACATTATATTTTAAATAATAGAACACCTTTATTAGAAATATCTCGAGGAAAAGAAGTTAAAAATTTTGGTAAATTAAATCTTGATCTTAATAAATTATGGAATAAGAATATTTTTATTGAAGATAATACATTTTTAGGTGGTAAAACTGGGTTTACAGATGAAGCTTCTAATACTGGCTTATTTATTTTTCAATTTGAAGATAGAAAGATAGCAATAATAATTTTGGGTTCGGATAATTTAAAATGGGATACTCAAAAGTTATATATTTGGCTTAAAGATAACTATTTTAAATAATCATTATCTTTGATGATGATATATTTGGCTTAAAGATAACTATTTTAAAAAAAATTGGAACTTGGTATAATTATAGTAGAAAGATAAATTAAATTTTAAGAAAAATATGACAAATAGAAAACATAATCTTAAAGACAAAACCCCAAAATCTAAAAAAGAAGAAAGTGAATTTGGTCCTGGTAAAAAAGATATATTAGTTTGTGAAAAGTGCAAAGCTGCTTATTGGTATAAATCTTGGCATCATAATTTAGATGAATATCCTCATTTAGATAAAGAAAAAAGAGTAAAGTTTGTTCTCTGCCCAGCTTGTAAAATGATTAAAGAAAATAAGTTTGAGGGGGAGTTAAAAGTTTTCTCTGTTTCTCCTAAAATTAGAAAAGATTTAATTAATACAATTCAAAATGTAGGAGAAACAGCCTATCAAAGAGACTGTCAAAAAAGATTGATCTATCTTAAAAACAAAAAAGATGGAGAAAAATTAGAGGCACGTACCACAGAAAATCAATTAGCTGTTAGGATTGGAAAAAAGATAGCTCAAAGCTTTGATGGAGATATAGAAATTAAGCATTCTAAAGAAGAAACAGTAAGTAGGGTTAAGGTAGATTTTGGAAAAGATTAAAAAATTGACAACCTAAAATCTGGTTGTTATTGTTAAACCGACCTAATTGGTCGGTTTTTAATAAATATTAAGTTAAAATTTATGAAAATTAGTACTAAATCACAATATGGGTTAAGGGCAATGAGCTATCTGACTAAGAACTATGAAAAAGAAAATGTTTCATCTTTAAACGAGATTGCTAAAGCTGAGTCAATACCTGCTGATTATCTTGAAAAAATTATGGGTGATTTAAGAAATAATGATTTAGTAAAAAGTAAAAAAGGTGCAGGCGGAGGATATATTTTAGCTAAAAGTCCTAAAAAGATTAATGTTAAAGATATAATTGATGCAGTAGGAGAAATGGAAGGATTAGTAGATTGCTTAAAAGAAGGAAAGAAAAAATGTAAGCATGAAAAAAATTGTGTAGTTAAAGTAGTTTGGGAAGAATTAGAAGATTCTTTATATGCCACTTTAAAATCAATTAAATTAAGTGACTTAGATCATTAATTATTATGAAATATTTTGATTTTGCTGCTACAACTCCTGTAGATAGAAAAGTTTTAAAAGCTATGTTTCCTTATTTAAAAGGTAAATTTGGTAATCCTTCTTCAGCCCACCAATATGGACTGGAAGCTAAAAAAGCAGTTGATAAGGCAAGAAAACAAATAGCTATTTTTTTAAATTGTAAAGAAAAAGCAATTACCTTTACGGGATCTGCTACAGAAGCAGATAATTTAGCTTTGAAAGGAATAATAAAAGGAAGTAACAAGAAGAATCCTCATATTGTTACTACTGAGATTGAACATCATGCAATTTTACATACTTGTAAAGAATTAGAAAAAGAAGGAATTGAAGTTACTTATTTACCTGTAGATAAAAATGGATTTATTAAACCTTCTGAGGTAAAAGAAGCAATCCAAGAAAATACTATTCTTGTTTCTATAATGTATGCTAATAATGAAATTGGAACGATAGAGCCTGTTCAGGAAATTGGAGAATATCTTCAAACTTTAGATAGAGTTTATTTTCATACTGACGCTGTCCAGGCAGTGAATTATTTAGATTGTGATGTTAAAAAACTAGGAGTAGATTTAATGACAATAAGTGCTCATAAAATTTATGGGCCAAAAGGAGTAGGCGCTTTATATGTTAATGAGGAGATTCCAATTGATCCTATTATTTATGGAGGTGGTCAAGAAATGGGTTTACGTTCTGGTACAGAGAATGTTCCTGGGATAGTTGGACTTGGAAAGGCTATTGAGATTATTAATAAAAATCAAAAAAAAGCAGCAAAAAAAATTAAGAAAATGAGAGAAGAAATTATTAATAAAATAATGAATGAAATTCCTAATGTAAAATTAAATGGACCAAGAAAAGACAGGCTAGCAAATAATATTAATTTTAGTTTTAAAAATATTGATGGAGAAGGAGTAATAATAGCTTTAGATCAAAAAGACATTGCGGTTTCTACTGGGTCAGCTTGTTCAGCCCAAAACCTTAAAGCCTCGCATGTTTTAAGAGCAATTGGTTTAGATAATATTGATGCTCATGGTAGTGTTAGAATTACTTTAGGGCGCTTTAATAAAGAGGATGATATTATTTTTCTTATTGAAAGTCTTAAAACTGTTGTTAAAAAATTAAGAGAAATATCAAGCTCAATTTAATAAAATTATGGATAATACTTCATATTCAAAAAAAACAATTAGGCATTTTATGAACCCAAAACACATGGGAGACATTGAAGATGCAGATGGAGTTGGAAAAGTTACTAATCCTTCATGCGGAGATGTAATGAAGATATTTTTAAAAGTGGAAGAGAAAGATGGTGAAAAAGTAATTGAAGATATTAAGTTTAGAACATTAGGATGTGCAGCTGCAATTTCTACTTCTGATATGATGTGTGAACTAGCAAAAGGAAAATCAATTAATCAGGCTTTGAAAATTACTTATGAAGATATCTCAGATGAGCTAGGAGATCTTCCTCCTATAAAAAAACATTGTGGGCAACTAGCAGAAAAAACCTTAAAGGCTGCAGTAGAAGATTTAAACAAAAAAAATGAGGAAGAGTAGAAAAGGTCAACAAGTAGCTCTTGGAATGTCTGGAGGAATTGATTCTTCTATTGCTTTATTCTTACTTAAAAAGAATGGATTTTACCCAGTAGGAGTTTCTTTTAAAATTAATGAAGATAATGATTTTAAAAGCGCTGAAAAAATTTGTAAAAAATACAATATTCCTCATTATATAATAGATCATAGAAAAGAATTTAAAAATACAGTAGTAGATTACTTTAAAAAGGAATTAGAAAAAAATAAAACTCCTAATCCTTGTCTTTTTTGTAATAAAGAATTTAAATTAAAAAAATTAATTGAGTTTGCAGATAAGAAAAATATCCCTTTTATTAGTACGGGCCATTACGCTAGAGTAAAATTTAATAAAAAGAAAAAGAAGTATCAATTGTTACAAGGAAAAGATAAGAAAAAAGATCAAAGTTATTTTTTAGCTCTTTTAGGCAATACTATTTTAGAAAGGTTAGTTTTACCCTTAGGAAATCTTACTAAAGAGAAAGTAAAAGAAATTGCTCAAAAAGAAGAACTCTATTTTTTATTAGATAAAAAACAGAGTCAAGATCTTTGTTTTATTGAAGGAAAATCAAAAGAAAAATTTATTAAAGAAAATATTAATAATAAATCAGGATCAATTGTTAATCAAAGAGGAAAAAAGATTGGAGAGCATTCTGGCCTTTCTCATTTTACAATAGGACAAAGGAAAGGAATTGGATTAGCTAATGGTCCATGGTTTGTAACAGGCTTTAATAAAGAAAAGAATATTTTAAAAGTTACAAATGATTCTGATTCTTTTGAATTGTTTAGTAAAAAAGTAAAAGCAAAAAACTATTTCTTTTCTGATTTGCCTAAAAAAGTAAAAGGGAAAATAAGGTATAATCAAAATCTAGAAAAAGCAAAAGTAATAAAAAAAAATAGTAAAATTATTGAAGTTGAATTTAAGAATTCTCAAAGAGCAACTACTCCAGGGCAGTGGCTTGTTTTATATAAAGGGGAGACTTGTTTAGGGGGAGGTGAAATTTTTTGATTGTTCTGTTAAGGAAAAATTTACTAATATAGATAATTGAGTATTTACAAAAATTATAAAAATTAAAATTGACAAAGATAAACATCTTAATTTAAAATTAAGATTGAAGTAAAAATAAAGTAATTAAATTTAAATAATATAAAAACAAAAACCATGAATGTAGAAATTAACAAAGAAAAATGTATAGGGTGTGGGTTGTGTTCTAATTTATGCCCAGAGGTATTTAAAATGGATGAGAGCAAAGCTACAGTAAAAGATGAAGCTAACCTTGAGGAAAACCAAAATTGTATTGAGGAGGCGGTTAATAGCTGCCCAACTTCAGCTATTAATATTAATAAATAAAAATGAAATTAGAAATTAAAAAATTTCCTGATTCAATTCTTAGAAAAAAATGTTCTAAGATTAAAAAAATAGATCAGAGTATAAGGGAGTTGGCAGAAAATATGATAGAAACTATGAAAAAAGAAGAAGGAATAGGATTAGCTGGCCCTCAAGTTGGTATTGCTAAACAAATCTTTGTAACAAATGTAGATGGAAAGGAGAAAGTATTTATTAATCCTAAAATTACTAAAAGAGTAGGAAAAGAAGTAATGCAAGAAGGGTGTCTTTCTTTACCTGGTTTACAATTTAAAATTGAAAGAGCAGAAAAGATAGAAATTAAGGCCTTAAACAAAAAAGGGGGAAAGATTAAATTAGAGGCAGAGGGTCTTTTTGCTGTTTGTTTACAACATGAATTTGATCATTTAAAAGGGGTTTTAATTATTGATTATAATGAGTAAAAATTTTTTAACTTGGTTAAGTTTAAAATTTTTACCCCTATTTTAGTTGAATTTTAAGGTAAACACTGCTAAAATGTAAAAAAGAATAAAAAGTAATTAATTTAATTAATATGAATTTGAACAATAAAATTGCTTTAGTTACTGGTGCCCGACGTGGTATTGGTAAAGAAATTGCTAAAAAACTAGCTCAAGATGGAGCAAAAGTAGCAGTAACAGATATTAATTTAGATGAATGTAAGACTGTAGTAAAAGAAATTGAAAAAGAAGGAGGTGAAGCTATTGCTTTAAAACTAGATGTAACTGATAAAGAAAATTGTCAGCAAGCAGTTCAAAAAATTAAAAAAGAGTGGAGTTCAATTGATATTTTAGTAAATAATGCTGGAATTGCCATATTAGAAAATCCAGAAGAATATGACTTAGATACAGTAAAAAAAGTTTTAGATGTTAATTTAAAAGGATCTCTTTCAATGATTTATGCAGTGCTTTCTGATATGGTTGAAAAAAACTATGGAAAGATTATAAATATTGCTTCTATTGCTGCTTATGTAACTTGGCAGAAGATTTATACTTATTCAGCAACAAAAGGAGGAATAGTGAGCTTAACTAAAAATTTAGCTGGGGACTATGGACCAAAAGGAATTAATATAAATGCCATTGCTCCAGGAGCTATTAAAACAAAAATGCTAGATAATGTATCAGATGAATTAGGAATATCAGAAGACCAACTAATTCAAATGACACCGAAAAGAAGAATAGGAAAACCAGAAGATATTGCTAATGCAGTATCATTTTTAGCTTCAGACAAAGCTGATTTTATTACCGGACAAACAATTAAAGTAGATGGAGGGTACACAATACTATGATTGATAAGAAAACAACATTAGAAGAAATTTTAAAAAATGAAGAATTAATTAAAGTACTACAAAAATATAATGTACCTTGTCTTAATTGTCCAATGGCAAAAATTGAAATGTCTAAATTAGAATTAGAACAGATTTGTGAAAATTATAATATTGATGGAGAGGAGTTGATTAAAGAGTTAAATGAAGAAAAAAGCTCTCATCAAAAAGAGAGCGATTAAAAAGGTCGTAAGAGATAAATTAATTTTAATAATTTAGAATTATGGAAGCATATTGTGTAAAGTGTAAAGCAAAAAGGGAGATGAAAGATGCTAAAGAAGTAGAAATGAATGGGAAAGGAGGAGTTAAGAGAAGAGCAATGAGAGGTACTTGTCCTGAGTGTGGAACTAAAATGTTTAAAATTTTAGGGAATAAGGATAAATAAGTTTTTCTTTAGTTTCCAAAAAGGGTTCAAGAGTTTTCTTTTGAGCCCTTTTTTTATAAATAAATTATGAATAAAAAAATATTAGCAATTTCTTTTCTTCTTTTTATTTTACTATGGAATGCTATTTTTTATTACTCAAATCCTTTATTCTTAATTAATTTTTTAGATGTAGGACAAGGAGACTCAATTTTTATAGAAACTCCTACTAAAAAACAAGTTTTAATTGATGGTGGGCCAAACGAAAAAGTAATTGAAGAGTTAAACAATATATTACCTTTTTGGGATAAAAAAATTGATTTAATTGTTTTAACTCATCCTGAACATGATCATATTAGAGGATTAATAGAAGTTTTAAAATATTATAGGGTTGAAAATATTTTATTTACTGGAATTTCAAAAGATTCTAGAGAGTATAAGAAATGGTTAAAAGATATAAAATCTGAAAAAGCAAGAATTTTTATAGCAGAGAAAGGGCAAGTTTTTAAAATAGGTGGGGCAGAGCTAGAAATTTTATACCCTTTTGAGAATCAATCAGGAAAAACATTTAAAAACATAAATAATAGTTCAATTGTTGCAAAATTAAAGTATAGAGAAAAGAGTTTTTTGCTAACTGGAGATATTAATCAAAAAGTAGAAGAGAAGATAATTAAAGAAAACAAAGAAATAGAAAGCAATATTTTAAAAATAGCTCATCATGGATCAAAATATTCTTCAAGCAGAGATTTTTTAAAAAAAGTAAAACCAGAAATTGCAGTTATCCAAGTAGGAGAAAATAACTATGGCCATCCTTCAAAAATAGTTTTAGACAAGTTAAACAATTTTAACATTCCAGTTTTAAGAAATGATTTAGAAGGAAACATTAAGTTTTTCACTGATGGTTTTAATCTCTATGATTAACACTTGATTTCTTTTGTTTTATTCTATCTCCAATCATATGGAGACATCCTTGTCCTCTTTTTTTATTTTTTGTATTTTGTATCGAGAGAGTTCCCTTGATTTATTTTGTTTTATTCTATAAACTAGTTCTAATAAATTTTAATTTAATAAAGAGAATATGAATAATTTACAGTTTCCAATATTTAAAACAAAAATGGAGGATATTAATAAAGAATTTAATTTAATTGATTCCGAAGATCGTCAATCCTACTTTGAAGAAAAAGCCGGTGATGAAATTGACGCCTTAAAAAATTATTTAGAAGACAATAGTTTTATTGCTTATCTTTTAGGTAAAAAAAGTTCTGGAAAAGGAACTTTATCTAAGATGCTTCGAAACTTAGTTGGAAAAGACAAGATGGAACATATTTCAATTGGAGATTTAGTAAGAGATGTTCATCAGAAAATAGAAAATAGTGAGCAAGAAAAAGCAGAATTAATTGATTGGATGGAAGAAAATTATAGAGGGTATATGCCAGTTAAAAAAGCTGTTAATGCTTTGTTAAACAGAGATACATCTACCTTATTACCTTCTGAATTTATATTAGCCCTTATTAAGAGAGAAATTGAAAGTATGCCTAAAAAGACCTTATTTATTGATGGTTTTCCTAGAAATTTAGATCAAATTTCTTATTCACTATTTTTTAGAGACTTAGTTGACTATAGATATGATCCTGATGTTTTTGTTCTAATTGATGTACCAGAAACTGTAATTGACCAAAGAATTAAATACAGAGTTGTATGTCCTAAATGTCATACTTCTCGTAATCTTAAATTTTTACCTACTGAGAATGTAGGATATGACCAAAAAGAAGATGAATTTTATTTAATGTGTGATAACCCAGAATGTGATAATGAAAAAATGGTTACAAAAGAGGGAGATGAATTAGGAATTGAAGCGATTGAAGAGAGATTAGGAACAGACGAAAAACTAATTAGGCAAGCCTTTTCCTTGCATGGTATTCCAAAAGTACTCCTAAGAAATGCTGTACCAGTAGCAGAGGCTGATAGTAAAATTGATGATTATGAGATAACACCAGAATATGTTTATGAAAAAGGGGAAGATGGAGAAGTTAAAGTAAAAGAAAAGCCTTGGACATTTAAAGACAGTGAAGATATTAAATCTTATAGTTTGATGCCAGAACCAGTTGTTGTTGCTCTTATTAAACAATTAGTTGAATCTTTAAATATTAAGTAAAGACTTTTAAAAAGAAAGTTAAAGAGCCTGTGGATTTTTCACAGGCTCTTTTTAGTAATATTTTTATTTTAAACCTACTACAAAAAGATATTTTAAAAATTGCAAGTGGAGAAAATAATTTGTATACTTTAATAAAGAATATATTTTAAAATTATTTAATTTATGAGTGATAATAAAAAACCAAATAGTTTTTCTCATCCTAAAAAAGAAGATTTTACAGAAACATTTCAATGGCGAATTTTTCGAATAATGGCAGAATTTGTAGAAGGGTTTCAATTTATTTCCAACTTTAGTAAGCCAGTAGCATTTTTTGGTTCTAGTCGTTTTGATGAAAGCAATAAATACTACAAGGAAGCTCAAAAATTAGCAAAAAGATTAGCTGAAGACGGTTATAATATTGTAACTGGAGGAGGCCCTGGAATAATGGAAGCTGCTAATAGGGGAGCAAAAGAAGGAAAAGGGAAATCAATTGGAATTAATATTAAATTAGATGGTCAAAAACCAAATCAATATACAGAAGAATCAGTTAATTTTCATTACTTTTTTGTTAGGAAAGTAATGCTATCTTTTGCCTCTTATGGTTATGTTTTTTTCCCAGGAGGATTTGGAACTTTAGATGAATTCTTTGAAATGATTACCCTTATTCAAACAAGAGCAATTGAAGAACCTATTACAGTAATAGCAATAGGAAAGGATTATTGGGAACCATTATTGAAGTGGATGGAAAATAGCCTATTAGATGAATTTGAAACTATAAGCAAGGAAGATCTTGAAATATTTAAAGTAGTAGATTCAATCGAAGAGGCACATAAAGCCATTAATGAAGCACCTGGCCCTGAATTTTAATCATTATTAATATCTAAAATCTATGTCTAATCAAAAGCTTGCAAAGTATATTAAAAGACAATTAGATAGAGGGATTTCTAAAGAAAGAATTAAAGAAGCTCTTTTTAAAAAAGGGTGGGAGGAAAAAATAGTAGAAAAGGCTTTTGATAATATTGAATCTACTAATAATTTTTCTTCAGAGGAAAAATCTGTTTTTTTCAACCCTCAACAAAGTGGACAGCAGGTAGAAAGTGAAAAAAACTACCTAAAGTAGGAAAAATTTTAAAGAAGGCATTTAACTTATTTAAAAAAAGAAAATGGACTTTAATTGGTATTTCTTTAACTTCTAGTCTGGTACTATCGGCAATAATATTAATTTCAACCACCTTTGCTGTAATGAACTCTTCGTTTATTGCTAACATTTTAAAGCTGGAAATATTTCTCCCGTTTTTAATAGCCTTAGTATTAATTTGTTTTTCAATTTGGAGGTCAGTAGCTTTACTTTTGCTCTTTTTAAAGGAATAAAATATCTGAATTCATTTAAAAAATCAATCCGTAAATTATTCCCTTATCTTCTAGTTAGCTCTTTTTTAATTATAGCGGTTATGCTTGGCTCTCTTTTCTTCTTAATTCCTGGAATAATTTTTTCTGTTTGGTTTATCTTCGGAGATTTTGTTTTGATAGATGAAGATATAAGAGGAGTAAAAGCTCTTTTGAGAAGTAAAAAATATGTAGAAGGAAGATGGTTTTATGTTTTAAAACATTTAGCATTTATTTTTTCTTTTACTTTTGCTCTTTCTCTTCTTTTTATTCCTGTTTTTCTTATTTTAAATTTAATTTTTATTAAGTTCCATCCTTTTTCTAAATTTTTTATGATTTCTGGAATTCAAGTATTAGTTAGAGCCTTTATTTCTGTTTTTCTTTTAACTTATTTAGTTGTTTTATATAAAGAATTAAAGAAGTCTAAAAACATTGAAAAATTAAGCTAGCGTTCCAGAGAAGAAACTGTATTTAATATAGGGAAAATTGTTAAAATAATCTTCATTTCGTTATTAACAATTATAATAATTTTATTTTTAGGCTCTATTTTTTCAAGCAATTGCGGTTCTCGAGATAATGCAAGAGACGCTAGACGTCAATCCGATATTAGACAAATTTCTACTGCAATGGAAATGGACTACGATGAAGACCAAGAGTATAAAGAAATTACTTCAGCAGCACCAACTGCAATTGGAGATTATCTAGACCCAGTGCCACAAGATCCAAATGGACATACCCAAACTGATTGTGGAGGACTTGGCTCAGATGATGACTATTGTTGGATAGATAATTCAGGAGATACTCAAGAATACTGTGTTTATGCTAAATCAGAAGGAGGAGATGATGATTACTTTGTAGCTACTCATAAAGGAACAAAAGAATTAGCTAGCACTACTGCCCCAACTAGCATTAGTGATTGTTGGTAAATAGTTCTTTTAAAACCTCTTAATCTGAAAGATTAAGATCAAAAAGGAGGTGGCTGAGTGTATAAGCTGCTATTTTTAGTCATTGTTTTTCTGTTGGGTTTGTCATTATTAACCCATCTTGCTATTTTACCCCCACCGAGTCCAAAAGAAAGGTTGGAAGAAAAGATTAATAAGCAAGAAGATGAAATTTATCTGACTAAAGGAGCAGGAAAAGGAATTTTCCAAAAAAGACACTTAGAATTTAATTCAGTTCGCCGCCAATAATTACCTCACAAAGGGTTAGTCTAAAAAGCTAACCCTCTTTTTTATTGACAAATTAGTGAATTAATCTATTATTAAACTAGTTCTTTAAAAAAGGAGGGAATAAAATGGATAAAATTAAAATTAAATGTCCTAATAAAGATTGTAAAAATGAAATTGACTTTACGCTTGAATCACCAGAGAAATGCCCAGAATGTGGTGCAGTATTGTTTCAAGCAATAGATCAGTTAGCAAAAGAAGTTTCAAAAAAAATAAAGAAAAGAAAAAGAGAAGTTAAAGAAATATTTAGAAAAAATAATATTAAATGTAGATTTTTTACAAACTTAGAAGGTTTTCCTGGTTGTTTTATTGTTATTAAAAACGAAGAGGGGATTGAAAAGGTAACAGATCTTATTAAGGAATACAATCAAAAATATGAAAAAAGAAAGAAGATTATTTTTAAGCGGGATTTGATCTGTAGGAACAATTTAGTAGTTTATCCGAAAATTGCTATTCAAGATGCTAGAATTGATATTCGAAGATTAGAGATGTATCGTTTTTTAAAATTTATAATAAACAAAAAGCACACCGTAGAATAGGTGTGCTCTTTTTTGTCGGGCTGACTGGATTTGAACCAGCGATCTTACGCACCCCATGCGCACGCCCTAAGCCTCTAGGCCACAGCCCGAAAGCTTTATTTACTCATTGCCTTAATACATTTAGTACAAGCTAAAACCTTCTTTCCGGAAGGAAGTCTTACTTTTTGTAGATTTGGTTTTTGTTTTTTGCGTTTGCTGGGATTATACTGACCTCTTAACTTATTATAGTTGCCAGCTTTTATAGCCCCTTTCCCGCAAATTGCACATTGTTTAGCCATAATATTTAAAGTTTTAATCAATTGTATTCATTTTCAAATCTAGTTTATAGAATAAAAGGAAATAAATCAAGGATTTTCTTATTTACGAATGTATTAATAAATGTTACTATGTTAAAACATTATGGAAATTATTGCTTTAATATTCATTTTAATATTTTCTGTTATAGTTCATGAGGTTGCTCATGGATTAGCTGCAGATTATCAAGGAGATCCGACCCCAAGAAGAGCGGGGAGGCTTTCTTTTAATCCTTTGGTTCACCTTGATCCGGTTGGTTCTTTTTTAGTTCCAGCAGGATTACTTTTAATGACTGGAGGGAAAATGGCTTTTGCTTGGGCAAAGCCAGTTCCTATTAATCCTCATAATTTTAAAAACAAAAAGTATGGCGAAGCAATAGTAGGATTTTCTGGTCCCGCTTCTAATTTTGCTTTAGCAATTATTTTTGGATTACTTTTAAGGTTTTTAATACCATATAATATTGCAGAAGGCTTATATATAATGTTTGCTTTTATTGTTTATATTAATCTTTTACTTGGTATTTTTAATTTAATTCCAATTCCACCACTAGATGGATCTCATATCTTATTTACCTTTTTCCCTAAATTTAAAAGAAAAGTTAACTTTTTTATGCAACAGTATGGACCTTTTCTTTTATTTTTTTTAATATTAATAATTGTTAATTTTATTTTTCCTATCTTGCTTGATTTAATTAATTTTGTATTTGAACTTATAGTAAGTGTGCCTTTATGGCAATTCTTAGGTTAAGTAAGTACTTGACTTATTGAATAAAGATTGTTATTAATTATTTAGTATATTAGATAATTTTAAAAAGAAATGCCAACAATTAATCAATTGGTTCGAAAGCCAAGAAAAAAGAATAAAAAGAAGAAAAAGAAAGGGGCTTTACAGTACGGATTTAATAATAAAAAAAATAAGCCTACGGAATATCCTTCTCCTTTTAAAAGAGGAACTTGTCTTAAAGTGTTTACTGAAACCCCAAAGAAGCCGAATTCAGCTTTAAGAAAAGTTGCAAGAGTAAGATTATCTAATAGAAAAGAAATTACAGTTTATATTCCTGGTGAAGCTCATCAGCTTCAAGAACACGCAGTTGTGCTAGTAAGAGGAGGAAGAGTTAAAGACTTGCCTGGTGTGAATTATAAAGTTGTTAGAGGAGCACTAGATAGTGAAGGAGTTGAAGATAGAAAAAGTTCGAGAAGTAAATACGGAACTAAAAAATCAAACTAAAATAAATTATGGCTCAACTAGACAGAGAACAATTAATTTCTCCAGATCCAAAATACGACAACCTCTTAGTTACTCGACTTATTAATCAAGTAATGAGAAGAGGAAAAAAGAGTGTTGCTAGGAAAAATGTTTATTTAGCTTTTGACATTATTAAAGAAAAGACCAAGCAGAAACCAGTTGATCTTTTTGAAAAAGCAATTGATAATGTTGCTCCAAGATTAGAAGTAAGATCAAGAAGAATTGGAGGTGCTACTTATCAAGTTCCTATGGAGGTTGGAAGAAAAAGAGCAACAACTTTAGCAATGAGATGGATTATTAAATCTGCTCGATCTGGAAAAGGAAATCCTTTTCATGAAAGACTAGCAAGAGAATTAATGGATGCAAATAATAAAGAAGGAAGTGCGTTTAAAAAGAAAGAGAACGTTCACAAGATGGCAGAGGCAAACAAAGCTTTTGCACATTTTGCTTGGTAAAAAAATGTTTGATACTAACACTAAGCAGCCTTATTTTGCTGCTTTTTTAATTTTAAAAAATAATTATTATGACTAGAGATTATCCAATAAATAAAACTAGAAATATTGGTCTTGTTGCACACATTGATGCAGGGAAAACTACTGTTACAGAGAGAATTCTTTTTTATACTGGAATTTCTCATAAGATTGGTGAAGTGCATGAAGGTGAAGCAATTATGGACTGGATGAGCCAAGAACAAGAGAGAGGAATTACTATTACCTCTGCTGCTACTACTTGTTTTTGGGAGCTTTCACAAAAAGAAGATGCTGATACTTACAGGATTAATATTATTGATACTCCTGGACATATTGACTTTACAGTAGAGGTTCAACGTTCTTTAAGAGTTTTAGATGGAGCTGTTATTGTTTTTGATGGAGTAGCTGGAGTGGAATCTCAATCTGAAACAGTTTGGAGACAGGCTGATCGTTATGGTGTTCCAAGAATTTGTTTTATTAATAAAATGGATAAAATGGGAGCCTCAATTGAAAAAACTCTTCAATCTATTCATGATAGATTAACTTCTGACGCTGTTTTACTTCAAATTCCAATCGGAGAGGGGGAGGATTTTGAAGGAGCTATTGATTTACTTGAAATGGAGGCTCTTTACTTTGAAGGAGAAAGAGGGCATAAAGTTAAAAAAGAAGAGATCCCAGAAGAATTAAAAGGGAAAGCAAAACAAAAAAGAGAAGATTTAATTGAGACAGTAGCTGGTGAGGACGATAAATTATTAGAAAAATATGTAGAAGGTAAAGAAATTTCAAATGATGAAATTAGAAGAGTACTAAGAGAAGCTACTTTAGATAATAGATTAATCCCAGTTTTTTGTGGTTCAGCCCTTCAAAATAAAGGAATCCAACCATTATTAGATGCTGTGATTAATTATCTTCCAAATCCAGGTGAACTTCCTCCAGTTGAAGGAGTTCATCCTAAAACCGAAGAAGAAGAAAAAAGAGAAGCAAAAGATGATGCTCCTTTTGCGGCTTTAGCCTTTAAAGTAGCTACTGATCCTTATGTTGGAACTTTAACTTATTTTAGAGTTTATTCAGGTTCTCTTGAAAAAGGATCTTATGTTTTAAATACAAGAACAGGTGAAAAAGAAAGAATAGGAAGACTATTAAGAATGCATTCCAATAATAGAGAAGAAGTTGATGGAATTTTTGCAGGAGGTATTGCTGCTACTGTAGGGCTTTCTGATACTAAAACAGGAGATACTCTTTGCGCTCAAGATCATCCTATTGTATTAGAGGATATTACCTTCCCAGAGCCTGTTATTTCTGTAAGGGTAGAACCAGAAACAAAAGCAGATGAAGAAAAACTAAGCAATGCATTAAATAAATTAGGAGATGAGGATCCAACTTTTAAAGTTAGAAGAGATTCTGATACTGGAGAAACTATTATTTCAGGAATGGGAGAGCTTCATCTTGAAGTTATTACAGATAGATTAAAAAGAGAATTTGATGTAAAAGTTGATATTGGACAACCACAAGTTGCCTATAAGGAAAGTATTACACATGAAGCAGAAGCACAAGGTGAATATGTTAAACAATCAGGTGGTCGAGGACAATACGGTGATGTTTGGTTAAGAGTTGAGCCTAAAGAAAGAGGAGAAGGATTTGAATTTGTTGATAAAATTACTGGCGGAGTTATTCCAAAAGAATTTATCCCTGCAGTAGAAAAAGGTGTAAAAGAAGCACTAGATAAAGGAATTGTAGCAGGATATAAAATGGTTGACGTAAAAGCTACTGTTTTTGATGGTTCTCATCACGATGTTGATTCTTCTGAAGTTGCTTTTAAAATTGCAGCTTCAATGGCTCTACAAAATGCAGCTAAAAGAGCAGAATCTTTTATTTTAGAACCAATTATGAAAGTAGAAGTTGTAATTCCTGATAAATTTTTCGGTGATGTTATTTCAGATTTATCTTCCAGAAGGGGAAAAGTAGAAGAGACAGAAGATAGAGATGATTTAAAGGTTATTCATAGTAAAGTACCTTTATCAGAGATGTTTGGATATGCTACAACCTTAAGATCCTTGACGAAAGGAAGAGGGACCTTTACAATGGAGTTCGAGACTTATAAAAGAGCTCCTAAAAATATAGCTGAAGAAATAAAAGAAGGGAAAAAGTAAAAAGTTGACAAAGTGATATTACTTGTAATATAATTAAGAACAATAAATATTTCTAATTAATGATTATTTCTAAAAAATAATCATTAAATTAAGAACAATAAATATTAAAAATTAACACCTTTTAAGTAAGGTTTTAACAAATTAAATTCTTAACTTTATTAGTCGATCTAATAATTTTTAAAAGTTAAGATATTAAAAAAATAAATTAATTAAGATTTAATTATGTCAGCAAAAGAAAAATTTGATAGAGGAGGGAAACCTCATCTTAATATTGGTACCATTGGTCACGTTGATCATGGCAAAACAACCCTTACAGCTGCTATCTTAAAAGCAGTGCATCTTAAAGGTTGGGCTGGTTCTGAACAATCAGTAGATCAAATTGACTCTGCTCCAGAAGAAAAAGAAAGAGGAGTTACTATTAATGTATCTCACGCAGAGTTTACTACAGATAATAGGCACTATGCCCTAATTGATTGTCCTGGACACGCAGACTACATTAAAAATATGATTACTGGTGCTGCTCAAATGGACGGAGCAATTCTAGTAGTTTCTGCTGTAGACGGGCCAATGCCACAAACTAGAGAACATATTTTATTAGCTAAACAAGTCGGACTTCCTTCAATTGCAGTATTTTTAAATAAATGCGATGCCGTTGAAGACGAAGAACTTGTTGAACTAGTAGAAGATGAAGTAAGAGAGCTTTTAAATAAATATGATTTTGATGGAGATAATGCCCCAGTAATGAGAGGTTCTGCACTACAAGCATTAGAAGCTGATGATCCTGAAGATGAAGCTGTTCAACCAGTAGTTGATCTTTTAAATAAGATTGATGATTACTTTCCAGAGCCTGAAAGAGAGACTGATAAACCTTTCCTTCTTGCAATTGAGGACGTTTTTTCAATTGAAGGTAGAGGAACAGTTGCTACTGGAAGGGTTGAAAGAGGAATAGTTAAACCTGATGATAAAGTTGAATTAGTTGGTCTTGGAGAAACTGTAGAAACAAGTGCAGTTTCAGTAGAGATGTTTCAAAAGGAACTAGATGAAGGTAGAGCAGGTGACAATGTTGGAATTCTACTTAGAGGATTAAAAAAAGATGAAGTTGATAGAGGACAAGTACTAGCTAAACCTGGATCAATTACGCCACACACTAAATTTAAAGCTGAAATTTACGTTTTAACAAAAGAAGAGGGAGGAAGACACACACCTTTCTTTGATGGTTATAAGCCTCAGTTCTATATTAGAACTACTGATGTAACTGGATCAGTGAAATTACCAGATGATACCGAAATGGTTATGCCTGGAGACACTGTAAATGTTAATGTTGAGCTAATTACTCCAGTAGCTTTAGAAGATGGTTCAAGATTTGCTGTACGTGAAGGAGGAAAAACTGTTGGAGCAGGTGTTATTACTAAAGTAATTGAGTAATAAAAACAATTAATTAATAGATTGGAATGCCTAAACAAAAGCAAAGCACTGCCAGTGACAAAAAAACTAAATCTAAGCTAAGAATAAAACTCAAAGCTTATGATCACAAAGTTATAGATAAGGCTTGTAATGAAATAGCAAAAGTAGCAGAACGGTATGGTGTTGAAATTGTAGGTCCTGTGCCTTTACCAACAGAGATTCATAGATACACTGTTAATCGTTCTACTTTTGTCACCGAGCAAAGCAAGGAACAATTTGAAATGAGAATTCATAAAAGATTAATTGATCTTTTAGAACCAAAACAGAAAATAATTGATTCATTAATGGATTTGAATTTACCTGCAGGAGTGGACATTGAGATAAAAATGTAATTTAATATACATGATAATCTTTTTGCAGGAGTTTTACCTCAAAATTTAATTCTGATTATGATATAGGTTGCCTTTCTTTTAAAACTGGGCAATTGCCCAGTTTTTCATTGGAAAAACGAAAACATGCAGTTTATTTTAATCTAAAAAAAACGAAAACATGCAGTTTATTCTAGGAAAAAAATTAAAGATGACTCAGATTTTTGAAGAAGACGGAACTAGAGTTCCAGTAACTTTGATTGATGCTGGGCCTTGTGTTGTAACTCAAAAGAAAACTAAAGATAATGATGGCTATGAAGCTATTCAGATAGGATATAAAGAAATTAAAAAAGAGAACAAGATTAAAAAGACAATGAAAGGAAAACATTTTAAATATCTTAGTGAATTTAAAGGAAACCTAGAAGATTATAAAGAAGGAGACACTATTGATGTTTTACAATTTAAAAAAGGAGATAAAGTAAAAGTAACTGGTCAATCTAAAGGAAAAGGGTTTCAAGGAGTAGTTAAACGATATAATTTTTCTGGACAAGATAGAACTCATGGAATTAAAAAAGATCACAGAAGAACCGGATCAATTGGTAGTGCTTACCCTCAGAGAGTAATTAAAGGGAGAAAGATGCCTGGGCACACCGGCGCAGAAACAGTTACAATCTCTAATCTCACAATTGAAGAAATTGATAAAGAAAACAATATATTAGCAGTTAAAGGAGGAGTCCCCGGAGCAAAGGGGACTTTGTTAAGGATAGAGAAGTAATTTTTAAATATATTATGAAAATAGATATTTATAATAAAAAAGGGAATAAGTTAAAATCAAAAGTGGATACAAAAAAACAAGTATTTGATTTAGACTTGAATCAGGATTTAATTTATCAAGTTGTTCTTGCCCAAAGAACAAATAGAAGGCAAGGAACAGCTCATACGAAAGATAGATCTGAAAGGAGTGGAGGAGGATCAAAACCTTGGCCCCAAAAAGGAACAGGTAGAGCTCGGCACGGATCAATTCGTTCTCCAATTTGGAGAAAAGGTGGTGTAACTTTTGGACCGAATAAACAAAGAACATATACAAAAAAGATTAATAAGAAGACAAAAAGGAAGGCTTTATTTCAAGTTCTTTCAGAAAAAAAGAGAAGAGATCTTCTTATAGTTTTAAATAATATTGATATTCCTCCCAAAACAAAAGAAATGGTAAAGATTTTAGAAGATTTAAATATTAAAGAAGAAAGCTTTTTAATAGCTACTGCAAAAAAAGATGATAATGTTATTAGAGCTGCAAATAATATTAAAAAAGGAAAAGTAATGGAAGCTAGAGAATTAAATGTGTTAGATTTGTTAAAATATAAATATGTGATAATTAGCAAAGATGCAGTAAAAGTAATTGAAGATACATTTTTAAATTAAAATTTTAAGTATGGCTTTATTTGGAAAAGATAAACAACAAAAAAAAGAAAAAGAAAAGAATAGAGAAAAAGAAAAGAGAGAAGAGAAAGAAACTCCTAAAAAAGATAAATTAGGGGTAAAAGAAAGAGTTATATTGGAACCTCATATAACAGAAAAAGCTACTAGGTTAACTGATGAAAGCAATCAATATATATTTAAAGTAGTTCCAAAAGCAAATAAGATTCAAATTAAAAATGAAGTTGAAGATATTTATAATATAGATGTAGTTTCGGTTCGTACGATTCAAATTCCACAAAGTGAAAAAGGATTTGGGAGAATGAAGGGAGTTACTAAAGGATATAAGAAAGCAATCGTAAAAATAAAAGAAGGGCAGAAAATTGAATTAATATAATATTATGGCAAAGAAATTAAGTAAGAAAAAACCAGAGAAAAAATTAACAACTCCTATTAAAAAGACAGGAGGAAGAAATTCTAGTGGAAGAAGAACTGCCAACCACAAAGGAGGAGGTTCTAAAAGAAGATACAGAAAGATAGATTTTAAAAGAACAGATAAAAAAGGAGTTGAAGCTGAAATATTAGCATTTGAATATGATCCAAATAGAAGTGCTTATATTGCTTTAATTGAATATAAAGATGGAGAAAGAAGTTATATCCTTGCTCCAAAAGAAGCTGAAGAAGGAGATAAAGTAGTTAGTAATGACATGGTTACTCCTAAACCTGGAAATAGATTAAGATTAAGAAATATTCCAGTTGGGGCTATGGTTTATAATATTGAATTAGAACCAGGCAGAGGAGGGAAAATGGCAAGAAGTGCTGGAACAAGTGTCAAACTGTTGGCAAAACAAGAAAAACTTGTTAACTTAAAAATGCCTTCAAGCGAAGTAAGACAAGTTTTAGCAGATTGTTTTGCTACTATTGGCTCAGTTTCAAATGCAGAACACAGATTTAAGAAAGACAAAAAAGCAGGAGATAGCAGACATAAAGGTAAAAGACCAAAGGTTAGAGGTACTGCTCAGAATGCTGTTGATCATCCTCATGGTGGAGGTGAAGGAAGAACTGGAACTGGAAGACACCCTAAGACAAAACAAGGAAAGCCTGCTAAGGGAGTAAAAACAAGGAATAAGAAAAAGTGGACAAATAAATATATTGTTAAAAAAAGAAAAAAGAAAAAATAAGAACCTAGTTAGAATCTTCGTTTCTCATTTCGTTCAAAAATAATTAATTAGTAAATAGCTACTATGCCAAGAAGTTTAAAAAAAGGTCCATATGTTGATCAAAAATTAATGGAAAAAATTAAAAACTCCAAGAAAGGGACAGTTATTAAGACTTGGAGCAGAGAAAGTACTGTAGCTCCAGAGATGATCGGGCATATTCTCGGAATCCATAATGGAAAAGATTTTGTTGAAGTAAAAATTAGAGAAGATATGGTAGGTCATAAATTAGGAGAATTTTCTTTGACAACTAAATTCCGTAAGCATGGTGGTAAAATGCAAAGAAGATTAGAAAAAGGTGAAGGAAGAAGAGAATAAAAAAAGAATAAAAAATGGAAGTTGATGCAAAACTAAATTATTTGAATATTGCACCTCGAAAAGTAAGGCTTGTAGCTGATCTAATTAGAGGAAAAGAATTAGAAATTGCTAGAAAGCAACTGAAGTTTTGTAATAAAAAAGCAGCTACTCCTATTTTAAAATTATTAAATCAAGGAGCAGCTAATGCAGAAAATAATTTTAATTTAAATCCTTTAAATTTATATATTAGAGAAATAAAAGTTGATGAAGGACCAATGTTAAAAAGATGGAAGCCAAGGGCAATGGGTAGAGCTGATGAAATTCATAAAAAAAGATCACATGTAACATTAAGGCTAGAAGAGTTAGACCAAAAGAAAGCAAAAAAGAAAGCGAAAAAGAAAGAAAAGAGAACCAAAGATAAAAAATCTAAAAAAGGAGTTAAAGAAAGAAAAAAACAAACAAGTAAAAGAGGAAAACGTTCTGATGTTAAAGGAAATGTTAAAAAAACAAAAGATCAATTTTTTAGAAGAAAAAGTATTTAAATACAAATTTTAAAATGAGTCATAAAGTAAATCCAAAAGCATTTAGAATAAAAGAATTAAAAGATTGGGATTCAAGATGGTTTAGTGAAAAGAATTACCAAAAATATCTTAAAGAAGATTGTGAGATAAGAGATTTTTTAAATAAAGAATTAAGAGGTTTAAGTGTAGAAAATATTGAGATTGAAAGATTCGAAAATAATTTAAGAGTGATTATTAATACTGCAAGACCTGCTTTAGTAATTGGGAGAAACGGAAGTAGAGTCACTAAATTAAAAGAAGATTTAGAAGAGAAAATTGATAGTGATGGGGTTAAATTTAAAATCGAAGTCAGAGAAGTTAAAGATCCATGGAGTTCAGCTAGCTTAACTGCTCAATGGATTGCTCAACAAATTGAAAAGAGAATGCATTACAGAAGAGTTTTAAAGAAGTCATTAGGAAAAGCCTCAAAAAGAAAAGATGTAGAAGGTATTAAAATTGAAGTTTCGGGAAGATTAAATGGAGCAGATATTTCTAGAAGAGAATGGGTTCAAGAAGGAAGTTTACCAAGACAAAATTTAAGAGCAAAAATTGATTTTGCAAGAGTAAATGCTTATTGTAAGTACGGTGTTATTGGGATAAAGGTTTATATTTATAAAGGTAAAAAATTTGAAGAAGAAGAATAAGTATGGCTTTAGTACCAAGAAAAGTAAAACATATGAAGGAGCAAAGAGGAAAGATGAAAGGAAATGCCTCGAGAGGTACAGAGATTACCTTTGGTTCCTATGGATTAAAAACTTTAGAAGCTCATTGGATTACTTCAAGGCAAATTGAAGCTGCAAGAAAAGCTGTAATTAGATATCTTAAAAAAGGAGGTAAATTTTGGATTAGAATTTTTCCAGATAAACCGGTAACCAGCAAAGGCAGCGAGGTACCAATGGGAGGAGGAAAAGGAGCAGTTTCGCATTACGTAGCACCAGTTAAGCCAGGTAGAATATTATTTGAGTTAGAAGGTATTGATGAAGAAAAAGCAAGAGATGCCTTTAGTAAAGCATCAGACAAACTTCCAGTTAAAACAAAGTTTATTATTCATAAATAATTATGAAAATTGAAGAATTAAAACAAAAGAGTAAAGATGATTTAAAATCTCTATTAGCTAAAAAAAGAAAAGAAATCCAAGAAATGCATTTTAATTTAAAAACAGGAAAAGTAAAAGACGTTAAAGGTTTACATGAAGATAAAAAAACAGTTGCCCGGATTTTAACTATTTTAAATAATAATTAATCATGCCTAAGAAAAAATTAAAAGGAAAAGTTGTTTCGGATAGTATGGATAAAACTGTGATTGTTGAGGTTGAAAGATTTAAGCAACATCCTAAATACAAAAAAAGATATCAAGTTCATAGAAAGTACAAGGTGCATGATGAAAAAAATAAAATTAAAAAGGGTGACGAGGTGATAATTAAAGAAACAAGACCAATCAGCAAAGATAAAAGATGGAGAGTAATCGAAAAAGTTAATTAATATTGATTTATGATTCAACCAGGAACAAAATTAAAAGTTGCAGATAATACAGGAGCCAAAATTATTGAGGTTTTTAATATTTTAGGTAATACTAAACAAAAACATGCTCAAATTGGAGATATAGTTGTTGCCTCAGTTAAAAAAGCCGAACCTCGTAAAATGATTGAAAGAAGAGAAGTAGTTAAAGCAGTAATAGTGAGACAAAGAAAAGAATTTAAGCGCAGAGACGGCTCTTATATCCGTTTTAATGAGAATGCAGCAGTGATCTTAGATGGCAAACTTCCTAAAGGAGGGAGAATTTTTGGTCCTGTGCCAAGAGAATTAAAAGATTATGGCTTTAAAGAAATAACAGTATTAGCTAGAGAAATAATATGAAGATAAAAAAAGGAGACAAAGTTTTAGTAATAACAGGGAAGTACAAAGGACAGACCGGTCAAGTTCTTAAAGTTTTTCCTAGTGAAAAAAGAGTAATTATTGAAGGAGCAAACATTAGAAAGAAAAGAATTAAACCACAAAAACAAGGAGAAAAAGGAGAAACAGTAAAAGTGCCAGGAAAAATTAATATTTCTAATGTAAAGTTAATTTGTCCTAAATGTTCTGATCCAACTCGTGTAGGGTATAAAGTAATAAAAAATGAAAATGGAAAAAGAAAAGTAAGAATTTGTAAGAAGTGTAACAAAGAAATTAAATAGTTTTTATGAAAAAGTTAAAAGAAAAATACAAAGAAAAAGTGATTCCTAAAATGAAAGAAAAAGAGGGTTATAAAAACTCTATGGCTATTCCTAAAATTAAAAAAGTAATTGTAAATGCTGGTTTTGGCGGTAAAGTTCAGGATGAAACTTCAAATAAGAAAAAGGAGATTATTGATGAAATTATAAAAGACCTCGGTTTAATCACAGGTCAATCCCCAGTAATAAATAGAGCAAAAAAATCTGTTGCAGCCTTTGAAGTAAGAAAAGGGGATCCAGTTGGAGCTATGGTTACATTAAGAGGAGAAAGAATGTACAGCTTCTTAGAAAGACTTATTCATATTGCCTTACCAAGGAGTAAAGACTTTAAAGGAATTGACTTAAAATCTTTTGATGAAAATGGTAATCTAAATATTGCAATTGAAGAGCATGTTGCTTTTCCAGAGATTAATCCAGATAAAAGCAAAGTTGACTTTTCATTTCAAGTTACTATAGTGACTACAGCGAAAGAAAAAAAAGAAGGTATTAAATTTTTAAGACTTCTTGATTTTCCATTAAAAGAAGAAAATAATTAATCAAAATTGATAGTTAAATGGCTACTAAAGCAAAAATTGAAAAATCCAAAAAAGATCATAAGTATTCAACCAGAGGAGTAAATCGTTGTTTTAGGTGTGGACGCTCTAAAGGTTATATGAGAGATTTTGGATTGTGCAGAATTTGTTTTAGAGAATTAGTAAATAAAGGTAAGATTCCAGGAGTTAAAAAAGCTAGTTGGTAAAATTTTATGACTGATCCAATTACAGACATGTTTAATAGAATAAAAAATGCTCAAGCTGTAAATCATCCTACAGTT
>CAZKRA010000009.1:0-30465 GCA_964555095.1 uncultured Candidatus Saccharibacteria bacterium | reverse complement strand
TTACCATCGCACTCTTCAGTATCTTCTACTATCCCATCTCCACAGAAGGAATCAGAACTTACATAATCTTCCCAATACCTTATTTCAGCTAATCCTTCATAAACACCATCATTATCATAAATTTCCACTTGCAATTGATATTTTTCTGGACTTAATCCTGAGATATTATGACTCTTTTCAATTTTACAAGTTTTATCTGGACCACAATCTTTTGAAGCCCACGATTCTGATATTTCTTTATCTACTATAGTATTCCAAGAAGATTCAGAACTTTTTTTATATTTAACTTTATAATAAATATCTATCTGTTGTTGACCCTGAGGATTATCAGTTGAATGAAATCTAAGTTTAATAAATAATTTATTGGTTTTGTCTCGAGAATTACTACTTTCCCACTTCCATTGTTCATTATAAGGACTGTAAGGACCATATTTAATTACATAAATTTGAGCTAGATCATTACAATCACCAGAGGCAGGCTGAATTTTATTGAGGCAATAATCATACCAGTAAGGTTCACTGTTATTACATCTTTTTATATCTTTTGATCCGCAGCAAGTAGAAGTAGCTTCTTCACAATCATAATCAAGACATCCCAAAAACGAAGATTGACAAATACAATCTTCTTCTGGCATGCATTTTATTCCATCGCAAGTATCTCCACATGCACTAACCATTTGAGCCCCAACGACAATGCTAAATAAAATTATTAAGTAACTAAAAAATAATAAATATTGTCTATTATTAGAAAGTATTTTGATAATAGTTTCTTAATTAAAGTTTTATTATATAAAATTTTTACCGTAACTATTTTGCTTAATAATAACATATCTAAAAAAAAAGACCAATATTTATTGGCCTTTAATTTCTATTTTTTTAGTTATAGATTTAATATCTACTCCTCCTGGATAATCTGCTATTAATGTTAAAGTAATAGTTTTAGGAAGATCAAAAAGAGTAGGTATTTCAATTATAATAGTACTTCCTTTATAGTTTTCAGTTTTTCCAGAAAAATTAACTTTCCATTCATACTCTATTTCCGTATAATTTCCCCAATAAATTTTATGAAGAGGAGCACTCTGAACCCAGAGTTCAACAAAATCATCTTTTTCTATAGTAAAATAATAAAATTCTGGGTTTAAAGAGCGACCACATCCGACAAGAAGAAACACAGCAAAAATTATTATAATACAAAAGATTATTCTTTTCATCTTTATTCCCCTCCTTTCTTTAAAGAGCTATTTTATACTTTTTTATAACATTATTATTTGCTTTTGTCAAAAAAAAAGACCCTCGAATAAGGGAATTTTGTGCCCCTGGAAGGAGTCGAACCCACGTCAACGGCTTAAAAGGCCGCTGCTCTACCATTGAGCTACAGGGGCATGTTTATTTAACTTTTAATACTTTACCTTCTTTTTAAAAATTCGTCAAGATATTAAAGTCCTACTTTCTTTAATTTTTTTAAAGCTTCCTTTTGTTTTTTATTTAAATCATCAGGAATATCAACTTTTATTTTTACAAATAGATCTCCTCTACTTCTACCAGAGAGATGTGGAACTCCTTTTCTCTTTACTTTTAATATCTTTCCAGATTTAATTCCTGAAGGAATCTTTAAAGAAATAGTTTTACCTATTATTGTTTTAAATTTAGTTTTTCCTCCTAAAGTTGCTAAAGAATAAGGTATTTTTTTTGTAAGGTAGAGAGATTTGCCCTCTCTTCTAAAAGAAGTGTTATTTTTAACATGTATTCTAATATATAAATTACCAGGCTCTCCCTCTCTATATGCAGCTTCTCCTTTCCCAGAAAGTTTTAATAATTGTCCATTTTCAACTCCAGCTGGGATAGTTACTTCTATTGTTTCCTGTTTTTGAATTCTTCCTTCTCCATTACATTTATTGCAAGTATTTTTTATAATTTTTCCTTGCCCATTACATTTTGGACAAGCTCTTTCTTGAGCAAAAGCCCCAAAAATTGTTCTTCTTTCTTGTTGGATTTTACCGCTACCATTACATTTTGGGCAAGTTTTAATATCTTTTGTATTTTCAGCACCAGTTCCATTACATTTTGGGCAATCTACCATTTTAGATAAATTAATCTCTTTTTTAGTTTGAGTCAATATGTCTTCCAATTTTACCTCAACATCAACCTTAATATCATTTCCTTTATTTGTTTTTTTTCTGGTTTTTGTTCTACTTCTTCTCTGTCCTCCAAAATTACTAAATATTTGTTCAAATACATCTCCCATATTATCAAACCCCCCCGAACCAAAATCAAAATTAAAGCCTTGCCCTTGATAACCTTGTTCTCCTCCAAAATCAAATCCTGATGCTCCAGCAGAAGCACCAGCTTTTCCAAACCGGTCGTATTGAGATCTTTTCTTTTCGTCCGATAGAACGTTATAAGCTTGGTTTATCTTTTTAAACTTCTCTTCATCTCCACCTTTATCAGGATGATGTTTATGAGCAAGCCTTCTATAGCTTTTTTTGATTTTTTCCTGGGAGGCATCTTTCGACACCCCCAAGATATCATAATAGTCTTCTGCCATTTTAAATATTTATTTATTCAGAGTCTTCTTCTTTGTATTCAGCTTCTTCTGCCTCTTCTGTTTCTTCTCCTTCTTCTTTTTGAGTTTGAGAAGACTGTTCCTGCTGTTGTTTTTTATAAATAGCAGCACCAGCTTTTTGAATCACTTTAGAAGCTTCTTCTGTTTTTTTATCAATTTTTTCAGGATCATCCCCATCTTTAACTTCTTTAAGTTCTTCTATCTCTTTTTTAATTTTTTCCTTTGTTTTGTCATCAATTTTATCACCAGCTTCTTTTAAAGTACTTTCTGCACTATAGATTAAACTTTGAGCCTTGTTTCTTTTTTCAATAAGATCTTCTTTCTTTTTATCTTCTTCAGCATGTTTCTCTGCTTCTTTTTTCATCTTTTCAATCTCTTCATCAGATAAACCACAAGATCCTTCAATTCTAATTGATTGCTCTTTACCTGTTCCTTTGTCTTTAGCTGAAACATGAAGAATTCCATTTGCGTCTATATCAAATTTAACTTCAATTTGAGGCACACCTCTTGGTGCAGGTGGAATTCCATCTAGAATAAACCTACCTAAACTCTTGTTGTCATCTGCCATTGTTCTTTCTCCTTGAAGGACATTAATTTCTACAGAAGTCTGATTGGTAGAAGCCGTAGAAAATACTTTACTTTCAGAAGTTGGAATGGTTGTATTTTTAGGAATTAAAGTTGTAGTTTTTCCACCTAAAGTCTCAATTCCTAAAGATAAAGGAGTAACATCCAAGAGTAATACGTCCTTAACATCTCCTTGCATAATTCCTCCTTGAGTAGCAGCACCAATAGCAACTACTTCATCTGGATTGATGTCTTTCTTTGGATCTTTTCCAAAGATATTTTTAATTTCTTCTTGAATTTTTGGCATTCTAGTCTGTCCACCAACTAGAACAATTTCCTCTATATCATCATCAGAAAGATTAGCTTCTTTTAGAGTTTTCTTTATTGCCTTAACTGATCTATCAATATAATTAGAAACTAAATCTTCTAGCTTTGCTCTTGAAAATGTAAAGTTTAGATGTTTGGGACCTTGATCATTTGAGGTAATAAATGGAATATTAATTTCAGTTTCTTTTGCACTAGATAATTCAATCTTTGCTTTTTCTGCTTCTTCTTTTAGTCTTTGCAAGGCAAGCTCGTCTTTTGATAAATCAATTCCTTCTTCTTTTTTAAATTCTTTAATCATCCATTCCATGATCTCTTGATCAAAATCATCTCCTCCTAAATGATTATCTCCTCCAGTAGCTTTTACTTCTACAGTATCTTCACTGACATCTAGAATTGAAACATCGAATGTTCCTCCTCCAAAGTCATAAACAAGAATTTGATGATCGTTCTTCTTGTTTAATCCATAAGCAAGAGCTGCTGCAGTAGGCTCATTAATTACTCTTTTAACTTCAAATCCTGCAATTTCTCCTGATACTTTAGTAGCTTTTCTTTGAGAGTCATTAAAATAAGCTGGGCAAGTAATAATTGCTTGATCTATTTCTTCTCCTAATTTGTCCTCTGCATCTTTTTTAAACTTTTGAAGAATCATTGCTGAAACTTGAACTGGTTTATACCATTTATCTCCCAGCTTTACTTCAATTGCCCCATTATTCGCTTCTCTAATTTCATAAGAAAGATTCTTTTTATCTCTTTTGATATCTTCATCATTAAACTTTCTTCCAATTAGTCTTTTAATAGAAGCAATAGTATTTTTAGGATTAGTAATTTGTTGGCGCCTAGCTAAAGTTCCAACTAATCTTTCTCCTTTTTTGTTTAAAGCAACAACAGAAGGTGTGGTTCTTTGTCCTTCTTTATTTTCTATAATTTTTGGTTCTCCTTCCTCAGTAATAGCCATTGCTGAAAAAGTAGTGCCAAGATCAATTCCTAAAATTTTACTATTATTGTTTTTATTTTGTTTTTTGTCTTCAGACATATTTTTTTAATTTAATTAATTTATTTGTTTTTGAACGAAGTGAAAAAAGAAGGTTCTGGTTTTATTTAAGATCTTATTTAGCAACTTTTACTTTAGCAGGCCTTAAAACTTTATCTTCTAATTTATAACCTGGTTGTATTTCTTTTGCTACAATATCAGAATTATAATCATCTGTTTCTATCCTTTCTATAGCTTCAGCAAAATTAGGATCAAACTTTTTTCCAATCGTTTTTATTCTTTCTACTCCTTCTTCTTTTAAGAATCGCCTAAATTGAGTTTTAATATGAATGATTCCTTGAACCCAGTCTTTTTCTCTTTCTTCTCTTGGAATATATTGTTCAGCTCTTTCTAGATTATCAAGAATTGGTAAAAGCTTTAATAGAAATTCTTCGCTACTGTACTTAATGGTCTCTTGTAATCTTTCTTTTTCTCTTTTTTTATAATTAATAAAATTTGCTCTTGCTCTTTGCCAACCTTCTAAATATTCTTCTTTTTCCTTTTTTAATTTTTCTATTTTTTCTTCTAATTCTTCTAATTTATCTTTTTTATCAGACATATTTTAATTATTCTTTAAGTAAGTCTTCGATTAATTGTTTTTTTATTGAGCTAATCAGAGAAATGTTTCTCTGGTAACCCATTCTTTTAGGTCCAAGCAAAGCAATTAAAGAATCTTCTTTCTTTTCTACGGGGCAACGAGAAATTATTAAGCTAAATTCTTTATCATTTGTTACAGGATTCTCACTTCCAATAAATACTTTAAAGTCTAATTCTTTTTCTTGAGAAAAATCTTTTATATAATTCTCTATTGCTTTTGCTAAATGAAGAAAACTTTCTCTAGTATCTGAATTTTTAAATTCTGGTTCTTTTAAAATTTCTGTCCATCCTTCTTTCCATAAAAAATCTTCATTTAGCAAATAAGCTATACTTAATGTTGAAGAAGAAGTAGAGATAGCTTTTAAAAGACTCTGAACAAATTTTAATAAATTCTCTTTTTTTTTGTTTAGCTCTTTCAATTGAGGTTTTCCAACTTGATCTTCTTCCTCCTCTCTTTTTTTTATTAGATGATCTACAAAGAAACGATAACCTTTATCAGTAGGCATTCTACCTCCTGAAATATGTATCTGATATAAAAATCCTTCCTTAGTTAAGAGCTGCATTTCTCTTCTAATTGTAGCAGAACAGACATTAAAGTTATAACTTTCTTCTAAAACTTGAGAACTAACCGGAGAGGCATTATCTATATATTCTTTAATTAAAGTATTTAATATTATTTTTTGGCGCTTTGTTAGTCCCATAAAATATATTATTATCTAAAATGATAATTAAATTATCCAGACTATATCATCATTTTTTTCTAAATAATGATTAACCAAAACAACGATTGAATTATCTTTGTTTTGATTATAACAAACAGAAATTAGCAGTCAAGAGTTTAGAGTGCTAATTTCTTTTAATTTTCATCTTATCTTGCTATAATTTAACTAATTCTAGTTAAATTAATTATTATCTGTGATGATGATTTAATTTGAAAATGAAAAAGAAAATACTACTTATTTTAATCCTAATAGTTGCCCTTGCTGGTTTTTTAAGATTTAAAGGCCTAACTACTACTCCAGAAGGCCTTTACCCGGATGAGGCTATAAATGGTAATAATGCTGTAGAGGCACTTCAAAGCAGAGACTTTGATATTTTTTACCCTGATAATAATGGTAGAGAGGGATTATTTATTAATCTTTTAGCTATTTCTTTTTGGATTTTTGGAATAAGTAAATTTGCACTTAAATTTGTCCCTGCATTAGCAGGAACCTTAACTATTCCTGGAATCTTTCTATTAACAAGACAGTTATTTTCTTTTTATCCTGAAAAGAAAAAAAATATTCTTGCTTTATTAGCTGCTTTTTTAACTGGTATTTCATTTTGGCATATTAATTTTAGTAGAATTGCTTTTAGAGGAGTTCTTCTCCCTCTTTGTTTTGTTTATTCCTTCTACTTTTTTCTTAAAGGGTTAAGAGAAAATAATTTCTTTTTTTCTGGAATAGGTGGTTTCTTCTTTGGCCTTTCTTTTTATACTTATAGTAGTGTTAGAGTTTCACCTTTAATTTTTGTAATTTTATTCTTATTTTTATTTGTAATCGCAAAACATAAAAAATATTTCTTTAAATATGCTTCTACTTTTACTATAACTTCTATTCTAACTGCTCTACCTTTAGGGATTTTCTTTTTAAAGTTTCCTTTCTATTTTTCTAGTCGTAGTTCTGGAATTATGGTTTTTAGCCACCCTAATCCTTTAAAAGCTCTTGTGATTAGTCTTGGAAGACACTTAATAATGTTTAATATTGTAGGAGATCCAAATTGGAGGCATAATTTAGCACACTCTCCTCAACTCCTCTGGCCTATTGGTATTGCTTTTCTTTTAGGAATTATTTTTGCAAAGATAAAAATTTATTATCACTTTAAGAAGAAGGAATATTTTTACATTACCCCTTATCTAATTCTTCTTCTTTGGACAGGGGTCTTGCTTTTGCCTGGGATCTTAACTTATGAGGGAATACCTCATTCTTTAAGAGTTATTGGAATTATTCCATCTGTCTATATTTTTGCAGCATTAGGACTTTATCCTTTAAAAGAAAGAATAGATTCAAGTTCCAAGTTTAAAAAGAATATAATAATCTTAATTCTTTTACTTATCTTTTTAGGTGGCTTAACAGTAACTCAATGCGATAAATATTTTAATGACTGGGGTAAAAGTGAAGAGGTTAAACACTCATTTTCTTATAATTATGTAGAAATTGGTAATTATTTAAACTCCTTAGATGAAGAAATTCAAGCTTTTGCGATTGTTAATAAAAGAGGAGATCCAATTTATTATCCTGATAAGGTCCCCATGTCAGCCCAAACCCCAATATTTATAGAAAATTCAAAGTACAGAAGACCTAGAACGACTTACCTAAAAATTAATGAAATAAAAAAAATTGATCTAAGTCAAAAACCAATTGTTATTGTTCCTTTAGATAACTCAGAGGAAATAAAAGATAAAATTAGAAGTAATTTTCCATCTGGGGAAATTGATACTCAAAGCGGTTTTTGGAAATATAAAATTAACAGTAATTAATTTTTAAATAAATTATGTCTAATCGTACTACAAATATAATAGCAATAATACTTCTTGGTTTTCTTTTTACAATTTCAGCTTTTAGTATGGCGGGTGATTCTCTTACTTTTGATGAGAAAGCCCACCTTCCAGCTGGTTATTCTTATGTAAAAAAACTAGATATGCGCCTCAATCCAGAACACCCCCCTATTATTAAAGATTTAGCTGGTATTCCTCTTCTCTTTATGGATAATGTAAACTTTCCTAGCGATAGTTCTTCTTGGCAAGAAAAAACCAACGCCCAATGGTCTTTTGGAAATGAATTTTTATATGAAAATAATAATCCAGCAAAAGAGATGATTTTTTGGGGTCGTTTTTCTATGGTTCTTGTTTTACTTTTACTTGGATTTTTTATTTTTAAAGTTACCCGAGAATTATTTGGAAATAAAGCAGGATTAATTTCGATTTTCCTCTTTAGTTTCTCTCCTACTTTAATAGCTCACGGAAGATTAGTTACAACTGATATAGGAGCAGCTTTAGGTATTTTTGTATCAACCTATTATTTTGTAAAATTTCTTAAAAATTATTCAATCAAGAACCTCTTTATCGCAGGTATAGTTTTAGGAATAGCACAACTTCTTAAATTTACCTCTGCCTTTTTAATTCCATTTTTTATAATTATTGGATTAGTTTGGTGGTGGGTAAGAAAGGAAAAACTAAGTATAGTGACTAAAAGAGTTTTCTTTGTATTTGTAATTGCTTTTCTTTTAATTGGAGCTGTTTATCAAGTTCATATTTGGAATTATCCTCAACAAAAACAGATAGAAGATATTATTAATATTTCAAGCATATATAATTTTGAGCCTATTGTAGAAGACGCACTTGTTTGGGCAGCAAATAAGCCAATTCTTAGACAATACGCTCACTATTTTACAGGAGTAAGTATAATTACTAAGCGAGTGCTAGGAGGGAACACTACTTACTTTTTGGGAGAGATCTCAGCTTCAGGATGGCCAACCTACTTTCCTATTGTATATCTAATAAAAGTTCCTCTCGCTTTTCACTTGTTTACTTTAATAGCTCTTAGTTACGGTGTTATAAAAATGATAAAGTCCGGAACTAAAAAAGGGCTTACTTGTTTTAAATCTTGGGTAAAAAATAATTTATTTGTTTTTTCAGCTCTAATTTTTGTCCTCTATTATTGGGTAAATTCACTAAATTCTACCTTAAACATTGGAGTGCGGCATCTTCTTCCAATCTTCCCTTTTATGATATTTTTGGTAGGGGGAAACGTAGGAAGTTGGATTAGTAAATCAAAAAAGAATTGGAAGAAACACTTAGTTCTTGTCTTTATTGCTTGGCAGGCAGTTACAGTAATTAGAGTATATCCATTTTTCTTAACTTATTTTAATGAATTAGTTGGAGGTCCAAGCCAGGGATATAAATATAGTGTGGGTTCTAATCTAGACTGGGGCCAAGACTTAAGAAGGTTAGAAAATTGGACCGAAAAAGAGAATATAAATAAAATTTACATTGATTATTTTGGTGGAAGTAATATCAGTTATCATTTTTCAGATAATAAATTTAAAGGCTGGTGGGGAACTCGAGATCCTAAAGAATTATCTGACAATAGTTACCTTGCAGTATCTGCAACTTTTTTAAAACAAGGACAAGGTAATCCTTCCCCTGCTTATGATGGAGAAACAGGCTACTATAATTGGTTAAATAATCATGAGTTAGTTAATAAAATTGGGAATTCAATCTTTGTTTACAAAATCGACAAAGATTAAGATATAGAAACTTTTAAAAAAAGAAAACCTCTCATTTCGTGAGAGGTTTTTTAATTAATTAAAAATATAAAGAACTAAAAATAATTATTAGAAGTATTATTAGGATTAAAGCACCAAAATAAACTTTTTTTTTCTTTTTTTTTCTCGTTTCTTTAGGTAAATCTTTTAACTTACAATACACACTAATCTCCTTATCCAAAACTACTATATAAGGAGTAAAATTTTCTTTTACTTTAACAAAGTTCCCTTCTTTTCCCTTTATAATGTATTCTTTTTTAGTCTTTCTATTTAAATAAAATTTTGTTCTTTTATCTAATTTTCCAATCTTAATAGAAAATAAATTCCATAACATTCAAGCACCTCCTTTGGCTTTAACTAATCCTAACTTACAAATATCTTAAAATAAAAACTTAACTTAGTCAACTTTATTAATTATATTTTAAGATTAGATCCTTATTTAAACTTATAAGGAGCAAAATTACCAAACCGTAATTCTATATACTCTAGTTTTTTTCTTTGCTCTTCAGAAATTTCTTTCTCAAGATCAGCTTTCAATTTTGTTAATTGCCACTCAATATCTTTTTCTAAAGCAAAATAGACTTCCCAGCCTTCTTTTGTTTTTAGAGTTAATTTTTCCATTTCAATAACAAAATTTGAAATTGGAATATTATATTCTTTTATTCTTTCCTTAATGTCAAAAATCTTTCCAATCTCTTCTTCGTTTAAAACTTTTGTTCCAAGTGAAGGAATTTCTTTTCTTGTTTTATCTATAAGTAAAGTAAGTTCTTTATTTTGTATTATGTTATCAAAAATAATTCCTGTTTTATCAGTTTTAAAGCATTTATTTTTAGAACACCAAATTAATTTGGGGTTTCTTTCTCTAATATCTAATTTTAAACCATCAGGAAATTCTCTATTAATTCTAACTTCTGCAATATAAGGATAACTAATTTTTAATTCCTCTTTTAATCTGCTTGTGTTAGCTAAAATAATACTTTTGCTCGACCAGACTAATAATCTCTTTTCAATTTTATCCCAAACAAAATTAGTTAATTTTTGGTCCTCAATTTTCTCATTCCCAGTAATCTTTATCTCTCTAATTTTAAAAAAAGAACAAAAACAAACTAAAAAAATTAGTTCTGCTCCAATTAATATTAAAGCAATAGAAATCCAAAAATAATTTTTCTTGTAAAAAGCTTTCTTTCTTTTTATTTTATGTGGTTTTCTGTATTTGTTTTTTACCATTAGAGTCCTCTTTTATATTTTCTAATTCTTTCAACTAGATAAGTAAAATAATATTTGAAAGACAAAGAATAATCTTGAGTTTTTACATACTCTACTTTTCTTCCTCCAAATCCTTTTTTAAACTTAGTTAATCCGTGCCAAGGATGATCTGGATTATCAGTTGGAGCTATTCCCCAAAAGTTATAGCGATCACATCCTCTTTTTTTAGCTTCTTTTATTGCTTCCCATTGTAAGAGATAAGAGGTTGGTATTTTAGAATATTTTCGAATAGATGCTCCTTGATGATAAAACCCTATACCAGACCAAAAGATAATCATTGCTGCACTAATTACTTCTCCTTTATATTTAGCTAAGAAAATAAGAACTTCATTATCTTTATTAAAAGCAGAAAATTCATTTTTAAGATACTTTAATGAAAAAGGTACAAAATCGTGTCTATTTGCTGTTTTTTGATAAAGTTTATTATAAGTTTCTATTTCTTTGGAATCATCTTTTTTTACTATTTCAAGATCTTTATTATCTCTCCCTTTTCTTATTAAGTAGCGGGTGGTCTTTCTCATATCCATAAGAAGATTTTTTTTCGAAGGAGTAAGATCTAGCTCCCAAGTTAATTCAGGATGCTTATGAATTGGAGCTTGTTTAAGATTATTATTTTTAAATATCTTCCTATTTCCCTCATTTCTCTTCCAAATTGGAGCAATTCTTATAAAATCAATGTCTTTTTCTTTTTGAGCTATTTCTTTTATTTTATCTAAAAATAATTCAAATCCCTCTTCTTTTGCTTTGTAATTTTTAAAAATTCCGGTTGGTCCATGTGGAAGAAAAAGAAAATTTCCCCTTTTAGCTTTAATCTTGATAATTAACCCTACTGCCTTGAGCTTATCATTTTCAAATAAACCTAAGCGCCACATCTTTTTCCCCATACTTTTTTCAAAATTTCCCCAATTCCAAGAGTCTAAGAAAGTTTTTTCTTTACAATTTGATAAAAGAGTTTCCCATTGCTTTTTTTCTTCTACTTTTTTTACAATCATTTAATTTGTTCTTTAATAAATTGAGCTATTTTTTTTGCACTCTTTTTAGATATATTTATATGGGTTGGTAGATTAAGTGTTAGAAAAGATAATTCTTCTGCATTAGGACAACTTCCTTTTTCATAATGAACTTTTTCTAATTTAGTATCATATGGTGCAACCGGGCTTCTATACCAATCACCGATCAATAAGTTATTATCCCAAGCTTCTGTTATAATTTGATGAGCTTCAAAATGAATAAGAGGAAACCTAAGATAAATCGGATCTTTCGCTTTTTCTAAAACTGGAAATTCAAATTCAGTGTTGGAAAATTCTTTCTGATAAATCTTTACAATTTCCTTTCTGTGTTTATTAAATTTATCAATTTTTCTAATTTGATTCAAAGCTAAAGTTGCTAGAGCATTAGGTAGCTTAGTTGGGAAATAAGAAGGTTTTTCCCCTTTTTTTTCTCTATAATGAACAGCTTTTGAAACAATTCTTAATTGCTGAGCAATAATAAGTAGCACCTTCCCTATTTTTAAAAAATCATATAAGGGAAGAAAAAGATATTCAAAAAGAAGAGGATGAATTAATTGCTGAAAAACCCAGAAAGAAGAAGGGAATTCAATCTCTTGATAAGTTTTTTCTAATTTTTTTCCAATTTCAGAATTATTAGTAGTTGCCATTCCTCCATAAACTGAGGATATTACTTTATCTCTTGAAAAACTAAAGAAAGTTATATCTCCAAAAGTTCCAACTTTTTTACCATTATAACTTGCTCCAAGTGAATGAGCACAATCTTCAATAAGAATTAAATTATTCTCATTGCATATTTCTTGAATAACTTCAATGTCAGCGGGAATTCCAAAAGTATGCTGAACTATTATAGCTTTAGTTCTAGAACTAATCTTTTCTTTTAATTTATCTTTATCTAAATTAAAATTATCATTACAATCTACAAAAACTGGTTTTAAATCATTCCAGAGAATAGGATTAACTGTAGCATTACAGGTAAATCCTTGAACAATAATCTCATCCCCCTTTAAAAAATTTAAAGATTTTAAAATAGTCATTAAAGCAGATCGTCCACTATTAAAAGAGAGACAATATTGGCTATTTAAATAGTTTTTAAGCTCTTTTTCTGCTTTTTTGATATTCTCTCCATTGATGTAGTTTCCTGGCCTAAGAAGGGTTTTAAAGGTCAATCTAAGGTCGTCTTCTTCTACATTCGGAGATAAAGAAATTGAAATTGGACGAAAACTTTTTTTCATTTTATTTAAGTAAATTTAAATCTTTTTTTATCTTTTCTGGTATTCTGCCTTCTAATAGAATTGCTCCTTGATCAAATTTAATATCCTTTTTTGTGATCTTATCAAAAGTCTTAATTTTATCTGGATCTAAACCATTTTTAGCTGCTCCATTTTTAATATCTTCTAAGTGGTCCTTTGTAACCAAGACAGCTAAATCACAGACTTCTCCTATTTTTTGCCCTATCTTCTTATGAATTTCTTTAGAAGTCTCTCCGAGTTCTATTAAAGGACGCAAAATAATAATTCTTTTTCCTTCCCATTTTTTTAAATGATCTAAATCTGCTAAAGCTCCGGCTGGATTAGAGGAATAACTAGAATCAATAATATCTAATTTTCCTTCTCTTTTAATAACATCAAGCCCTACTAATTTTTTTTCAATTTTAGAAATAACTTTTTTAATTTCTTCAATTTCCATTCCCATTTCCATTGCACAATAAGCAGCAGTTAAAATGTTTTCTATTACTTGTCTTCCTGCAATATTTAAATCTATTAAAATTGATTTTCCTTTTTTAGTATTAAGTTTAAAAGATAATTCTTTCTTTTTAATTTGAATATCATCAGCCCATAGATCTGCTTTTTCTTTTATAGATGTAAAAACAATGTCTTTTAAATTTGGGTTATAACTATTTATTTTTCCTTTAATTTCTTTAATTATAGGGCTATCTAAGTTTAAAATTGCAACTCCATTATTGGGTAAGTTTTTTACTAGCTCTAATTTCCCATCTATAATGTTTTCTTGAGATCCAAAAGTAGCTAGATGTTGTTGATTTATCCCTGTAATAATTCCGATTTTAGGCTTCACAATACTAGAAACTAACTTTATAGTTCCTTTTCTATAAGCTCCAATTTCACAGACAAATACCTCATGTTTTGAATTAAGTTTATTTAATATTAGTTGGGCAATCCCTATTTCACTATTAATATGCTCTGTAGTTTTTAGTACTTTAAATTTATCTTCTAAAAGAGTAGCTAATATCTCTTTAGTAGAAGTCTTTCCATAGCTTCCTGTAATTCCAACTACTTTTAAAGATTTAAATTCTTTTCTTTTTTTTCTTGCTTTTTGTATTATTTGCCTTTTTCGAAGATAAACTAAAGGTTCTATTGAAAAAATTAGTAGTGTAACAACTAGTGGAACTAATATGTCAAAAACTAAAATTGAAAATGCAAAAATACCAAAGGGATTACTAAATTGATAAAGAAGAACTAGAAAAAGGAAGGGTAAAGCTAAAGCAATAATAGTTAAAAGAATAGTCTTTTTAGTAAATACTGGATATTTAGTTTTCTTTTGATAAATCTTTTTTAAAAATAAAAATACTTCAGCAATATAAAAAAGAGCTAAAATAGCTGCTCCAACTAGAGGAGCTATTAAAATTCCTGGTAATAATATTAGCTTTACTAGATACTTCCAATTCCAAATTAAACTTTTTCCTTTGATTGTTCTAAAGTGATCAATAAATCGTTTTAAATGATATTCTTTTAACTGCCAAAGATAAAGATAAAACAAAATTTCCTTAATTGTTCTTAAAGTCCAGAGGCCTCCTAAAATTATAAAAAACCAGATAAATATTTTCATAAATTTTTAATAATTATTTCACTTAATTTTTCAGGTACCTCTAAATGAGGGCTATGTCCTATTTTAGGAAGTATAAAGGTCTTAGTATTTTCTATTTTTTCTTCAAAAATTTTACTAACTCTAACTGGAACCATCTTATCTTTCTTCCCCCAAATTAAAATAGTTTCTTTCCCCATATTAGATAATAAAGGAGTTAAGTCTTCTTCTATTACTTTTTTCATAGTTTCCTGCATAATCGGAGAGGCTTTAGTATAGTCTGTTTTAGGAAGAAATGAATAATATATTTTTTTTACCTTCTTTTTTAATAAATTCAAAAAGGGTAAAGAAAAAATAAAATCCCCTAACTTTGAAAAAGTAAGAAGTATTTTTTGTTTTTTATTTAAATTAAGCTTTGCTCCCGCTGGAGAAACTAATATATTTTTATTTATCCTTTGCTTAAACTCTTCTTTTTGATTTAATTTGATAGCTAACCTTCCTCCAAAAGAATGTCCAATAATACTTAAGTTATCTAAATTAAAATAATCACAGAAATTAATTACCCAATCACAATAATCATCAAGATTCCAAGCTTGATTGAATTTTTGAGATTTTCCAAAGCCAGGTAAATCTGGACAATAAATTTTAAAGTTTTCTCGAGCTAGATTCTCTTGTATTTTTTTCCAAGAAACTAGAGAGGCTCCCCAACCATGCAAAATAAGGATTGGAGAACCTTCTCCTTCTACTCGGAGATTAGTTTCTATTCCTCCTATTTCTTCATAGGTAATAGCCATTTATTTTTTAGGAGTAATTAGTTTTTGTCCTCCCATATATTTTCTTAGAACCTTAGGAATAATAACTGAACCATCTTTTTGTTGATTATTCTCTAAAATTTGAATAAGAATTCTAGGAGTAGCAATAGCAGTGTTGTTTAAAGAATGGACATACTTAATTTCATCGTTTTCATCTCTGTACCGAATTTTTAACCTTCTGGTCTGAAAATCATGAAAGTAAGATGAAGAGTGAGTTTCACCATATCTATTTTGAGTTGGGATCCAAGCTTCAATGTCATATTTTTTAACTTGTCCTTGACCTAAATCTCCTCCACAATTAGCAACTACCCTATAAGGTAATTCAAGTTTTTGCATCAATTCCTCAGAATTTTTGGTAATATTCTCGTGCCATTTAACTGATTCTTCATGATCGCTTTTGCATAAAATAACTTGTTCTATTTTACGAAATTCATGTAACCTATATATTCCTTTTGTATCTTTTCCATAAGAACCAGCTTCAGATCTATAACAACTTGAAATAGCAGCCATCTTAATTGGTAAATCATCACTATCTAAAATTTCATTTTGACGATAGGCCATCATTGGAACTTCAGCTGTGCCAGCTAAATAAAGATCTTCTCCTTCTATTTTATAAACTTCTTTTTTATTTAAAGGAAGCCATCCTGTTCCTAAAAAACCATCTTCTTTAACTAAAGCCGGGGCTTCAAATATTTCAAAATCTTTATCTAATAAGGCACCTATTGCAAGTTTCCACAGAGCCATTACCATTAAAACAGCTTCATTTTTAAGAAAATAACCCCTAAAACCAGAAACTTTACTTCCTCTTTCAAGATCAGCTAAATTAAGTAATTTTAATAATTCAATATGACTCTTAGGTTTAAAATCAAAATCAGGTTTTTCTCCTACTTTTTTAATTTCTTTATTATCACTATCATCTTCTCCTTTTGGAACAGAATCATCTGGTATATTAGGAACTTGAAGCATTAGTTTTTTATACTCTTCTTTTATATTATCTAGTTTTGGTTTTAACTTTTTTATCTCTTTTTTAATTTCTTTTGCTTTTTCTCGCTTTTCTTTGCCTAATTTATTCTTTTCTGCTTGAAGCTCTTCAATTTTTTGAATATATTCTCTTCTTTTTTCATCTACTTCTAAAAGTCTATCAACATCTAACTTCATATGTTTTTTAGAAACAGCATCTTTAATTTTTTTTGGATTGTTTCGAATAAAATTTATACTTAACATTTTTCTATTTATTATTTACTTCTTTTTTGTTTTAAACGCAAAAAATTAATTTTCTTTCCCCCTAGAGGGGGAGGAAATAACTAGTACTAGAGCTCCAATAAGTCCCATTACTAAAGCTATAGAATAAGTTATCTCAAGAGAAATTAATCCTAAAAAAGGATTTCCTTTTAAGGGCCAAAAAGGAATCATATCAATATTAATAAAAGAATCAAAAAGAATGTGAACCCAAACTCCTAGTAATGCACTAGAAAACAAAGCTTTAATTGTAAAGCTTTGTTTTAAGTACTTATTACTCCATTTTTTTAACTTATCCTTAAAAGGAAATATTAATAATACAGTAAATAATGCTCCTAAAATTCCTCCTAAAAAGGAATGAAAAGGCCCATGTAAAGGATAACTCTTTTTGATAAAGAGGTTATAAAAAGGTTCTAAATCTAATATAATACTTCCAATCATTACTCCAAAAAAATTAAAATATTTTGTTAAAATTAAACCCGGACCTAAATGAAAAGGAGTTAACATTTTTTAATCATTGTTCTTAGGCTTCATAAGAGGGAAAATCTGACATTCCTTTACGGATTTATCTATAAAGAAACTAAAAACTCTTTCACTCATTCCAAAGCCACAAGTTGGTGGCATTCCATAACTTAAAGCCTTAACAAAACTTTCATCATATTGCTGGGCTTCTTCATCTCCAGCCTCTCTCATCTCTTGTTGTTTTTTAAATCTTTCTGCTTGATCAAGAGGATCATTTAACTCACTATAACCATTTCCTAATTCTGATCCAGCAATAATTGGTTGGAATCTTTGAGCAAGTTCAGGATTATCTTCCCTTCTTTTTGCTAAAGGAGAAACAATAATTGGGATATTAACTAAAAACCCTGGTCCTTCAATACTTTTTCTACAATACTTCCATAAACTATCTACCCCCCTTGCTAAATTAAATCCTTTCTTATCATATTTAATGTCTAACTCATCTAGTTTTTCTTTTATTTCATCAAGATCAGTTTCCAAAATATCAACTCCAATTTTGTCTAAAACTACACTTCGATAATCATATTCTTCCCATTCTTTTGATAAATCTACATTAAATCCTCTAATTTCAAACTCAAGCTTCCCAAATACTTCTTTTGCAATATGTCTAAATAATTTTTTAACTAACTCCATACCATCTTTATAAGAGGCATAAGCCCAATAAAATTCCATTTGCATATAATCTTGTAAATGTTCTGGGTCAATCCCTTCATTTCTAAACTGTCTGCCAATTTCAAAGGTTTTATTAAAACCAGCTACCATTAATTTCTTTTGCCACAACTCACCCATTGAAATTCTCAAATAAAGATCAAGATCTAAAGCATTGTGATGGGTTTTAAAAGGTCTGGCATCAGCTCCACCTGGTGTAGTTTCTAAAACTGGAGTGTGTACTTCCAAAAAATCCCTCTCTTCTAAAAATCCCCTTATACTTTTCCAAAACTTAGATTTTTTTACCACTATTTCTCTAGCCTCTTCATTAAACATTATATCCAGATATCTTTTTCTATATCTTTCTTCGGTATCCTGCAACCCATGCCATTTTTCAGGTAAAGGCAAAATACTTTTAGAAAGTATTTTATATTCTTCAACTCCTAAGGTTTCTTCTCCTCTATTGGTTTTAAAAACCTTACCCTTAACTTCTATAAAATCACCAATATCAAAATTATCAATAAAGAAATTATAATCTTCTTCCTCTAATTCATCTTCTTGAAAGAAAAGTTGAATTTGATCAGTTTCTTCTTTTAAATCAACAAAGGTAGAACCTCCATGCTCTCTTATCGCTCTTATCCTCCCTACTAAAACCACTTCCTCTTCTTTTTCTTCTAAATTTTTAAAATTATTTAAACATTCTTTAATTGAATGAGTTTTTTTAGTCTCTGCAGGATAAGCCTTCATTCCTTTTTCCCTTATTCTCTCAAGTTTTTCTATTCTATTTTTCCTTAATTCTTTTTCTGTAGGCATAGTTAAAAATCTAGTTAATTGCTTTATTAAACTTACTAAATAATACCAAAACCAGGAGTATATTTCAACTCATAAATATATTTATTAGCTTTCTTTACTTGAGAAAAAATTGACAAGTTTAATTAAATTATATACTATGGGGGTGTATATAAATAAGAACCTGTTTACCTTTTTCTCACTTCGTTCAAAAATAATTAAAAAATCATAAATATGTTATCTGAAGATAAAAAAATTATTCATCAATTAAATCGGTTGGAGGGACAAGTTAAATCCCTTAAAAAAATGTATAAAGATGATAGGGAATGTCTTGAGATTATACAACAAATTACAGCTGCTAAATCAGCTTTAAACAGAGCAGCTAATTTAATCTTAGAAGAAGAAACCTGTCATTTTATTGAAGAAGGAGAAAAAGAAAAAATCTTACCAATAATAAAAAAAATATTTAAAATTAATAATTAAAATTATGACTAAAGAAGTAACAGATAAAAACTTTGAAAGAGAAGTTCTAAAATCAGAGAAACCAGTTATAGTTGATTTCTGGGCTGATTGGTGTGGTCCTTGTAAAATCCTGGGGCCTATTATTAACAAGCTTGCCAAAGAATACGAAGATAAACTTGAAGTAGCCAAATTAGACGTAGATCAAAATAAAAAAACTGCAGCTAAATATGGCATTCAAGGAATACCTACTCTACTCTTTTTTAAAAATGAAAAATTAAAAAAGAAAGTAACTGGTGCAAGGCCATATAGTCAACTTAAAAAAGAAATTGATAAGTTTTTAAATTAATATGTACGATACAATAATACTAGGCGGAGGACCTGCAGGCTTAACTGCAGGTATATACTCTAGCCGTTATAATTTAAATACTCTTATCTTAACTGAAGGAATTGGAGGAACTATTACTGATACCCATCTCATGGAAAACTGGCCTACAGAAAAACAAATTTCTGGCAATGAATTCGCAGAAAAAATAACTAAACACGCTGAAAAAGAAGGAGTAAAAATAGAACAAAAAAAAGTATCTAAGATAGAAAAAAAAGAAGAAGAATTCAAAATTACAACTTTTGATGGAGAAAAATATAATTCTAAAACCGTACTTCTTGCTTTTGGTAGTGAAAGAAAAAAATTAGGATTAGAAAAAGAAGAAGAATTCCTTGGAAAAGGGTTATCCTATTGTGCTACTTGTGATGGAATGTTTTTTAAAAATAAGACTATAGCAGTAGTTGGAGGCGGAAATGCAGGAGTAACCTCAGCTCTTTATCTTTCTTCTATTGCTAATAAAGTACACGTATATACTCATGGAGAAGCTTTAAGAGCAAGTGCAAGTTGGATTAAAAAAATTAATGAAAAAAACAATATTGAAATTTCTTTCTTTACAAAAATAAAAAAATTGACTGGAGATGATAAATTAGAAAAAATTATTATAAATAAAAATAAAAAAGAAAAAGAAGTAGAAATAGATGGATTATTTATAGAAATTGGATCAAAGCCCTCCCCTCTTCCCACTTTTAACTTTAAACTAAAAAAGGATCCTCAAAGTTTTATAAAAGTTAATCAAGAACAAAAAACAAGCGAAGATATGGTTTGGGCCGCAGGAGACATAACAGATAATTCTAATAAATTTTTTCAAGCAATTACTGCTGCAGCAGAAGGGGCAATAGCTGCTCAGAATATTGCAAAAACATTAATTAAAAGAATACACTAATTATGAAAAAACCATTTGAAAATTATCTTTCAACTCTAAAAAAAACAGTTGAAAAAACAGAGCTTGATAAAGATACTACTAAAAAATTAAGTTCTCCAAATAAAATTCTAGATTTTAAAATTAATCTAGGCAATAAGAGTTATCAAGCTTACCGAGTACAATTTAACAACAAACTTGGTCCTTACAAAGGTGGAATAAGATTCCATCCTCAAGTTAGTTTAAGTGAAGTAAAGGCTTTGTCAGCTTGGATGGCAATTAAAACTGCTTTAGTCAACTTACCTTTAGGAGGAGCAAAGGGAGGAATAAAAGTTAACCCAAAAAAATTAAAAGAAAGGGAATTAAAAGAGATTTCTCAGAAATATGTAGAAAACATTTATAAGTTTATTGGAGAAGATAAAGATATTCCTGCTCCTGATGTAAATACAAATGCAAAAATAATGAAATGGATGAAAGATAAATATGAAGACCTTATAGGGAAAAAATCTCCTGCTTCTTTTACTGGAAAAGCAATAAAAGATGGAGGTTCTTTAGGAAGAGAAGAAGCAACTGGTCAAGGAGGAGCCTATACTCTTCAATATTTTGCAAAAAAAATAGGCCTTGAGCCTAAAAAAACTAAAATAGCAATACAAGGCTTTGGTAATGTAGGATCCTATTTTGCTCTAGCTGCTTCTAAAATAGGATTTAAAATTATAGGAATCTCTGATACTAGCGGAGCTTATCTTAATCCAAAAGGAATAAAGAAAGAGGAACTACAAAAAATTAAAAGAGAAAAAAAAGAAGGTAGTTCAATTAAAAACTATCTTATTCAGAATGGTAAAGAAAAAAAACTTTTTGAATCAGATAAATTACTTTCTTTTAAGGTGGATGTATTGGCACCAGCTTCTTTAGAAAATGCTATTCATAAAGATAATTATAAAGAAATTAAAGCTAAATATATTCTAGAGTTAGCTAATGGACCAATTACTGCAGAAGTTGAAGATAAAATAAGAAAAGATAAAATTGTAATTCCTGATGTTTTAGCAAACTCTGGAGGTGTTATAGTATCTTACTTTGAATGGCTTCAAAATAGAAAAAATCAAAAATGGAACAAAGAAAAGGTTTTTGAAAAATTAAAAGAGAAAATTAAAAAATCTTTTGAAGAAGTGTGGAATGAAAAAGAAAAAGACAGCTTGACCTTAAAAGAAGCTGCCTATGTTTTAGCTATAAAAAGATTAATTTAATCAAAAAAAGCCTCTTAATCAGAGGCTTTTTGTTTTTCTTCACTAAAATACCATTCCAGTACATCTCGAGCTACTGGTAATACTGCTGCTTGCATCCCTTCTACTTCTTCTATCATAATTGTTAATACTATTTCTGGATCATCATAGGGAGCAAAAACAACAATCCAGTTATGATAATAACCTGGTCTAGGAATTTGAGCAGTACCAGTTTTAGCTCCTGTTTCTATTGGTAAACTATTTAGTAAACTAGCAGATCCATATTCAACAGCATCTTTCATCCCTTCTTTAACAATTTCTATATTATCTTTTTTAATAAAATTATCTCTTTTAATTTTTGGTTCTTTTATAATTTCTTCTCCTTCTGTCTTAATTTTTTTAACCAATTGAGGTTCATATAAGGTTCCTCCATTTGCAATTGGTAAAAAAGCTGTAGTAATTTGTAAGGGAGTAGTTAAAAAATTTCCTTGTCCGATAGAGAGATTGTAGGTATCCCCTGTTCTCCAAGAATCTTCTTTATATTTCTCTTTCCATTCTGGAGTTGGAACTAACCCATTTTCCTCTCCCGGAAGATCTATCCCTGTTTTAGAGCCAAAACCAAATAAATTTAAGTATTTATCAATTTTAGTAACTCCTAACCCTTCTTGATCTTCAAAGCCTCCTCCTATTGTATAAAAATAGACATTACAAGAAATAGCAATTGCTTTTCTCATGTCTACCATGCCATGAGCTTTCCAGTCATTAAAAATGTGGCTATCTTCTGGATTATAAGGATTTGGTATCTTAATATAACCTTTTGTATCATCTATTTTTTTTTGAGGTGAAATAATATTTTCCTCTAAGGCTGCTAAAGCTATAATCGGCTTAATCGCAGATCCAGAAGGATATTGTCCTGCAATAGATCTATTTAATAATGAGTTTTCGGGGTTAGAAAGCGTTTTAGAAACTTCTTCTGGAATGCCTCCGCTAAAAACATTATTGTCATAACTAGGAATGCTTACCATGCTTAAAACACCTCCTGTATTAGCATCTAAAACTAACCCAACTGCTTTATTGCTATTAATCTCGTCTAATTTACCTTGTAAAGAATTAGTAAATTTTTCTTGTAGATCCTTATTCAGCCAGAGTTCTAAATTTTTCCCTGGTTCTGGCTTTGATACAATTTTTTCTGAAATTTTATTACCATGAGCATCTCTTTCTACTTTAATCTGGCCTGGTTCTCTATGTAATACCTTTTCATATTCTTTTTCTAACCCTGTCTTCCCTACATAGTCATTGCCTGAGTAGCTATCTAACGATAGAAGTTCTTCAGAGCTTATTCTTCCAACATAACCTAAAATGTGAGAAAAAATTTCACCATTAGGATACTCTCTACTATTTTTCTTTACAATTTGGCAATCTGGAATATAATTTATTCTGGTTTCAATTGCAAGTAAAGTTCTTCTATCTAGATTTTTTATTATGATTGGATCTCTATTCTCCCAATCTTTAATTTCTTTTTTTATTTCAGAGCTAGTCTTATTAATTACTTCAGCTAAAGCATTGATTGATTCCTCGCCTGCTTCTTTTTTACAAGTTAAATCAAAATTAAGCTTGTTGTTAATAAGCTGATTTTGTTTATCGCTATAAATAACACCCCTTAATGCATCAATTTGTTTGTCTCTAAACTTGTTTCTTTCTGCTAAAACTGTAAAGTGATTTCCTTTGAAAAACTGTAAATTAAAAGCTTGCCCCAAAAGGACTAGAAAAACTAAAAGTACAAAAATAAAAAATCCAATAATAATATTTTTATACAAAGGAACTTCAAATCTCCTCTCAGAAATACCAATTTCATCCTCTTTTTTCTTACTTAATTTATCAAGTAAAACTTGCTGAGGTTCAATATTCTTATTAGGATCTTTTTTTATAAATCTGTTTTTAGCCATTTAAATTTCAAATTTTAAATATTTTCTTCGAATTGTTTTTAATACTAAAGAAAGAATAAAAAGCCCTATAGTAAAAATCCCAAAATAATAGGAGGAGTAAAGATCTAAAAGAAACCCTCCTAACCCTCCAATCCATAATCCAGTTTCTCTTTCTTCTTTTTCAAAAAGATTCAAAAAAACGATATAAAGGATTACTACATTAAATTTAAGTCCAAATATATCTAGTCTAAATAAAAAAGTGGTCTGTAAAATAATTAATATAACTAAAAGTATAAAAAATATTAAAAAACGTTTCATTTTAATAATGCTATGCTTTATTAATTATTTTTGTATTCAAAATCTTTTAATATAAAGAGATTCTCTAAATATCCAATTTTACAATCTAATTCTACTTCTGCTTCTTTATAAGGTTCGAGGTCATAGCTATTGCAGTTTTTTATAGTACCAATTAATAACCCTTCTGGGTAAAGCCCCCCTAATTGGCTTGTGTAAACCATATCTCCTTTTCCAATTTCTATCTCCTTAGGAATTAAATTTAGTTTTAATCTGTCTTCTCCTTGTCCTTTAGCAGATGCCTCTATTTCTTTTCCCTCTAATTTAGCCGAAAAAACACTTTTTTTATTTGAAATAAGCATTACTTTAGAATAATTATCATAGACCTCATCTATCTTTCCACATAAGACTTTTTCAGAAGTTACAACAGGTTGATCTTTTAAAATCCCATCTTCTCTTCCTTTATCAATTAAAATATAGTCTCCCCCTACATTCTTACTAATAATTTGAGAAAATTCTAATTTATATTCTTTCTCTAGTTCTATATCAAGAGCATTTTGTAGTTCTTCATTTTCTTCTTTAAGGTTCTGTAACTTTATAAGTTCTGCTCTAAGAGATTTGTTTTTTTTAATAAGTTCCTCTACTCTATCTTGAGAATCTTTAGCTTCAAATATAGAATTAATAAAATTAAGTTTCTTTGCTCCTTCCTGCCAAACTATTTTTTGAGTTGAAGCAAAAAGATTATAGGAAAAATTTTTAACATCTCCTATTACTCCAGTAAGATTTAAACCGGTAAAAACAATAACTAATATTAAAATTGTAATAATATACTTTTTCATAATTTATCCTTATTACATATTACAAAGAAAAACTTCTGAGCACAAGCTCAGAAGCCTTTTTTAGTATTGATGTCTAAATTAAGGGGGCGACTTACTTTCGCCTGAAAGACTATCATCAGCCTTAGGAGATTTCACTTCTGTGTTCGGAATGGGAACAGGTGGAGCACTCCCAGTATTACCCCCTTAATTTAAACATCAATAAAATAAATAGATTTTTATGAACATTAAATGCTAGCCAAAATGACCTATTAGTACTGCTCAGCTGAACACCTCTCGATGCTTACACTTGCAGCCTATCAACCTCATGGTCTCTAAGGGGTCTGTGAGTCCTAATCTTGAGGCCTGCTTCGCACTTAGATGCTTTCAGTGCTTATCAGTTCCCGACGTAGCTACCCAGCAGTGCTCCTGGCGGAACAACTGGTACACCAGAGGTCAGTTCCCCACGGTCCTCTCGTACTAGTGGGAACTCCTCTCAAGACTCCACGCCTACGGCAGATAGGGACCAACCTGTCTCACGACGGTCTGAACCCAGCTCACGTACCACTTTAATTGGCGAACAGCCAAACCCTTGGAACCTTTTCCAGCTCCAGGATGTGATGAGCCGACATCGAGGTGTCGAACAGAGCCGTTGATGTGAACTCGCGGGCTCTACTAACCTGTTATCCCCGGGGTAACTTTTGGCTGCTGATCTCTCCGTTTTCTATTAAAACGGGTCGGTTCACTAAGTTCCTCTTTCGAGACTGCGCGGCTTATCCGCCTTGCAGTAAAGCCGGCTTATGGCTTTATCCTATCACTCCGATTTCCATCCGGAGCTAGCCGACCTTATAAACTTCTCCGTTACCGTTTGGGAGAAAAGCGCCCCACTTAAACTGTCCGCTAAACACTGTTCCCACATACTTCTGCGAAAAGCGTGAGTTAGAATCAAGACTCTAAAAGGAGGGTGTTCCATGGACGGCTCCATCTGTCCCGAAAGACAGACTTCAAAGCCTCCCCTCTACTCTACGCATTTAGAATCAAGACCCAATGTCAAGCTACAGTAAAGCTCCCGGGGTCTTTCCGTCTAGCCGCAGGTAACCGGCATCTTTACCGGTACTGCATTTTCACCGAGCTCCTCGTCGAGACAGTCCCCCAGTCGTTAAACCTTTCGTGCGGGCCGGAACTTACCCGGCAAGGGATTACGCTACTTTAACACGGTCATAGTTACCGCGGACGTTTACTGGAGCTTCACCCAATCAGCCTTTCATAAATGAAAGACCGTCAGGCTTGACATTCCAGCACTGGTCAGGTCTCAGTTCCTATACATCCTCTTGCGAGTTAAGCAGGAACCTGTGTTTTTGATAAACAGTCGCCAGGGGAACGGTCGCTGCGCCCTCAAATCTTAATGATTGAGGAAGTCTTTATTGCGAACTTACAGACACTTTTTTGCCGAGTTCCTTAACGAGGTTTCACTCGAGCACCTTGGCACATTAACGCCAGCCTACCTGTTTCAGTTTGCGGTACGGCTTCCTTAAATAGTTGACTAAAAAGTTTTTCTTGGAAGACTGCTCTCCTGAATCCTTGCTCAATTGCAAGTTTTGCTTACTCTTGAATGCTCAAGTAAACAACGAAAATCCAATAATTCGATCAAGATACTATTCTTCGTCACCTTTTAGATAATTTTAAGAAAGGGCCGGAATATTAACCGGCTGTCCATCGGCTACCCCTTTCGGGTTTGCCTTAGGGCCGCCTAACCCTTGGCTGATAAGCATTGCCAAGGAAACCTTAGGCTTTCGGTGGACAGGATTTTCACCTGTCTTATAGTTACTCATGCCAACATTCTCACTTCTCTTCGCTCCACTGAACCTTACAGTTCAGCTTCAGTGCAAAGAGAACGCTCTCCTACCGCATGAATACAAAAGTATTCATACCCTTATCTTCGGTTCTAGACTTGAGCCCCGCTAAATTTTCGGTGCGGAACTCCTTAATTAGTAAGCTGTTACGCTATTTTTAAAGGGTAGCTGCTTCTAAGCTAACCTCCTAACTATCTATGGAATTCCACTTCCTTTCTAGCACTTAGTCTAGATTAGGGACCTTAGATGAAGGTCTGGGCTGTTTCCCTTTCGAGTATGGAGCTTATCCCCCATAATCTAACTGCTAAAAGAATAAAAGGTAGCATTCGGAGTTTGTCTGGGGTACCTGGATAAAATCCACGGTATCCCAACCAGTGCTCTACCTCTACCTTTCTCTTTTAACGCTAACCCTAAAGCTATTTCGGAGAGAACCAGCTATTACCAAGCTCGATTAGCTTTTCACTGCTTACCCTGGTTCATCCCAGATTATTGCAAGAATCACGGGTTCGGGCCTCCGTCCCACTTTCGCGGGATTTCACCCTGACCTGGGCAAGATCGCTTGGTTTCGGGTCCTAAACAAACAACAAAGTTGCACTAGTTAGTACTTGCTTTCGCTAGGGCTCCTCCCCAGAAGGGATTAGCCAAAAGCTGTTTACTTAGACTCGTTGGCTCGTTCTGCAAAAAGCACGCCGTCACTCCGTATGTAGTTTGTAAACAAACTAGACAGAGCTCCGACTCTTTGTGGGCAGAATGGTTTCAGGTTCTATTTCAGTGCCCTCACCGGGCTACTTTTCACCTTTCCCTCACGGTACTTGTTCACTATCGGTAAGATTGAGTATTTAGCCTTGGCCAAGTAGTTTGGCCGAATTCCCACAAGATTCTCGTGTCTCATGGTACTCAAGTAAATACTTAGAATAAGAAATTTTTTCACCTACAGGACTATTACCTTCTTTGGTATCGCTTTCCAGAGTATTTTGGTTAAAATTTCTTAATTCCGTTATTGTATTACTTACAACCCTATCTTTTTAAAAAAGATAGTTTGGGCTGTTTCCTTTTCGCTCGCCGCTACTAAGGAAATACTATTAAAGTTTCTTTTCCTCTGGTTACTAAGATGTTTCAATTCACCAGGTTCACCGACATTAAAAATGTCTGACCACCTATTACGATGGCCGGGTTACCCCATTCGGAGATCCCCGGATCAAAGGTTGCTAGGCACCTTCCCGAGGCTTATCGCAGCCACGCCACGTCCTTCATCGCCTCAATCTTCCAAGGCATCCACCATTTGCCCTTAAACGTTGGCTAGCAATTAATGTTCATAAAAAAAATTGACCCAATTATAAAAAATAATTGACCCAATGTCATGAATTGCTAATTAATTTATTGAGTATATAATTTCTATTATTAACTTTTAAAGAACACCAATTTCGCTTTTCTATATTACCATACTAAGAGGCCCTGTCAAGGCCTCTTTTTTGGAACTATTAAGCTCAATTATTTTTTATCTTCCTTCGAGTTGTCTTTTAAGTTTTTCTAGCAATTCTTGAGCAACATCTTTTCCTCCAAGCCCAAAAGATAGACCAAGAGCGATAGCAAGAGTTGCTACTAAACCACTAAAAAGAATTTGCATAAATGATTCAGCAATTCCTAGTTGTTCTAAAATAATTAGTCCTGCAAAAATCCAAACTGACCATCGGACTAAAGCAGTAGCATAATTAGCATGTTCGATTCCTGATTTTTCAACAGTAGTTTTTACTAATTTTGTAAGAATATCAACAACAACAACAGTTACTACAAAAATTAGTAAAGCTACTAATACATTGGGAATGTAAGCTAATATTTCTTTAAGAAAATTAGCAAATTGAACAGAACCAAGCATTTCTACAGAAACCATTAAGAAGATAATAATAATTACCCACTTAATAATTCCTCCAATAAATTCTGAAGGATTAATATTGATCTCAGCTCTATTCATAGCTCTCTTCCATCCTCCTTTTTCAAGAAGACTGTTAAATTTAACCTTTTTTAAAATCTTGGCTATAGTAGAGCCAATTATTACTGCAGCAAACCAGCCAATAGTAAATACAAAAATAGCAGGGATTATGCTAGCTAAGGAGCTTAGAAATCCCTCCCAAATCTCTATTAAAGTACTCACAGTAGCTTGTGATAAACTAGTTGGAGACATAATTATTTTTATTATTTAAATAAATTATTTTTTAACCTTTTTCTTAAGTTATTATACCACAAAAGTATAAAAATAAAAAAGCTAACCCTTTAAATTAGAATTAGCTTGCTCTGTGGACCCGGTCGGATTCGAACCGACGACCTTCACATTGCAAATGTGACGCTCTACCAACTAAGCCACGGGCCCAATTAAAAAGGTGTGGGCACGCCAGGATTTGAACCTGGGACCTCGTCTTTATCAGAGACGCGCTCTGCCGCTGAGCCACGTGCCCTTTTCTTTTCAATTACATTATCATTTGTACCAAAAAAAGAGCTCTCTGTCAAAAGAAATCTCCCTTCTGTAGAAGGGAGTAAAATAATAGAATTCTCCTTTAGAGTTGCCCCGAAGATCGAACTTTGTAGGCGCCTCGATCAACACCTCTTGATTAAGAAGAGAATTCTCGCTCCTTAATCAGGGTCGCCACTTAGTTTGTAAAAAATACAAACTTTTTATTTTTGTTCCACGCGCAGGTTCCCCTACACGTGCCTTGTTACAACTTTACTCCTGTTGCCGAACTTAGCTTCGGCCCTCTTTTTTAAGGAGGGACTTCGGCTAACCTCGACTCCCTTAGTATGATGGGCGGTGAGTACAAGACTCAAGCACATATTCACCGCTGCGTGGCTGATCAGCAGTTACTAGCGATTCCAACTTCATGGGGTCGAATTGCAGACCCCAATCCGGACTGAGAAGCCGTTTGATGAGATTAGCTCCAGCTTGCGCCTTCGCTGCTCATTGTCGACTCCATTGTACCACGTGTGCAGCCCAGGACATCAGAGGGTCATGCTGATTTGGCGTCATCCTCACCTTCCTCCTCGTTATCCGAGGCAGTCTCCCATGACACATGAAACATAGGATAAGGGTTACGCTCGTTACCCGACTTAACGGTACGCCTCACGGTACGAGCTGACGACAACCATGCAACACCTGCCCAACTGTCCTTGCAGACAATCACCGTTTCGAGTGATTTTCAGTTGAGTGTCAAGTCCTGGTAAGGTTCATCGCTTATTGTCGAATTAAGCCACATGGTCCACCGCTTGTGTGAGTCCCCGTCTATTCTTTTGAGTTTTAGCCTTGCGGCCGTAGTTCCCAGGCGGAACACTTAACGCGTTAGCTTCGCCACTTGAAGGGTCGACACTTCAAGCAGCCAGTGTTCAGCGTTTACAGCGTGGACTACGAGGGTATCTAATCCTCTTCGCTACCCACGCTTTCGTCTCTCAGCGTCAGGGTCGCTCCAGTTGGCTGCCTTCGCTTTCGGGGTTCCGGTCAATATCAACGGATTTCACCCCTCCATTGACCGTTCCGCCAACCTCTAACGCCCTCTAGTTTACCGGTTTTTTCTACATCTCTAAGGTTGAGCCTTAGAACTTTAATAGAAAACCTGTTAAACCGCCTACAGACCCTTTACGCCCAGTGATTCCGGATAACGCTTGGAGATCGCGTATTACCGCTGCTGCTGGCACGCGATTTGCACCTCCTTATTCCTGGAGTACCGTCACCCGAAGGTTCTTCCTCCAGAAAAGCTCTTTACACCCCGTAGGGCGTCCTCAAGCACGCGGCATTGCTGGATCAGGGTTTCCCCCATTGTCCAAGATTCTCGACTGCTGCCTCCCGTAGGAGTTAGGCCCGTGTCTCAGTGCCTATGTTGGGGATCATACTCTCATACCCCCTACTCGTCATAGCCTTGGTGAGCCATTACCACACCAACAAGCTGATAAGACGCAGACTCCTCCCTAACCGAAAAACCTTTACTCTTTAACACATAAGTGAAAAGAGACTATCAGGGATTAATCTACCTTTCAGTAGGCTATCCCTGTGTTAGGGGCAGATTGTCTACGTGTTACTAACCCATCTGCCACTTTCCTAAAAAGGAACGTTTGACTTGCATGCCTTTTCCATGCCGCCAGCGTTAATCCTGAGCCAAGATCAAACTCTTAAAAAAAATAAA
>CAZKRA010000008.1:0-32588 GCA_964555095.1 uncultured Candidatus Saccharibacteria bacterium | reverse complement strand
TAATAGCACTCTTAATTGCCTCTGAAGGAATAGTACAATCTGCTCGTTATTTTGCTCAAGCTTTAGGCCTTTCCCTTCCGTTAGTAGGTCTTTTAATAGTTGGAATTGGAAATGCTTTACCTGAAATTAGTTTTGCTGTTCAGGCAGCTAAGAAAGGGGATGATTGGTTGGTAATTGGTGATTTAATGGGATCAATAATTATTCCTGCTACTTTAGTCTTGGGGATTGTTGCAATTTTAAGTCCTATTGAAATTCCTGATTTTTCTCCTTTTGCAATAGCAAGAATATTTCTTGTATTAGCAGCTTTGGCTTTTGTAATATTTACTCGAACTAAACAAACAATCGATAAAAGAGAAGGGCTTTATTTAATAGGGCTTTATATTTTATTCTTACTTGCAGAGATTATAGCTTGAAAAAGATTCTGAAAAATGCTATAAAATAAGAGCCTGCTTATCAGAATCTTCTTTTCTTGCATTGCTCGAAAATAATTAATTTCTAAGTTATTATGGAAAAAATATCAATTACATTATCATTCCTAATGGGATAATAATTAATTTCTAAGTTATTATGGAAAAAATATCAATTATAAAAACTGGTGGAAAACAATATCTCGTATCTAAAGGTGATACAATTAAAGTTGAAAAATTAGATGCTGAAGAAGGAGATCAAATTACATTTGATCAAGTTTTAATGATAAAAAATAATGATGATCTTAAAGTTGGAGAACCTTTCATCAAAAAAGCAAAGGTTGAAGCTAAAGTCTTAGAACAGGGAAAAAGAGAGAAGGTAATTATTTTTAAATACAAAGCTAAAAAGAGACAAAAAAAGAAAAAAGGGCACAGACAGCCCTATACAAAAGTGGAAATTACAAAAATTAATTCCTAAATCGCTTCTTACTGAAATCTTTCAGTAAGAAAAAAATTACCATATTAAAACTTAATTTCTTCCTTTTAAAGCTTCCTCAATTGTTTCTTTATCAGCGTACTCTAATTCTCCTCCAATTGGAAGCCCTCTTCCAAGTTGAGTTATTTTTACATCTAAACTTTTTAGTTCTTGGACTAAGTAACGAGTAGTCGCTCTGCCTTCAGTGTTTGGGTTTAAACCCATAATTACTTCATTTACTTCTTGCTCTCGATTAAGATAATCGGAAGGTTTTTTAATTCGATCTTTTAATTCTTTAATTCTTAGTTTTTCTACTTCTTCTTTTTTAATATTTGAAACTGATCCTCCTAAAATAAAGTACAAACCTTTGTATTTATTAGTTGCTTCAATTGTTGCTAAGTCCGTCTCTTTTTCTACAACTAAAAGATTCTCGCTTTTTCTAGTTTTATCAGAACAGATAGGGCAGAGTTTTCCTTCTTTTTCAAAAGGGTTAAAACAAAAAGAACATAACTTAATATTTTTATTAAATTCTTCAAGTGTTTTTTTAAGGTTTTTAGTTTCTTCATCTGAGGAGTGGAGTAGATGAAGAACAAAACGAGAAGCAGTTTTAGGACCTACAGTTGGTAAATTTGAAAAAGAATTAATCAAATTCTGTAGGGATGGAGGAAACTTTTTCTTCATCATCTTTTGTTTTATATCTTTTATCTAGACTATGAAATGTTGCTGTTTTTTCTTTAAAATAAAATTCAACAGTTCCTGTTGGACCATTTCTATGTTTGGCAATTATTACATCAGCAATATTTTTTCTGTTAGAACTTTCTTGATACTGGTCTTCTCTATAAATAAACATTACTACATCTGCATCTTGCTCAATTGCCCCTGTATCTCTAAGATCAGATAATCTTGGTATTTTAGGAGTTCTTTTTTCTACTGCTCTTGATAGTTGTGAAAGAGCTAGCACAGGAACACTTAATTCTCTTGCTAATCCTTTTAGCGCTCTGGATATTTCAGTCATCTGTTGAACTCTAGAGGCTGAATTATTTCTTGGTTGAATTAATTGTAAATAGTCTACAATAATTAATCCTAATCCGTGTTGGGCTTGAAGCCTTCTACCCATTGCTTTCATTTGGAGAACATCAGCTGTAGAATTATCATCAATATATATTGGAGCTTCTGACAATACCCCTAAACTTTCTCTTATTCTTTCAAAATCACCCCCACCATCTTCATTACTTGAAAGTCTTCCTGTTCTTAATTTCCAAAGATTAACATCAGCTTGAGAGGCTATTAGTCTATCTGTAACTTGATCTTTAGACATTTCAATACTAAATATTCCAACTGGTATTTTTTTTAATCCAGCCACATTTAGAGCAATATTCAAAGCAAGAGAAGATTTACCCATACTTGGTCTGGCTGCCAAAATAATAAGATCTGAATCCTGTAATCCGGCTAATCTTTCATCAAGATCAAGAAAACCAGTAGGAACCCCTCTTAATTCATCTTTATTTGAAAGCTTATCTATTCTTTCAAAGGCTTCTTCTAATGAATCTTTAACATGAGTAAAGCTTTTAGTGAATGATTTTTGAGCTATACTAAAAATTGTACTCTCGGCTTGATCTAGAAGAGAATCTACATCTTCGTCTTTTTTGGTTGCTATATTATTTATTTTCTGAGAAGCTTGAATTAAGTCTCTAAGCACTCTTTTCTTTTGGACAATTTTTGCATAATTCTCAACATTGCTTGCGGTTGGCACTGTATTGACAAGATCAGTTAAATAGCTTCTTCCACCTATCTCTTTGAGTTGTTCTTTCTCTTTAAGTCGGTTGGAGATGGTAAGAATATCAATGTTTTCTCCTTTTTCAAAGAATTCTTCCATAACCTCGTAAACTTTTTTATGCTTATTCTTATAAAAATCACGGGGTTTAAGATAGTCACCAACTTTAATAATAGAGTTTTCGTCTACCAAAAAACACCCCAATAAGCACTTTTCTGCATCTATGCTTTGAGGGGGTAAGTTTTTATTTATATTTGAATCTGCCATAATAATACTAAAGTTATTTAATAATTAAACCTTCTTTTGAATCTTCTATTTTATAACCCTTTTCTTTAAGCTTTTCTCTTACTTTGTCTGCCTCTTCCCATTTTTTTTCTTTTCTAAGCTCTGCTCTTTTTATTAATATTTTTTTTATTTCTTGAGTAAGATTTTTTTGTGTTATTACTTTAACTGGATTAACATTTACCTCCATATTAAGAGTTTCAGGTTTAATTAAAAATTCTTTATATCCTTCAACTTCATTTAAATTTAATCCAAGTACTTTGTCAAAATTTAAAAGTAAAGAATATTTTTCAGATTTTGTAATCTTTTCTGATTTAATTACGTCCCAAGTTAAAGCTAAAGCTTGAGGAATCTTAAGATCGTCATTAATTATATTTTCAAATTTTTCTTGATATTCTTTAGCTTTTTTGGTTAGGTCTGTCTCTTTTTCAGTAACTAATTTTTTTATTTGTTCTCTTAATCGACTTAGGCCTTGTTCGGCCTTCTTAAGATTATCCCAACTAAAAGTAAGTTGAGACCTATAATGAGCAGTAAGTGTTAAATACCTATAAGATAGAGGATCAAATCCATTTTTAATTAAATCACTAATAGTAATAATGTCTCCTTCTGATTTTGACATTTTTCCATCTTTTAAAATCAAAAATTCTCCATGGAGCCAATAATTTACAAATTTTTCTCCATAAGCAGCTTCTGCTTCTGCAATTTCATTTGTATGATGAGTAGGGATAAGGTCAATTCCTCCACAATGAATATCAAAAGGGATACCAAGGTGTTTAATGCTAATAGCTGCACACTCTAAATGCCAACCAGGAAAGCCTCTTCCCCAAGGAGAGTCCCATTCTTGTTGCCTTTGTTTATCTTTTGGGCTAAATTTCCAAAGTGCAAAATCTGTAGGGTTTTTCTTTCCTTCTACCATTTCAATTCTGGCTCCAGGTTCGATCTCTTCTTTTTCAGTATCTCCTCTCAATTTTCCATAATCTTCTAATTCAGAGGTATTAAAATAAATTCCATCTTCTATCTTATAAGTATACCCTTTTTCTTCAAGCTTCTTTACTAGTTTAATTTGTTCATCAATATATTCTGTAGCTTTAGCATATATCTCAGGTTTTTTAATATTAAGTCTTTCTAAATCTTTTTTAAAAGATTTAGTGTAAAATTGAGCTATTTCTTGAGCAGATTTTTCTTCCTCTTTAGCTTGCTTTTCAATTTTATCTTCTCCTTCATCATTATCTGAAGTTAAATGCCCAACATCTGTAATATTCATAATGTGCTTAACCTGATAACCATTGTAGTTTAAAACTCTTTTTAAAAGGTCTTCAAAAATAAAAGTTCTAAGGTTTCCTATGTGAGCATAATTATAAACGGTAGGGCCACAGGTATAGAGCCCTACTTTTTTATCTTTAATTGGCTTAAACTCCTCTTTTTTTCTTTTAAGGGTATTAAAAAGTTTCATCGTAATTAATTTTAACACAAAAAATTAAAATTAAAAATAGGAAAAATCTGGCTTTTTTCTTTCTTTTAATTATGATAGTATAAATAAAATTAAAATGAATAATATATTAAGATGAAAAAATCAGATATAATTTTAGGTTTAGTAATTGGTGAGCTTATTGCTCTTTTAAGCCTTCCAATCTTAAAAAATCTAGGTATTGAAATTCATATATTATATTGGATTTGGCCAATTCTACTTCCAATCCTTACTTTAATAGGGCTTTTAGTAGCTTTTTACATTGGAAAAAAGATTAGAGTTATTTGGGAGATGGCTAAATTTATTGTAGTTGGAGCCTTAAATACTTTTGTTGATCTTGGTGTATTAAATATTTTAATTTTCTTTAGTGGTATTGCAACTGGAGCTTACTATTCTGTTTTTAAAGGAATTTCGTTCTTTATTGCTACAGTTAATTCTTATTTATGGAATAAAAATTGGACTTTTAGTAATTTAAATGAAGATGAGGAAGAGGAACTGACAGAAAGAGGAAAAGAATTTGGTAAATTTATTTTAGTAAGTGGTATCGGTTTTATTATTAATGTAAGTGCTGCTACAATAATGGTGAACTTAATTGGTCCTGCCTTAAGCATTAAAGAAAATATATTAGCAAATCTAGGAGGAATATTTGCAGCTTTCTGTTCTATGACTTGGAATTTCTTAGGTTATAAATTTTTAGTTTTTAAAGATTAATGTCAAAAGTTTTATATCAAAAATATCGACCCCAAAGCTTTAGTGAAATAGTAGGGCAAGAACATGTTATAAAAACTTTAACTAATGCCTTAGCTAATGACTCTATTTCGCATGCTTATCTTTTTAATGGTCCGAGAGGATCAGGAAAGACTACAACTGCTAGATTGCTTGCAAAAGCTTTGAATTGTGAAGACCCAATTGAAAAACCAGATGCAGAAATTAAATTTGAGCCTTGTAATAAATGTTCTTCTTGTAAGGAAATTTCTAACCAAAATGCAATGAGTTTAATAGAAATGGATGCCGCTTCTCATACTGGAATTGATGATATTAGGGAATTAAGAGATGGAGTGAAGTTTTCTCCTACTAAAGCAAAGTACAAAGTTTTCATTATTGATGAATGTCATCAACTTTCAAAAGGAGCAGCTAATGCCCTTTTAAAAACATTAGAAGAGCCACCAGAGCATGCAATTTTTGTCTTAGCTACAACAGAAATTCATAAAGTAATTAATACTATAATTTCCCGTTGCCAAAGATTTGATTTTAAAAAGTTAAAAGTTGCAGAAATTGTTAAAAAATTAAAGAAAATTACAAAAAGTGAGGGGGTAGACATTGAAGATTCTGCTTTAGAACTAATAGCTTTAAATTCTGAAGGTTCAGTTAGAGATGGAGAAACGTTATTGGAACAAATTTTAAATTTTGGAAGATCAAAAGGAACAATAAAAACGGAAGATGTTAAGGATCTTCTTGGTTTGGTAGAAACTGAAGCTGTAATTAAGTTCATTAATTTTATCTTTAATAATCAAGCCGGGAAAGCTATCCAATATTTAAATGAAGTTCTAGATAAAGGAACAGACCTTGAAAAATTTAATGAAAGTTTGATAGACTACTTAAGGCAAGTTTTAATGTTCAAAAATATTGGAAAAGATACAAGCATAATTACTGGCTTAACAGACGAAGAATTTGACAAATTAGAAGAACAAGCAAATAATATAGATAATAATCGATTAAAAAAGACTATAAATAAGTTCTTAAAAGCTGGTAATCAAATTAATTATTCTTCAATTCCTCAATTACCTCTTGAAATAGCAGCAATTGAGTGCGCAGAAGAATAAGAATGCCGGATAGTGTAATGGTAACACCGGGGATTTTGGTTCCTCTAATCCTGGTTCGAGTCCAGGTCCGGCAGCCAACTATTAAAAACCGCAGAGATGCGGTTTTTTCTTTACAATTGAATAGGGGTAAATTATAATTTGACTAAGAGCGCTTAAATATTAATAAGAAAGATGAAAGCAAAAATTGAACTAAAAATTAAAGAAGCCATTAAAAAGATTTTTAATAAAGTCTTAGATATAGAAGTAGAAATTCCTCCTAAAATAGAAATGGGGGATTTTGCTTTTCCCTGTTTTAAAATTGCAAAAGAAGTAGGGAAGGACCCAAAAAAAGTAGCTCAAAAAATTAAAAAAGAATTATCTCAACCATCTTTTATTAAAGAAATTAAAATTACTGGAGCTTATCTTAATTTTGTTATTAAAAGAGAGTTCTTATTTGATAAAATTATCAGAGAAGTTTTAGGAGAAAACTCTAGTTTTTTCAGTCCTGATTTAAAAGAAGAAAAGATAATGATTGAATTTATTTCTCCAAATAGTAATAAGCCACTTCATATCGGACATTTGAGAAACGCCTGTCTAGGGAATGCCAATGCAAAAATTTTAAAACAAAGTAATAAAAAAGTAACAAAAGCCTGTTTAATAAACGATAAAGGTATCCCAATTTTTAAATCAATCCTAGCTTGGGATAAATGGCATTCCGACGAAAGCCCCCAGAAGAATAATATTAAACCAGATCATTTTTTAGGAAACCTATATGTTGAATATGAAAATAAATTACAAGAAAACCCTGAGTTAAAAGAGGAGGTTCAAGAATTGGTTCAGAAATGGGAAAATGGTGATTCAAAAGTAATTAAAAAGTGGGAAAAAATAAATAATTGGTTTTTAGAAGGATTTAGAGAAAGCATTGATCAATTAAATTTTGATTTTGATTTAATTCAATATGAAAGCAAAATTTACAAACAAGGAAGAGAAATAATTAAAAAGGGACTAGAAAAAGGAGTTTTTAAAAAAAAGGAGGGGAAAATAATAGTTGATCTTCCAGAAGAAAAATTTGGTGAAGATAAGAAAGCTTTACTTTTAAGAGAAGATGGAACAAGTGTCTATTTAACTCAGGATATTGGTCTAGCTGTAAAAAGATTTCAGGATCACAATTTAGATAAATTACTTTATATCGTTGGATCAGAACAAAAGAATTACTTTAAACGTTTATTCACAATATTAGAATTACTTGACTATAAATGGAGTAAAAATTGTATCCATATTGCTTATGGTTTAGTCAATCTTCCTCAAGGAAGTATGTCCTCTAGAAAAGGGAACGTTGTAAAACTTGATGAATTAGTAGAAGAGGTTAGAAAATTAGCTCGTAAAGAAATTAAAAAAAGATACGATCTTCCAGAAGAAAAAATAGGGGAGAGAGCAGAAAAAATTACAGCTAGTGCAATTAAATTCTATCTTCTTAAGGTTACCCCTTCTAAAAATATTAAATTTGATCCTAAAGAATCTATCTCCTTTGAAGGAGCAACGGGACCTTATTGTCAATATGCTTACGCTAGAACTCAAAGCATCCTTAAAAAAGCTGATAAAAAAGTAAAACTTGATGAAATAGATTTTTCATCTCTTGGAAAGAAAGAGGAAATTATATTATTAAAATCAATTATGAACTTATCTCAAAGAATAGAAAGTGCTGCAAAAGAATTCAATCCAGCCTTTATAGCAGATGCAGTTTATGATACTGCTAAAGACTTTAATGTTTTTTACAACAAACATTCTGTAATATTTGCAGATAGTAAAAAAGAAAAAGAATCCAGGTTAGCTTTAACTAAAGCTACAGCTATTGCGATTAAGAAAGGTTTAGCTCTTTTAGGAATTAAAACTTTAGAAGAAATGTAAATAAAAAAAGCCGTCTTTTACTACTCTACTACTATTTTATGTAGACGGCTTTTTGTGTTTGAGCCTTATGGCTCTTGAGGGTGGGCAAGTGAAATTAAATTATGAAATTCATCCTGGCTCATATTAGGGCGATCATTAAAAATGTCATTAAAAGAGATGTTTAAAAATGGTTTTTTATAGGTTTCTGATTGAGCAACAATTTTTATTATATCTCCTTCTCTAGTGCAAAGATCTTCATACCCACAGTCGCACCCTCGACGAATAACTTCTTCATCGAGAAATTCATCATACTCATCTTGGGATTCCATTTTACAGAAACAATTTGGACATATAAATATTCCCACTCTTTTCCCCCCTTTTTTTAAAAATTTTAAAAGAACAACTTACTTTATTATAAAATAAAAAATTATTTTTACAAAATTTTCTAAAATTCAGAACCCTTTTCTATTCTTCTAATATACTTATGTTTTTCTACATTCACCTCTATAATATCTCCTCTTTCTACAAATAAAGGAGTGTCTACTTTAGCTCCGGTTTCCAAGGTTACAGCTTTAGTTCCTGCTTCAACTCTATTTCCTTTTACTCCTGGTGGAGCAAAATCTATCTCATAATTAATTTTTACTGGAAGAGAGATGTTAATTATTTCTTCTTTAAAAAATACTAATTTAAGTTCTAAATCTGGTTTAAGATATTTTTTCTTTTCTCCAATTTGGCCTTCTTTTAAATTAAATCTTTTACTTTTATCTCCTTTTTCGTGAAAAACGTATTCGCCTCGATGTTCGTAAATAAATTTTACTTTTTTCTCTTCAATTTTAGCTTCTTCAAAAGAATCAGAAGGTCGGAATGTTTTAGAAACTTCTTCATCTTTACAAAGATTTTTTAATTTAACTCTTAAAACAGAGGAACCTCTCCCTTTAACCATATGAGAGGTTTTTACAATTTTATAAGGGTTATTTTCTACAATTATTAAATCTCCTTTTTCAATTTCATTAAAAGAAAGTGTTGCCATTTTTAATTTAGGGTTTTTCCAATTATTTGTTTATGTCCTTTAATGAAGGCTGAATCTGACATTGCTTTTTTACCTTCAATTTGAATTTTTTTCAATCTTAAAAGATCTTTACCGGTTTGAATAATTAATTTATCGTTTTCTGTTTTTAAAATTTTACTTGGTTTATTTTTGGGGTAACCATTTTGCTTTAGAACTTTCGCATTGAAAATTTTTAAAAGTTTATTATTTAAATAAGTAAAAGTAGAAGGCCAAGGGTTGTAAGCTCTTACTTTTCTTTCGATTTCAATAGCTTTTTCTTTCCAATCTACTTTTCCGTCTTCTTTTGAAAGTAAGGAAGTATAGCTTGCTTTATTTTCATCTTGTTTTTCAGGTTTAATTTCATTGTCAATCCACTTAGGAATTGTTTTAACAATTAAATTTTTAGATACTTTTGTTAATTCTTTAAACAACTCCTTATAAGTAGGTTTTTTTATTTCTATCTCTTTTTGAGCAACAATTGATCCGTGATCAATTTTTTTATCCATTAAAATAATAGAAACTCCAGTTTTTTTATCACCGCTTAAAATAGCTGCTTGGATTGGGGTAGGACCTCTATATTTAGGAAGAAGGGAAGGATGAATATTTAAAAAACCATGTTTTGGAATTTCTAATATTTCCTTTGGTATTATTTGTCCATATGCTGCAATTATTCCTAAATCAGGTTCAATTTTTTTAATTTTAGATTTAATATTGCTTATCTTTCCTGGTTCCAATATAGTTATATTTTCTTTTTGAGATAATTTCTTAACAGGTGTTGATTTCATTTTTTGGCCTCTTCCAACTGGCTTATCTGGTTTAGTAACTACAGCAACCACATTAAAATTATTTTCAATTAGTTCTTTTAAAATTGACTTAGAAAAATTTGGAGTACCTAAGAAAATAATTTTCATTTTTTTGTTTTATTAATCTTCTTCTCGCCATTTAATGTCTTCTTTTTTGCCAGCAAATTCTAACCATTCTCCATCTTTATCTATAACATACCATTTATTATCCCTCTCGCTTTTAACCATTGGTCTATTATTATAATAGGGCCTTTTCTTTTTCTTTTTGGGCTCTAGCTGGTCTAATTCTAGCCATTTTTTTAAAACAGTTTCAATGCTATAATCTAAATTTCTTGATTTCGCCCATTTAGCTACAGTAGATAAAGCTTCTTTTGCTTTTTTTACATCACTTGCTAATTCTAATAATTGTTTTGCTGGTTTTGTATGTCGAGAATAAACTATTTTTTTCTTTTTGGCATCTTTTTTAATTTCTTCTAAAGAATATCCCTTAGTGTGAAAATAATGATTCACTATTTTTTGAACATCAGTTAAATTTTCTTTTTCTTTTTTACTCATTATATTTTTTAGCTGTAAACTTATAAACTACTATATTCTCTTTTTGAGGATCAATTCCTGCTTTTTGGCAAGCCATTCCAATTTGCTCTTCTTTAGTATCAATTCCACTAAGATTAGGAAGGAGAAGGCCCGCTTTAGTTGAGGTTTGAGAATCAGAAGAAACATTTTTAACAATTACCCCATATTTTTCAGGATTTAATTCTTCTAATTTTTTGATCATTTTTGGTTCACTTAAAAGGGAAACCTCGTAGGAAAGTTGCTCTAATTCTTTTTCGGTAATAGAAGGGAAGCGATTATCTTTGGTAGCAGCTACTATAGCGTTCTCAATTATTTCTTTTGCAATATTCTCCTCGGTTGGCTTATAAGTTCCAATGCATCCTTTCAGATTCTCTCCTTTTTTAATTGTAACAAAAACTCCTGATTTTTCCTTTAAAAGCCTGCCAGGAAGATCAGGGGAAGGAGTAATTTTTTCTCCTTGTTTTATGTATTTTTCAACTGCTTTTTGAGCTAATTTTATTATTTGGTTCATTTTAAAATTCTTTTCCTTTTTTAGGTTTTTTAAATAAGAGAAGCTTCTTAATTCTTTCTTTTTCTTTTTGGATTTTTTCTCCAGAATATTCAGCCCCATGAGCATGAGAACCTTCGTAGTTTGTTTTTCTTTGATCTAAATGAAGATTAAACTTAACATTCCTTTCTCCTTTATTTGCATAAATATGAAATCTAGGATATTTTCCCCCTCGGATTGGCCTAACAAAAGATAATTGATTTTGGTCTGATCTGGTTTGAAATTTATAACCCGCTTTTCGCATTACTGTTACTAAGTTTCTTCTTATATTTTCTGTGTTTATTTTAAAATCCATAACTCTAATTATTTTTAATTTCGGCTACTAAATATCCTACCCCAAAAGGACCTTGATAAGATAAAACATTTATATTGTAATTATTGAGAGATTTTTCCGCAAAACCTAGTAAAAAAGATATAGATTGGAGCCCGCAGGCTTTGGCATTTGGAAATTCTTTATCTAAATTTAATATTTCTTTTATTTTTTTATTTTTTAAATATTTAATAAGGGCCTTATCAAAAGCAGGTCCATCTTCAGTATAGCCATAAGGACTTTCTTTTTTAAGACAGTGAGATAGGTCTCCTGATGCTATAACTGCTACTTTTTTATCTTTAAACTCTTCTGCTTTTTCTTTGCCTAGTTTAAAATATTTCTCTGCTCCTTCAGATTGAATTAGGATTTTTTCGATATTGTTTTCAAAGTCTTTTCCTATAAAATGCAAAGGTACATTAAATCCCCAATCTGGATGAGGAGAAATAATAATTAAATGTTCTATCTTTTTCTTTTTAAATTTTCCCCCAAGTTTTTTCAAGTTTTGAATTGTTTTTTGGACCTCCTTTCTTTGCTCTTTAGAACTTACACTTTTTAAAAGAAGGGGAGGATGGGGACTGATTACTCCAAAGTCTAACATAATTTATTCTATTATTGGAATTTTACTACCACATTTAGAGCATTCTTTATTTTTATATTTTTTATTAATTTCATAACCAGTACGATGAATAAGTTCTTTTTTGCAATTAGAGCAATAAGTATTTTCTTGTTTCAAAGAGGGGATATTACCAACATAAACATGATTAAGGCCTTTCTTTTTTCCAATTTTAAAGGCAGCTTTTAAGGTTTCAGAAGAAGTACTAGGAAAATCTTTTAATTTCCAAGAAATAGGTCCAGAAAAACGACTGATATGCCAAGGAGTGTCTGGTCCTAATTCTTTTTTAATAAAGTCTACTATTTCTTTTATCTCTTCCTTTTTAGTATTGAGAGTAGGAATAAGTAGAGTAGTTATTTCTACCCATATATCTTTTTCTTTTAATTTTTTAATATTTTCCAAAACAGGTTTTAATTTAGCGCCACATCTATCTCTATAAAATTTATCACTAAAGCTTTTAAGATCAATATTAACTGCATCAAGATAGGGAGAAATCTTCTTAAGGCAAGTAGGAGAGAAGTATCCGTTTGTAATCCAAACATTTTTAATATCTTCTTTTTGAGCTAATTTCATAACATCTAAAGCATATTCCGCAAAAATAGTAGGCTCTGTATAGGTATAAGAAATAGTTGGTGTTTTTTCTGCTTTAGCTGTTTCAATTATTCTTTCTGAAAAAATTTTCTGTCCTGAAATTTCATTGTCTAACCTTGGACCTTGGGATATCCTCCAATTTTGACAACTTTCACATTGAAAATTACATCCTGGAGCTGCTATTGATAAGGACTTAGTACCAGGATAAAAGTGATAAAGTGGTTTTTTTTCTATGGGGTCAATACTAAGAGCTGTTATTTTATCATAATTGAGTACTACTAGTTTTCCATTTTCGTTCTTTCTTACTCCACAAATTCCTTTTTCACCTTTTTCTATTTCGCAAAAATGAGAACAAGTTTTACATTGAATCTTGTCTTCTGCTAGTTTTTTATAAAAATAGGACTCTTTCATATCACTGTTATTTTATTAATATATATTTATAGTATTTTATCTCAAAAAGGATAAACATTCAATTGAATATTTATTGTAAATATATTAGTATTTAATAAAGAACAATGAAAAATAATAGACTTTTCTTAGCAATTAACTTACCAAATAGAATTAAAGAGAAATTACTTGGTCTTCAAAAGGATCTAAGGGAATCTTTTGATAGTTTAGAAAAAGAAAAATTTGAAAACAAACAAATTATTAAATGGACCAACAAAGATAATCTTCATATAACTTTAGCTTTTATTGGCAATGCCAATGAAAAAGAAATTGGTTTTATCTGTAAAAATTCTAAAGAAGTTTTTTCAAAGTTTTCTTCTTTTTCTTTTCCTCTTTATAAAACAGTATATGCTCCTCCAAATTCAAAAATTCCTCGAATGATTTGGGTAGAAGCAGAACTAAAAGAAGCTTTTTCTGAGCTTAAAAAAGAATTAGACCAAAAATTAGATTCTTCTAAAGATGTTCCTTATACAAAAGATGAACATCATTTTATTCCTCATATTACTTTAGCTCGAATTAAAAAATGGGGATTTAGAAGATTAGAAAAAGAAGACCGTCCTTATGTTTCAAAAAAAATATCTTATTCTTTTGGAATTAACTCAATTGAATTAATGAATAGTAAATTAACAAAAAGAGGTCCAAGTTATTCAATTGTTAAGTCTTTTAAACTTAAATGAATATTCATTTTATAGGCATTGGAGGAATAGGAACTTCAGCTTTAGCTCAATATTATATCATAAAAGGTCATAAGGTAAGTGGCTCAGATATTAAAAAGTCAGAAATAACTGACTTAATAGAAAAGAAAGGAGGAAAAATTCTAATAGGCGAGCAAAAGGCTAAAAATATTTCCAAAGATTTAGATCTTGTAATTTTTTCTCCTGCAATAAACAAAGAAAATCCTGAACTGAAAGAATCAAAAAAACAAAAAATAGAAACAAAAACCTATCCTGAAGCTTTGGGAGATTTAACTAAAAAATACTTTACAATTGCAGTCTCTGGAACACACGGCAAAAGCACTACTACTGCAATGGCAGCTAAAATTTTAATAAAAGCAGGGTTAAATCCCACTGTGATTATTGGAACTAAATTAAAAGAATTTGATAATTCAAATTGTAGAGTAGGTAATTCCGAATATCTTCTAATAGAAGCTGATGAATACAAGGGTTCATTTTTAAATTATAATCCTGATATTATTATTCTAACTAATATTGAGGAAGATCATTTAGACTATTACAAGGATTTAGACGACATTATTAAAACTTATAAAAAATATATTAAGAAACTTTCTAAAAATGGAGTTATAATTACCAATAAAGAAGATGCTAATATTAGAAAAATTCTAAACTCTTTCAATATTAGAAAAGAGTGGTTTTCTTTAAAAGATGAAACAACATCTTCTTTGAAAAAAAATTTAAAAGTACCAGGTATTCATAATTTATATAATGCATTAGCTGCTAAAAAATTAGGAAAAGTTTTAAAAATAAATCAAAAAATAATATTAGAAGCTTTATCAGAATATAAAGGAAGTTGGAGAAGGTTTGAAGAAAATAAAATTAAAATTAATGGAAAAGAGATTATTTTAATTAACGACTATGCTCATCATCCTACTGAAATAGAAGCTACTTTAATAGCTGCTAGAGGAAAATTTGAAAATAGGAAAATTTGGTGTATCTATCAGCCTCATCAATATCAAAGAACCTTAGCACTTTACAATGATTTTATAAAAAAATTTACTAAAATAATAGACAACAACTATGTAGATCAATTATTACTTACTGATATTTATGGAGTTAAAGGTAGAGAGAAAAAAGAAAAAATAAGTTCTAAAAAAATTGTTCAAGATTTAGAAAGAAAAAATATTCAGTATATAAAGAAAGAAGATATTACATCTTTTCTGAAAAAGAATACAAAAGAAGAAGATATTGTTATAATGATGGGAGCAGGAGATATTTATGATTTAAGCAAAAAATTTCAAAATAAATAAAGGTCGTTTATTACTTATAAAATTATTATAAAACAATGGACACTAGATATGTTTGGATCATTATTGCAGTAGCAATAATTGGTTATCTTCTTTATAGGTTCACAAAGAAAGAAAAAAAGAGTGTAAAAGAAGAACCTGAAAAAACGACCGCGTCTCAACCAGATTTTTCTACCTCAGATACAAAAGAAGGTTTTTCTAAAAAAGAAGATAAAGAAAAACCTACTGATTTTTAGTTTTTTCTCTGATCAGAGAAAAAGGCAGTAGTCTAAAAACTACTGCCTTTTTTATTTGACAATACTACTTTTTTATTTTAAAAATAGAGAAGTAGCTCATTAAAAAAATTAAGGAGGGGTTGTTATGAAAGAGGAATTATTTGAAAAAAGAGTGATTAATCAAGAAGATATTATTGAAGTTTTTTCTTTTTTCCTTGAAGATCAAAATCAAAAATTTTTAGCTAAGAAATTAGAAAAAAATGGAAATAAATTTTTAAAAAAGTTAGAAAAAGAAATTAAGAGAAATAGTTTTAAAAGTTTTGAAAAAAATGAAATAGATGTAGTTACTCCTTTTTTAAGAAAAAGGTTTGATTGGTGTCCTCATTCAAAAAGATGGATAGCAAAAGGATATCTTACTGAAATAGGCGAATATGAAAGACGCGAGGTTGATACTTGTATTTGTTTTCAAAAAGAAAATTATTTACTTTTTTATGAAACTGAAAAAAAGAGTATTATTTTTTTAATTTTTGTTGTTGACTTCGTTTCAGAAAAAAATTTTCTTTTTGCTTATTCTCTCCAAAATATGCCAATTCTTTTTATTAAAAACCTAAATAATTGGCTTTCAAAATTAATTAACAAAAGGGTGTAACCACACCCTTTTCTTTTTTGGTTTTATTTTCTAGTAATTTATTTCTTAGCTTCGCAAAGATTAATTTTGTCTTTTTAGCAAAATTATAATAAGATGTATTAAAGATATTTAATTAAAATAATTAAAAATGTCAAAAATTTCATTATCAAATTTACATAACAAATGGAGAAAGTATTGGGAGGAAAATAATATTTTTAAATTTAATCCTAATCAAAAAGGAGAAATATATGCAATAGATACTCCTCCTCCTACAATTAGTGGGAAAATGCATATTGGTCACGCTTTTTCTTATACTCAACAAGATATTATTGCTAGATATCATAGAATGAAAGGAGAAAATGTCTTTTATCCTTTTGGAACCGATGATAATGGCCTTCCAACTGAAAAATTAGTAGAAAAAGAAAAGGGAGTTAATATTTTTGATATGGAAAGAGATAAATTTATAGATCTTTGTCAAAATACTATTAAAGAAGTCCGCCCTAAATTTATTAAAGGCTGGAAAGATATTGGAATGTCTTGTGATTTTAATTTAGATTATTCAACTATTAGTGAAGAGGTAAGAAAAATAAGTCAAAAATATTTTTTAAATCTTTTTGATAAAGATAGAATTTATCGAAAAGAATCTCCTGCCTTATGGTGTCCTAAATGCCAAACTGCTATTGCTCAAGCTGAAATGGAGGATAAAGAAATAGAAAGTAATTTTAACGATATTAAGTTTTCTTTAAAAGAAGGAGGAGAAATAATTATTGCTACCACTCGTCCAGAATTACTACCAAGTTGTGTAGCAATTTTTATTCATCCTAAAGATGACAGATATAAAAACTTAATTGGTAAAAAAGTGATTGTTCCTCTTTTTGAACAAGAAGTTAAAATTATTGCTGATAATAATGTAGACACAGAAAAAGGAACTGGAATAGTAATGTGTTGTACTTTTGGAGACACTGCTGATATTGAATGGTACTTAACTCATGATCTTCCTTTAAGGGTTTCTATTAACGAAAAAGGTAAAATGACAAAAAGGGCTAGAGGGTATAAAGGCCTTTCTGTTAAAGAAGCAAGAAAAAAAATATTAAAAGATTTAGATAAAGAAGGAATGTTATTAAGACAAAAAGAAATTACTCATACTGTTAATGTTCATGAAAGATGTGGTTCTGAAATAGAAATTTTACCTGCAACCCAATGGTTTATCAAATATCTTGATTTAAAAGAACAATTTTTAGAAGATGGAAAAAATATGAACTGGAATCCAGAATTCATGAAAACAAGATATAAAAATTGGGTAGAAGGCTTAAAATGGGATTGGTGTATTTCCAGACAAAGATATTTTGGTATTCCAATTCCAGTTTGGTACTGCCAAGAATGCGGAGAAATAAAACTTCCAAAAAAGAAAAACCTTCCAATCGATCCAGTTACAAATAAGCCTGATTCTGCTTGTTCTTGTGGTTGTAATAAGTTTATTCCTGAAAAAGATGTTTTAGATACTTGGGCAACTAGCTCTCTTACCCCTCAAATAGGAGTAAGCTTAGTAGATGATGAAAAGATAAAAGAAAAAATTTTCCCAATGGATCTTCGTCCTCAGGCTCATGATATTATTAATTTTTGGCTCTTTTATACTGAAGCAAGGTCTAGAATTCATTTTGATACTATTCCTTGGAATAATATTATTATTTCTGGATTTGTTTTAGATGAAAATGGAGAAAAAATGTCTAAATCTAAAGGAAATGTAGTTGCTCCTAAGGACATAGTTAATAAATATGGTGCAGATGCACTTCGTTATTGGTCTGCAACTGTAGGAGCTGGTGAAGATATTAGATGCGAAGAAAAAGAAATTAAAAAAGGAAAAAGAACAGTATTAAAATTATGGAATGCTTCCAAATTTTCCTTTATCCATTTAAAAGATTATAAAATTCAAGGAATAAAAAATTCTAACCTAGAAAAGGAAGATGAGTGGATTTTATCTTGCCTACAATCTACAATTAATAAATATAGAAATAATTTAGATCAATATAATTATTCAAAGGCAAGAAAAATATTAGATAGTTTCTTCTGGAATAATTTTGCAGACAACTATCTAGAAATGATTAAGGATAGGCTTTACAATAATAAAAATGAAAAGGCAGCAAAAGAAACCTTATACAAAACTCTTTTTGTTCTTATCCAAATGTATGCTCCTTATATCTCTTTTATTACAGAAGAAATTTATCAAAAATTCTTTAAAGAGTGGAAAAAAGAAAAAAGTATTCATTTAACACTTCTTCCAGAAACAAATAAAAAAGCTATCAATAAAAAATTAGAAGAAGATTTTGAATTAGTAATTAAAATAATTACTGCAATCAGGAAATATAAATCTGAAAATCAATATCCCATGAATAAGGAAATTGATACATTAATTATTGATTCTAAAAATAATTTAAAAAAATACTTTGGGGTAATTAAGAACACAATGACTGTGAAAAAAGTTGAAAATGGAAAAGGAGACAATAAAATTAATGATGAGATTAAGATTAAAATTCAAAATTGACAAATTAGGTTAAAAAGTGTTATTTTAAAGTATAAATAAATTATTATGCACTTGAAAGAAGGCTTAGAAACCCCACAAAAAAATATTTTTCTTTTTTCTTAAAAAAAGTTGATTTTACTAACAACGGACTTAAAAGGTCCGTTTTTTTTAACCAAAAATTAAACTAATATGAAATTTTACAACAAGATTATAAAAACAAATACTAAAGGAAAACATGATTTTACAGATCTAACTGAAAAAATAGAAAAAAATGTTAAAAAAAGTAAAATTAAAAATGGAATAATTAATATCCAAAGCCTTCATACTACAGCTTCTTTAGTTGTAAACGAAAAAGAACCACTATTAATGAAAGACATGAAAAGGCACCTTGAGTTATTATCTCCAGAAAGTTTAACTTATCAGCATGACAATTTTGAAATAAGAACAGTTAATATGTGTGAAGATGAATGCGCAAATGGTCATTCTCATTGCAAGGCTTTAAATCTTTCTGTAAATGTTTGTTTAAATATTATAGATAATAAAATACAACTAGGGCAGTGGCAAAGAATTTTTCTAATAGAATTAGATAGAGAACGACCTCGTAAAATACAAGTTCAAATAATAGGTGAGTAGGTTATGATCTCTCAAAAAAAGAGAAAAAAAGTAAAGAAAAACCTTCAAGACATAGCTAAGAAAGTAAATATAGAAATTGATTCTCTTTTAACTTCTTATGTAGAAAAAAGAAATAAAAAATTAGTAAGATATCAAATTAATACTGGCGGGAAAAGATTACGCCCAGCTCTTGTAGTTATGACTCACCAAATGATGGGAGGAGAAAAGAAAAAAATTATTAGAATAGCAGCAGCTCTTGAAATAATTCATAATTATACTTTAATAATAGATGATATTATTGATAATGGAGAGATAAGAAGAGGTCAACCTACTACTTGGAAAAAGTTTGGTCTTTCAATAGCACAATGTATAGGAGTTCACTATGCTGGAAGCATTGTAGAAGCTATAGCGGATTGTCCTAATCCAAAAAGGGTAGCTAAAATCTTTTCAAAAACCACAAAATCAATTGCAGATGGAGAAATTCAAGACATTCTCTTTGAGCAATCTGGAAAAGAAGGTGAGTCATTTGTAAAAGAAAATCGATCTAACCATATTACTAAATATAAGTGTTTAAAAATGATAAAAAAGAAAACTGCTTTTTTCCTTCAAAATTGCTGTGAATTAGGTGGAATTTGTGCTGAAGCTGATCCTAAAGAAATTAAAGACTTAAAGAGTTTTGGCTTAGACCTTGGTATTCTTTTTCAAATAAAAGATGATATTTTAGACATTTTTGGTACAGAGAAAAAGTTTGGTAAAAAAATTGGAAAAGATATTAAAGAAAGAAAATTAGGTAATATAGTAATTTTGTTTGCTTTACAAAAATTAAACAACAAAGACAAAGAAAAGTTCCATAAGATTTTAGAGAAAAAAGAAATTAAAGACAAAGATATCAAGAAAGCTGTTTCTTTAATTAATAAAACTAATGCAAAAGAAAGAGCTCAAAATTTTGGTAAAAAATATTTAAATAAAGCTTTAAAAAAACTAAAAAAATTACCGCAAAATAAAGAAAATAAAAAACTAAAAAATCTTTCTTTTTTTATCCTAGAAAGAGAAAAATAAAAATGTCTAAAAATATTTTATTAATTGAAGACCATTCCGAAACTATTGACATTTACAAAGACTTATTTTTAAGTGAAGGTTTCTCTTTTGAGGCTTTGAGTTCAGGAAAACTAGCAAAGGATAAAATTAAATCTATTACTAAAGAAGAGAAAAAACCATCCCTTATTTTGCTTGACCTAATGCTGCCTGATATTAATGGAGAAAAATTACTTCAAATAATACGAGAAAAAAATACAACAAAAGAGATACCGGTAATAATTTTTACTAACTATACTGATCCAGAGCAAGAAAAAAAAATAGAGAAATTAGGAATTGAAAAATTTATTATAAAAACTGATCAAACTCCTTTAGAGTTTTTAAATATAATTAAAAACTGGTTTGAAAACCAGTAAAATTAGTTAAAATTTCTTTAAGCTTTCTCTTTTTTAAAAAATATTTGTCTAATTTAACAGAATGGGGTAGTTTTAAATAAGAAAAGTATAATAAGAAATCATGAAAAAGAAAAAGATATTTTTAATAGAAGATAATAAAAATTTAGTTGAAATTTATACAGATAAATTTACAAAATCTGGTTTTAAAATAAATTCTGCTTTTTCTGTTGCAGAAGCAATTGATAAAATTAAAAAAGATAGGTTTGATTTAATTTTATTAGACATTAGAATGCCAGAAGAAGATGGAATTATGTTTTTGAAAAAAGCAAGTGAAATCATTGAAATTGCCTCTACCCCAATTATTGCCTTTTCAAATTATGATACACCAGAGATAAAAGAAAGGGCAAAGAAATTAGGTGCAAATAAATATATCATTAAAAGCAATCACACCCCTGGAGAAGTAATAAATTTAATTAAGGATTATTTAAAATAAATAATTGTTTTATCCCCTTTTTTATCTTATAATAGTAAAACTAAATTAATAAAATTAATTATGGAAAAAGTTTCAATAGAAAACACTGTAGAGCATAAAAACGAAGAAGTAACTATAGCAGGTTGGGTTCATTCTAGAAGAGATCATGGACAAATTATTTTTATTGACCTAAGAGATAGAACTGGAATTATTCAAGTAGTATTTAATCAAGACAATGAAAAAGTATATAAAAAAGCCGACTCTCTAAGAGGGGAGTGGGTAGTTAAAATAACTGGAGAAATAAAACCTAGACCAAAAAGCCTACATAATGAAAAAATTGTAACTGGTCATATTGAGCTTCAAGCAAAAGATATTGAAATATTATCTAAATCTGAAACTCCTCCAATTGCAATTGATAATAATGGTTATGAAATAGGAGAAGAAAATAGATTAAAGTATAGATACTTAGACTTAAGAAGACAGAGAATGGCAAGGAATCTTAAGAAAAGGCATAAAGCTATTAAATTTATGCGTGACTTTTTAGATAAAAAAGATTTTGTTGAAGTAGAGACTCCAATCTTAACTAAAAGTACACCAGAAGGGGCAAGAGACTTTGTTGTCCCCTCAAGATTAAAACAGGGAAAATTTTTTGCTCTTCCTCAAGCTCCGCAACAATTTAAACAATTGCTTATGGTGGCTGGAGTAGAAAAATATTTTCAAATTGCAAGGGTTTTTAGAGATGAAGATCCTAGAGCTGATAGGCAGCCAGAATTTACTCAACTTGATCTTGAAATGTCCTTTACTTCACCTGAGGAAGTAATGGATTTAATGGAAAATTTATTTAAAAAACTCGTTAAAAAACTTTTTCCTAAAAAAGAATTTACAGAAGATCCCTTCCCAAAACTTACTTATAAAGAAGTAATGGATAAATACAACACAGATTGTCCTGATTTAAGAAAAGATAAAGATAATCCAGATGAGTTGGCTTTTGCTTTTGTAACAGATTTTCCTATGTTTGAAAGAAAGCCAGGAAAAGGAAATAAATGGGGGGCAATGCATAATCCTTTTACAAAACCAAAGGTGAGTGATCCTAAAAAAATTGAAAAAAAACCAGAAGATATTATGGCTTATCAGTATGATTTAGTTTTAAATGGTTATGAAATAGGTGGGGGCAGCATAAGGATTACAGATCTTAATGTTTTAACTGCAGTTTTCAAAGTTTTAGGTCATACTAAAAAAGAAACAAAGGAAAAATTTGCAAATTATTATGAAGCTTTTAAATACGGAGTTCCTCCCCATGGTGGAATAGCAATTGGAGTAGATAGAGTATTAGCTAAATTATTAAATGAGAGCAATATTAGAGAAGTAATACCTTTTCCTAAAACAGGAGATCATCAAGATTTACTAATGGGAGCACCATCTAAAATTAATCAAGACCAGTTAGGTACGCTTGGTATTGAAATAAAAGAAAAAGATAAAGAAGAATAAAGTATATGGAAAGAAAGGTTGAGTTACATTTACTTTTTTTTAAATTATTTGTTACCTTTTTGGGTGTCTTTATTTTTGCTTGGTGGGCAACTATGGATTTAGAGAGCCAAATATTAAGTTATTTTACAGCTCAAATAACTTCTCCAATTAACTTAGATTATAAAATAAATAATACCACTCCTTTTCAAAATTTTGGGCTTGAAGTAGAAGCAAGCTCTGCTTTATCGGTTAGAAAAAAAGGGGATGAGAAAAAAATATTATATAAAAAATTTCCTACTAAAAAATTACCGATTGCTAGTTTAACCAAATTAATGACAGCTCTTATCGTAGTAGAAAATTATGATTTAGAAAAGAAAGTTAAAGTAAGCCAATCAGCAGTAGAAAAAAATGGAGATTCCGGCAGACTAGAGATAGGAGAAGAACGAAAGATAAGAAATCTATTAGAAATAATGATAATTAGATCAAGCAATGATGCAGCCTGGGCTCTAGCTGAAATAATGGGAATAGAAGAATTTGTTTCTAAAATGAATAAAAAAGCAGAAGAATTAGGTTTAAATAATACTCATTTTATAAATCCTACTGGATTAGAAGCAAAACTTAATTCTAATTATTCAACTGCTAAAGACTTACTAATGTTAGTTGACTATTTATTAGAAAAAGAAAAAAGAATTTTATTAATTGGGGCTAACCCAAAACCTTTGAATACGAATAAGCTTCTTCCTAATTTTTCAAATATTATTGGAAGCAAAACAGGCTATACAAATAGAGCAGGAGGTTGTTTATTGGTGGTTTTATCAGATAAAAGAGGTTATAATTATATTAATATTATTTTAGGAGCAGAAGATAAAAATTCTCGTTTTGAAGAAATGGAGAAAATAATAAATCTTTGTAATAACTTAAAATTTAAAAAATAATTATGGGTTTATTAGAGCCAGCAGTTAGTGTAATAAAAATATTTACTCTTGGAACATTTTCCTTTTTAATTGCTTTTTTTGCAGCACCTATTTTAGTTAAATTTTTAAATAAGTATAAATTATGGAGAAACGAAAATAGAAAAAAATCAATTGACGGAAAAGGAATTCCAATTTTTAAAAAGTTTCATGGTGATGAGGAAGTAAAAATACCAAGATTAGGAGGTTTATTAATTTGGATTACGGTTTTAGTTTTAATTGCTTTATTTTTCTTTTTTTCAAAGATAACTGATATATGGTGGATAGAAAAATTTAATTTTTTAAGTAGAGGACAAACTTGGTTATTACTTTTTACTCTTGTAGCAGCTTCTATTTTGGGTTTGATAGATGACTTAATTCAAACCTTAGGAAAAGGAAAATATATAGCTGGTGGTTTAAAATTAACTACTAGGCTTGGAGTAATGCTTCTAATTGGACTGATAGGCGGACTTTGGTTTTATTTTAAATTAGACTGGCATTCTTTTCATGTTCCCGGTTATGGACCAATTCTAATTAATGGTTGGTATATTCCTTTGTTTATTGTAACTATGATGGCAACTTATAGTGGGGGAGTAATAGATGGATTAGATGGTTTATCTGGTGGTGCCTTTGCAGCAATGTTTGCCTCTTTTGTTGCTATTGCTTTATTCAGAAACCAGATTGATATTGCTGCTTTTTGCGCAGCAATTGTAGGTTCTCTTTTAGCTTTTCTTTGGTATAATATTCCTCCAGCAAAGTTTTATATGGGAGAAACAGGAATTATGGGGTTGTGCGCAACCCTTACTGTAGTCACCTTTTTAACTGATTCTCTTTTAGTCTTACCAATAATAGGTTTTCTTTTAGTTTTAGAGTCAGCCTCTGTGATTATTCAACTTATTTCTAAAAAGTTTTTTAATAAGAAAATTTTTAAAGCGGCTCCAATTCATCACCATTTTGAAGCAAAAGGGTGGCCTCATTATCAAATTACTATGAGGTTTTGGGTTATTGGAGTAGTAATGGCAATAGTAGGTTTTACAATACGAATGCTTGGTTAAATGAAATTTGAAAAATTAAGAAAAAAATATCCTAAATTTATCTACAAAGATTTTTCCGTAAAACAAGAAGAACAAGATCTTCTTCTTTTTTTTAATTTTAAAATTCCGCCAGATATTACATTTAATCCAAAATTAACTATTCCAAATGGAGCTAATTTTAATTCAGATCAGATTGAAGATTTAGTCTTTAATTTAGGTTTAGTAGAGATGATAAGTTATTGGAAAACAACTTGTTCACCTTTAATTAAGATTAAAGCTGGGAAACTAAATAGAGAACAAATTAAGTGGTGGGAGAATTTAATTTTAAAAGGTTTAGGTGAATTCTTTTATAAAAATAGAATTGATTTTAACCAAAAAGACTTTTTAAGAATTGAATCAAAAGGTAAAAAGTATAAGAAAAACAATAGAAAATTAAATGGAAAAAGGATTTTAGTTCCAATTGGAGGGGGGAAAGATTCTATTGTTACTCTAGAGCAAATGCGCAAAACTAATAAAGATTTAGTCTGTTTTGCTCTAAATCCTAATCAAAATATTAAAAAGGTAATTTCCAAAGCTGGCACAAAAGCACTTTTTGTAAAAAGAGAGATAAACCCTAAATTAATAGAATTAAATAAAAAAGGATTTTTAAACGGACATACTCCTTTTTCAGCTTATCTTGCTTTCTTAACTAGTTTAGTTTGTACAATTTTTGATATTAAATATGCAGCTTTTTCAAACGAAAGAAGTGCAAATTTTGGTAATACAAAATATTTAGGAGAAGAAATAAATCATCAGTACTCAAAAAGTTATGAGTTTGAAAAAAAGTTTAGAAATTACAATAAGAAATATCTAAATCAAAACTTTCAGTATTTTAGTTATTTAAGACCTTTAAATGAACTTCAAATAGGGAGGAGGTTTAGTAATTTTGATGAATATTTTGATAGCTTTATTAGTTGTAACGAAGCTTTTAAGGATAACTCTTTAACTGGAGGAGAGTGGTGTGGAAGCTGCTCAAAGTGTCTTTTTACTTACTTAATGCTTTTTCCGTTTTTAGAAAAAGAGGAAATAGAAAAAATTTTTAAAAAGGATCTCTTTAAAGATGAAGATTTAATTCCACTTTTAGATTCAATGGTTAATGAGAAAAAAGTAAAACCTTTTGAATGTATTGGGACTAAAAAAGAAGTTAAGGCTGCTCTTTCTCTCGCAATTGACAAGTATGAAAATGACTTACCTGTTTTGCTTTCAAGGTTCAAAGATGAAGCTTCTGCCAAAGAGGCAGAAGCTTTATTGCATGATTGGAATGAAAATAATTTTATTCCAGAAAATTTAGCCTTTAGCTCTATTTATTAATTTTTTTCTAATTCTCTCAGCTTCTTCTGGTAAAACTCCTGGAATAAAACCTTCAGATTCTTGAGAAATTAAACTTCCAGCGCCCCTAATTGTTGCCATCTCTCCAGCTGTTTGAATATTAACTTCTGACAGACCTAAAATTCTTGCTATAATACTCCTTTCTATATCTACATTTTGGATTCTCTCATAAGGAATTGAAATATCTTTTTTAGAAATTACTCCATATTTTTTTCTAAATCCTTCCTCTGTTAACCCGTACTCATAATTTTTATATACTAAAAGAGCCGCAATATAGGAGATTAAAAGGGCTATTAAAACAACAATAGCTACTATAAAAATAATTGCACTAGTAAAATTAGCAAAGCTAACTACTTGCTCAATAATGCCTACTGTAAAAACAATAAGAGGTAATCCTAAGAATAGGAAAAGAAAGATAAGTTTAAATATTATTTTAAAGCAAAATAACCATTTTGCTTTTGGGGTTAATTTTTTCATAAAAATTAATAATTTATTATCATTTCTAATATAACATTTTAACAAAACATTCTAAATTATGTTACTATTAATTACTGATTAAAAAATGGGAATCAAAAAACTTCAAGACAAAAAAATATTGATTTTGGGTATGGGAAGAGAGGGGAAAGATGCTCTTACTTTTTTATTAGAAAAATTCCCTGAAAAGAAGATTGGTATTGCTGATAAAAAAAGAAAAAGAGATTTTAAAAAGGATATTAAAAAAATTATTACCCAAAATAAAGAGCGTTTAAATTTACATTTAGGAGAGAATTATCTTGATTCTTTTTCAAATTACGATCTTATTATTAAATCCCCTGGAATTCCCCCTCATAAAATAGAGAGTAGAATAAAAAAAGATACCATTTTAACCTCTGGAACTCAATTATTTTTAGAAAATTGCCCTGGAGAAGTAGTAGGAATTACTGCTACTAAAGGAAAAAGCACAACTGCAACTTTAATTTACCGCATATTAAAGAATAACAGGGTCAGGAGTCATCTTGTAGGGAATATTGGTACTCCAGCCCTCTCACTTTTAAAAGAGGCTAAGAAAGGAGATATTTTTGTCTACGAGTTATCTAGTCATCAGTTATATCAAATAAAAAATAGTCCCCATATTGCTGTTTTTCTCAATATTTACCCAGAACACCTAAACTGGCATGGTGCTTTTGAAAATTATTTTAATTCTAAAGCAAATATTACAAGACACCAGACTAAAAAAGATTACTTTATTTTTAATTCTAAAATTAAAAAGATAGAAGATCTAAGTAAAGAAACTAAAGCTAAAAAAATTCCAATAGAAGAGGAAAAATTTGGAGTAATTTGGCAAGCCTTTAAAGAAAGTAACTTTCCAGCTGATTTTTATTTTTTAAATGTAAAAGCAGCAACAGAAGTAGGGAAATTATATGATATCCCTGAAGAAAAGATAGCAAAAGAAATTAAGAACTTTAAAACCCTAGAACATAGATTAGAAAAAGTAGGTATCTATAAAGGAATAACTTTTTATAATGACTCTATAGCTACTAATCCAATTGCTGTTATAGCAGCCTTAAGTTCTTTAGGAGACAGAGTAGATACTTTAATTGCTGGAGGATATAAGAGAAAGGGAGTCAAGTTTAATAAGCTCGGTGAAAAGGTTGTAGAAAAGAATATCAGTAATTTAATTTTATTTCCTCCTACAGGAAAGGAAATTTGGGAAGCTGTCCCTAATTCAAAGCAGGATAATATTAATAAATTTGATGTAGAAAGTATGAAAGAAGCAGTAAAAATAAGTTATAAAAACACAAAAAAGGGGAAAATATGCTTATTATCATGTGCTTCAGCTAGTTTTGGGGTTTTTAAAAACTATAAAGAAAGAGGAAGTCTGTTTAAAAAATACGTTAAAGAAATAGGAAAGAAATGATAAAAAAATCAAAGAAAAAAGTAGATTATATTTTACTTGGAATTGTTGCTTCTATAATGCTTTTTGGTGTAATGATTTTAGCTAGTATCTCTGCTCCACATGCAGCTAATTTTACTAAGAAAAATTTTAATCAAATTATTCCTTCTTATTTTCTTAAACACCAATTTTTATTTGGTTTTTTACCTGGATTAGCTTTAGCTTATTTAGCCTCAAGGCTTTCTTTAAAAAAAATACAAAAAATAGCACCATTTCTTTTCTTTGCTAATTTAGTTTTAGTAGGTTTGGTTTTTGTTCCTCAATTAGGAATTAAAATAAAAGGATCAATTAGATGGTTAAATTTAGGATTTACTTCTATTCAACCTACAGAATTTCTTAAACTCACTTTTATTCTTTATTTGGCAACCTGGTTAACTAGTAAAACTCAAAAGAACAAAGAAAAACAAACCTTAGGAGGTCTTGTAACAATAATAGGATTAATTACCCTGCTATTATTATTACAGCCAGATTTTGGAACCCTTGGTATTCTTATTGCAGTGGGATCTATAATGTATTTTATAGCCGATACTCCTCTTGTTCATAGTATAATTTTAGCTAGTCTTGAAGTTGGAAGTCTATATTATTTAATTAGTATAGCTGCTTATAGGGTTCAAAGAATAAAAATTTTTCTAAATCCAGAGTTAGACCCTTTAGGAGCTGGTTATCAAATAAAACAGGCATTAATTGCAATTGGATCAGGTGAGATTTTTGGTAGAGGATTAGGATTATCTATTCAGAAATTTGGTTTTGTTCCAGAACCTATTTCAGATTCAATTTTTGCTTTATTTGCAGAAGAAACAGGATTAATAGGGGGTATTATATTAATTCTCTTTTTTCTTCTCTTCTTTCTACGAAGTGTATATATCTCTATCAATTCAAAAAAAACATTTTTAAAACTCACTGCTTTTGGAATTAGCTTCTGGATTATCCTTCAAGCTTTTGTTAATATAGGAGCAATAATAGGAATTCTCCCTCTTACTGGAATCCCTTTACCATTTATCAGTTACGGAGGATCAGCTTTAATTACTGAGCTTATTGGAATAGGAATTTTATTAAATATTTCAAGACATATCTAAATAATAAACTAAAAATGAAAATAGTTTTAACTGGAGGAGGAACTGGCGGTCATATATTTCCTTTAATTTCAATTATTAGAGATATTAAGAAAAAAATACCTTCTAATAAAAAGGTGGAATTTTTTTATGTTGGACCAGAAGATAATTATGCTTCAGCTTTACTTAAAAACGAAGGAGTTAAAGTAAAAAATATATGCTCAGGAAAAATTAGACGATATTGGACACCGAAAGTAATTTTAAAAAATTTGATTGATATATTTTTTAAGATACCAATAAGTTTTTGTCAATCTTTCTATTACTTATTTGTTTTAGCTCCTGATTTAGTTTTCAGTAAAGGAGGCTTTGGAGGAATTACTACAGTTTTTAGTTCTTTCCTTTTAAGAACTCCCTTATTTATTCATGAATCAGATGTAGCTCCAGGATTAGCTAATAAAATTTCATCTTGGATGGCTCTAGAAATTTTTGTTTCTTTTAGAGAAACAGAATATTTCCCCATTAATAAAATGATTTTAGTCGGAAATCCTATTCGAAAAAAAATTCTGCAAGGCAACAAAGAAAGAGCAAAAGAAAATTTTGAAATAACAGGGGGGAAGCCTATTGTTTTAGTTATAGGAGGGTCTCAAGGAGCAAAAAGAGTAAATGATAATATTTTAAATACATTTCCTAGTTTTCTTCTTGATTTTGAAGTAATTCATCAGTGTGGAGAAAATAATATAGAAGAAGTTTGGATTGAATCTGGAGTAATCCTTTCTAAAAGTCTTCAAAAATATTATCATCCAAGAGGTTTCTTGTCTGAAAAAGAAATAGCAGACGCTTATTCTATAGCAGACATAATAGTTTCAAGGGCAGGAGCAGGAAGTATTTTCGAAATAGCTGCTTCTAATAAACCCAGTATATTAATCCCTTTGCCAGAATCAGCTCAAAATCATCAAGTAAAAAATGCTTATACGTACGCCGAGCACGGTTGTTGTCTTGTTATTGAAGAATCAAATTTTACTACAGGTTTTTTCTTAGAAAGAATACAAACTTTATTTGAAGATAAAAAAAAGTTTCGTAATATGAAAAAAGCAATAGAAGAATTTTCAAAACCAAAGGCAAGCGAAATAATAGCACAATATATTAACTCTTATTTATTCCTATAAAATATGAAAGATAAAAAAAATAAACCAACAAGAGTAAGATTAGCTCCTTCACCAACTGGATCTCTCCACGTTGGTACAGCTAGAGCAGCACTTTTTAATTACCTTTTTGCAAAACAAAAAAAAGGTAAGTTTATACTTCGAATAGAAGACACAGATAAAGAACGCTCTAAGAAAGAATATGAAAAACAAATAATTGAAGGATTAAAATGGTTAGGTATTAATTGGGATGAAGGACCAGAAACAAAAGGGGAATTTGGTCCTTATAGACAGAGTGATAGAAAAAATAGATACAAAAAATACCTTAAAAAACTTTTAGATGAAGAAGAAGCTTATCATTGTTTTTGTTCTGAGGAAGAATTAGAGCAGATGAGACAAAAACAAAAACAAAATGGAGAACCTCCTCGCTATACTGGAAAGTGTAGAGATCTTTCTGAAAGCGAGGTCAAAAAGAGATTAGAAGCAGGAGAGTCGTCTGTTATTAGATTTAAAACTAAGAATTATGAAGTAAAATTTGAAGATATTATAAGAGGAGAAGTTTCTTTTGATGGGAAATTGATGGGAGATTTTGTAATAGCTAAAGATTTAGATTCCCCCCTTTATAATTTTGCAGTAGTAGTTGATGACTATGAAATGAAAATAAGTCACGTAATAAGAGGTGAAGACCATTTATCTAATACTCCAAAACAAATATTTATTTATAAAGCACTTGGTATTCCAATCCCTAAATTTGCTCATATGCCTTTAATATTAGGGGAAGATGAAAGTAAGTTAAGTAAAAGACATGGAGCAATTTCTATTCAAGAATTTAAAGAAAAAGGTTTTCTTCCAGAAGCATTAGTCAATTTTATGGCTCTCTTGGGTTGGAATTCTGGAACAGAAAAAGAGATCTATAGTATGGAAGAATTAATTAAAAACTTTTCTTTAAAAAGAGTTCAAAAATCCGGATCTATTTTCAATAAAGATAAATTAAAATATATAAACGGAGTTCATATTAGAAATAAAGATATAGAAGAAATTACAGATTTATGTCTTCCTTATTTAGAAAAAAAGGAATTTATAAAAAAAATTTCTGAAAAAGAATATAAAATAAATGAATTAGATCAGAAAATTGAATACGAAAAAATAAAAAAGATAATAAACCTTTATCATGAACGCTTAAAACTCTTATCTGAACTTCCAGAATTAGTTGACTTCTTTTTTAAAGAAAAAATTGAATATGAAAAAAACTTATTGCAATGGAAAAATATGAAAGATAAAGAAATAGAAAAAGCTCTCCAAGCTTCTGGGAAAGTACTAGAAAATATTAACGAATGGAATGAAGAAAAAATTAAAGATGTTCTCTTGAAAGAATCTGAAAAAGAAGGGGACCGAGGAAGATTACTTTGGCCAGTAAGAGCAGCTTTAACTGGCAAAGAGGCTAGTGCAGGACCATTTGAAATAGCAGCAGTTTTAGGAAAAGAAAGAACCCTTTCTAGAATTAAAAAAGCTCAAGATAAAGTATCTTGACAAAATTATAAATTTATTGCTTAAAGTATGAAACGCTTTTTATTATTTTTTCTAATTTTTTCTTTTTTAATTCCTGCTCATTGCCAAGGAGTAGAGAATAGGGTAGTAGAACCCCCTGGAACTTTTAAAGAAGTTCTTACTGCTTTTAAAGATGCAGCAAAGGGAATAGTTTATGCAATTCCAAAAGGAATCTCTTTAGTTTGGCATAAAGTAATGGATCCTCTTACTAATTTTTTGGAAAATAAAGTACTACCCAAAATAGAAGCCCAAATAAATAGAGTACTGGAAAAAGTAAAGAATTGGTTTTTAGCAGTGATAAAGCCAAAACTAGAAAAAGAAATAGAAGAAAGAAAACCAGTTATTGAAGAAGAGCTTGAAAAAGAAAAGGAAGAGTTTCAGCAAGACACAGAAAAAGTCAAACAGAGTGCCTGGACAAGTATAAAAAAATGGACAACCAATTTATTTAATAAATAGAGAGCTTGACAATATAGGGGACAAATTCTAACATAGAGATAGAATGTCGCATAATGTATCTTAAGAGTCATTTAAAGTATGGATAAAGTAAAAGAGCCCTTTGAGGTCTTTTTACCAGAATACCTTGATTGGTTAGAACTGGAGAAGGGCCTTTCTAAAAAGACACAAGAAAATTATAAAAGATTTCTCAAAAGATTTCTCAAGTTTCTTGAGAAAAATAATTTGGATGACCTCTATCCTCATCAGCTTACTCCTGATCATATTTGGAAATATAGGATTTTTCTTGCTCGCCAAAATGAGAATCATAAAAATAAGCAGCCGCTAAAAAAGTCAACCCAAAACTACTACCTTATTGCTCTAAGATCACTCCTTTCTTATTTTGCTGAAAAAGATATTCAATCCCTTCCGCTAGATAAGGTAAAACTACCAAAAACCAAAAAAGATGAAGATATAAACTTCCTTAACCTCGACCAGATAAAGAAGCTATTAAACGAGCCAAATATTGGCTCTCTAAGCGGTTTGAGGGACAAAGCTATACTAGAGGTCTTCTTTTCTACAGGATTGAGAGCATCGGAGCTTGCGGCTCTGGACAGAGAACAGATAAATATTAAAAAAAACACCGATACTTTAGAGATTAGTGTTGTTGGAAAAGGTGAAAGAGTCCGGACAGTTTTTCTTTCTAAGCGTTCAATAAAATGGCTCCGGAAATATTTAAAAACAAGAGATGATGATTCCGATGCTTTGTTTATAAA
>CAZKRA010000007.1:0-32993 GCA_964555095.1 uncultured Candidatus Saccharibacteria bacterium | reverse complement strand
ATCAAGAAAGAAAACTTAAAAAAGAAAAAGAACTAGAAGAAGTTAAAGAAAATGTTGAAGCTGCAGAATGGGGAAATCAAATAAGATCTTATGTAATGCATCCTTATCAAATGGTAAAAGACTTAAGAACAGAAGTTGAAACTTCAAATATTGACGAAGTATTAGATGGAGAAATTGACCAATTTATTAAAGCAGAAATTAGACTACCACATCAAAAATGATTTCATTTGAAAATGTAACTAAAATTTATCATGGAAAGAAAGATGAATCTATTCCAATAGTTGCTGTAGAAGATGTTTCTTTTGAAATAGAAAGAAAAGAATTTGTTTCTATAGTAGGTAAGTCAGGAAGTGGAAAAACTACACTTTTAAAGCTTCTCTTAGCTGAACAAGAACCAACAGAAGGTAAAGTCTTTTTTAATAACAAGAATGTTCATAAATTAAGCTCTTCTGAATTACCAGATCTTAGAAGAGATATTGGAGTTGTTTTTCAAGATTACAAACTTTTATCTAAAAAGACAGCTTATGAGAATGTTGCTTATGCGATGGAAGTAATTGGGGCGGATGAAGAAGAAATAGAAAGAGATATACCAGAAGTTTTAAAAATTGTAGGATTAAGTCATAGGGCAAATCATTTTCCAGCAGAATTATCCGGAGGAGAAAAGCAGAGAGTAGCTATTGCAAGAGCTTTAATTCATAGACCCCAAGTAATTTTAGCTGATGAACCAACTGGAAACCTTGACCCTTATCATTCAGTTGATATTATTAAATTACTTAAAAAGATATATGAATTAGGTACTACAGTAATATTAGCTACTCATGATAAAAAAGTTGTTAATTCACTTGGAAAAAGAGTAATAACTCTAGAAGAAGGAAGGGTTATTAGAGATGAAGAAAAAGGAAGGTTTAGTTTTTAATAATTTTTATGCTTACAACATTTAAAAGAATAATTAAATCAGGATGGGAGAATTTTTACAGAAGCAGTACTGCTTCTGTAGCTACTGTTTTTATACTTGCAATAGTAATTTTTGTTACTAGTTCCTTATTTATAATTAAAGATGCTAGTAATTATTTAGTAGAACAAATTAAAGATAGAACCGATGTTTCAGTTTATTTAATTAAAGCTGCTCCTCGAAATAGAATATTAAATCTTAAAGAAGAAGTCTATAATTTAGATGAAGTTAGTCAGGTAGATTTTGTTTCTCAAAAAGAAGCCTATAATAGATTTGTTGAAGAACATGAAGAAGATCCTGATTTAATGGGAGCCATAGATGAAGTAGGGGGAAATCCTTTTTTGGCTTCTTTAAGTATTAGAGCAAAAGATCATGATCAATATGCACAAATTGCTCAATTTATTGAAGAGTCAGAATATTCTGATATTGTGGAAAAGATTGACTATTATCAAAGAAAACCTATTATTGAAAAGATATTTAGCTTAACTGCTACAATTAATAAGGTTGGTTTTGGAGTTGGATTAGGATTAATATTTATCTTTTTACTTGTAACCTTTAATACAATTCAACTTGCTATTTACAATTCAAATGAAGAGATATCAGTAATGAAATTGGTAGGTGCTTCCAATTGGTTTATTAGAGGTTCCTTTATAATCCAAGGAATGATTTGTGGACTTGCAGCTTCTTTAGCTAGTATGTTACTTCTATATATAACCTCTTTAGGTTTAAATGGGAAAATAGAAGGATTGTTAGGTGGATTTAGCTTGTATTCCTCCTTTTTATCTAATTTCTGGATTTTATTAGGAATTCAATTACTTCTTGGCTTAAGTTTAAGTGCCCTTTCAAGCTACATTGCAGTTAAAAGGCATCTTAATTAGTGCCGGATGGTGTAATGGTAACACGGGAGTTTCTGGTACTCCTAATTCTGGTTCGAGTCCAGATCCGGCAGCTTTTTATTAAAATTAATTTTAAATATTTATGTTTATGAATTCTATAGAAACAGTTTCAGTTATAGCATTATTACTTAATGCTTGTGTTCTTCTATTAGTTTTATATCAATCTTACTTATCAACTAAATCTTTAAAAGCTGCTCACAAAGATATGGAAGAAGAACAAAAAGAAAGACAGCTCCTTTTTCTTCCTAAATTAGAGGTTGCAATTAAAGTAAGAATGCAATTAAAAAGATGGGAAAGAGATTTAGTCCAAAAAAGGAAGAAACTTATTGAAGCAGATGAAAAGAAAAGAGGGGCTATTTTAAAAGAGATTGACCAAGAAAGTCCTCAAAAACCAAGTGATTTAAACTTATCCAAAGAAACATATCAAGAAATGCCGGGATGGCTAAGAGAAATGTGGATTTCAGGCGCAAAATACTATTTTGAGGCGGCTGAAGACCTAAACCACACCTATGACTCAACAGCTAACTTTCATGAGGCTAGAGACTGGATAAATGGACAAGGTAAAAAATCTATTGAAGCTCTTCAAATGCTTTTAAAATATACTAAAGATATGATTCCCCCTGTAATTTTACATACTCCTTCAGGCTTTGAAGACAAAGACTTTTTAAATTAATATCATTGACAAAATAGGTTCTAAGTGGTACTTTATATCTACTAAAAAGTACCTAATAATTTAATATGTCCTAAAGAAGGATCTTTTTTTAATTTATCCTAAAAGGAGGGAATTAAAATGGAAGAAGAAAAAGGGATTGGAAGAGGTAAATTTTGGGTCGTTCTAATTTTAGCTATTCTGTTAATGATATTTGGAATTACTACATTAACCGAACTTAGTAAAATCAAAGAAGAAAAAGCAGCTTTAATAGAAAGCAGAGAAGAGTTGCAAATTCAACTAGAACAAGAAAGAGCGCAAAAAGAAGAATTTGAATATAGACTAGAAAAAGCAGAAGAAAAGATTGGAAAACTAGAAAACAATTATAGTGTAACAAGAGAAGAAGTAGAAAAATATCAAAAAGATTTAAAAGAATTAGAGAAAGAAAATACAACCTTAAAAAAAGAAAAAGCAGATTTAATTGAAAAGAATAACAATCTAGAAAAGAAAGTAGAAACCCTAGAAAAGAGAAATCAAGAAAAACTAAAAGAAATAGTCAAGAGAAATCAAGAAAACGATGAATTGCAAACTCAAATTAGAAAATTAGACAAAGAAAAAGAACAAATAAAAGAGTTAAAAGAAAGGATTACAAAGATAGAAACAAATTTATTTAAAGTAAAACAAGAAAGAGAAATTTTAAATGAAAAGTTAATTACAAAAGAAAAAGAGATTAAAGGAATAAAAGAAGAAAATAATTTAATTGCTATAAAATTAAATGCAAAGATGGAAAGTCTAGAAGGACTAAGAGATGAAAATATAGAAAAGATAAATAGAATTAATACTCTTGAAGAAGAAAATGAAAATCTAAAAACAACCCTAGAAGAGAAAATAGAAAATGTAGAATTGGTAGAAAAATGGAATCAAAATTTAGTAAATGCTATTAATAAAACAGAAGATCGATTAGATGATGCAAAAGCAAAAATAAAAAGAGTAGAAGATGAAAAACAAGAATATCTAAAAAGATTAAAGTTCCAAGGAGAGCAAAATATTGAATTAGTAAAAAAATCAAAAGAGAAAACTAAACGGATTAATGAACTTGAAAAAGACTTAAAAGAGAAAGAAAACCAGCTCATAAAAACCAAAGGGGAGAAATTAAAACTAGAACTAGAAGTAAGAAATTTAAGATTTGAAGTAGAAAAACAGATATATACTGTAAAAGTAAAAAAAGGAGATACTTTATGGGACCTTTGGATAGAAAAATATAATGAAGTTCCTAGCTGGGAAACAATAATAAAGGTAGCAAAAAAGAATGAATTAAGATGGGAACAAAAAGATAATTACTTATGGGTTTTAATTTTCCCAGAACAAAAAATTAATTTAAAAATAGAATAAAGAGACTACACTAAGTAGTCTCTTTTTTTATTACTATATCAAAAAACTTGATTATGAGAGGAAAAAAGATATACTAAAAGTAAGAAAAATCATACTTTTAAATTATGAAAAACAAAGAAGAAGAAAAATTTAAAGGTCCAATGCATAATATAGAAAGCTTTGGATCAACAACTTTAGGAAAGAAAGGGCAAGTTGTCATTCCAGCCGAAATTAGAAAAAAAATGAAGTTGGAACCTGGAGATAATTTTATAGTAATACTAGCGAATAGGTCAATAGCCTTTTTACCATCTGATAAAGTTGAGGAAGTAGTTTCTGAATTAAAAAAAACAATAGATAAATTTAAAAAAATATCTAAAAAATGAAAAAAACAATCATAGTAGTTTTAATTATAGGAATTTTAGCCAGTATAGGCTTAGGCTATAAATTCTTTTTTAGTAATAATGATTCTAAATTTTCAGTAGTTGAAGCTAAATTAGATAATCTAACAGAAAAAGTTTCTGTTACTGGAAGTGTAGTTCCTTATCAAAGAGTTAAAATTGAACCTAAAGTTAACGAAGAAGTAGAACAAGTAGGGGTTCAGGTCTCTGATCAAGTACAAAAAGGAGATCTTTTAATTCAGTTAGATAGTGAAGATACTAGAATCCAAGTTAGAAAAGCTCAGTCTAGTGTCCAAAGCGTAGAAAAAGAAATAGAACTTTTAAAAACCCAACTTAAAAATGCAGAAAAAGATTTAGAACAGACTAAAGAAAACACTGCTCAAACTATTCAAAAAGCTCAGTCTTCTTTAAAGGAAGGAGAATCAAATTTAAAAGATGTAAGAGACCTAGCTGATAAGCAATTAGAACAAGCTTATGAAGACGGAAGAACAACTGCCAATACAAGCCTTCTAACTGCCCAGACAGCCCTAATAGAATTAGATGATATTGTTCAAGATTATTTTACAACTAATGACCAAATTAGTTTAAAAGTCAGAAGTAAACAAAAATCTGCTGAATCTACTATTGAGAAAGTAGAAACTTTAATTAAAGAAGGAGAAATGGCAGAAAGTAAAACAAAAACTAAAGAAGCAATATTAAAATTAGAGGATGCCTTGAAAGAAATAAAAGAAACCATAAGATACACTAGGGACGAAGCCATACAATCACCACTTTATAAAAATGATGTAAGTTCTACTGAAAAAACTACCTTAGAAACTCAAAAAGGATACGTAGAGACTGCAATATCTAATTTAATCACTGCAAAGCAAGCAATTGAATCACAAGAAATTTCTTCCAGAAAAAGTATAAATACTGCTCAATTTCAATTAAATAATGCTCAAATAAATTTAGAATCTGCTAATACTCAAAGTGAACAGAAAATAACTCAAGCTAAATCTAGAGTCGAAGAGCTAGAAGATCAGTTAGAATTAAAAAAGAGCACTCTAACTAGTGTTCAATCTAATTTAGCTCAAGCTAGAAAAAACTTAAATGATACTAGTATTAGAGCTCCAATTAGCGGGATAGTTACTCAAGTTAATATTGAAATAGGAGAATCTGCTAAACTTGGCCAAGTAATAGCAGAAATTATTCCAGAAGAAAAATACAAAATTGAAGCAGATGTTTCAGAGGTTGATATGGCAGAATTAGAGAAAGGGGACCAAGTTAATGTAGACTTTGATGCTTTTCAAGATAAAAAATTCCAAGGTAAAGTTACTAAAATTTATCCTTCTGAAATAGTTAAACAAGGTGTTATTTACTACAGAGTTGAAGTAGAACTTAATCAATACCCAGAAAAGGTAAAGTCAGGACTAACAGCTAATTTAGAAATAATTACAGATAAAAAGGATCAAACTTTAGTAGTTCCTTATGTGGCAGTAAAGAAAGATGATCAAGGACAATATGTTCAAATTATAGAAGATAATCAAATTAAAGGAAAAAGAAGAGTAGAGGTAGGATTAGAGGGAGAAACTATGATAGAAATTACAAAAGGACTAGAAGAAGGCGAGAAAGTAGCAACTTATATTGAAGAATAATGATTGAAGCAAAAAATTTACAAAAAGAATATCATACTGGATCTGTAATCACTCCAGTTTTAAGAGGGGTTAACTTTAAGATTGATAGAGGAGAATTTACGGCCATAGTAGGCTCTTCTGGATCTGGGAAATCAACCCTCTTAAATTTAATTGGTTTTTTAGACAAACCAACTAGTGGTAAGTATTATTTTGAAGAAGAAGAATTAAGCAGCCTTACTAGCGATGAAAGAGCTGAGATTAGAAACCAAAAAATTGGTTTTGTTTTTCAAAGATATAATTTACTTCCTCGAACTTCAGTTTTAGAAAATGTAATGCTACCAACAATTTACAATCCTAATTTAAATGAAGAAGAAGCGAAAGAAAAAGCTAAAGCTTTAATTGATAAAGTAGGATTAAGTCATAGATTAAAAAATCACCCTAATCAATTATCTGGAGGTGAGTCTCAAAGAGTAGCTATTGCAAGAGCTTTAATTAATGATCCTTCATTAATTTTAGCTGATGAACCAACTGGGAATTTAGGGTATGAACATACTGAACCAGTAATGGATATTTTTAATAACTTAAATAAAGAAGGACATACTGTATTACTTGTAACTCACTCTAAAGAGATTGCTTCTTATGCTTCTCGAATTTTACATCTTGATAAAGGGATTATTAGAGAAAGGCCCCCAGAGGATATTAACCATACTTTAGGGAAAAGTAGAAAATGATTAGTAATTTTATTTCCTTACTTAAAAATTCTTGGAAAGATTTGACCGCAAACAAGTTGCGGTCCTTTTTAACTATGCTTGGAATTATTATTGGAATCGCATCAGTAATATTGGTAATAGCAATTGGGGCAGGGGCTCAACAATTGATAGTTTCTCAAGTTAGTAAAATAGGAACTAATTTAGTTGGAGTTTTACCAGGAGAAAGTGATGAAACAGGAATTCCTGCTAGTGCTTTCGGGATGACCATTACAAGCTTAAAAAGAGCAGATGCAACAGCTATTGGTAACATTCCTCATGTAGAAGCAGTTACTCCTTATGTAAATGGCAGAGACTCAGTTAGCTTTGAAGCAGAAAATCAAATGTATGATTATGTTGGAGTGAACTCTGATTATATTAATGTAGAACAGACTAATTTAGAAAAAGGAAGATTTTTTAGAAAAGACGATATAGAAAGTTATTCTAGAGTGGCTGTTTTAGGTAATAAAGTGGAAGAAGAGTTATTTAAAGAAATTGACCCAATCGGAAAAAAGATTTCTATTGGAAGTCAAAAATTTACTGTTATTGGTGTTTTAGAAAAAAGAGGAAGTACCCTTTTTGGGCAATTAGATTCTCAAATCTTTGTTCCAGTTACCACTGCTCAAAAAAGATTACTTGGAATAGACTACATAAACTATCTTAGAGCTAAAGTTGATAAAGCAGAAAATGAAGGAAGAGTAAGAGAAGAGATTACTATTTTACTTCGCCATCGTCATAATATTACAGATGAAGGTAAGGATGATTTCTCAGTTAGAAGTATGTCTCAATTATTAAGCATTTTAAAAGGGGTTACTGGAGCTATTCAGGCGTTTTTAATATTAGTAGTGGCTATTTCTTTAATTGTAGGTGGAATTGGTATTGCAAACGTAATACTAAGTTCTGTTTCAAACAGAATAAGAGAGATAGGACTGCGGAAAGCAATTGGAGCTAAGGATAGAGATATATTAATTCAATTTTTAATTGAAAGCGGACTACTTTCTTTTATGGGAGGAGTTATTGGTATTATTTTAGGAGTATCTTTTGGTTACTTAATTTCTTATTTAATAAGGTATTTTACTGGGTTTGAATGGTATTTTGTAATAAGTTTATGGCAAATAGCAGGAGCAGTTCTTATCTCTATTTTAGTAGGGGCTTTAGCCGGAGTTTATCCAGCTTATAAAGCTTCTAAATTAGATCCAATTGATGCTTTACATTATGAATAATTATATCATCATTTTTGATAAAATAATGAACAATTATGAATCTTAAAGATGCAGCTAAAATTGGATATTCTAATTTTAAAAAACACAAAGTAAGAACCTTACTTTCTGTTTTAGGTATTGTTGTTGGAATTTTATCTGTTACCTTGATTGTTTCTTTAGGGCAAGGAGTAAAAGGCTATATTACCTCTGAAGTGAATCAATTTGGAAGTGATATTATTGATATTGCAATAAAAATACCTGGCAAAGGAAATATTGGAACTGTAACTTCAATGGCTCAAGGAATAACTATTACAAGTTTAAAAAGTGAAGACTTTGAAGCAATGGAAAGATTTGATTTTGTGGTAACACAAGCTAGTTATAATGCCAGTCAAGTCTGGGCTTCTTATAGGAATAATGAAAATCGGTCTTTTTTAATAGCAAGTGGAGCTAATTATCTTGAAGTTGATAAACAAGCTAAAGTTGAGAAAGGAAGGTTTTTTACTGAAGCGGAAGATAAAGGAGTAAAAAAAGTAGCAGTTATAGGGAGCAACACTAAAGAAGAATTATTTGGTAATGAAGAAGCAATTGGTAAAAATATTAAAATTAAAGGAAGAAGTTTTAGAGTTATTGGAGTTATGCAAGAAAGAGGACAGGTAGGTGGTTTTAATTTTGATAATTTAATTGGAATACCTTTAAAAACTGGGCAAAAATTAATTATGGGAATCGATCATGTAACAGAAGGCTTAGTAAAGGTAAAACCAGGAACAGATATGGATTTAGCAGTAAGTAGGATAGAATCTTTGCTTCGAAGAAGGCATGATATAACTGATCCAGATAAAGATGATTTTCAAGTAATTTCAATGGAAGAAGCAGCTGAAATTGCAAGTACTGTTACTAATGCTTTAAATATTTTATTAATCTTATTAGCTAGCATTTCTTTACTTGTAGGGGGAATTGGTGTAATGAATACTATGCTTGTTTCAATGTCAGAAAGAATAAGAGAGATTGGTTTACGTAAAGCTTTTGGGGGTAAAGATAAAGACATATTAAATCAATTTTTAGTGGAGTCTGTTTTGTTAACTACTATTGGAGGATCAATTGGAATTTTCTTAGGATTTGGATTTACTTTACTAGCTTCTTTTATAGCTTATTATTTTGGAGCAGGTTGGGCAATTACTTTCCCTGTCGGAGGGTTTTTAATTGCACTTTTAGTATCTATTTTAACAGGATTAATTTTTGGAATTTATCCTGCTAAAAAAGCTTCTCAATTGGATCCAATTGAGGCAATTAGAGAAGAATAAATAAAAAAATATTATGAATAAAACAATATTAATAGCTTTATTAATATTGGCGATAGTAATTATTTTTAGTGGAGTTGTTTTTCTTTATTTAAACTTAGGAGAGCTTCCTTTAGCAGATATTAATTTTAATCTTGAAAAAGAAGAAAAAGAGATAAGCTATGAAGTTTCTTTAAAAGAAGATACCTTAAGGAATGATAATTATGAGATAAGTTTTAAAAAAATTGAAAGTAATTCTTTAGGGGGAGAAACAGTTAATAGTTTTATTGAAAACGAGATAAAAGATTTTAAAGATAAAGCTAATAGTAAAGTACCAAATTTAAGAGAAAATAATTTTGAGCACAAGTATATTATGGATATAGGCTTAGAAAGTTATCAAACAGAAGATTATCTTTCCTATATTCTAAATATTGGAAAGTATACAGGAGGAGCAAATATGAATCAAATTATTAAGAACTTTACTTTTGATAAAAGAAAAAATAAAGAAATAAAACTTTCAGAAATTATCTTACCAAATAAACAAGATGAATTTATAAAAAAAGTAAGAACAGCCTTAAAAGAAGAAGATACTTTTCCTGGAGTAGAAGAGAGTTTTTATTTTTCTGATATTCATTCCTTTTATTTTACAGAGAATAAGATAAATATACTTTTTTCAAAATATGAAGTTGCCCCTGGGGCAGCTGGTATAATTGAGATTAGTATAAATAGGAATAATTTAGTAAAATAAAAATATGAAAAAGAAAGTTGTAGTTAATGACAAAATGCAGACTAATTATGTTTATTACCGAACTGAACCTTCGGGAAGGAATTTTGATCCGGAATTTAATCCTGATTTAACTCCAAAAGAAATGTTAGAATTAGGTGTTTTTGGTGGAAAGTATATGACAGACTGTAAAGATGAATTTCCAGATAGTTGGTATGGAAATGCTAAATTAAACCCAAAGAAGCAAGATCCAGAATTAAATTTTTTTAAAATTAATGCAAGTCAACCTTTATCAGTGTGGAGAGAAAAAGGATGGATAAATGAAGAGCACGATCCAAGAGGTTGGTTTCAATGGTACTGCAGGTATTACAGAGGAAGACGGTTAGAGAAAGAGGATCAAAGGCAAATTAAAAGATGGAAAGCAATGAAAAGACATGTAGCTCAAGTTGAAAAGAATTGCAAAAAAGGCAATCTTGATTGTAGAAAAAAACAAAGACAAGCCCTTTTACATTGGGCTTATGATTCAAGAAAATTATGAAAGGAATTAAAATTTATTTAAAAGGTGTACTTATATTAATAGGAGCTATCTTAATTAATTTAGGAGCTAAGTATTTTGGAATTTTAACCTGGTATGATTTTTTAAAAATTGGATTCAGGAATTTAAATATTTTAGATTACATTTTCCTTTTTCTTTTTTATCCTTTCTCTTTAGGATTAATAGCTTATTTATCTAATAAGGCAATAAAAGAAAAACTTTGACAAAACAATTATTTTATATATAATGATGAACAAGGAGGTGTTTTTAAATGTCTAAGGATCCTGAAGAAGCTTATTACGAAGGAAAGATTGATGGAAAAAAAGCAAAGGAAATAGACACAATAAATCGGGTTTTTTTACAGACAGGATATCATCCCCCAAAAGGCAAAGTAGCTAAAAAAATGTATAAAAAAGGATTTGAAGAAGGAAAGAAAAGCTAGCCAAAAATCAAAAAGCCCCACTCTAAAAGGTGGGGTTATTTTTTTTGGAAAAAAAAGGAGAATTATCCTTTTTTATTATCTCTACCTTCGTATTCTTTAACTAGTTTTTTGACTTCTTGCGATCTATTTTTAGGTGCAATAAAAGTTACATCATTAGTTTCAATAACAGTAATGTCTTTAAGGCCAAGACAGGCAATTGTTTTATTCTTTCCTAAAACTAGAGAATTTTCTACGTCATGAGCTAAAATATCTCCTTTTAAAACATTACCTTTTTTATCTTTATCTTTCATTTGATAAAAAGATTTCCAACAACCAATATCATTCCATTCAAACTCAGAAGGTATTGTTGCTATTTTATCTGATTTTTCTATAACTGCTTTATCTATAGGAGCAGACTTAAGTTTTTCAAAATTATTAATATTATTGTAAATTTCACTTGCCTTTTCTTTAAACTCTTCCAGCATAAGATTAATAGGGAATAAAAACATCCCTGAATTCCATAAATAATTACCAGAAGCAATAAATTGCTCTGCTTTTTCTAGGCAAGGTTTTTCAGTAAACTCCTCCACTTTATAACATGAAGTATCTTTAATTTTATTTTCCCCCTTTGTAATATATCCATATCCTGTTTCAGGAGAATTTGGCCTTACTCCAAAAGTAACAATGTATGATAAAGAAGCTCCTTTTTTAGCTTCCTCTACTGTTTTAATAAATTTTTCATTTGGGAAGATATAATGATCTGAAGGGCAAATAAAAATTAGTTCATTTTTTTCTGTTTTTTCTTTTAATTCATTTAAAGCAAATAAAATAGCAGGACCAGTATTTTTTGCAAAAGGTTCTACAAGAATATTTTCTTTCTCAATATTAGTATCTTTAATTTCTTCCTCTACAAATGAAACGTATTTTTCATTTGTAGATATAAAAATATTCTCTGCTTTTTCAATCAAAAGAGATCTTTCTATTGTTTGCTTAAAAAAGGATTTATTTTCTAATCGGAGGAATTGTTTTGGAGACTCTTTTCTTGAAATAGGCCATAATCTTGAGCCTCTTCCTCCGGCTAGGATTATTATTTTCATAATTTTATTCTTTTGAGAATGATTTCATTAACTTTTCAAATGATACTGTTGCTACTCCTACTACAGAGTCAGCACCACCATAATACATATATAACTTATCATCTTTTAAGACTATTCCTCCTGGAAAAACTACATTATCAACTTGTCCTCTTTTTTCATATGGCATTCTTGGTTCAAAAATTGGAGCTCTAGTTCTTGCTATTACTTTTCTAGGATCATCTAAATCAAGTAGAACTGCACCAACTCTATAATATCTGCTGGTTTCAGAAACCCCATGATATAACAAGAGCCAACCCTTTTTAGTTTTAATAGGAGATGCAGCTGCACCTATTTTTTCAGAATCCCAGTTTCCTTTTCTTGGTTCAAAAAGAATATGTCCTCCGATCCAATTCCCTTTTAATGAATCTAAATCTGAAGCAAAATCTATCCAGACATCTTTATCATCTGGGCGGTGTAAAAAGACATATTTATCATCCATTTTTTCAGGGAAAATAACACAATCTTTATTAGTGGTATTAGGAGAAGTAATTAATTTTGGTTCCTCCCATTTATCCCAATTGTGATTTAGAAAATTATCAATACTTATAGAAGTTAAAGCTACTCTTGGAGTTATTCCATTAAAAGCAGTATAAGTAACATAAATATCATCTTCTATTATTACTGCTCTAGGGTCTTCACATCCTGAGAAAGTTCCTTTTTTGGGATGTTTTTCAAATTCCATTCTAGGCTTATAAATTGGGTCATCTAATTTTTTATCAATATTGAGTCCATCTTTTGTTTCTGCATATCCAAAATAGGAAACATTTTCTTTTGACATTGCCCTATAAAGAAGATAAATTTTATCTTTAATTTTAATAGCAGTTGGATTAAAAGCTGCTTTATTCTCCCAGTTATGATTTAGGTTTGGAGTAATTATTGGATTTTTTTCATAACGTTTAAACCAAACAATTCTTTCTCCAGATCTTTTAAGATCTTTAGCAAATTCTTGGAAAGGAATTTTTGCACCACACACTCTAGTATCAGCAGCCCCATAGTATAGATAAATGTAATCATCTTTTTGAATAGCTCCAGAAGGAAAAATAATATTAGAAACATTCCCTTCAATTTCATGGTCCTGTTTTGGAGTTAAGAGAGGATCATTTGTCCTGCCAATTATTTGGGAAGGATCTTCTAGGTCAAGCAAAACAGCTTCAATTCCAAATACAGTTGGTTTAGAAGAATGATAATTTAAAATATGAGCATAAAATAGAATCCAACCGTATTTTGTTTTAATAGGGGGAGCTCCTATTTCAGCTAAATGTTTACTCCCTTGTTTTAATGGTAAAATATATTCATGGAGAGAGTTATACCATTTATCCCAATATTCAGAGTCTCTAATATCTTCTTCTTTATCAAAAAAAGCAATTGCGTTTTTTGCAGGAGGGGAATCAGTATTAACTGATAAAGCTGCTACGTATTTACCATTTATCTTTTCTGGGAAAAGAACCATTGCTTTTGAATTAAAATTAGTTACAAGATGTTTCTCAAAATTTTTGAAATCTTTTGTTATAGCCATTCCTACTTTTATTCCATCTGCACTAAAAGGATATTTTGAAAGTGCAGTGTAGAAGATATAGTATTTATCACCTATTTTTGTAATTCTAGGGTCTTCACACCCAAATTTCTCCCATTCCTTTTTGGGCTTAATTAATTGTTCTCTTTTATTAAAATGGATACCATCTTCACTTACTGCATGCCCAATAGAAGAAACCCTTAATTCTTTTCCTTCTATTTTTTTCTTTTCAGATTCTGCTCTGTAAAGAAGATGGATTTTACCATCTTTTTTAAAAGGACAGCCATTGAAAGTTGAGTAGTCTTCCCATTTTTTACCTGAATCAGGAGAGACGAGAGGATTTTCTTTAAATCGTTGTACTAATGCCATATTATTTTAAAATCTTTTTAAAAAATTTAAATTTAGGTTTTTTTGTTTTTTTCTCTACTAAATTATTTAATAATTTATCGAGCTCAATAGTGGCAACACATATTACTGAGTCAGCTCCTCCATAATAAACAAATAATTTATTGTCTATTACATTTGCTCCACAACTATAAATTATTCCAGGTTTAAAACCATTCTTTTCAAAATAAGAATTCGGTTCTAGGAGGGGCTCTTTAGCTCTATATAAAACTTTTTCAGGATCAGAAGAGTCTAAAATCATAGCTCCTATCTTATAGTCGCTTTGATCTTCTTTATCAAAGGCATGATACAAAACTAACCAACCATATTTTGTTTTAACAGGAGGGGGTCCAACTCCTTTTACATAACCTTCCCATCCTTCTTCAATCTCAGTAGGGGAATAATGGCTATTTAGATATTCATCTTTGTCAAAATTAAGAGAATCACGATATTCTACTGATATCTCCGGAGATATACTATGCAAAATTGCATATTTCCCATTTATCTTCTCTGGGAAAAGAACCCAATTTTTATTAATTTCATCAGGGGGAGAAATGAAAATAGGATCTTCCCATTTATCCCAATTTTTATTTAAGAAATCTTCTTCACTTATAGAGGTTAGGGTCATTCTGAGAAGATTCCATCCATTAAAAGTAGTATGAGTCATATAAATTTTATTTCCCATCTTTATTAACCTAGGATCTTCGCAACCTCCAAAGCTTCCTCCAGAGGAATAATTAATAGACTTATTAAACTTAATTCCAGCATCAATAATTTCCTCTTTTTTAAAAACGTAAGCTGCTTCATCGGAACGATCTGTAATATTAATACCGTCTTTGCTTGAAGCATATCCTAAAACAGAAAGACCTTGATCTCCTATTGCACGGTATAAAAAATGCACTCTATTTTCTAAATAAAGACTAGCAGCATTAAAGGTTTGTTTTGATTCCCAACCTTTATCAGGCCGTGGAGCAATAATTGGATTTTTAGAAGATCTTTTTAATTTTGAAACCTTCTTTTCCTTTTTAAAAAGTCTCTTTAGTAGAAAAAAAAATCTTTTTAAAATTTTTTTCTTTTTCATAAAACCAAATATATTTTTTTAATCTCTCATTTCTATACATTTTAGCATTAATTTTGAATAACTTAAAATAAAGTTAGTAAAAAAAAGAGCAATCTTTTCATGATTGCTCTTTACTTTGTTGCTTTTTATATTTTTTAATGTACGGAAAGAGTTCTTCTAAGGTGGGATTACTTTTTATTCCTACTAATTTTTCTTTTAGTAGGATAAAATTAAATTCCTTTGCTAATATCTTTTTAATAAAACTTTCTTCTTGTCTTATAAAGGCCGCAAAGCCTAGTCTTTCTGGGTTTTCTTTGTATTTTTCTAGGGCAGGACAACCTTTAATACCTCCTTCTTCTGTGATTTCTATTTTTTTATTAGAATTGCATTTAGTACAGTTACTAAGTAGAAAGAAAACTTCTTTTCGGTCTAAGGATCTTACACCATCTTTTGCAACTACATCAAGATAAACAAAATAATCATCTTTCAGCCGAGAAAAAGGGCACTTAATTAAAATATTTTCCATTATAATTCCTCCTTCTGAGTTAAATCTAACACAATTTTCTTTAAAATCAAGAAAACCTTTTTAAATATAGAAAAGATTGATAGACTTAATGTAAGAAAATAATCAAAAAATATTATGGTAAAATTTATTATTTCAACAAATAAAAGGTATGAATTAATAGACATTACAGATAAAGTTGAAGAAAGTCTCCAAGAAAGTAAAAAAGAGGAAGGAATAGTTACAATTTTTGTTCCTCATTCAACTGCTGCTGTATTATTAACTGAAAATGAAACTAATCTAAAAAAAGATTGGGTAAATTTTTTAAAAGATAAAGTAAAAGGATATAACTTTAATCATAATAAAATTGACAACAATGCAGACTCTCATATTCTCTCTGGATTGATTGGGCAAACAAAAGTTATTCCATTTGAAAATGGAAAACTAGAAAGAGGAACTTGGCAACAAATTTTTCTAGTTGAACTAGATGGACCAAGAAAAAGAAAGCTAAATGTTAAAATAATTTAATGGATGAAGAATTTTTTAAAAAAGAAGAGCTAGAAGAATTTGGAGATGTAGAAAAAGAAACTCCTTTATGGAAAAAGATAGTATGGCGTTTTGTTATAATTTTAGTTTCTCTAGTAGTTATAGCAGGATTATTCTATATTTCAGGATTCAGACAATATTTCTTCTATAGAAAAACTCCAAGTAATGTACAAGTTCAAGAAATGGAGAGTATTTTAAATGAAGAAACTATTACAGTACCAGTAATAGCTAGAATTTTAAGGGCAGAGAATTCATCTGATGGCTCTACAAGAAACAAAGAAAATATTAGAAAATTAGTAAGTAAAACTAATAAAATATGGGCTCAAGCTGATGTAGAACTTAAGCTTGAAAAAATAGATATTATTTTAATGAACCAAGAAGAGATTAATCAATTCTCAGACTCCCCTTATAAATTTACTCAAGAACTTGAAAGTTTTAATGAGGATTTAGTTAATGTATTTTTTATAGGTAACTTAGAAGGACCAAGCGGCTTAGCTTATATGGGAACTGGTAAAATTTTAGTAGCAGACTATACGACTTCAGATGATTATTTAGTCTTTGCTCATGAAATTGGTCATGTATTTAGTTTAAACCATACAGATTCTTCTTATAATGCTTTAATGGATTCTGAAGCTAAAGGTCCTGTCTTATCTGAAGCAGAGATAAAACAGGCGAGGGAAACTGCAAAAGACTTTTCTAACTAAGATTAATATTATGGGAAAAAGAGTTAAAAAAGATTTTTTTGTAAAACCTACTATTAAGGTGGGAAAAGAATTATTAGGTAAATATTTAGTAAGAAAGATAGATAACAAGAAAAAGAGAAGAGGTAAAATTGTAGAAACTGAAATATACAAAGGGCCAGAAGACAAAGCAGCACATACTTGTAATGGTAAAACAGAAAGGAATAAAGCAGTATGGAAAAGAGGAGGATTACTTTATATTTATCTAATTTATGGAATGCACTGGATGCTTAATATTTCAACTTTTAAAAAAGACACTCCAGAATGCGTTTTAATTAGAGCAATTGATTCAGAAGATACTTCTTTTGAAAGAACTAATGGGCCAGGTAAATTAACAAAATATTTCAAAATAAATAAAAAATTATATGGAGAAGATCTTACTACTAGTAAAAAGATTTGGTTAGAAGAAGGAGAAAAAGAAAAAATAGAAAAAAGTCCAAGAATTAATATTGATTATGCTGGGAATAAATGGGCGAGTAAAAAATGGCGCTTTTTTATTAAAAAATATGAAGACAAACTACCTAAACCTTAGTTTTTTGTTATAATTAAGTATTAACTAATTAAAAAAATATTATGACAAAACTAAAACAAATTTATAAATGTAATATTTGTGGTAATATTGTAGAAGTTGTTCACACTGGACAAGGACAACTTGTTTGTTGTGGAGAACCAATGGAGCTACAAGAAGAAACTTTTAAAAATGAAGGACATGAAAAACATCTTCCAGTAATTGAAAAAACAGATAATGGAGTAAAAGTTAAAATAGGATCTAATCCTCATCCAATGATGGAAAAGCATCATATTGAATGGATAGAACTAATAAATGGAGATCAATATTATAGAAAGTTTTTAACTCCTGAAGATAAACCTGAAGCTGTATTTGAAATTAATAACAAAGAAAAGGTCGAAGCAAGAACTTATTGTAATATACATGGACTATGGTTGTTAAAAAATTAAAAATTAATTATTTTTTGATTCCGATTATTACTGTTTTGGTTTCCTATACTGGAAGTATTTTTACCTCCATGGGAATTAATTCTGGTTGGTATGAATTAATTAATAAACCAACTTGGACTCCTCCCGGATCAATAATTGGAATAGTTTGGACAATTATATTTATTTTATCTACTATCTCTGCTTTAATTGTTTGGAATAAATTAGAAAGAGATAAAAGATTTTGGAGAATAATTTATCTATTCCTACTGAATGCTGGATTAAATATTTTTTGGAGCTTCTTATTTTTTGCTCAAGGCTTGATTGGTTTGGCTGTGTTTGAAGCAATCCTTCTTTCATTAACTGTATTTATTTTAATTTACCTTATTTGGTCAAAGTCTAAATTGGCTGCACTTCTTTTGGTTCCTTATGTTTTATGGGGGAGTTTTGCTTCCTTTTTAACTTATAGTGTTTGGATTCTAAATTAATATAAAAAATGGAAGAAATTAAAAAACAACTTCAAAAACAAGAAAAAAAGATAAATGATATTCAAAAATCAGTTGACTTAATAAAAAAGATCTTTATCTTCATAGTTATATTTCAAGTTATTACATTCCTTTTACCATTAATTGGATTAGCTTTTGTAATACCAAAATTCTTAAATATATATAGTGGAGGATTAATCTAAAAGAAAAAAAGCGCTGTTTTTTCAGCGCTTTTTTAATTTTGATTGTCTTTTAAAGAACTCTTTATTTTTTCTAGCTCTAAGTCTTTTAATTTAAACCTTTTTCCAGAGGGTGTTCCATAAGTAACACATTTTTTTGTAAAATATCTTATTGCAGAATTTCTATCTTCTCCTATGAGCTTTACTTCTTTAACATTTTTTAAAGCTACATCAATCATAACAGGTCCTGTAAAAATAACTGGGACAGAAGGGAAGAACATACAGACAACTGAATTACCATTAATTTCATTAATTCCCATAGCTAAACCATGAAAGTATAGTTTAATATTGAAGGCTTCTAACACAAATACAGCTGGAATTCCTTGCTTTGCAAAATCTTCCTCTTTATTAAATATTATATTTAAAAGAGGAATTGGGGCAACTATCCTTCCTATAAATTTTCCTAGTTTTCCATCAGTTAAGAGACCAATAATAAAAGGTACTATAAAAAATACTATTAAAAAGGGTAGACCCCAGAAAATGTATTCTTTTGGAATAACAAAAGCCAATAAAACTTCTAATATTTGCGTAAGATCTATTAAGCTATAAATAAGAACAGTTACAACAATAATAATGATCGTAGCTAATAAACCCTTCTTCCACAACTGGAAGAGAAACATTTTCTACACCTCCTTTTTAGTTTTATTAATTTAAATTAGCACTTTAAAAGCTCAAGTTCAAATTTAGTACTGATATTGTTGGCTTGGAACTTGAGAGTTTTCTAATTGTTGTTGAAATATACTACTTCCTTGATTCATTAATTCTTTGAGGGTAATGAAGTTTTCTGGAACATTTATCTCAAAATCTTTATTAAAATCAGAAAAAGTAATTTCTAAAGATAAAGAGTTTATATTAGAGCTCGTAGCATTTTCTATTTCAGAATCAGTTTTTAATTTATAGATATTATAATCTTTACTTCCAATCCAAATTTCTCCACTTAAACCTTTCATTTGGTCAAAAGTTTGATTTAATTCAGTAGTATTTAATTGAGAATTTGAACTAACTTCCTTCATTATGTCTTTAATTACTTCTTTTGCTTTTTCATTATCTAATTCAACTAAATAGTGATAGCAATCATTTCCATTTACTTCTTCATCTTTATATTCTTTTTTAATGATAAATAATTTATCAAGTTTTTTTGTAATTTCTTTTTCAATATTTTCTATATTTTGATCTTCTATGGTGCTCTCTGTAGAGCTAGTGCTAAAAGCTATCCATTCATCTTTAATAGAATCGGAACTGAGGCCAAACATTTGTAGGTAAGGGGATAATACAGCAGGAAAAGTATTAATTTTTAGAAAAAATTGTTTTTCTTTTGTGATAAAATCTACCTCTCCATTCATTGTTATTCCTTCAGTAGAAAATTCTACTTCAGTTGAGCCTTCCATCTTTGTTTTCTCAGAATCTTTTCCAGAATAATTATAATCTATAACAAAAGCTAATTTCTGGGTTTCTCCTTCTAGACTACCAGTAATTTTAGAATTAAAACTTTTAATATTTTTTAAATTTTCTCCAGCCTTTTGAATTATCTTTTCAGGGCTTGGTTTAAAAGGATTCCAAGATGGATTATAAATTTTAGTAGACAATAATCCGATTGCTACTATTGCTATAACTAAAAAAGCTATTCCAATTGCTTTGCCGATATTCATAATTTTATTTATTATTTGTTTTTTTTAACCTTTTTATATAATAACATTTAATTTAATATTGTAAAAAAAAATGAATGTGATAGTTTTAAAACAAGATGAAAAAAGTTCAATTAATGAGCCCAATTAAAAACTGGACTTCACTTGAGGCTTGTAAAGAATATGCTGATGCAGTCTATTTTTCAGCTTCAAGTATGAGCTTAAGAGCTGGAGCTAATAATATAACTTTAGATGAGTTAGGTGATTTTGTTAATGAATGTCATAAAAACAAGATTAAGGCTTATCTAACTGTAAATTCAGTTGTTTATAATCAAGATATTGAAAAAGTAGAAGAAGTTTTAAAAAGGGCAAAAGAAACTAAGGTTGATGCAGTAATTGTTTGGGACCCAGCTACAATAGAAATAGCTAAAGAAATTGGAATAGATTTTTTTATATCAACTCAAGCTAATGTTTCAAATTACAGAGCAGCAGAGTTTTACAAAAATATTGGAGCTAAAAGAGTAATTTTAGCTAGAGAAATGACCTTAGATCAAATTAAAGAATTAAAAGGAAAAACAGATATAGAGATAGAAACATTTATTCATGGAGCTATGTGTTTGGCAATTTCTGGAAGATGCATATTATCAGCTTATTTTGAAAATAATTCAGCTAATAAAGGAGCCTGTCATCAACTTTGCAGAAGGAAATGGAAGCTAGTTGATGATGGAGGAAATGCAATAGAAACAGATGGAAAATATTTTCTTAATCCTAAAGATATTTGTATGATTAAATACATTCCAGAATTAATAGAAGCAGGAATTGATGCTTTTAAGATAGAGGGGAGACAGAGGGATCCAAACTATATTGAAACAACAGCAAAGTATTATAGGAAAGCAATAGAAGCTTATTATGATGGCAGTTTTACAAAAGAAAAAGCTCAAGAATGGAAAAAAGAATTAAAGAAGGTTTATAATAGAGGATTTTCTACAGGTTTCTATTTTGGAGAACCAGGACCAAGAGGAATTAATTTTGAAAACTCTGGGAGCGCTGCTACTACAAAAAGGAAAGAAATAGGCACAGTTATACATTATTACCCAAAATCAGAAGCAGCTGCTGTTGAATTAAAGCATAATAGTTTGGAAATTGGCCAAACGATTACAATAGAAGGTGAGAATACTTATTTAAAACAAAAAGTTGATTCTATTCAGCTAAATGGCAAAGATATTCAAAAAGCAGAGAAAGGAAGTGAAATAGGGATTAAAACCAAAAAGAGAGTAAGAGAAAATGATAAGGTTTTTCTAATTATTGATTAACCTTCTTTTTATTTTAAAATTATTCTTCTTTGTGCTACTATAGAAAAAGATTAATAAAGGAAATAGAGTTTAAATATTAAGAAAAAAGGAAGTTATTATGGTTAAAAAGAAAAAGAAAAACAAGAAAAAAAAGAAGAAAAAAAGTTCTACTAAAAAAGTAAAAAAGACTAAGATAAAAGTTATTGGAATTGGAGGAGGAGGGAGTTCAATTGTTTCAGAAATTGCTCCTAATATTAGAAAAGCTACTTTTTTAGCTGCTAATACTGATGAGCAAGCTTTAGAAAACGTACCAAAAGGAGTTAAAACTTTTTCTTTTGGTGATAAGTTTACTAAAGGTTTGGGTTCTGGGATGAATCCAGATCTAGCCCGTAAAGCAGCAGATGAAAATAAAGAAAAAATAAAAAAAGAATTAGAGGGGCAAGATCTTTGTATTATTGTTGCTTGTCTTGGAGGAGGAACAGGATCTGGAGCAGCTCCTGTTTTTGCTAGAATTTCAGAAGAATTAGGGAACTTAACGTATGCAATTTTTACTCTTCCATTTGAGTTTGAAGGAGCTAAAAAGATGCAGATTGCTAGGAATGCTTTAGAAAGCACTAAGCCTCATCTTAATGCACTATCCGTTATTCCAAATGAAAGAATCTTCCAAATTATTGATAAAACTACACCCCTTAAAGAAGCTTTTTCAATGATTAATAATAATTTAAGTAATAGCTTGGAAGGATTGATTGAAATGATCTATAAAACAGGGTTGATTAATATTGATTTTGCAGATCTTAGAAAAGTATTAGAATCAAGAGGGAATTATTCTTATCTAAATTCAATTGAGATTAAAAAAGATGAAAAATCAACTGAAACTTTAATCAAAGAGGCAATAAATAATCCCCTTTATCCTTATGGAATTGAAAAAGCAAAAGGAATTTTAATAAATATTGTTGGAGGAATGGGATTAGCTTTATCTGAAGTAAATCATATTTCTCAATCATTTTCTGACTTAGTAAATGATGAAGCAAAAATTATTTTTGGTTTTTGGCCAAAAAGAAAATATAAGGGCAAAATCAAAGTAAGCCTTTTAGCTACTGGGACTACAGCTAGATTATTTACTGGGGAAGTAACTAAACCTAAATCAAAGAAAAAGAAAAAGAAAAGCAAGTCTAAATCAAAGAAAAAGAAAAAGAAAAGCAAGTCTAAATCAAAGAAAAAGAAAAAAAATAGTAAACAAAAAGATGAAGTTAAAAAGAACGAACCAGAAGAAAAGAAAAGGATAAAAAAGAATGCACTTCAAGTTAAAAAAGAGAAAGAAGAAGCAGAGAAGAGAATATTAGAAGAGGAAAAACAATGGGAAATTCCAGCTTTTCTTCGAAAAAACGAAGGATAAAACTTAATTTATAATTTTAACCTTAGAAAAAAGAGGGGGGGAACTCCTCTTTTTGTATTTTTCTAAATGTGCTATTATGGATTAAATTAAATAGAACTATTTTATGGAAAAAATAAACTCAAAAATACTAAAAGAGATATATAAACAAAAACCTAAAGATGCTAAAAAATATGATACTGGTTTCATGCTAGTTATCGGAGGTTCTAAATTTTATTCTGGTGCTCCAGCCCTTAGTGCTTTAGGGGCTTATAAAACAGGTGTAGATATGGTACACATTATTGCACCTGAAAGAGCTGCTAATATTATTGCATCTTTTCAACCAGATTTAGCTACTTATGATCTTTCTGGAGAAAGAGTAGAGGAAAAACATCTTTCAACTTTACTTTCTTTAACTCAAGGAGCAGATGAATCTGCTCATACCAAGTCAGCTGTAGTGGTTGGAGGAGGGATGGGAAGGTCTGAAAAAACTAAGAAAGTAATTGGAGAATATCTTACTCAGGTTACTATGCCTACAGTAATTGATGCTGATGCTATTTATTCTTTAAGGGGCAAGGTAAAAGAAAAAATACAAGATAAAAATTTTATAATTACTCCTCATAGTTATGAATTTTATATTTTAACTGGTAGAAAGATAAACCAAAAAGACCAAAAAGAAAAAATAGAGATTGTAAAAGAAGAAGCTAAAAAATTAGATTTAACTATTTTATTAAAAGGAGGAACTGATATTATTTCAGATGGAGAAAAAGTAGCTCTAAATGAAGCAGGATCTCCTTATATGACAGTAGGAGGAACAGGAGATATTTTAGCGGGGATAGCTGGTTCTTTATTAGCTCGAGGAGTTGAGCCGTTTAAAGCAGCTTGTGGAGCTGCCTTTATAAATGGTACAGCAGGCAAGAAAGTTGGAGAAAAATTAGGAGAATCTTTAATGGCTTCTGATATTCTAGATGAAATTCCCAATATATTATCTAATAATTAAAATTTAATTATGTATGATTTAATTGTTATTGGAGGCGGTCCAGCAGGTACAACTGCTGCTATTTATGGAAAAAGACAAAAATTAAAAACTTTATTAATTACAAAAGACTTCCAAGGTCAAATTGGAAAAAAACCTATTCCAATTCAAAATTGGCCTGGGCTTAATGAAATTTCTGGCCCAGACCTTATGAGTAATTTTAAAAATCATTTAAAAAATTTAGATATTAAAACTAAAGAATCTACAATTAAAGAGATTAATAAAAAAGATAATATCTTTAAAGTTAAAATCAAAAAAGAGGAATACGAATCTAAAACTGTAGTTATTGCTTCTGGATCTGACCCAAGACCACTAGAAGTTCCAGGTGAAAAAGAATATATTGGAAAAGGAGTAAGTTATTGTGCAATTTGTGATGGATCAGTTTATCAAGATGAAAACGTAGCTGTAGTAGGAGGAGGAGATGCTGGCCTTGAAACAGCTCTTTATTTAAAAGATATTGCTAATAAGATCTATATTTTAGAATTTATGAATGAACTTAAAGCAAAGGATTCTTTAAAGGAAACTATAAAGAATTTAGATAATACAGAAGTTCTTACAGGAGTTAAATTGAAAGAGATAAAAGGAGATAAGTTTGTAAGTTCAATTATCTATCAAGAAAGAAAAGGAAAAGCAGAAAAAGAATTAGAAGTAGAAGGAGTCTTTGTCCAAATTGGCTATCAACCAGCTACTGCTTTTGTTAATAAATTAGTAGAGTTTAATAAAAAAGATGAAATAAAAGTAGATCCTTGGACTGGAGCTACAAAGACTAAAGGATTGTATGCTGCAGGAGATGTTACTAATGTAAAATATAATCAATTAATTATCGCTGCTGGAATGGGTGCTACAGCAGCTTTATCGGTTTTTCATTATTTAAATGAATAAATAATAATTATGAAAATTAAAGATATTAAAGGAAGAGAAATATTAGATTCCAGAGGAAATCCTACAGTAGAAGCAGAAATTATTACTAAAAAAGGAAGATATAGAGCTTCTGTCCCTTCCGGAGCTTCTACTGGAGAGCATGAAGCTACTGAATTAAGAGATAAAGATAAAAGATTTCATGGCAAAGGAGTTAAAAAGGCGGTTTCTAATATTAATAAAGAAATTGCAAAAAGATTAAAAGGTATAAATCTTGATCAAAAAAAGATTGATCAAGCTCTATTAGAGTTAGATGGAACTGAAAACAAAGAAAATTTAGGAGCAAATGCAATTCTTGCCGTTTCAATGGCAGGAGCTAGGGCAGGAGCAGCTAGTAGAAAAATTCCACTTTGGGAATATCTTTCTAATTTAGCAGGAGCTGATATTGGGTTACCTTGTCCTTGTTTTAATGTTTTAAATGGAGGGGAACATGCTGGAAATAATTTAGATATTCAAGAATTTATGATTTCTCCACGTCTTGGTAAATTTTATTTAAATTTAAGAGCAGGAGCAGAGATTTATCATTATTTAAAAGAAATTTTAGAAAAAGACTTTTCTCCTGACTCAACTAACGTAGGAGATGAAGGAGGATTTGCACCTTCATTTGAAAAAGCGGAGACTGCTCTTTCTTATCTAGAAAAGGCAATTACTAAAGCAGGTTATAATACTAAAAACATTAAAATTGCTTTAGATTGTGCTGCTTCGGAATTTTATAATAAGAAAAAAAATACTTATCAGATTGAAGAAAAGGAAAAGAATAAGGAAGAAATATTTAAATATTACAAAGAACTTGTTAAAAATTATCCAATATTTTCAATTGAAGATCCTTTTGATGAAAATGATTTTGAAACTTGGGCTAAATTTAAAAAAGAGAATAAAGAGCTATTAGTAATTGGAGATGATCTTTTAACTACTAATCCTAGAAGAATTAGAGAAGCTATAAAAAAAGATTCTTGCAATGGGCTTTTATTAAAAATAAATCAGATTGGAACTATTACAGAAAGCATTGCAGCAATGCAATTAGCTCGTTCCAAAGATTGGAAAATTATGGTTTCTCATCGGTCCGGTGAAACTTGTGATAACTTTATTGCAGATTTAGCAGTAGGACTTAATGCCGAGTTTATTAAATCTGGTGCTCCTGCTAGAGGAGAAAGAGTTAGTAAATATAATCAATTATTAAGAATAGAAGAAGAATTAAAATGAAAAAAATCATATTATTAGTAATAGATGGATTAGGAGATGATAAAATACCAGAACTTGGAAATAAAACCCCTCTAGAAGCTGCGAGAACTCCTAACATGGACTATTTGGCAGAAAAAGGGGTATCTGGTAAGGTTGATCCTTTTTGGTTTAAGAAACAGCATTATCCCCGTTCCGATAGCGCTCATTTAGCTTTGTTTGGTTTTAATCCAAAAGAAAATTATTTAGGTAGAGGTCCTTATGAAGCTGCTGCCTTAGATGTAGATTTAGAAGAAGGAGATTTAGCTTTTAGAATTAATTTTGCAACAATTAAAAATGGAAAGATAATTGATAGAAGAGCAGGTAGGATTAAAGACAAAAAACCTTTTGTTAGGGCCCTACAAAATATTGAAATTGATGGGATTAAATTTATTGTAGAGAGTGGAATAGAGCATAGGGGAGTTTTAATTTTAAAAGGCAAAGATAAACTATCTAAAGAAGTTACAAATAGTGATCCTAAAAAAACTAATATTCCACCAAAAAAAGTAAAATCTAAAAAAGATACTAAAAAAGCAAAATACACAGCTAAAATTTTAAATCAATTTTTTGAAAAAGCCTATCAAATTTTAAAAGATCATCCTAAAAACAAAGAAAGAGAAGAAAAAGGGTTGTTGCCAGCAAACTATATTTTAGCTAGAGGAGCAGGAACTTTTAAAAAAATGGAGAGCTTCGATGATAAATTTAATCTTAAGGCTGGAAGTATAACTGGAGGAGGAGTTTATAAGGGAGTTTCAAAAGCAGTAGGGATGGATATTATTAAAAAAAATGGTAAGGATAAATTTGGAGATGATAATTTAGATAAAAAGTTTAACTTAGTTGCAAAAAAAATAGAAGATTATAATTTTATCTTTTGCCACATTAAGAAAATTGATAATCTTTCCCACGATGGTGATTTTAAAGGCAAAAAAGACTTTTTAGAAAAAATTGATAGAAAATTAAAGCCTTTAATGGTTTTAAAAAATACTCTTTTAATTATTACAGGAGATCATTCAACCTCTTGTATTAAAAAAGAACACACTACAAAGCCTTTACCAGTTTTAATCTATGATGGAGAAAAAGATAAAGTAAAAAACTTTTCTGAAAAAGATTGCAAAGAAGGTAAATTAGGAAAAATAAATCAAGTTAATTTAATGGAAAAGACAATAGAGATTGCGAAGAGTTAAAAATTGTGTTTTAATTAAAAACAAGTTAATTAAATTTTTTAAAATTATGTATGAACAAATAGAAAATAAATATCTTAATATAGCAATGGTTGTTGTTGGTGTGCTTATTGTAGGAAGTATTGCTTTTTATGCTTGGCAAGGAGAAGGTAGCATCCTTAATAAAAAAGTTCTTCCGCCCCAAGAAGCTGCCAATAAGACCGTGGACTATATTAATCAAGAATTTTTACAAGGAAATAAGGCTATCCTGAAAGAAGTTACAGAAGAAAAAGGCCTTTATAAACTAACTCTTGAAATTAATGGTCAAGAACAGAGAACTTACATTACAAAAGATGCAGAATTGATTTTTCCAACTTCAATTAAAGCAACAAGTACAGATTCAACAAGCACAAGCGAAACAAACTCATCTCAAAGTAGTGCAGAAATTCCTAAATCAAAAAAACCTAAAGTGGATCTTTATGTAATGAGTTTCTGTCCTTATGGAAATCAAGCTGAAGACACTATGGTTTCAGCCTATAATTTATTAAAAGATAAGATTGATTTTAATGTTCATTATGTTGTTAGTGAAAGAGAGGGAGAAATAACTTCTTTACATGGCCAAAAAGAAGTGGATCAAAACATGCGAGAAGTTTGTGTTTTAGAAAACAATGGAATGGATAAATGGTGGGAATTTACCACTTATGTAAATGAAAATTGTGGTTCAGATGGAAGTTGTTGGGAAGAAGCAGCTCAAAGCGCAAATTTAAATGCTAACACTATTGCAAATTGCATTAATCAAAATGGAATAGAATTAATGAAAAAAGAGGCACAAATTAGTTCTGAAAATAATGTATCTGGATCTCCTACCATGCTAATAAATGGTGTAGAGACTGAAGCAGTTTATTATTATGGTCAACCTAATAAATATAAAGATTCTATTTGTTCAGCTTTTTCAGAGGGATTTGAGGTTGAACAATGTTCTGAGGAATTAGAACCTCTAGAAGGAGCTAATTCTGATGGGGGAAGTTGTTAAAATATATTAATAAAATGAGAATATTCTAAAGAATAACCTTCTTTGTAAATAAAATGAACCAAGAAAAAAAAGTTATAATTTATACAACACCAATTTGTCCATACTGCCAAGCAATTAAAGATTACTTTAATGACAATGATATTGAATATGAAGAAAAAGATATTTCTCAAGATAAAAAAGCAAGAGACAAAATGGTTAAAAAATCAGGGAGTAAAGGAGTTCCAGTAGTAGAAATAAATGGAGAAATTATTATCGGGTTTGATAAGAAAAAAATTGCCTCACTTTTAAATATAGATTAGTACAATACTTAAAAAGTAGATTTTAGAGAGAAAAGGGGCCCTATGGGCCTCTTTTTGTTTTAGTAATAAAATGTTATAATTAAAACAACGATATCCAATTGTTGTTTTGATTAATCGTTATCTTTTAGAAAACAATGATGCAATTAATTTAATACTAATAATTATGAACAAGGTTCCTATTGAAGTTTCAGCAAGACATCTTCATTTAAATAAGAAAACTTTAGAAAAATTATTCGGAAAAGGCTATAATTTACATGTTAAAAAGAAGCTTTCTCAGCCAGATGAGTTTGCTGCGGAAGAAACCGTTAATGTAAAAACAGATAAAAATAAGTTTGAAAATGTTAGAATAGTAGGTCAACTAAGAGATTATACGCAATTAGAAATTTCAAGATCAGATGCTTTTTTTCTTGGGATAGATCCTCCTCTTAGAGTATCTGGAAATATTGAAAATACTCCAGGTATTACCTTAATTGGTCCTAAAGGAAAAGTTGAATTAGATAAGGGAGTAATTGTAGCAAAAAGACATATTCACTGCACTCCAAAAGAAGCTAAACAATTAGGATTAGAAGATAATAAAGAAATTTCAGTTAAAATTAATGGGAAAAGAGCATTAACTTTTCATAATATTATTGTGAGAGTTAATCAAAATTATAGTTTATCTTGTCACTTAGACACCGATGAAGGCAATGCAGGAGCTGTCTATAAAAAATGTAAAGGGGAAATTAAGTTAAATTTAAAATGATTTTAGTATTAAATTGTGGAAGTCAATCTATCTCCTGGAAAGTTTTTAAAAAAGATCTTTCTCTTTCTAAAGAAGGAGAAATTAGAATTTCTAATTCTGATAAATCTGATAAATATGAAAAGAATTTAAAGGAAATTATTAAGGAGGTCAAAGCAGAGTTTAAAAATATAGAAATAGTAGGGCATAGGGTTGTTCATGGAGGAACAGAATTTAAAAACGCAACAGTAATGGATAAGAAAAAGATTGAAAAATTAAAAGAATTTAATGAATGGGCTCCACTTCATAATCCTTTTAATATTTTAGGAATAGAAATAGCTACTGAAAATTTTAAAAATGCAGATCAGGTGGCAGTTTTTGATACAGAGTTTTATAGTACTCTTTCTGAAATAGCTTATACTTATCCGCTTCCTAAAAAAATTAGAGAAGAACATTCTTTTAAGAAATTTGGATTTCATGGTATTTCTCATGAATATGCAGCAAAGGAAGGAGCTTTAATGAAAAATTTAGATTTTAATAATATTAAAATTATTAGTTGTCATTTAGGAGGAGGTTGTAGTATTACTGCAATTGATAAAGGAAAAGCAATAGATACTTCAATGGGATTTACTCCTTTAGAAGGTATTGTAATGATGACAAGAAGTGGAGATATTGATCCTGGAATTGTATTAAAATTAAGTAAAGAATACGGAGCTGAAAAAGCAGAAGAAATTTTAAATAAAGAATCTGGCATGAAAGGATTAGTTGGGATAGGAGATATGTTAGACATTCTAAAAGAAATTAAAAAAGAAAATAAAAAAGCAGAAAAAGGTTTAAAAATATTTGTAAATAAAATTCAAAAATATATTGGCTCTTATTATACTATATTAGGGGGGTGTGATTTAATTTGTTTTACAGGTGCAATTGGAGCTGGATCTTTAAAAATTAGAAATATTATTACAAAAGATTTACCTTTTAAAGAAGAATTTAAAATAGCACCGATTGAGCCAAATGAAGAATTAGCAATAGCAAAAAAAATAAAAATAATTAATTAAACTTAAACATGAAAAGAGGCTTTGTAATTAACAAAATTAAAAGGCGAGCGAAGCGAGGCTTTACTTTAGCTGAACTATTAGTAGTAGTATCAATCATTGGTTTATTAATGGCTCTTGTGCTTGCTAATTTTGGGGACGCAAGAGATTTTGCAAAATTAAGTAGGGCTAAAAATGATATGAGTGCTATTGCAAAAGGAATGAAAGTTTATGAAATTGATATTGGAGAATTACCACCTCGAGATGGAGGAATTAATACAAGTGATAATTTTCCAAATGATCAAGAGGAGTGGAGAGAAGTTGTAGATGCTTTAATGAATTCGGATGGTGATGATTGGCAAGGCCCTTATTTAAATGATTTAATTTTAGAAGACCCTTGGGGAAATCATTATATTTATGAAGATCATGCTTGTAATGCACCTTGTGGGGATTCTTATCTTTCTACTGCTGGGCCAGACAGAGAAAAAGGAACAGATGATGATTATACAATTATAGTTACTGAAGAGAGTGAAGTTGAGAGCTGTTGTAATTAAAAATTTTAAATAACATCTTAACTTCGTTAAGATTAATTACTAAAATAATTATAAATAATATGGTTAGCAAAAAAGATAAAAATATACTGTGGTTTGAAGAATTAAGTTCAAAAGATACAGAGTTGGCAGGTGGAAAAAACGCCTCTCTTGGTGAAATGTACTCTAATTTAACTGAGAAAGGAGTAAATATTCCAAATGGATTTGCTCTAACTAGTAAAGCTTATTGGAACTTTATGGAAGCTAATGGACTAAAAAAGAAGATAAAAGAAATATTTAAAAAATATAAAAAAGGAAATATTGAAGATCTTCAAAAAACTAGCAAGAAGTTAAGAAAACTTATTCTTGATTCTCCTTTTCCAGAAGATTTAGAAAAAGACATAAGACAGGCTTATCAAAAACTATCTAAAGAATATGGTCAGAAGAATGTAAGTATTGCAGCTCGTTCTTCTGCTACTTCAGAAGACTCAAAAGAAGCTTCTTTTGCTGGACAACACGAAACCTTTTTAAATATTAGAGGGGAAGAAGAAGTGCTTAACGCTTCAAAAAAATGCGTAGCTTCCTTATTTTTAGAGAGAGCTATTTCTTATAGAGAAGAAAAAGGATTTAATCATATGGATGTTGCCTTATCAGTTGGAATTCAAAAAATGGTTAGATCTGATATAGCTTCTTCTGGAATAATGTTTACTATGGACACTGAAAGCGGATTCGAAGATGTAGTTTTGATTAATTCAATTTGGGGAATAGGAGAATTAATAGTACAAGGAAAAATTACTCCGGATCAATTTTATGTATTTAAGCCAACATTAAAAGAGGGATATGATTCAATTATAGTTAAGAATTTAGGAAGGAAGAATAAAAAGATGGTTTTCGGAGATAATAAGGAAAACGTAAAAGAAATTGAGGTTGAAAAAAGTAAACAATTAGAGTTTTCAATAACTGATGAAGAAGTTCTTCAATTAGCAAAATGGGCTTGTAAAATTGAAGATCACTATGATTATCCACAAGACATAGAATGGGCAAAAGATGGAGAAACTGGAAAATTATTTATAGTTCAATCTCGACCTGAAACTGTTCATGCTCCAGATAAAGAAAAAACTTACAAAGAATATAATTTGAAAACAGATAAAGTTCCAATAGTAGAAGGAATTGCTATTGGGGATAAAATTGGATCAGGTAAAGCTCATATTATTCCAGATGTATCAGAGATAGCAGATTTTAAAGAGGGAGAGATTTTAGTTACCAACATGACAGATCCGGATTGGGTGCCAATTATGAGAAAGGCTTCAGCTATTATTACAAATGAAGGGGGAAAGAGTTGTCACGCAGCTATTGTCGCAAGAGAACTTGGAATTCCTACAATTGTTGGGACAGAAAATGGAACTAAAATATTAGAAGATGGTCAAATGATTACAGCTGATTGCACACAAGGATTAGAAGGAAAGGTTTTTGAAGGAAAGATTGAATTTGATGTAGAAGAATATGAATTAGAAAAAATACCAGAGCTTGATACTAAAATTATGGTAAACATTGGGGCTCCTGAAATTGCATTTTCAAGCTCATTTTTACCACAAGAGGGGGTAGGATTAGCAAGAGAGGAATTTATTATTGCAGAAAAAATTAGAGCTCATCCTTTAGCTCTTTATTACTATGAAGATTTAAAAGAAAAAAAAGAAAAGTTGTTAGAAAAATTAGATATTTCAAAGAAAAAAGCAGAAGAAGTTGTTAAAAAAATAGAGAAAAATACTGTAGAACATAGTGATAAAAAAGAGTTTTTTATTAAAGAATTAGCTGAAGGTGTATCTCAAATTGCAGCAGGGTTTTATCCTAAAGAAGTAATTGTTCGTTTTTCTGACTTTAAAACAAATGAATACAAAAACTTAATAGGGGGTGAATTATTTGAAGATGAGGAATCAAATCCTATGCTTGGATTTCGTGGAGCAAGTAGATATTTAGATGATGAATTTAAGCATGCTTTTAAAATGGAATGCAAAGCTATTAAAAGAGCAAGAGAAAAATTTGGACTTACTAATATTTCAGTAATGGTTCCATTTTGCAGAACTATAGAAGAAGGCAAAGAGGTAAGAGAATTAATTGAAAAATTTGGACTAGGATCTGACGATATTAATGTTTATGTAATGTGTGAAATACCTTCTAATGTAATTATTGCAGATCAATTCCTTGAGATTTTTGATGGAATGTCAATTGGAACCAATGATTTAACTCAATTAACTTTAGGATTAGATAGAGACAATGCTAAAATTGCTAAAGTAGGAGATGAAAGAGATGAAGCAGTTAAAAAGATGGTGGCAAAGGTTATTCAAATGTGCAAAGAAAAAGATAAATATGTTGGAATTTGTGGGGAAGCTCCAAGCACCTATATTAAATTCGCTAAATTCTTAATGGATGAAGGAATTG
>CAZKRA010000006.1:0-34034 GCA_964555095.1 uncultured Candidatus Saccharibacteria bacterium | reverse complement strand
ATTATGTTTTTATCTGGAGTAGTAGGGCTTATTGTTACTGCAGCTATCCACCAGGCTGGAATTACTTTTTTTAAAGTAGGCTCTTTTTCTCCTGCAATCGCTGTTATAATTGGTTATGCTGGAGGTGATTTTATAGAAAATATTTATAAAATTATTATTAGAAAGTCTTCTTTATATAGAGATTAAGTTTTTCTTGATTTTCTTCTTTTTATCAAGTAAAATAAAGAATAGATTAAGTTGAAAAATATACTTATAAATTAGTTTTAAAAAAAATAATATTATGTGGAAAAAAGTTATTAATCTTTCGATTTTAGGTCTTGTATTTTTAATGCCACTATTTTGGCTTCCTTTTACTTTTGAAGTCTTAGAATTTAATAAAATTTATCTTCTATTTGCATTAACTGCAATTGGTATAATTGCTTGGATAGGGAAGATGGTCTTTAAAGATAAGGAACTTAAAATAAAAACTACTAGTTTAGACATTTTAATTCTACTCTTTTTAGGTGTAGTGGGATTTAGCTCCTTTTTTAGCAAAGATCAAATAATTAGTGTACTAGGTAATTATGGAAGATTTTGGCCTAGTCTTTTAGGGACCTTTAGTTTAGGAGGCTTTTACTTTTTATTTATTAATAATGTAAGGATAGAGAAAAAAGAAAATTCTGATGAAGTGGGAAGCAAAGCTATTGTTAACACTTTCTTAGTTTCTACCTTTTTAGCTACAATCTTTAGCTATTTATCTATTTTTGGAATTTGGCAAAAAGTAGCAGAACTAGGAGTTAAACTTCCTAAATTAATGACTTTAAAAGGGTTTAATTCTGTTTCTGGGAACCTTGAAGCTCTTAGTATGTTTTTAGGGATTATATCGGCTTTTCTTGTAATTGGATTGGCTTTTAAAGACAACTTCTTTTCTAAGTTATGGAGTAAAACCTTAGCTTACTTAACCTTATTTGCTAACTTAGGATTATTATTAATTTTTGATTTTAGTTCAACTTGGTTAGTGCTTGTAATTGGATTGTCTCTCTTTTTAATCTTTGCTTTCTGGAAAAGAATATTTAAAAAAGATGTAAATAGATTATCGATAGCAGTATTTTTTCTAGTTATTTCTTTAATTTTTCTCTTCTTTAATCCACTAAGTGGATTATTAAGAGGAACCTCACTTGGAAGGATTCAACCAGAAGTTAGGGTAAATCACAGAGCAAGTTGGAATTTAGCTTTAGAATCAGTTAAAGATAATCCAGCATTAGGTGCTGGACTTGGAAATTTCTCTTATGTTTATTCAAAATATAAGCCAGCGAGTATTTTAAAAACTAATTTCTGGCAGGCTAACTTTGATAGGGCAGGTAATTATCTTGCAGACCTTACAGCTACTACTGGTATTTTAGGAATACTAGCTTATCTTAGTTTGCTTTCTATTTTTATTTTTATCTCTTATCTAGTTATTCAGAAAAGAATTAAAGAAAAAAGTAAATTAATTAACCATAAAACACTACCTTTTCTATTTATTACTCTTGTATTATTTGTAGCTCAGATATTATTTTACCAAAATTCAATTTTAGCTTTTACTTTTTGGATGTTTTTAGGGCTAACCGTTGTAAGTTGGAAGGGAAATTTAAAAGAAAAAGAATTTAAATTTGATAATTTTCCTGAGGTAGGGTTAATTCTTAATGTATTTTTTTGGTTAATTATTGCAGGTTTAGTATTTTGCTCCTTTAACTTAGGAAAATATTATTTAGCAGATATGCATTATAGAACTTATCTTGAAAATCCAAATCAAAATATTAGTGAATTAGAAAATGCAGTCTCTTTTGGAAACAGAAGAGCAACTTATTATGTTGCTCTATCTCAGGCTTATCTTGGAAAAGCAATTCAAGAAGTCAATCAGGAAACTCCAGATCAAGAAGAAATTAGAAATTTAGTTAGAAAATCTATTAATGCAGGGAAAATTGCAGAACAACTTGCTCCAAATAGAGCTTCAGTTAAAAAGAATATTGGCGTAATTTATAGAGAAATAGAAGGAATGGCTCAAGGAGCTTTAGATTGGTCTATTAAAAGCTTTGAGCAAGCCCTGCAGCTTGAACCAAGGAATCCTGCAATATTAACTGAAATTGGAAGACTAAAACTAAGGCAAGATAAATTAGATGAAGCTAGAAGTTATTTTGAACAAGCTGTTGGTGTAAGGGATAATTATGTTGAAGCACAGCTTAGGTTAGCAGATCTCGAAGAACAAAACGGAGAGACAGATAAAGCTATTGAAAGGTTAAAAGGGCTTGCAGATAGAGCACCAAATTTACTAGAGCCTCATTTTCAATTAGGAAGATTGTACTATAATAATGGGGAATTAGATAAAGCAACAGAACAATTCTTAACCTCAATCACCATTAATCCAAATCATTCTAATTCTCTTTATTCTTTAGGATTAGTCTATGAAAAACAAGGAGAAATTGATAGAGCTTTACAATTATTTCAAAAAGTCTCTGAATTAAATCCAGGGAATAATGATGTTCAAATTAAAATTAACAACCTCCAAGCACCACAAATAGAGGAGGAGGCAACATCAACTACTACAACTACAGAAGAATAAAAGAAGAGGCCCTGAGGGCTAATCTACTCAGGGCCTTGACAGGTATAGTACTATAAATTATAATAAAAACCACTTCGAAAATTAAACTTATTAGAGAGCTTGATATCTCTATACTTTCAACTAATATAAATAATTGATTTCAGCCTAACTGAATTAGGGTGCTTTTTGAGTAAGCGCCTGTTATCTTTTTGAATATTTTTAATTAATTGGGGCTTTTTAAAATAATAATTAAGTTAAAAAATTAATCTATGGAGAAAACAAAATCTTGCAAGAAAAACCTTTTTTCTGATTGGTAAAACAAAGCAGTCTCTTGAAGTAGAACTTTTTAAAATAATAATTAAGTTAAAAAATTTAACCTATGGAGAAAATTAATACTAAAAACTTTGCTAAATCAGATATTTCACTTGAGCTCCCTGATTTACTTCAAGTTCAACACGAAAATTGGGAACTACTCTGGGAAAAAGATATGGGTGAGCTATTTAAAGAAGGTTTTCCTATGAAGGATTATACTGGTAAAAAATATGAAATAAGATATATTGATCATAAACTAGGAAAACCAAAATATGATACTCCAGCTGAAGCTAGATCGAATAACGATACTTTTCAAGCTCCACTTAGGGTAAAAGTAGAACTAGTAGATCTCAAAACAGGAAAAAGTAAAAAAGAAGAAGTATTTTTTGCTGATTTTCCTTTAATGACTCCGCAAGCTAGTTTTATTGTAAATGGAGTTGAAAGAGTAATTATTTCACAACTAATTCGGTCTCCCGGAGCATTTTTTAACTCTCAAACAAGTAGAGGAGAAGTTTGTTTTGGAGGTAAAATTATTCCAAATAGAGGTTCTTGGCTTGAATTTAAAACAGATAGTACAGGCTTTATTGGAGTAAAAATTGATAGAAAAAGAAAAGTTGCTGTTACTACTCTTTTAAGAGCTTTTGGCTATAAAACTGACAAAGAAATTAAAAAACTTTTTAAAGATGTAGACAAAGGAGAGACTAAGATGATTGAAAAGACTCTAGAAAAAGACTCTACCAATAATCAGGTAGAGGCTTTTGTTAAGATATATCAAACTTTAAGACCAGGAGACAGAGCTACAGAAGATACTGCCAAAGAATTATTTGAAAATATGTTTTATAATTTTAAAAGATATGATCTCTCTACAGTAGGTAGATGGCGAATGTGGCAAAGATTACCAGAATTAGAAAAAAAACAAAGTAAAGATGTTGAAAAAATTAACCCTGAAGATAGAGCATTAAAACCAGAAGACATTAAAGCTGTAGTAAGAGAGATTATTAGATTAAATAATGATCCTGAAGCAAAAGAAGATGAAATTGATCATTTAGGGAATAGAAGAGTTAGAACTTTAAATGAATTAATTATAGATAGATTAAGAGTAGGTCTAATGCGTTTGGAAAGAAATATTAAAGATAGATTATCTACAATTGATAAAGAAAATTTTACTCCTTCAAAAGTTATTAATGCTAGACCTTTTATGGGAGTAGTACAAAGATTTTTTGCTTCTTCTCCACTCTGTCAATTTATGGACAAAGAAAATCCATTAGCAGAATTAGAACAAAAGAGACGATTAACTGCAGGAGGGCCAGGAGGGTTAACAAAAGAAAGAGCAGGTTTTGATGTTAGAGATGTACAACCTTCTCATTATGGAAGGATTTGTCCTATTCAAACTCCTGAAGGTCCAAATGTTGGTTTAGTTGGACATTTAGCTTCATTTGCTAAGGTTAATAAATTAGGATTTTTAGAAACACCTTACTTTAAAGTTAAAAAGAAAAAAGTTCAATTAAAAAAAGGGAAAAACCCTCCGGCTAAGGTAGAATACTTAAACGCACACAAAGAAGAGAAAGTGAATATTGCTGCTGGTACAGTTCCTATTGATAAAAAAGGAAAGATTACGGCGGCTAAAGTAGAAGCAAGAGAACATAGTAACCCCGCAATTTTAGAACCTAAAGAAATAGACTATCTTGATGTTTCTCCAGAGCAAGCTATTTCAGTTGCTACTTCCTGTATTCCATTTCTTCAGAATGATGATGCCAACCGTGCTTTAATGGGATCTAATATGCAAAGACAGGCTGTTCCACTTATCAACCCAGATCCTCCTCTTGTAATGACAGGAGTTGAAGATAATATTGTTAAAGATTCAGGACAAGAAATTATAGCTAAATTTGATGGAGTTATTGAAGAAGTAGATGGAAATCATATTAAAATAAAACCAAAAGCTAAAAATAAAAAAAGCAAAAGTTATAATCTAAGAACTTTTGTAGGTGGAAATCAATATACTTGTTTTCATCAAAAACCAAGAGTAGAGAAAGGCGAAAAAGTTAAAAAGGGTGATGTATTAACTGATGGTGGAGCTGTTAAGAAAGGACATATGGCTCTTGGTAAAAATGTAATGGTTGCTTTTATTCCATGGAGAGGAAGAAACTTTGAAGACGCTATTGTGATTTCAGAAAAATTAGTAAAAGAAGATGCTTTTACCTCTATTCATATTGAAGAATTTACTTGTGATGTAAGAGAAACTAAAAGAGGACCAGAAGTAACAACGGCAGATATTCCTAATGTTTCTCAAGAAAAATTAAAAGATTTAAATGAAGACGGAATAATTAGAATTGGTGCTGAAATTGAACCAAATGATATTTTAGTTGGTAAAATTTCTCCTAAGGGAGAGACTGATCTTACAGCTGAAGAAAGATTACTTAAAGCAATTTTTGGGAAAAAAGCTAAAAATGTAAAAGATACTTCTTTAAGATTAGACCATGGGAAAAGAGGAAGAATAGTAGGAATTAAAGTATTTTCAAGAGAAAAAGGACATAAATTAGATCCAGGTGTAATTAAGAAAGTTCAAGTTGAAGTTGCAGTAATGCGAAAAATTCAAGCAGGAGATAAATTAGCTGGTAGACACGGAAACAAAGGTGTTATATCTAAGGTATTACCAGAAGAAGAAATGCCTTTCCTTGAGGATGGTACTCCAGTAGATGTAATTTTAAATCCACTTGGAGTTGTCTCCAGAATGAATATTGGTCAAATACTAGAAACACACCTTGGATGGGCCGCAAAAGAACAAGACTATTATGCAATTTCACCTGGTTTAGCAGGGGCTACAGAAAAAGATATTAAAAAAGAATTAAAAGAAGCAGGACTTCCTGAAAATGGAAAAGTTCCTCTTTATGACGGAAAAACTGGTGAAAAATTTCCAAGGAAAATTACAGTTGGTCCAATGTATGTAATGAAGTTAATACATATGATTGAAGATAAAATTCATACTAGAGCAATTGGTAACTATTCTCTAATTACACAACAGCCTTTAGGTGGTAAATCACAATTTGGAGGGCAAAGATTTGGAGAGATGGAAGTTTGGGCCTTAGAAGGATATGGATCAGCTTATACCTTACAAGAAATGCTTACTATTAAGTCAGATGATATTAGAGGTAGAGCAAATGCCTATAAATCAATTCTTCAGGGTGAAGAAATAGATAAACCTAATATTCCTGCCTCATTCCATTTATTAACAAATGAGATGAAGGCTCTAGGTTTAGATATTAATGTTGAAACTAAAGATAAAGAAGAAGATAAGTAAAAGCATAATCAGGTGATTTAAAATAATAAACTTAGGTAATTTCTAATAAACTAACTACAAATAAATATGAAAGTTGAAAACATAGAAGCTGTAAGAATACATCTTGCCTCCCCTGAACAAATAAAGGACTGGAGCAATGGAGAGGTTACAGAGCCAGAAACAATTAATTATAGGACGCAAAAACCAGAAAAAAATGGTCTTTTTTGTGAAAAGATTTTTGGTCCAGAAAAAGACTATCAGTGTTATTGTGGTAAATATCAAGGAGTCAGATATAAAGGAACTGTATGTGATAGATGTGGAGTAGAAATTACAAAATCTTCTGTTCGAAGAGAAAGGATGGGGCATATTAATCTTGCAGCACCATGCTCTCATATTTGGTTTTTAAGAGGAATTCCTTCAGTAATGGGGCGAATGTTAAATATTTCTAAAAAAGACTTAGAAAAAGTTATTTATTTTGCAGGCTATATTATTACTAATATCAATGAAGAAAATAAAGAAGAAACGATTAAAAAAATTGATAAAGAATTTAAAGCTAAAACAAAGCCCCTTAAAAAAAGATTAGATGAAAACGAAGAAGAAAAAGACGACGATGAAACAAAGAAAAAAATTCAGGATAAGTTAAATAAATTAAGAAATGCAAGAGATAGGGCTTTAGACAATTTAAAATCAATAGAAGAACTTTCAATATTATCAGAGAGCGAATACCAGAAAATGTCTCTAAAATATGGAGATGTTTTTAGAGCTAGAACTGGAGCTGAAGCTCTTCAAAAAGTTTTCCAGGACATTAATGTTAAAGATGAAATCGAAAGACTAAAAGAAAGATTAGAAAATGAAACTGCTAAAACAAGAAGAGTAAAACTTATTAAAAGATTAAAACTTTTTGAAGCATTTGATGAGGCTAATCTTAAGCCGGAATGGATGTTTTTAAATATTTTACCTGTATTACCTCCTGATCTTAGACCTTTAGTTAAGCTAGATGGAGGAAGATATGCTTCCTCGGATCTAAATGACTTATATCGAAGAGTTATTAATAGGAATAATAGATTAAGGCACCTATTGGAGATTAAAGCACCGGAAATTATTGTTAGAAATGAAAAACGAATGCTTCAAGAGTCAGTTGATGCTTTAATTGATAATGGAATGCGGAAAGGAACAACTACTAGAGCAAGTAGTGGCGGAAGAAGATTATTAAAGAGTTTAGCTGATATGCTTAAAGGAAAAAGTGGAAGATTTAGAAAAAATCTACTTGGTAAAAGAGTAGATTATTCCGGACGTTCTGTTATTGTAGTTGGTCCAAATTTAAAATTAAATCAAACTGGTATTCCAAAGAAAATGGCACTAGAGCTATTTAAACCATTTGTTATTCACGAAATCTTAGAAAGAGAATTAGCCTATAATGTTAAAGGAGCTACTAATTTAATTGAACAAGGAGTAGATGAAGTATGGGAAATATTAGAAGAAGTTGTAAAAGATAAACTTATTTTACTAAATCGTGCTCCTACCTTACATAGGCTTGGAATTCAAGCTTTTCAACCTGTATTAGTTGAAGGAGAAGCAATTAGAGTTCATCCATTGGTTTGTTCAGCTTTTAATGCAGACTTTGATGGTGACCAGATGGCAATTCATTTACCGCTCTCTAAAGAAGCTCAAAAAGAATCAAGAGAAAGAATGCTTTCATCTGTTAATCTATTAAAACCAGCAACCGGATTACCAATTGTAGATCCTACTAAAGATATTACAATTGGGTGTTACCATTTAACTAAAATAATGGAAGAAAAAAAGGGAGAAGGTAAAAAGTTTGGCTCTCCAGAAGAAGCCAAGTTAGCTTACGAGCACGATCATGTTGATCTAAGAGCTGAGATTGAAATTAGAACTAAAAAAGGAAATGGAGAAAAATCAGAATTTATTAAAACTTCTGTAGGGAGATTAAAATTTAATGATATTCTTCCTGACGAATATCCTTTTCAAAACATATTAACTGATTCTAAAACTTTAGAAAAAATTGCTGGAGAAATAATTGAACAATATGGTAATGAAATAGCTACTGAAACCTTAGATAAACTTAAAAATCTTGGATTTGAGCAATCAACTCTTTCTGGGCTTACTTGGGGGATGACAGATCTTAAAGTACCAAAAGAAAAAGAAGAAATTATAAAAGAAGCTGAAAACGAAGTAGAGCAAGCAGAAAAATATTATGAAAAAGGATTATTAACTGAAAGTGAGAGAAAGAATAAGATTATCCAAGTTTGGACAAAAGCTAAAGAAAAAATTGAGGAATTAGTTCCAAAAGGACTTCCTAAAAATGAATCAGTTTATGAAATTATTGCTTCAGGTTCACGTGGTTCTTGGAGTCAGGGAGTACAAATGGCAGGAATGAAAGGATTAGTAATTAATCCTTCTGGAGAAACAATGGAACTTCCTGTAACAAGCTCTTTTAAAGAGGGGTTTGATGTTCTAGAATACTTTATTTCAACTCATGGGGCTAGAAAAGGTACTGCTGATAAAGCTCTTCGAACATCTACAGCAGGTTATCTTACAAGAAGATTAGTTGATGTTGCTCATGATGTAATTGTAAAAAAAGAAGATTGTGGTGATAATGAAGGATTAGTAGTAAGAAAAGAAGATGCAGAAGAAATTGGCCAAGACTATCTTTTTAAAGTTGTAGGAAGAACTACACTAGAAACCTTAAAAGATGATGAAGGAAAAACAATTGTCAAAAAAGGAGAAATTATTAATTGGGACAAAGCTAAGAAAATTACAAAATCTAAAAAGATTGAATCAGTTAGAGTAAGATCTCCTCTTACTTGTAATGCAACAGAAGGGATATGTAAAAAATGTTATGGTTGGGATCTTGGCAAAAATAGTATGGTTGAAAAGGGAGAAGCAGTAGGAGTAGTTGCTGCTCAAGCAATTGGAGAACCAGGAACACAGCTTACTATGCGTACTTTCCATACTGGTGGTGTAGCTAGTGGGGGAGGTGATATTACATTTGGTCTTCCTAGAGCAGAAGAAATATTTGAGGTAAGAACTCCTAAGGGAGAAGCTGCTGTTGCTGAAACCGATGGGAAGGTAATTAAAATTACAGAAGATAACGTAATTAAATTTAAACCAAAAGAAAAGAAGAAAAAGAAGAAGAAAAAAGAAGATAATGTAATTGATTATGATGTTCCTTCTAATCGAAACATTTTAGTAAAAGAAGGACAAAAATTAGAAAAAGGAGATCAGTTATACGAAGGACGTCTTGACCTTGAAAAATTATTTGAATTATCTAATAAAAGAACAGCTCAAAAATATATTTTAAAAGAACTACAAAGAATTTATGCTTCTCATGGTGCTTTTATTCATGATAAGCATATGGAAGCAATAGTTAGACAAATGTTTTCTAGGGTAAAGATTATTGAACCAGGAGAAGCTCCATTTACTCCAGGAGAAATTATTGAAAAATCTACTTTACTTAGAGAAAATGAAAAAATTAAAGATAAAGATAAAAAAGCTAAGGCTAAAACTTTACTTTTAGGGATTACCAGAGTTGCTTTAACAACTGATAGTTTCTTGTCTTCTGCTTCCTTCCAGCAAACTTCAAGAGTTTTGATTAAAGCTGCTGTTCAAGGCAAAAAAGATGAATTGAAGGGATTAAAAGAAAATGTTATAATAGGGAAGTTAATACCAGTTGGTACAGGATTTAGAAATGGCAAAAAAGAAAAAGAAAAAGAAAAAAAATAAGAAAATTAAAGCTAAAGCCAAGAAAGCTCTAGGCTTTCTTTTTCCTGATGAAGCAAAAAAGTGGATTTGGGGAATAGGGCTTTTTCTTTTGACTATTATAATTACACTTAGTTTTTTTGACCTTGCTGGGATGGGAGGCCGTTTTTTAGCTAAAGGCTTAAACTTTTCATTAGGAGAAGCTGCAATTACAGTTCCCCTCCTCTTATTTTTATATGCTGCTTTAATCTTTTTAAGCAAAGAATACAAAGAGGTTATTTGGCCATCTTTTTTTGGAATTATTCTTTTACTTTTAGGAATTTCTGGAACTTTAGAATGCTTTAGCCCAGGAGAAAAAGCCGGAGGCTGGGTCGGCTTTTTATCAGTTTGGCCTTTACAGAAAATCTTTGGTTTTTTAGTTACTCAAATTATATTTTGGGCCATAATTTTGGTTGGAACTATTATCTTTTGGAAACTACTAAGTGAAGTATTAAAAAAGGCCGGAGTTATTATTGAGATTGAAGAAAAAGAAGAAAAAGAGCAAGAATCTTTTATAAAGAAATTTTTTGAAGAAAAAGAGCCGGATTTTAATATTAGTACTCTAGGAGAAGGTAATTCTAAGAAAAAGAAGAAGAAAAAGAAGAAGAAAGAAAAAAAAGAAGAAGAAACTGATCATACTAAAAAATCAAGTTCAAATAATAAGATCCCACCCCTTAAACTTTTAAATGAAGACCAAGGAAAACCTAATGTTGGTGATACCAAAAAGAAATCAAAAGTAATTAAAAATACTTTAAAAGATTTTAATATTCCAGTTCAGATGGCAGGAGTTAATATTGGTCCTACTGTTACTCAATATACTTTTAAACCAGCAGAAGGAATTAAGTTATCTAAAATTACTTCGCTATCTGATGATTTAGCTCTAGCTCTAGCTGCTCATCCAGTTCGAATTGAAGCTCCTATTCCTGGTAAATCTTTAGTAGGGGTAGAAATACCAAATAGTGAAAAGGCAATTGTAGGATTAAGGGGATTATTAGATAGACCAAGTTTTCAAAATTCTGACTCTAATCTTCAAATAGCTTTAGGAAGAAATGTGTCTGGAGAGCCAAGTTATGCTGATCTAGACAAAATGCCACATTTGCTGGTAGCTGGTAGTACTGGATCTGGAAAAACTATTTTTCTTTATTCTTTAATTGCCTCTCTCTTATATCAAAACACACCAGAAAATTTAAGATTAATTTTAATTGATCCAAAAAGGGTAGAGTTCTCACTTTTAAATAATATCCCTTATCTTTTAACAGACGTTATTAATGATCCGGATAAAGCTGTAGATAGTTTAGAATGGCTTGTAACTGAGATGGAAAGAAGGTTTGATTTATTATCTGAAAAACAAGCAAGAAATATTAGTTCCTATAATAAAAAAGCAGATGATGATCTACCTTATATTGTAATCGTAATTGATGAATTAGCTGATTTAATGGCCAATAAAGGGAAAGAGGTTGAAAAAGCAATTGTCCGTTTAGCTCAAATGGCAAGAGCAGTAGGAATTCACCTCGTGCTTGCAACTCAGAGGCCGTCTGTGGAAGTTATTACCGGTTTAATCAAGGCAAACATTACAGCAAGGGTTAGCTTCCAAGTAGCCTCTCAAGTAGACTCTAGAACCATTTTAGACATGGCAGGTGCAGAAAAATTACTTGGTGCTGGTGATATGCTTTATCTTTCTCCTGAACTTGGCAAAACAAGAAGAATTCAAAGTGCTTTTATTACCCAAAAAGAGGTAAGAAATATTGTTTCTTATCTTAGAGATAATATGGATGTAGAAAAATATATGGAAGATAATTTAAGTAAAAGCTTAGAAGAGGAATTAAAGGAATCAGATACTGCTTTAGGAGAAGTTGATGCTTCAGATGACCCATTATATGAAGATGCTAAAAAATTAGTTATTCGATCTCAAAAAGGTTCAGCTTCTATGCTTCAACGTAGATTAAGAATAGGTTATGTTAGAGCTGCTCGCTTAATTGATACTTTAGAAACGAAAGGAATTGTAGGCCCTCAAAAGGGCTCAAAAGCAAGAGAAGTCTATGTGACAAACGAAAAGGAAAATGATAATCTAGAAAACGAAGATCAAGAATAAATTAAAAATAAATAAATGGCTAAAAAGAAAAAAAAGAAAAAAAAGAAAGATCAATTAGAAGATACAATTGATGAAATAAAAAAGAAATTTGGTGATGGAGCCATAATGCGTTTTAAAGATGTAAGGGCAGCTAATGTAGATGCAATATCTACAGGAGCACTTTCCCTTGATTTAGCTCTTGGAGTAGGAGGTGTCCCAAGAGGAAGAGTTATTGAGATATATGGACCAGAGAGTTCTGGTAAAACTACTCTTGCCCTCCATGTTGTAGCTGAAGCTCAAAAAGAAGGAGGAGTAGCAGCCTATGTAGATGCCGAACATGCCTTAGATCCTGATTATGGTAAAAAAATTGGTGTTAATGTAGATGATCTTTTAATTAGTCAACCAAATTCTGGGGAACAAGCTCTTCAAATTGTTGAAACCTTAGTAAGATCAGGAGAAGTTGACGTTATTGTTATTGATTCTGTTGCCGCTTTAGTTCCTCAAACAGAGGTTGAAGGAGAAATGAGTGATCAGCAGGTAGGATTACAAGCTAGATTAATGAGTAAAGCTTTAAGAAAATTATCTGGAATTACTTCTAAAACAGGAACTTCAATAATATTTTTAAATCAGATAAGAATGAAAATTGGAGTTTTCTTTGGTAATCCAGAAACTACTTCAGGAGGATTAGCCCTTAAGTTCTTCTCTTCTGTTAGAATTGAACTAAGAAGAAGTGCAAAGATTAAACAAGATGATAAAATTGTAGGATCTAGAATAAAAGCAAAAGTAGTTAAAAACAAAGTAGCTCCACCATTTAAAAAGACTGAATTTGATATTTACTATAATAAAGGAATATCAAAATTATCAGATATTATTGATACTGCTTTAAAGCTAGAGGTATTAGATAGAGCAGGAAGCTGGTATAACTATGGAAATAAAAAATTAGGACAAGGAAAAAAGAAGGCAAAGAAATTCTTATATGAAAACGATGATGTTAGAAAAGAGATTCAAGAAAAAATTAAAGAAAAAGCTCAGGAAGAAATTGAAGACAGAAGAAAAGAAGACGAAGAAAGTTAATCTTATAAGTGTATAAACACAATAAAAAAGAACCGCCCTTTAAAAAGGGCGGTTTTCTTTTATCTTCTAAATTAGACAATCTTTAAGGTCCATATGGGAGTAATCCCAGATCTCTTGCTCTTTTTATACATGTAGCTAATTCTTTTTGGTGTTTTGCACAAAGATGAGTTTTATATCTAGGTTGTATCTTATGTAAGTCAGACATAAACTTTTCCAAGAGATCTGTATTTTTAAAATCAATCTCTTGAATATTCCTTTGGCAAAAGTAACATTGTTTCTGCTTGTTTTTCATAATTATTTACAATTTAGAACGGAATATCATCAATGTCAATTTCTTCTTCATCAATAACGGGGATATCTTCCTCTTTTTGTTTAGCCTTAGCTTGTTTTGGCTTTTTCTTCCCCTTAGTTTTTGTTTGAGTAGCTTTTTGCTTGCCGCCACCAGATCCAGAAGATTTTGGGCCTAATTGGAGACTACTTGCAATAATTTCAGTTCTGTATCTTTTGCTACCGCTTTCATCTTCCCAACTTCTAGTTCTTAATCTTCCTTCGATTAAAACAAGAGAACCTTTGTTAAGATATTGAGCAGCTATTTCAGCTAACCTTCCAAAACTGGTTATATTATGAAATTCGGTTTCTTGTTTTTTTTCACCTTCTTTGTTTGTGTAGTAGCGGTCTGTAGCAATACTAAAAGAAGTGACTTGGTTACCACTAGGAAGAACCTTGTTTTCAGGATCTCTAGTTAGGCGACCAAGAACAATTGCTCTGTTATAGTCCATTTTAATCTAAAATTTGATCTAATTTTTCTTCAACTTCATCTAAATCGACCTTTTTTCTTTTTTTACCTTCCTTCTTCTCTTTTTTATTAGGAGAGGAAGATTCTTCAGTAGAAGTCTCTTTTTTATCTCTTTTCTTTTTAGGTTTTTTCTTAGAAGAATTTTTCTTAAAAACAACAAATCGTATAATTTCTTCTTTTTCTTTTAAGAAACTTTTAATTTGTTGAACCTTTTCTGGCTTTAGGAAAAAGTGAAGAGTACTAAGATAAGCCTCACTGTTTTCCTCAATAGAGTAAGCTAAAGAAATTCTTTCAGGCTTCTTTTGGCTTTCTGGAGTAAAATCTAAAAGCCCTTCATCCTGAATATAAGTAGTAATATCTTCTATTAATTCCTCTGCATCTTCTTGAGAGAGTTTTGTTGAGATTAAATAACTTAATTCGTAATGTCTCATTATTTTTGTATTTTAAATTCAATTACATCACCGTCTTGTACAATATAGTCTTTTCCAACTGTTTTAACTAAGCCTTGATTGCGCGCCTCTTTAAAAGATTCAGCCTCAACTAATTGTTTCCAATTTATAGCTTCAGCCTTAATAAAATTTTCTTCAAAGTCGGAATGTACTTTGCCACCAGCGACAGGACAGCTCGAACCTTTTTCTACTGTCCAGGCTCTGGTTTCTTTACCACCTTTAATGGTAAAGAAGGTGATTAAGTCAAGGATATTGTAGCAATTTACTATTAATTGGTCAAGGTGAGATTTTAATTCTAAATCCTTCTTCTCTTCTTCATTTAGTCCTTGGATTTCATCTTCTATCTTAATATCTAAACTAAGGAAGCTTTTATTAGGAAATTTGTTTTTTATTTCTTCTTCTTTCCCTTTATTTTTATCATTTATATTTAGCAAATAAAGTACAGGCTTAGCAGTTAAGAATTGATACTCTTTAATTTTTTTATTATCGTCCTCGCTTATTTCTAGAGATCTTATAGGATTTTCGTTTAATAATTCCTCTTTTATCTTTTCAAGTAATTTTTCCTTCTTTTCTGGTAAGTCTTTTTTTAGGGCTTTTTCAGTAGTTTCAAGGTCTTTCATTAAAAGTTCATTTTCGATTGTTTTAATATCTTTTTCTATACTAGGCTTATTATTTATCTTGTTAGTCTGAAAAACCCTTAAAGTATGAACTAAAGCTTCACATTCTCTAATTTGAGCTAAAAACTGGTTTCCTAAACCCTCTCCTTTATGGGCATTTTCTACTAATCCAGCAATATCTACAAATTTAATTACTGTTGGAGTTATCTTGTCAGGTTCTACTGCCTCTGCAACTTTGTTTAACCTTTGATCTGGAACTTCAACCACACCAATATTAGGATCGATAGTTGTAAAAGAATAAGAAGCAATATCGACCTCTTCTCTTGTTAACGCCTTAAAAAGAGTTGATTTTCCAGCGTTTGGTAACCCAATTATTCCTACTTCAAAAGACATAAATATTACTTAGCTATACTAACCCCTTACTCTTAAATTGTCAAAACTATTTTACTTTATATCTAAGCTTTAAGATAGTATAATAATTTAAAGTAAAGTAAATTAATTATTTAAAAATCATGAAAGAAGAAATTTTTAAAGCATATGACATTAGAGGGGTCTATCCAAAAGAAATAAATGAGGGCGATGCTTATAAAATTGCAAGAGCTTATGCTGAATTTTTACCAAAAGCAGAAAAGATTGTAGTAGGTTGTGATAATAGATTGTCCTCTCCTGAAATAAAAGTAGCAGTAATTAAAGGATTAATGGATTCTGGGAAAGAAGTGATAGATATTAATCTTTGCTCTACACCAATGTTTTATTTTACAGTAGCACATTACAATTATGATGGAGGAATAAATATTACAGCTTCCCATAACCCACCAAAATACAATGGTTTAAAAATGGTAAGAGAGAAAGCAATTCCAATTAGTGGAGAAACTGGAATAGAAGAAATTAAAGAGATAGCTTTTACAGAAAATTTTAAAGAGAAAAAAAATGGTAAAAGAAAAAATCAAAAAGTACTAGTTGATTACTTAAGATATAATTTAAAAAAATTTAAACTTAATAAGTTTAAAGATATAAATTTGGTTGTTGATACTGCTAATGCTGTTCCAGGAATGTTAATCCCAGAACTTAAAGAAAGGTTCCCAGGTAATATCCGCCACCTTTTTTCAGAATTAGATGGAAATTTTCCTAATCATGCTCCAGACCCAATGGACGAAGAGAATATTAAAGAATTAAAAAACGAAGTTCAAAAAACAAAGGCAAATCTTGGAATAGCTTTTGATGGAGATGGAGACAGAATTAGTTTTGTTGATGAAAAAGGAAAGACTATAACTTCTGATTTAATTTTAGCTTTAATGAGTAAGATTCTTTTAAAAGAAAATGAAGGAGAGAAAATAATGTATGATTTAAGATCTAGTAACATAGTTAAGGAAACTATTTTAAAAAATGGAGGTAAACCAATAATGGGTAGAGTAGGCCACTCTTTTATTAAAAATAGAATGAGAAAGGAAGATATTCTTTTTGCAGGAGAATATTCTGGTCATTATTACGCTAAAAACCAATACTTCTTTGAAGCACCTTTATTTGTTCTATTTAGTATTTGTAAGGAAATTGCAGATACAGGAAAAACCTTCTCAGATCTAATAGAGCCTTATAGGAAATATTATCATTCAGGAGAAATCAATTTTGAAGTTGATAATAAACAAAAAAAGATAGAAGAATTAAAGAAAGAACATAAGGAGGGAAAAATTTCAGAGATAGATGGATTAAGAGTTGATTACAAAAATTGGTGGTTTAACGTAAGAGCTTCAAATACTCAGCCCTTACTTCGCTTAATAGTAGAATCTGAAGAAAAACAAGTAATGGAAGAAAAAGTAAAAGAGTTAAAAGAAAAAATTAGTAAATAAAAAAAACGGACCTTGAAAGGTCCGTTTTGTATGAAAATGGGCCTTATCTAATTAGGCCCATTTTTTCTTTTACTTCTTTTAATGTTTTAATTGCCTCTTGGCTTGCCTTTTGAGCTCCTACATCTAAGACATCATCGATATATCCTTCTTTGGATAAGAGTTCTTCCTTTTTCTCTTTAAATGGTTTTAGGCAACCTACTAATAGGTCAGCTAATTCTTTTTTAAATTCTCCGTAATTTTTATTTTTAAATTCTTTTTCTAAGTCTTTAATCTTCTTTTCGCTAAATAGGGAATAAATTGAAAGTAAGTTACTTACACCTGCTTTCTTTTTAGGATCATATTTTATTTTTTCTCCAGAATCAGTTACAGCCGACATTATTTTATCTCTTATCTTATCTTCACTGTCAAAGAGACCAATGTAGCCTTTTTCACTACCACTCTTTGACATTTTATTTTCAGGATTAGATAAGGACATTATTCTAGCTCCAATTTTAGGAATATAACTTTCTGGTTCTTCAAAAATTTCTCCAAACTCATGATTAAACTTTCTAGCTAAATCCCGGGCTAGCTCTAAGTGTTGTTGTTGATCTTCTCCAATTGGAACAAGGGTTGCTTTATAAGTTAGGATATCAGCTGCCATTAAAATAGGGTAATTTAAAAGACCTGCTCTTGGACTTCCTTTAATGTTTGCCCCTTTATCTTTATATTGAGTCATTCTTTCTAATTCTCCGACTGGAGCAATGCAATTTAAAAACCAAGTTAATTCTAGGTGTTCCTTTACTTCAGATTGAAGAAAAAAAATACTTTCTTTTGGATCAATTCCAGAAGCTAAATAGGCTGCAGCTGTTTCTTTTATAGTTTCTTGGAAAGTTTCTGGGTCATAAGGTGTAGTAATTGCATGAAGATCAACAATACTATAAATACAGTTGTGTCTTTCTTGCAACTCTACCCATTGCTTTATTGCTCCAAGATAATTTCCAATATGTAGTTTTCCACTAGGGCGAATGCCTGAAAATACACGCATAGTTTTAATTATTAAATTACTTATTTTATTACCTCATAGTAACATTGAAAAAAGGTAAATAGCAAACAGGGTGGTTTCCCACCCTGTTTCTTTTATACTTCAATAATTACTGGTAAAACCATTGGTCTTCTTTTTGTTTGTTGATAAAGATAATCACTAAGTTTATTTCTTAATTCTTTCTTTACATTTTTCCAATTTACAGGTCCATTACCTTTGGTATGACCACGGACTATACTTCTAATTTTCTTTCTGGTTTGATGAAGTAAATCTTTTGATTCTCTTAGGTAAACAAATCCTCTTGAAATAATATCAGGAGAAGTTTTAATTTTACCTGTTTTCTTATCTACTGTAGCTATTACAACAAACATTCCATTTTTACCTAAAGTATGTCTGTCTCTTAATACTATCTTTCCAACATCACCAACTCCTGAACCATCAATCATAATATGGCTAGAAGGAACTGTTTTCTTTTCAACTTTTAAACCTTTTTCGTTTAAAACAGCAATTTGACCATTTTCAATTATTTTTCCATTGTCTTTTTTGATTCCCCATTTTCTTGCTAACTCTAAATGTCTTACAAGCATTGAATATTGTCCGTGAACTGGAATAAAGTATTTAGGCTTAACCATATCAAGCATTTTCTTTAATTCTTCTCTTCGAGCATGTCCACTAGCATGAATAGACAACATATTGTAATCATATACATCGGCTCCTGTTCTTAAAATATCATCTTTTAAAGATTGAACAGTTTTTTCATTACCGGGAACAACAGAAGATGAAAGAATTACTGTATCATTTTTTTTCAACTTTAAGAATCTGTGTTCATCATTAACTAATTTCATCAAAGCAGCTCTTTCTTCTCCTTGAGCGCCAGTACAAATTACAGTTAAATCTTTATCCTCATAATTTTTTGCTTCTTTTGCATTAATTAAGGTTCCTTTCTTCATGGTGAGATATCCTAATTCTTTAGCAATTTCTACATTTGTTTTCATAGAGTATCCTGAAATAATTACCTTTCTATTGTTTTTTTCGGAAAGGGTAATTAATTGTTGAATTCTATTTAATAAAGAAGAAAAAGTAGAAGCAATAATTCTTTGATTTCTTAACTTTTTAAATAGATCTGCTAGATTTTCTTCAATTACTTTTTCAGAGAGAGAATGTCCTTCTCCTTCTGCTCCGGTTGAGTCAGAGAAGAGAAGATCAACTCCTTCTTTGCCAAAATTTTTAATTTTTTTAAAATCAGTTGGTTTATCATTAACTGGATTTTTATCGAATTTAAAATCAGCAGTATGTAAAATATTCCCAGCCGGAGACTTAATAAATAGGCCATGGGTTTTAGGAATACTATGATTTTGGCGGAAAAACTCCACCTTAAATGGCCCAATTTTAACTTGGTCTCCATTTTGGACTGTTCTTATCTTTAGTTTTGGCTTGTTAGGAAATTCTTCTTGTCGTCTTAGAATCATTCCTTTAGTTAGTTTACTAGTATAAATAGGAGGATTTCCTATCTGGTCCATAATATATGGAACAGCTCCTATATGATCGTAATGACCATGGGTAATTACGACTCCTTTAACTTTTTTCCTATTTTGTTTTAAATAGGAAATATTAGGAATAATAGTATCTATTCCTGGCATATCCTCAGTGGGAAAACCAGCTCCTACATCAATGACAATAATGTCATTTTTGTATTCGAGAAGCGTCATATTTCTACCTACTTCTCCTAGTCCTCCTAGAGGAATGATTCGGATAAAAGGTTGTTTTGTTTTGTTCATAGTGCCAAGGGTGGGGATCGAACCCACAAAGATATGAAATCCAATAGCTTCTGGGGCTATTGCGTTTGCCAATTTCGCCACCTCGGCGGTGTTAAATTTTAGAGCACTAATATAAAATTATTAACTTTCGATACACTTTTTTAAAAATTTATCGAAAATCAACAATTAACTTAACGCTTTCTACAATAACTTAATCAATCTATTTTGTCAATACACGCTTTGTTTTTATATACCAATTTGTAATTTCTGTAAATCTTTTAGCAGGGTTTGCAATCAATTCAAGATTAACTCCTTTTATCTTAGAAGAAATAAAGTAATAGTAATTAGAACTATATAAAAATACAGCTGGAGCATCTTCTATTACTAGTTCTTGAAATTCTTCTAATTTTTCCTTTCTTTCTTCTTCTTTTAAGGTTTCTCTTGTTTCTTCTAATAGTTCATCAGCATCTTTATTCTCATACGAAGAAAGATTTAATCCCGGATCTTCTGTTTGAGAAGAGTGCCAATAAGGAAAAGGATCAGGAGGGATACTAAGTATTTCTCCAAAAAGTAAACTATCATAATTTCTAGGTTTAATTACTTTTCTTTCAATATCAGAAGAAGAAGTTGTTGCAATTTTAAGATCTAATCCAATATTATTTTTCCATTGAGATTTAAGGTTTTGGGCAATATTCTTTAGTAAAGTTTCATTTGGGATAGAAACTGTAAACTCTAAAGTAGTAGTTTCTTCTGTAGTAGGATAGCAAATTTCATTTAATTTTTCTCTTGTTGTTTTACCTACTGCACCTGTTCCTGAAGTATAACCCCAAGGTTCTAAAACTTCTTCACTATACTTTTCTTGAAAATTTATCACAGCTTGTTTAGTTTTATTTCCAAAATAACCGGAAGTTATTCCTGCGGGATAAATTCCTTCTATACCAGCTAAACATTCTTGTAATTTTTGAACTTCAGAATTATCAGATCCTTTTTGTAGTCTACTTGAGAATTGGAAAGAAGGTTGATCTGTTTTAGATTTAATTTTTATCCCTTCTTCATTGGTTTCTGTGTAACCTAAATCTTTAATAATAGCATTCGCCTTTTCTTTATTAAAAGGGTAAGAAGTAGAGGCAGACTTGAAACCAAATACTTTAGGTAAAATTGGAGAATTAACTATTTCTCCTCCGAATTTTTCTACTAATTTGTTTTTATCAATACTATAATTTAAAGCTTGCCTTAATTCTATATTTTGCACAATACTATCACTTTCTGTATTAAAGAAAAGAGCAAAATATTGAGGATAAGAAGGATGATAAAAACTATCTTCTTTTTTAGGAGAAAGACTATTAGACAAAGCACCATATCCGTCTATTGCTTGATTTTGATATTTTGAAACTAAATCATTTTTATCTTGAACAAATTGAAAAGATATTCGAGGGATAAAAGGCTTTTTATCATAATATTTATCAAAAGAAACTAAAGATAATTGAGTTATTTCATTATCTGAATTTTGTTGTATTTTATCTAATTGATAAGGTCCAGATCCAATTGGGTCTAAATTATAATCACTTAAAGCAAAATTTTCAGGAGCAATATTCTCCCAAATATGTTTTGGAATAATTTTAACAGTACAATTTTGCAAGAAGGTAGAAGAAGTTCTTGATGTTCTAAATTCTACAGAATACTTAGATAATTTTTCTACTTCAACTCCTACCCAATAGGGACGGAGATGACTCTTAGTGTTTGGATCTTGAATTGTTTCAATAGTAAATATTACATCTTCTGCAGTTAAAGGTTCTTTATCGTGCCATTCAATATTTTCTTTTAAATAAAACCTAAAAACCTTTCCATTTTCTAAAATCTCATAGTCTGTTGCTAAGTCTGAAACTAATTCTCCTTTTCCATTATATTTTAAAAGTCCAGAAAAAAGTAATTCTGTTAAATCTCTATCAACATCTGAATGCTGAGCATAAATTGGATTAAGATAACGAGGAGATCCTAACATTGCTTCTCTGTATACTCCACCTTGAGCTGGAACAATTTTACTATTTAAAAAATAGAGATTAACTAAAAGTGTAATCCCAGATCCTACTAAAATGAATAAAAGAATAAAAAATAAAATTAATTCTTTTTTAGTTAAAACAATAAAAAATCTTTTCCATTGTGATTTGGAAGGCCATTTTTTAAAAAAAGAAAAAAACTTCTCTTTTAAATTACTCATATATGTTTAGTCTATTTTATAAAAAGATTTAAAATAGCAAGCCCAACAAAAAGGACTCCTAGAACTATACTTCCAATGTATAGTTTTTTTTCTGCGCCTCTCCGAGTAGAATAACTTTCTCCTCCTCCACCAAAAGCAGAACCCATTGCAGTCCCTCTTTGTTGAAGAAGTATAAAAATTATTAAAAAAACCGATACTATTGCTTGTGCAATTGTTAAATAGTTAGACATAATTACTTTCTTAATTGATTTCCTTTATAAAAAAAGTTTAACCCCCAAAGGATTAATGTGGTCCAAAAGAGGGGAGTAAGTCCTTCGATTATCAATTCTATCAAAAAAACATCAACTAGCCAGATCATAAACATATTTAATATTAAACTGAATAAGCCAAAAGTCAAGATTTTCAAAGGTAAAGACAAAAAGTCTAATACAGGCTTAACAAAAAAATTCAAAAATCCAAAAATTAAACCAGAAATAGCTAAAAATTTAATACCACCTGTAATTGCTACTCCAGGCACAAATCTTTCTGCAAGCCAAAATCCTGCTATCCCAATTAAAATATTACCAATAAAAACACTCATAATTAAACTTAACAAAAAGTAAGAAATATTTGTTTAAAGATACCAAAAAATTTTTAAATAGTAAACCTTTAATTAAAAGGTTCAAGTTGAAAAGAGTTATTAATAAAATAAGTTGTAGTAGATATGTTTTTAATTTTACCATCTACTATTTCTACTATTCCTACTTTAGCAAGAGATGTTTCCTTTGAAAAAGCTTGATCAAAAAGAAAGTTGCCTAGACTATAGAAAATCCAACCATCTTTATATTTTTCATCTTTTTGGATTACATGAGGATGATGTCCTGCAATAATATCAGCTCCAGAATCAATTGCTTTTTTAGAAAATTCTTTTTGAAAAAGAGAAGGTTCTTTTGCATATTCAACTCCGGAATGTAAAGAGACTACTACAAGATTACTTTTTTCTTTTGCTGCTTGAATATCATTTTCTATTCGATTTAAATTATTCCAATCAATATATGCTATTCCAGAGGAATCTTTTTTTGCCCTAGCATATGAACCAAAATTACTATAAGCCAAAAAAGCTATTTTATTTCCTTTTCTATTAATAATTTTAGGAGAATAAGCTTCTTTTTTATTTCTGCCCGCTCCTGTTGTTTTAATATTTTCATTTTCTAATCTTTTTTGACTATCTTCTAGTGCTTTTTTTGTGTAGTCAGTTGAATGATTATTGGCAAGAGAAAGAATATCAAAATTAGCATATTTTAAAGTTTCTATAGCTTTAGGATCTGCTCTAAAAGAATATTTACTTCCAACATTATAACCTTTATCTGAAATTTGACTTTCTAAATTTCCAAAAAGAATATCTGCTTTATCTAAATTATTTTTAATTTTTAAAAAAGGCCACTTCCAATTATTTTGCTCTCGAATAGAATGTTCTACTCCTCGATCTAACATTATGTCTCCTGTTAAATAAAGATAGATTGAATTTTCTTGATTAAAATTATTAAGATCTACTTCAAAATTTTTAGAAAATAAAAAAGCTTTTCCAGATAAGAAAAGAGAAAACAAGATAATTAAAAGTAGGGTAATTTTCTTTTTCATTTTTCCTATTTTAGCAGAAAATAGATTAAATAAAAACTTTGTTAGTTGTTCTAAAAACCAAAGATTAGTTTTTGCTCTTGACATTTACTATTTAGTTAATAAAATAAATAATAAGGAAATTAGCACTCAAAGGTCGTGTTTGCTAAAATGTTTTAATTTAAATTAAAAATATGAAAATTAATCCATTAGCCGATTATATTTTAATTAAACCTATCGAAGAAAAAGACGAAAAAAATGATTCTGGAATTATTGTTCCAGAAACAGCTAAAAAGGATAAACCTGAAAAAGGTAAAGTTATTGCTATAGGACCAGGCAAACGTACAGAGGATGGTGATATTGTTCCTCCAAAAGTTAAAAAAGGAGATAAAGTATTATTCACTAAACATGGTCCAAACGAAATAAAGGTTGGGAAAAAGACATACCTCGTAGCTAAAGAAGATTATATCTTCGCAACTATTGAGGATTAATTTTTAGATATAAATTATGGCTAAACAACTAGAATTTAACGAAGAAGCAAGAAAAAAACTAAAAAAAGGAGTAGATAAATTAGCTGATGCTGTAAAAGTTACACTCGGACCCAAAGGAAGAAATGTAATTTTAGAAAAAGGATTTGGTTCTCCTACTATTACTAATGATGGTGTAAGCATTGCTAAAGAAATAGAATTACCAAATAAAATTGAAAATATTGGAGCTGAAGTAGTAAAAGAAGTTGCTGAAAAAGCAAATGACACTGCAGGAGATGGAACTACTACTGCTGTAGTTCTAGCTCAATCAATCATTTCAGAAGGATTAAAAAACGTTGCAGCTGGCACTAACCCTGTTGCACTCCGCAGAGGAATTGAAAAGGGAGTAGATAAAGTTATTGATGTATTGGGAAAAGTTGCTAAAAAAGTAGATTCTAAAAAAGAAATGGCTCAAGTAGCAACAATTTCAGCAGAAGATAAAGAAATTGGTAATCTTATTGCTGATGTAATGAAAGAAGTAGGAGAAGATGGAGTAATTACAGTAGAAGAGTCTAAGGCATTTGGTTTTGAAAAAGATATTGTAAAAGGACTTCAATTTGATAATGGATTTCTTTCACCGTACATGGTAACAGACAGTGAAAGGATGGAAGCATCTTTTGAAGATCCTTACATTTTAATTACAGATGAGAAGATTTCTTCAATGGATGATATTCTTCCAGTTTTAGAAAAACTTTCTCAAAGTGGAAAAAATGAACTAGTAATTATCTCAGAAGGGGTAGAAGGAGAAGCTCTTGCTACATTAGTAGTTAATAAACTAAAAGGAACGTTTAAAACACTTGCAGTTGAAGCTCCTGGCTTTGGAGACAAACAAAAAGAAATGCTTCAAGACATTGCTGTTGTAACAGGAGGTCAATTTATTTCAGAAGAGTTAGGATTAGACCTTCAAAATGTTACAATGGAACAACTAGGACAAGCTGGAAAAGTAGTAGCTTCAAAAGAACATACTACTATTATTGAAGGAAAAGGAAATGAAAAGAATATTAATAAAAGAGTAAAGCAAATTAAAAAGGCGATTGAAAGAGTAGAGTCTGATTTTGAAAAGGAAAATCTAAGAGAAAGATTAGCTAAACTATCTGGAGGTGTAGGAGTTATTAAAGTTGGTGCTGCTACAGAAGTAGAACAAAAAGCAATTCAAGCTAAAACAGAAGATGCTTTAGAAGCTACTCGTTCAGCTGTTGAAGAAGGAATTGTTCCAGGTGGAGGAGTTGCATTACTCCGATCAATTAAATTTCTTGATAAAGTAAAAGTAGAAGATGATGATGAAAAAATTGGAATAGATATTCTAAGAAGAGCGTTAGAAGAACCAATTAGACAAATTGCTCAAAATGCTGCTGTAGATGGAGCAGTTGTTGCCTCAAAAGTAAATGAAGGAGAGGGCAATTTTGGCTTCAATGCTCAGACTGAAGAGTATCAAGATCTTATGAAAAATGGTGTAGTTGATCCTACTAAAGTAGTAAGGTCTTCTCTTGAAAACGCAGCTTCTGCTGCAGCTATGTTTATTACTACAGAGTGTGTAATTGCAGACGAAGAAGGCGAGGACGACGACAATGGTGGTCAAGGCGGAGGAAGACCAGCCATGGGAGGAATGGGAGGAATGGGAGGAATGATGTAAAATCCTTCCCTCCCACCAGGTTAAACTGGTGGGAGCCTCTCTTTTTTCAATAATTAATTAATAAAACATTATGAATCCTCTATACATAACAATAGGAGTAATTGCCCTTTTAGCAATCTGGTTAATTCTTACCTATAATAGTCTAGTTAAAAAAGAAAATAGAGTAGAAGAAGCTTGGTCCGATATTGATGTTCAACTAAAAAGAAGACATAATTTAATTCCTAATTTAGTTGAAACTGTTAAAGGTTATGCCGAACACGAGGAAGAAGTTTTATCAAAAGTTACTGAGGCTAGAAACAAGGCAATGAATGCAGAGAATGTTAATGAAAAACAAGAAGCAGAAAATCAATTAGCTGGAACTTTAAAAAGTTTGTTTGCTGTATCTGAAAGCTACCCTGATCTTAAAGCTTCTGATAATTTTTTAGAACTTCAAAAAGAATTAAGAGATACTGAAGATAAGATTCAAGCAGCTCGAAGATTTTACAATAATAATGCAAGAGACTTTAATACTAAGATTGAAAGTTTTCCTGTTAATTTAATCGGAAGTACTTTTGGCTTTGGACAAAAAGATCTCTTTGAAATTGAAAGACCAGAAGAAAGAGAAAATGTTGACGTAGAATTCTAAAATATATATGACTCTTTGTAATACACCTTTTAAAAGAGGCATTTCCTATGACTCTTTACAATAATGCTGATAAAAACAAGAGGAAAAGTTTCTTTTTGATATTAGTATTTCTTATTTTAGTTATTGGATTGGGTTATCTTTTTAGCATTGTGTTGGATAGTTTAGCTATTTTAATAATAGCTACTTTTTTAGCTGTGACAATGAGTTTTACCAGCTATTGGTATTCAGATAAGATAGTTTTAAAAATGTCTAATGCTAAAAAGATTGAGAAAAAAGATAATCCGGAATTATATCGAATTGTAGAAAATCTTTGTATTACAGCTGGTCTTCCTTTACCTGATATCTATATTATTGATTCAGACCAGTCTAATGCTTTTGCAACTGGAAGAAATGAAGAGCACGCTGTTGTAGCAGTAACAAAGGGATTATTGGATAGGTTAGAAAGAGTAGAACTCGAGGGAGTAATAGCACATGAATTATCTCATATTGGAAATAGAGATATTTTAATTGATTCGATGATAGTTGTTTTAGTTGGAATTGTAGCTATTTTATCTAGAATATTTTTAAGGGTTAGTTTTTTTGGAAGAGGGGATAATAAAAAAGGAGGAGCTATACTTTTAATTTTAGGAGTAGTTGCAGCTATTTTAGCTCCTATTGCTGCAAAAGCAATTAAAATGGCAATTTCTAGAAAAAGAGAATATTTAGCTGATGCATCGGGAGCTTTACTTACAAGATACCCAGAAGGCTTAGCAAGAGCTTTGGAAAAAATTTCAAAAGACGAACATAAATTAGAAGCTGCTAATTATTCAACTGCTCATCTCTATATTTCTTCTCCTTTTAAAGGGAAGGAAACAAAAAGTTGGTTTACAAAACTTTTTATGAGTCATCCTCCAGTAGAGGAGAGGATTAAAGCTTTAAAAGGAATGGAGGTTGATTAAAATTTATTATAAATTAGTATACTAATAGGTGAGGTGGCTGAGTGGACGAAGGCGCATGTTTGGAGTACATGTGTAGGTTTATACCTACCGTGGGTTCGAATCCCACCCTCACCGCTTTTTTTATCCTAAATTATTGCTATAATAGAAAAGGTAAAGAAAAGAAGTATTTATTCTTGTCGTAAAGTTGTTTTGGGAAATATAATTATAGAAAAATATAAATTAATTAAAGAAAAATATTATGTCAAAAACATTAAAAAATTTAACAAAAGCATTTATTGGTGAAAGCCAAGCAAGAAATCGTTATACCTTCTATGCTAAAAAAGCTAAAAAAGAAGGTTTCGAGCAAATTTCAGAACTCTTTTTATTGACAGCTGAAAACGAAAGAGAACATGCTAAGTGGTTGTTTAGATTAATTAATCAAATTAAAGAAACAGATAGAGACGAAATTGAAGTTAAAGCAACAGCTCCTTTAACTTTAGGAGATACAACAGAGAATTTAAAAGCAGCAATTGAAGGAGAAGATTATGAGGCAACTGATATGTATCCCGGGTTTGCTAAAACTGCGCGGGAAGAAGGACACGATGATATTGCAGATAGGCTAGAAGCAATTGCAAAAGCAGAAAATCATCATAAAGAAAGATACAAGAAATTATTAAAAAATGTAGAAAACGAAACCGTATTTGAAAAGGATGAAGAAGTTTATTGGGTTTGTAGAAAATGTGGATATATCCACAAAGGCAAAACTCCACCAACTACTTGTTCCTCTTGTAGCCATCCAAGCAACTATTTTGAGCTAAAAAAGAGTAATTACTAAATTTAATCTCTAATTACTTCTTAAATAATGTTCTGAGAGGCCATATGGCCTCTCAGCTTTTGTTTTTAGGAAAAGATGAGTATTTGGTGTAGTAAAGTCAAAAACCCTGCTATCCTCCTATATTTTCCACCTTTTAATTTTAACTAAAAATCAGTAAAAGCCCTGAGCTTTTTCTTTTTATTTACTTAATCCTTTTTAAATATTATAATGTATTCAATATGTTTAACTTAAACTTAGAGATCGAAAACTTAATTTATCAAGGGATTAGTAAAGGAGGAAAAGTATTGTTTATTCTTCTTTTATTAATAATTTTTAGAAAAATTGGCCAGATCTTTATTTCTAAATCCTTAAATTCTAGAATTAGTTCTTTAAGAAAAGGAAGAGAAAAGAATAAAGAAAGAAAAAATACTTTAAAAGGGGTATTAACTTCAATTTTAAATGTAACAATATTTATAGTAGGAGTTTTAACAATATTGCCAGAGCTCGGAATAAATATTACTCCACTTCTAGCTGGAGCTGGTGTTGTTGGATTAGCAATTAGTATGGGAGCCAGTAATCTTGTAAAAGATTACATCTCAGGATTCTTTATTCTTATTGAAGATCAATACAGAGTAGGGGAAAAAGTGGAAATAGCTGGAGCAAAAGGAGTGGTGAAAGATTTTGATTTAAGAAGGACACTTTTAGAAGATGAACAAGGAAAGGTCCATTTTATTCCTAATGGTCAAATAGATAAAACTACTAATTCTTCAAGATAACAATGAAAAAGTTAAATATTATAGGGTTAATAATTTTCTTTTCTGGACTGGCATCCTTGTTGGGTTTTTCTTTATACAAATTTTTTGAAGACAAAAACGTCCCTATCGTAGTGAGATGGGGGACAACAGGATTAATAATTGGCATAATTATTCTTTTAATTTCTCTTACTTTAGAAAGATTAAAAGAGAAAAAAATAAACATATGATTATTACAACTTCAGATCAAATAAAAGACAGAGAGATAAAAGAAACACTAGGCTTAGTTAGGGGAAATACTGTTCGGGCTAAAAATATTGGTAAAGATATTTTAGCTGGATTAAGGAATATTGTAGGAGGAGAGATAAAAGAATATACAGAGGCAATAAGTGAAGCTAGAGAAATAGCTTTAGCAGAGATGATTGAAGAAGCCGAAAAGAAGGGAGCTAATGCAATTGTTGGGGTTCGATTTACTACCTCTCAAGTTATGAGTGGAGCTGCAGAATTATTAGTTTATGGCACAGCAGTAAAATTAGACTAAAATGAATTTAGAATACTTTCTTGAAAATCCATTAATTTTACTCCTGCTCTTTCTTTGGGTTCTTCCTTGGAAAGGAGTAGCTTTGTGGAAGTCAGCCAAAAACAACCAATTAAATTGGTTTGTGTTTATACTAGTACTAAATACTTTTGCAATTTTAGAAATTACCTATATCTTCTTTTTTGTAAAAGATAAAAGAGAAGATTCAACGAAATAAATTTAAAATTATTTTGAGTTTTCTCTATATTCTTTAAAATCAATTGTTTTATTTTCTATTCTAGATTTTTCTGCTGCAAAAGCCATTAAATGACTTATTAAGGATTCTTCAGCAGTGCTTTTATTTTTGTTTATTTTATTATCTTTCACAGTGGTTATTAGGTTTTCAAGTAAAGCTTTATCTCCTCCGCCATGGTTACTCTTATATGGTATTTCTATTTTTTCTCTTTTTTCAGAATGTGGTTCTGTTCCATATTCTATTTTTTTAATATAGCCTTTATGGAAAAACCCAATTATTTTTCCATATTCAAAATATAAATGGATCTCTCTTTCTAGAGAAGGACCTATATTTAAATTAAAACAAGCTTGATTTCCATTTTTAAACTTAATAATAACATCTTGATTATCACAGACATTATTATCACACTTCCAAACACATTTTCCATAATCTGTTTTTTCTAAACTACTTTTTCTTGCCTCCAGAGTATCCTCAGTTGAGATCTTTTTTTCTAGTTGGTTTATTCCCTGTTTTTTATTAAGAAGATAAATATTTTCTGCTTTGTATCTACAATCTTTAATTGGACAATTTATACATCTTTCTGTAGAGTTTTCAGGAGCGTTTTCTTTTTTAAAAAATTCAAGAGAACCTTCTGAAAAAATGCTTTCTATTTCTTCCCCCATATACCAATTAATAATATCCATGTCGTGGCAGCTTTTAGTTAAAATTATTGGTCCGGATGACTCTTTATTTTTCCAATTTCCTCTAACATAACTATGGGCAAAGTGCCAATTTCCAATATCTTCAGAGTAATTAATTTTAAGCAGGTCCCCGAACTCTTTTTTGTCTATTAATTCCTTTATTTTATTATAAAAACGAGTATAGCGAAGAACATGAGCAAGCATTAAAATATTACCATTCTTTTTTTGAGCTTCAATAATATCTAAGCATTCTTTAGTAGTTGTCCCCATAGGTTTTTCCAGAAGAATATCATACCCTTTATTTAATGCTCTAACTGCAATATCTCTATGAGTTTTATCAGGAGTAGCAATAACTGCAATATCTCCTATTTTTTTATTTAAAGCTTTAGTTGTTTTTGCAAAGCAGTTTTTATCTTCAATATTATATCTTTTTTGGAACTCCTTTCTTCTTCTTTTACTAGGATCAGCTACTGCTATAATCTCACCTAAGTCATTTTCTTTTATCTCTTTTGCGTAGGCATTACTTCCTCTATCTCCAGCCCCTATAATTAGAAATTTCAATTTCATCTTAATAAAGTTTAGTTAATTAACTATTTTCTTATAAGCTTTAAGATAATTATCTACCATCTTTTCAGTGCTAAAATTATTTTCAACGTGCTCTCTACAATCTTTTCTTTTTATTTTTTCAATATTTTGAGTTGCTTTTATCATTTCTTTTGGATTTTTAACAATAAAACCAGTTTCATTATTTTTAATTACTTCTGGAACCGCCCCCTTATTAAAAGCAACAACTGGTGTGCCACAAGCCATAGCTTCTATCATTACTAAACCAAAAGGTTCTTCTCTTTCAATTGGCATTAAAAGAGCATCTGCATTCTTATAAAAATTTGACATTTTCTCTCTTGGTAGCAACCCCAAATACTCTATTTTTTCGGATAAATTAGGCTTAATTTCTTTTTCCCAATAATCTTTATATTGAGGATAAATTTTCCCAGCTATTTTCAAAGGTTTATCTAGTTCTTTAGCAACTTTAATGGCAGTGTGAGCTCCTTTCTCAGGAGTAAGCCTTCCAGCAAAAGCTAAATACCCCTTTCCTTTTTTAGAAAAATTAAATTTATCAATTTCTATTCCATTAGGAACAGTAGCTAAATAATTTAGAGAAGGAGCTGGCTTACGCTGAGCTTCTGATATAGTAATAAAATTAACTTCTTCAGAAAAAAGTTTACAAATAACTTTTAATGAATTACTTTTAAGGGGGTAGGTAAGAGGGTCATGGATTGTCATCACTATCGGTGTATCAACAAAAGAAGCAAAATGAAGAAAAGTAAAAGGAGTATGAAAATGAATTATGTCAAAATTTTCTTCTTCAGCTTTTTTACAAAAATAGGTTGCTAATCTTAATTGATAATTTTCTCTTAAAATAGTCTGCCATTCTTGTGCTAAAAGAGTTTGACTTGATTTTTTATCAAGCAATTCAGAAGCTTTTTCCTCTAAAAACTTGTAAGGTTTGTCCCAATCTTTATTTTTCTTAAGAGAAGGAGTATTAGAAGCAACCTTTGTTTTAATTGTTGAATCTGAAGCACCAAAAAAAGTTACATCATGACCTCTTTTACTTAGTCTTTCTGTTAGTGTTTTTGTTAGCCAAAGAGGAGCAGATATGGTCTTTTTATTAGGGGGAGTAGGATAAAAATTTGTAGATACAATAGCAATTTTCATTTTAAATTATTGTAACGAAAAGCAATATATATTGCAAAGTTATTTAACCTTAAAATTTGATTTTAAGGTTAAAATTGATATATAATTACAACCACAAACAATTAAAAAAAGAACATAGAAGATAATAAAAATATATTAAATTTATAAAATATGAGATTAAAAGAATGGTTTGCGAAAAATAAGTTTCAAGCCAAGACTTATAAGGATCTTGATAGGTTAGTGAAGAAAAAAAAGGAGAATGAAGAGACAATTAGCGTAGTAATCCCTACTTTAAATGAAGAAGAAACAGTAGGAGAAATTATTGATATTATTCAATCAGAGCTTATGGGGAAAGAAAAAAACCTTGTTGATGAAATTGTAGTTGTAGACAGCGGATCTAAAGACGATACAGAAAAAATTGTAAAAGAAAAAGGAGTTGGTTTTTATAAAGCATCAGAAATATTGAAAAGATATAACGACGAAAGTGGTAAAGGAGAAAATTTATGGAAATCACTCTATGTAACAAAAGGAAGTATTTTAGTCTTTTTAGATGGAGATCTTCAAAATATGGAAGCTAAATTTATTAAAACTTTAGTAGGCCCTCTTCTTACTCATAGTAAATTTAAACTCATTAAATCATATTTTAAAAGAACTCTTAACGAAACAGATGATAGTGATGACGTAGCACTAGGAGGAGGTAGAGTAACAGAATTATTAGTAAGACCACTTCTTAATATGTACTTTCCTCAATTAACTGGGTTTATTCAGCCTTTAAGCGGACAAATTGCAGCAAGAAGATCGCTCCTAGAGCGATTAACTTTTTTTACAGGATATGGAGTTGACCTTGGACTTATGATTGATACTTTTAAAACTTACGACTTAGAAAATATTGCTCAAGTAAACTTAGGGTTTTTACAGCATAGTCATCATACTTTAGAAGCATTAAGTAATATGGCTTTTTCGGTATTACAAGTTTTTTCTGCTAGAGCTCACATGATGGGTAAATTAATTATGACAGATGAAATTAGAAAAAAGTATAAGATAGTTAAGAAGACAAAAGAAAAAGATAGATTAAGCTATAGTTTAAGAGGGAAGGTCATTGTTAATAAACAGAGACCTCCAATGATTACAATTAGTGCTTACAGGAAAAAATTTGATAAAAGTAAGGAGCAACTAATTAATGAAAATGAAAAATAAAAATATTTTAATTTTCACTTATTTTGGGACAGATAAACCAGGAGGAGTGCAATCAATTATAAAAAGTATTATTAATAATACCCCAGATGTAAATTTTGGGATTTTTGCATTAGGAGAAAAAAAATTTAAGAAAACAACTCACAAAAAATATGAAAGTTTTACCTCCTCTCTTTTAAAAAGAGATGGAAAAGTAGAAGAGCAAGAAGTCAGAGATTTAATTCAAAAAGTGTATTCAGAATTTAAACCTGATATTGTTCATTGTCACAATGCTTCTTATATGTTTGATCCGGAGCTAACTCAGATTTTATTTAATTTTTTTAAAGAAAAAGGGATTCCACTTATTGAGCATGCTCATCATGCTAATATCAAAAGAAAAGACATTGTTAAAAAAAGTATTAATTTAGAGTGGAATAAAATTATTGTAGTAAGTAAATTTGCTTATAATAGAATTGCCCCGACAGTAGAAGATCCAAACAAAATTGAAATAGTGCCAAATTGTGTAAATCGAGATGTTTTTAGCCCTAGAACTTCTGAACAAAAAAACAAATGGAAAGAAAAGCTTAATATAAAAAAGAAATTTGTTTTTGCCTTTCCTTCAAGAACTATTAGGATTTCTACTGGAGAAATAGGAAAGCAGAAACAATTTAAAACTGTTTTAAAAGCACTTTCATTACTTAAAAAGCAAGGTTTTGATAATTTTTGCCTTTTAGTTACTAATTTAGGAGATTATCATAAAAAAGAAAAAGTAAAAAATAAATTTAAAAAAGTAATTAAACAATTTAATCTTTTAGATAATTTAAAAATATTTCCTGAAAAATTAAAGCAAAAAGAGATGTATAAATTTTATACTCCAGCGGATATTATTCTTTTTCCTTCTTTAAAAGAAAGTTTTGGGTTAATAACTTTAGAAGGAATGGCTATGGGGATTCCTGTGATAGGGGCTAGGTCTGGAGGAATAGAAAAAATAATTGAGGATAAAGAGGATGGTATTTTAGTAGAACCAAAAAATTTTAAAGAACTTACTAATAAGATAAAATTACTAATAGATAATCCTGATCTCTATAATA
>CAZKRA010000005.1:17265-36542 GCA_964555095.1 uncultured Candidatus Saccharibacteria bacterium | reverse complement strand
ATTGATATGATTTGGCTTGGATTAGTAGCAAAAAGATTTTATCAAGAACAAATTGGCTTTTTAATGAAAAGCAATATTAATTGGGGAGCAGCTTTGGCTTTTTATTTTCTTTTTATACTAGGATTAGTTGTTTTTGTTGTAAGGCCTGCAATTGATAGTGGTTCTTGGTTAAAATTAATTGTGCTTGGTGCACTTTTTGGCTTAATTACTTATGCCACTTATGATCTTACTAATTTAGCTACCTTAAAAGATTGGCCTCTTTTAGTTACTGTTGTAGATTTAATTTGGGGTATGGTTTTAGCAACTTCAGTTTCTGCAATAACTTATTTTATTGCAACTAAATTACTATTATGAATTACTTTCTAATTTTAGGATTGACTTTGTTTTTCTATATGACCTTTTGGTTTATTGTTTCTTTGATTTTGAAAAGAAATGATGTTGCTGATATAGGTTGGGGATTAGGTTTTGTTCTCCTTAGTTTAGTTGCTTTCTTTATTTCAGAAAAAAGTGGTAATCGTGCTATTTTAGTTAATTTTTTGGTAACTCTTTGGGGAATTAGATTAGCTACTCATGTTTATTTAAGGAATAAAGGGAAAGAAGAGGATTATAGATATAAAAAATGGAGAAAGGATTGGGGAAAATGGTTTTACCTTAGATCTTATTTACAAGTCTATCTTTTACAAGGCTTGTTTTTATTCTTAATATCTTTACCTGTTTTAATTATTAATAAAAATCCAGGAGAACTTTTTAATTTATTAGATCTTTTAGGAGTACTAATTTGGGTAATAGGTTTCTATTTTGAAGTTGTAGGTGATCATCAATTGAAGGAATTTATTAAAAACAGAAAGAATAAAGGAAAAATTATGGAAGAAGGCTTATGGAAATATACTAGACACCCAAATTATTTTGGAGAAGTTTTAGGGTGGTGGGGAATTTGGATTATTGCTCTTTCTGTTCCTTTTGGACTATGGACAATTGTTGGTCCAATAGTAATTACCTTTTTAATTTTAAAAGTTTCTGGAATTCCAATGCTTGAAAAAAGGTTGGAGCAAAAACCAGGGTTTGAGGAATATAAAAAAAGAGTTAGTAAATTTATCCCTTTACCTCCAAAGGATTAAGGTTTGATTTTTTTATAATTTTATGAGAATTTAAGATAATGTATGACCTTGACTATACATTGAAAATAATGAATAAGTACTGTAAGGAGGCGGAAGAATGCTATGAAAAGGAATTTTTTGTGGCAAGCTTTATACTATACAGTGCTGCTTTAGAGGCTTCACTTTTAGCATTATGCTTTATTCATGATAGAAAGGTTAGAAAAACTAGTGAGTACAGGGAAACTAAGAAAAGAAGTTCAAGAGAAAGAGGATTTTTTCTAGACTTTAATTTAAAACAACTCCTTAGTATAGCTAAAAAATTAGGTTGGTTACCCATGGGAGAAATAATAGGAGAAACAAAAGATTGGGGCGAATGGGTTGAGGGGAGTAGAAATCTTATTCATGCAGCAAGATGGTTAAAGGCAAAAGCTTATTTTGGAAATGTAGAAGAAATGACTAATCCAGACAGTAAAGATAAATATAAAGAGTTTGTTGATATGTCTCGAAGAGCAATATCTGAAATAAAGAAGAAAATTTACAAAGAATTATGATAATTAGAAACTCGGACTATTCCGAGTTTTTTAATTGAATTAGGACAGAACAGAGAGTAGATATACCTAGAAAGTTTGTTTTTTAGCGCTTTTATACTATAATAAAGCAAGTAATTAGTTTATGAAAAAATGAAATTTGTTGTTTTAGGGCACTTAATGAAAAGAAGTGACCTTAGAAAATTTATTCCTTTAGGACGTTTTCTTCCTGTAAAAGTAATGGAGGGTATGACTTCGATTCTTCCTGCCAAGAAAAGCTTTCAAATTGCTTCTGAATTTACTGTAAGGAATGAGGCAAAAGGATATCTAGTAGCATTACCCCTTACTCCTTATCAGATGAAAAATCTTTCTAAGGAAAAAGTAAGAAATAAAATTTTAGAAGCAGTTCTCTATGCCCAGAATGAATTAGGAGTAGAATTAATAATGCTTGGAGCTCTAACTGCCCCTCTTACTTCTGCAGGAATTTGGTTGAAAGAACATCCTAAGGTTAATGTAAACCTCACCACTGGTAATACTTATACAGCTGAAATAGCAATTGAAGCTGTACATAAAGCAGCAAATTTAGCTAATTTAGACCTCTCTAAAATAAAAATAGCAATTGTAGGAGCAACAGGAGTAACTGGAGGAGGGATAACTAAGTATTTTCATAAAAAAGGAAGAAACCTAATTTTAGTTGGAAGAACAGAAGAAAATTTTAAAAGAATAACCCCATTTTTAAAAGAAAATAATAATTACGAATTAACTACTAATTTAGAAAAGATAAAAGAAGCTGAAATAATAATAACAGCTACATCGCATCCAGATGTCTTAATTCATCCTCCTCTCTTAAAAGAGGGGGCTATTGTTGTTGATGTAACTGAGCCTTCTGATTTACCTTCTGATATTGAAGAAAAAAGAGAAGATGTAATTGCCATAGATGGAGGAAGAGTAGAATGGGGAGATATAGACTTAGGACCTCAAGTTGATCTCCCTTCTAATAATGGCTTTGCCTGTATTGCAGAAGGTATGCTCCAGGCTTTAGAAGAGGAGAAAGGAGATCATGTTGGCTCAATTGAACTAGAGCATATTAAAACCGTTAAAAAATGGGCGGATAAATGGGATTTTAAATTAGCAGATTTTACTTGTTTTAATAAACCTATTCCTTTAGAAAAATTTAAAAAAATTAATTAATAAATATTATGGAAAATAATAAAAAGGAGAAAACTTGGTTTAAGCTTTATCCAGAAGGTTTTCCAAAAACATTAGATTATCCCAATAAGAGACTTGATAGTCCTTTAGAAGAAACTGCCAATGAGACTCCTGGAAAAACTGCACTTGTCTTTTTTGATAAAAAGATAAATTATAGGGAGTTAAATAAATTATCAAATCAATTTGCTTGTGCATTACAAGAAAAAGGGATTAAAAAAGGAGATAGGGTACTTTTTCTTTTACCTAATTGCCCTCAAGTTATTATTGGATTTTATGGTGCTTTGAAAATTGGAGCTATTCCAATTCCTCTTAATCCTCTTTATACTGCTAGAGAGTTAAAATACTTTTTTAAAGATGCGGAACCAAGAATAGTCGTTACTTTAGATAAATTTTATGATAAAGCAAAAGAGGCTGAAGAAGTTACTCCTCAGATAGAACAATTAGTAGTTACTAATATTGCAGACTATTTTCCTACAGTTAAGAAAATTTTAGGAAAATTAATGCGAAAGATAGAAACCTTTGACTGGGACAAAGGAGTTTCTTTTAAAGATTTTTTAAGCTCTGACGAAGACTATAATAAAGTTGATATTAACACTAAAAAAGATACAGCTGTAATGATTTATACTGGTGGAACTACAGGAAAGCCAAAAGGAGTAATGCTAACTCACTTTAATATTATGTCTAATGCTTTTGCACTAGTTGATAATTGGATTAAAAAAATTGAAATGACATCTGCTTTAATGATAGTTCCTTTCTTTCATATCTACGGGATTAATGTAGTTTTAAATTGGATGGTAAAAAGGAAAGGAAAAATTGTATTAGTTCCTAAATTTAATACTAAAGAGACAATTGATTTAATTCAAAAGTATAATATTGATTATCTTCCAGGAGTTCCTGCTATTTATTCTGCAATTTGGAAATATTATCAAGATCATCCAGAAATTGAACCTTTTAAATCAGTTAAATTATGTGCTAGTGGAACAACTTCAATATCTTCTTATCTTTGGGAAAAGTTAGGGACAATGACCCCTAATTCTTATGTAGTGGAAGGATATGGATTATCAGAAACTTCTCCTTTGCTTTTAGTTGATCCTATTACAAGTAAGTATAAAAAAGAAGTTGGAGCTGTAGGAATACCTATTTTTGATACTAAAATAAAAATTGTAAATCCTGACACAGAAGAAGAATGTGAGGTTGGAGAAGCAGGAGAGATATTAGCAAAAGGCCCTCAAGTCTTTAAAGGGTATTGGAAGAAAGAAGATAAAACAGAAGAAGTCTTTACAGAGGAAGGATGGTTTCGTACAGGAGATGTAGGAAGAAAAAACGAAAAAGGAATATTTTTTATTGAAGGAAGATTAGATAATATGATTAATGTTAGAGGAGAAAAAGTTTGGCCACGAGAAGTAGAAAAAGTATTAGAAGATCATCCTAAAATTAGAGAAGTAGCTGTAGTTGGAGTACAGGATAATTATTATGGGCAGACAATTAAAGCCTTTGTATCATTAAGAGAAGGAGATCCTCCTTCTGAAAAAGATATAATTGCTTACTGTAAGGATAAATTAATATCTTACAAAGTTCCTCAAATGGTAGAGTTTATAAATGAACTTCCTAAATCAAAGATGAGAAAAATTCAGCATCATAAATTAAGAGAAAAAGAATAATACAAAAATGAATAATCTTCCTCTTACAATTTATCTTTTAATTCCAAGCGGAATTTTCATTTTTTTAATTGGAATTTATAGTTGGATAAGTACTAAAAAAAGAGAAGCTTTTATCTTTTTTTTACTTAGTATAACAATGGCTATTTGGGCTTCCGGGACTTTCTTTATGTGGAGAAACTGCGGAGATAATCAGGCAGTGATTTTTTGGGATAAACTACTCTATTTAGCTGCTGTGTTTATGGTACCTTTAATGTATCATTTTTCTATAAGCTTTGCTAAAAAAGAATCAAAGAAAAAGAAACTTATCTTCTCTTCTTATTTTCTTGCAATATTACTTGGAATTTCTACTCAAACTAAACATTTTATAGATGGTGTGTTTTATTATAAATGGGGATGTCATACCAAAGCTCAATTTTTCCATCATTTCTTTATTTTATTTGCTTTTATATTTATACTACTTTCTATTTTTAATATTTATAAAGTATTTAAAAAAGAAAATAAATCTTCTTCTCGTTATTCTCAAGCTCTCTTCCTTTTAGTTGCTTTTTCTGTTTTTAGTTTAGTTACTGTTCAATTATTACCTCCTTATGGGATTGGAATATATCCTCTTTTCTACCTAGGATTACCAGTTTTTGCTTTTATTTCTGCTTATGCAATATCACAGCGTAACCTTTTTGGTTATGTAGTAGCTACTGATCTTCTTGTTGGGGCAATTATTATATTTCTTTTAGCTGTTCTTTTTATTCCTGGAATGAGTTTGAATTTAGTAGGTAGAAATACTCTTGCTATCTTTATTGCTTTAGCTTGTGTTTTATTAATAAAATATACTCACCAGGAAGCAAGACGAAGGAAAAGAGCAGAAGAGATAGCAGAAGAAGCTAAACATTTAAATGAGTTAAAAAATCAATTTCTTGCTAGTACTCAACACCATCTTCGAACTCCTCTATCTGCAATTCAAGGTTATCTTAGTTTAATGAGAGAAGGAACATATGGGGAAATTCCAGACAAAGCAGATCAAAAAGTTGGCAAATCTCTTAATTTAACTAAAAAATTAATTAATTTAGTTAATGATTTTCTTGATGTAGCACAATTTAATATTGGAGGAAAAAGTTTTGAAAGAAAAGATGTTAATTTAAATAAATTAATAAAAGAGATTATTGATGAATTAATATCTGAAATTGAGAATAAGGATATAGAATTAAAGTATGATCCAATCCAAGAACCAATTATTAAATCTGATTATTCAAAATTAAAAGAGGCCTTATATAATGTTGTGAATAATGCAATAAAGTATACAAAAGAAGGAAAAGTAGAAATTAGAGCAGAGAAAAGAGATAATTCGGCAATAATTGAAGTAGAAGATACTGGAATAGGAATGACAGAAGAAGAAGTTAATAACCTCTTTCAAAATAGTTTTGAAAGAGGAGCAAGAGCTAAAAAAGCTAATGTTACTGGTAGAGGAATAGGGCTTTTTATCTCTTCTCAAATTATTGAAGGATTAGGAGGGCTTTTAGAAGCTCATTCTGAGGGGGAAAGTAAAGGATCAACTTTTATAGTAAAATTACCAATAGATGGGAAAAAATAATATTTTAAAAATGGAAGTTTTAATTTCTGATCAAAAAAAAGTAGAGAATTTAAAAAACAAAATAAGAGAGGAAGGAATTAAAAACTTACATGTTCTTTCTGATTTTGATAGAACATTAACTTATGGAGAGAATGAGGGAAGAAGAACTCCATCTTTAATTTCGGAATTAAGAAATGGTAATTATTTAAGTAAAGAATATGCAGAGAAAGCTCATGCTTTGTATGATAAGTATCATCCAATAGAAAAAGATCCTAGCATTCCTCTAAAAGAAAAAAAAGAAAAAATGCAAGAATGGTGGGAGAAGCATGATAAATTACTAGTTGACTCTGGATTATCTAAGGATGATTTTAAAGATATTATAGAAAATGGGAAAGCTAAATTAAGGGAAGGAGTTTCTAATTTTTTAGATTTTCTACATGAAAAGAATATTCCACTTGTAATTTTTTCCTCTAGCGGAGCTGGTAATGCAATTCCAATGTTTTTTAAAAAAATAAATAAGGACTATTCTAATATTTATTATGTAGTTAATAAATTCAATTGGAATAAAGAAGGTAGAGCTATTTCAGTTAAAAAACCTATTATTCATGTAATGAATAAAGATGAAACTGGATTAAAGCAGTTTAGTGAAATTTATAAAAAAATTAAAGAGAGAAGAAACGTTATTTTATTAGGAGATAGTTTAGGAGATTTAGGAATGATTAAAGGATTTGATTGTAAGAATGTAATCAAAATTGGCTTTCTAAATCTTAATTATAATCAGAATCTAGAAGAGTATAAAGAGAATTTTGATATAGTTTTAAAAGAAGATGGAGAGTTTAATTATATAACTGAGTTAATGAAAAGTTTAAAAAAATAATAGTCTGGTTTAAAACTAGACTTTTTATTTGTTTGTTCTTTCAAACTAAATATTAAAAGGAGGTGGATCTGATGAGAGCAAACAGAGTTGATGCACGGAGAATTGATTTTGAAGAGAATTTTTATAATGGTAATGACTTGGGAGTTAATTATTCAAATGGAGTTATCTTAATTAGGATTTGGGCACCAGTTGCAGACGGAGTTAGTTTTTCTTTGTATAAAGATCAAGAAGACAGTTTTCCAATCAAAGTATATGACTTAGAAAGAGATGTAAAAGGAACTTGGACAAAGCAAATTGAAGGAGAGTATTCAGATTATTATTATCTCTTTCAAATACACTATGGAAGCAGAATAGAGAAGACTATTGGACCTTATGCCAGAGCAGTTGGTACAAATAGTAAAAAAGGATTAATCATTGATTTAAAAAAGACTAACCCTTCAGGATGGGAAAAAGATAAAAGAATAAAGATTGAAAATTCTCTGGAAGTAATAATTTACGAATTACACGTAAGAGACTTTTCTTCTTCTCCTAATTCAGGACTAAATAACAAAGGAATGTATTTAGCCTTTACTGAAGAAGGAGTAGTTAATAGCAAAGGAGAAAAAACAGGGATTGAACATCTTAAAGAATTAGGAATTACCCATGTTCATCTTTTACCAGTGTATGATTTTGGAAGTGTAAGTGATAAAACTAGAGAATACAATTGGGGATATGATCCTTACCTTTATAATGTTCCGGAAGGATCTTATTCTACTAATCCATCAAATGGAAGCAGGATAGTGGAATTTAAGAAAATGGTTAAAGCTCTACATAATAATGGAATAGGAGTAATTATTGATGTAGTCTATAACCATACCTATTCTTGTGAAGGTTCAGTTTTTCAAAAGATTGCTCCTAATTATTTTTACAGATTTGTAAATGATCACTTTGCTAATGGCTCTGGATGTGGAAATGAAATAGCAACAGAAAGACCAATGGTTCGTAAATTTATTATCGATTCTGTTTGCTATTGGGCAGAGGAATATCATATTGATGGTTTTAGGTTTGATTTGATGGGACTTATAGATAAAGAGACTATGCAGAAAATAAGAGAAAGATTAAGTGAAATTAGTTCTTCAATTTTAATTTATGGAGAACCGTGGACAGCACTTGAAACCCCACTTGATTGGAAAAAACAAATGAGAAAAGGAGCTCAGAAAGGAACTAAGATAGCAGTCTTCAATAATAATTTTAGAGATACAATTAAAGATTTTTTATTAGGCTTTGATTCAAACATTGAAGATCTTAAAAGAGGACTAGTAGGAGCAATCGAATACAATAATGTTATTTGCGATTTTGCTTACAGATCAGAAGAATGCATTAACTACGTTGGATGTCATGATAATTTAACTCTATGGGACGATATTAACTCTAATTGCCCTCATTTATCAGAGACAGAAAAGATTAAATTACACAGACTAGCTCAATTAATAGTATTTACTTCACAAGGAATTCCTTTTGTTCAAGGAGGAGTAGAATTTCTAAGAACTAAGTATTTTAACGATAATAGTTATAATGCTGGAGATCATTGTAATCAATTGAAATGGACAAGAAAAAGTAAATTTAAGGAAACCTTTAATTATTGTAAAGGCTTGATTCAGTTAAGAAAAGAACATTCTGCTTTTAAGATTTATGACTCAGAAATAATTAGAACGTCTCTACAATTTATTGATATTCCAAAGAAAGCTTTAGGGTTTAAATTAATTAATCATGCAAACAATGATAAATGGGAAGAAATTTATGTTTTCTATAATTTTGAAAATGATTGGGTTCAATTTGATTTAGAAGAAGAAAAAAGATTAGGAATAGTAGTAGACAAAAAAAGAGCAGGAGTGAAAATGTTTAATGAGTTTAAGGCAGATAACGTAAGAGTCCCTCCTTTAAGTGGAATGGTTTTAAAACTAATAAAGAGCAATCAAGAATGATTGCTCTTTTCTTTTTTAATAAAATTATTAAGCGCTATAAGTAAAGACACTAATTATTCCAAATATAATACCAATAATAAAGATATTCATACTGAAATCAAAAAGAGAAGGAATATTAAAGATAATTCCAAGAAGTAATAGAGTTATTCCTAATACCTGGCAAATCATTTTAATTTTCCCCCAGATATTAGCTTGAGTTTCTTTATGCCGAAAGACAAAAACTGCTCCAAAAATTAAAAGTACTTCTATAAATATTATTGAACCAATTAGGGTAGTGCTTAAATATTTAGCTCCTAAAATTATTAAAACTAGAGTAACTAATAATTTATCAGCTAAAGGATCATATAATTTACCCCAAACTGTTATTTGATCTCTTGTTCTAGCTAAAGATCCATCTATAGCATCAGTAAAGGCAGTAATAATAAAAAGGATAGCTCCAATTTTGTAATAACCAGACAATAAAATTCCAACAACAAAAGGAGTTGCTATAAAGCGTAAAGCTGTTACGTGATTTGGTTCTATTGATCTTGGAATCAATTTAAGTATAGTAGCAGCCAGTATTTTATCATGGAAATAGATATTTTTTGCTTTTTGAAACTTAACTTCTTGGTCCATTATTGTTACTATAGATTATAGATTTATGATTAGTATATAATAACAATACTTTAAAACAAAGTTAAATAAATAATAAATACTATGAAAAATAAAACAGACCTTTCAATTTTAATTGGAGGAGCTGCCGGAGAAGGTTCTCGGAAAGCAGGTGAGATTATTGGAAAGTTATTAGAAGATCAAGGCTATGAAATCTATATCTATGAAGAATATCCTTCTTTAATTACTGGCGGTCATAATTTTGCTTCAATTAGAGCAACAAAAGAAAAGAAATCAGCCCATAGAAAAGATCTTGATATTCTTTTAGCTTTAGATAAAAGAACAGTTGAAGAGCATAAAGAAGATCTAAATGAAGAAGGGCTCTTAATTTACAATGGAGATGATGTTGAAGATGAAGAAGGAATCTCTCTTTCTATTGAAACAATTAGAAAAGAAGTAGGAGGAAAGGAAATAATGAAAAATAGTGCTATAATCGCAGGATTTGCAAAAGCAGTAGGAATTGAATTAGAAAAGGTATTAGATCTTTTAAAAGAAGAATTTGGAGAAAGTAAAGAGAATGCTGAAATTGCAAAAAGAGGCTATGAAAAAGTTGAGAAAAAGTTTGAAATTGAAAAAATTGATAATGAAACTAAACCTTTAATAACAGGTAATTCTATTTTAGGATTAGGTGCTGTTGCTGCAGGACTAGATGAATACTTAGCTTATCCAATGTCTCCTTCAACAGGAGTTTTACATTATTTAGCCCAACATAAAAAAGAATTAGGAATTACAGTTAGCCAACCAGAAAATGAATTATCAGTTATTAATACAGCTCTTGGATCAGCTTATGCAGGAGCAAGAACAATGATTGGTACTTCAGGAGGAGGTTTTGCTTTGATGAGTGAAGCTTTTTCGCTTGCAGCTCAAAGTGAAACTCCACTTGTATTAATAGAAAGTCAAAGAATGTCTCCAGCTAGTGGAGTTCCTACTTATCACGCTCAAGGAGATTTACTATTTGCTGCTTATGGAGGACACGGAGATATTATTAGAATTATGGTTTCTCCTGGAGATGCAGAACAAGGATTTGAATTATCTGGTTTAGCTATGAATTTAGCTTGGAAATATCAAACTCCAGCAATAATATTAACTGAGAAAGATTTTTCAGATACAGTATTTAGTTTTGATAAAAGTAAAGTTAAAGAAGTAAAACCAGAGACTGAAAAATTATTTGAAGGAAATGATGATTATAATAGATATACAATAGAAGAAGATGGAACTTCTCCTCTTTCTTATCCAGGGGAAGAAGGAAAAGTAGTTAAAGCTACTAGTTATGAACATGACGAAAAAGGAATTGCAGTAGAAGACGAAGAAAGTATTAAAAAGATGCAAGATAAAAGATTGAAAAAGTTAAAAAGCTTAAAAGAAGAAATTGAAAGCTTAGATCAAGCTATTGAAATTTATGGCAAAGAAGATGCTAAAACTGCTGTAATAGTTTGGGGAATTACAAAAGGAGCAGCTAAGGAAGCAGCAGAAGGACTTGATATTAAAGTAATCCAATTAAAGATTTTACAACCTTTACCAGAAAAACAGATAAAGAAAGCATTAGAGGGAGTTGATACAGTAGTTACAGCTGAATGTAATTCAACTGGTCAAACTGCTAAGCTCTTACAAGCTAATAACATTAAAGTAGATAAAAAGATTCTTAAATACACTGCAAGACCATTTTTACCGTCCGAACTTAAAAAAGAATTTAAATCATTAATTAAATAATTACCATGGAAAACTTATCAACAAATACAAAAAATACATGGTGTCCGGGTTGCGGTAATTTTGGAATTTTAGCAGCTACCAAACAAGCTTTTAATGAATTAGAAGAAAAAGGAGTTAAAAAAGAAAATATTGCAATAACTGGAGGAATTGGTTGCCATGCTAAAATTATTGATTATCTCAATGTAAATAGTTTTTATTCATTACATGGAAGACCAATCCCACCAGCTTCTGGAATTAGATTAGCTAATGATGATCTTAAGGTAGTAGCTTTTAGTGGAGACGGTGATACTTATAATGAAGGTATTTCTCATCTAATTCATGCAGCAAAAAGAAATACTGATATTACAGTAGTCATTCATGAGAATAGAAACTTTGCCTTAACTACAGGACAATTTACTGGAACTAGTCCAGAAGGATTTGAAGGAGGTTCTACTCCAGAAGGAAGTATAGAAGAACCATTTAATCCACTTAATCTAATGATGGCTAGTAATGCTTCCTTTATTGCAAGAGGTTATACTGGCGATATTAGTCAATTAAAAGAATTATTAGTACAAGGAATTGAACACGAAGGATTTTCCTATATTGAAGTACTACAACCTTGTATTATCTGGTTAGATACTACAGGAGATTACAAAGAGAGAGTCTATAAACTAGAAGATCATGATGTGACAGATAAAGAAGCGGCAGAGAAGAAAATTAAAGAATGGGATTACATAAATGATGCTAAGATTCCAACTGGACTCTTTTACAAAGAAGATAGAGATGTCTTTGAAAAAGAATTATATAGAGGACATAAATTAGGAGACCATAAAAAGAAAGATAAAGTAGATCAGATTCTTAAAGTTTTAAAGTAATTTTTAAAACTTATTAGATAGATTGAAAGGTAGTGCTTTGCACTACCTTTTCTATTCTTTTAAAATTAAAGTAGATAAATTAAATTTAAAATTAAAATGTCAGTAGTTTACAGGCTTAAATGGGAAAAATTTAAAGATGATCCAAGTAGTATTAACTTAGCTTTAGATAAGTTTAAGGATAAGATTAAAGGTAAAACAGCTATTAAAACTCATTTTGGGGAGCCAGGGAATGAAAATGCTTTCAGAGGTAAAGATTTAGAATCTATTACTGATTGGGTTCATAATAATAACATTGAAGCTTTTTTAACAGATAGTAATACTTTGTATGTAGGAGAAAGAGATAATGCAATTGACCACTTAAAAACTGCTAGAAATCATGGTTTTGGTTTTTCAAATCTTTCTTGTCCTGTAATAATTGGAGATGGCTTAAATGGGAAAGCAGAAGAAGTATTTAAATTAGAAGATTTAGAGAATAAATACAAAGAACTTGAGATAAGGATGGGAGAAGCTGTAATGAATAGTGATAGTTTAATTTGTATTAGTCATGTAAAAGGACATCCATTGTTTGGATTTGGAGGTGCTATTAAAAATGTAGGAATGGGTGTAGCGAGCAAAGAAGGTAAAAAGATATTACATACTACAACTATAGGAGAGGTAGATGAAGATAAGTGTGTAGTTTGTGGCAAGTGTATTGATTATTGTCCAGTAAGTGCCATTTCAATTGAAAATAATAAAATAGAAGTTGATTATGAAAAATGTATAGGCTGTGGAGAATGTGTTTCTGTTTGTCCCAATGATGCTGTAAAAGTAAATGAAGAGGAGAAAAAAGTTTGCCAAGAAAAAACTGCAGTTTATACTTTCGGCGCAGTTAAAGATAGAACAGATTTATATATTAATTTTATCTTTAATGTTAATGAATTATGCGATTGCTTTGATGATACAAAGCCTAAATTAATTGATGATTTAGGAATTTTAATTTCAGATGATCCAGTTGCTATTGATAAGGCAAGTTTGGATTGGGTAAATGAAGAAGCAGGTAAAGACTTATTTAGAGATGTAAATGGAGTTAATTATGATCCTATTTTAAATATGGGAGAGGAAATTGGATTAGGGAGTAAAAAGTATGAAATAGAAGAAATTTAAGCTATAATAAATAAAAGTCTAAAAAACAATTAAATAATTTAAATATTATGCTAAATTCTTTTTTACCATTAATAACTATATTAGCATTAGTTTTTATAGGAAAAGGAATAACAGTTATAAATGAATACCAAAGAGGAGTAATACTTACTTTAGGTAAGTATTCTAAAACTATAAAGCCAGGTCTTCATTTTGTTGTCCCTATATTCCAAAAAGCATTAGTAGCAGATCTTAGGATAACTACTTCAGATATTCCTCAACAAGAAGCTATTACAAAAGATAACGTGCCTGTAGGAATAAATGCTGTAGTTTATTTTAAAGTTGAGAAAGCAGAGAGAGCTCTTTTAAAAGTTGAAGATTATTCTTATGCTGTTTCTCAATATGCTATGGCAGCTTTAAGAGATGTAATAGGTGGAGTAGAACTAGATCAAGTTCTAAGTGAAAGGAAAAGTTTAGCTGAAGAAATTAAAAAAGTAGTAGATGAAGCTACAGATGGGTGGGGGATTGATGTTACTGCAGTAAAGATGCAGGATATTGAACTTCCAGCAGATATGAAAAGAGTAATGGCAAAACAGGCTGAATCTGAAAGAGAAAAGAGAGCAGTTATTATTAAAGCAGAAGGTGAACTTAGAGCTTCTGAAAAGTTAGCTCAAGCTGCTTCTAAATTAAAATCAGTTCCCGGTGGAATGTCTCTTAGAACTTTAGAAACAATTGAAAATGTACAACCTGATCCTTCAAAGAATATTATTTTTGCACTACCAGTAGAAATAATGGAAGGAGTTAGAGATATTTCAAAAAAGATAACAAAAGATAATGATACTCAATCCTAAAAAAAGATACCTCCAAATTGCTTTAAATAGCAATTTAAAGGAAGCCTCCCAAGTTATAAGAGAGCTTCCGGTTTCAGATAGGATTATTATAGAAGCAGGAACTCCCTTAATTAAAGAGTATGGTTATTCTGCTATTTCTAACTTAAGAAGTTATTGGTATCTAAAGACAAAACCAGAAAAAGAAAAAACTCAACAAGTAGTTAATGAAAAAGGAAGATTAGATCTTTTTGCTTTAATCCAATTAGGGGCTAAAGCTTATAAAAATAGAAATAAAAAAGAAAAAGTAAAAGATAAAGAAGGAGTAGAACCCTATATCATAGCAGACTTAAAATGTATGGATAGAGGAGATAGAGAAGTAGAGATTGCAGCAAGACATGGAGCAAGTGCTGCTACTGTTTTAGGAGCAGCACCACCTGAAACTATTAATTCTTTTATTGAAGAATGTAATAAAAGAGGGATAGATTCTATGGTTGATATGATGAATATTGAATTTCCTTTTCAAGTTCTACAAAATTTAAAAGAAAAACCTAATGTAATTATTTTACATCGAGGAGTAGACGAGGAAAGATTTAATCCAGAGAAAAGAATTCCTTTAGAGCATATACGTAAAATCAAAGGAACCTATAATAATATCTTAATTTCAGTAGCAGGAGGGGATACTATAAGAGAAGTACAAAGAGCAGTATTTAATGATGCAGACATTGTTGTAGTATGGAAGGAATTTTATGAAAAAAGTGCAAAAACAAGTGAACTTGCAAGGAATTTTTTAAAGAAGATAAAATAGCCGGAATAGCTCAGGGGCAGAGCGACGCTCTCGTAAAGCGTAGGCCGGAGGTTCGAATCCTCTTTCCGGCTCTTTTTGTTATTGACAAACTTTTAAGGCTGTCGTATTGTGAAATAAGTTGTTCTTTACAAGGAGGTGGGAAAATGACTGATAAAGGATCAGATGAACATTTAAATTTTAGAAAGAAAAGAGCAAAAGAGAAAGATGACTTGATTTTAGAAAGTTTTAAATCTCTTTGGAAATCTTATATTCGTCTACCTTTGTATGGAACTTTGATCATGGTCCTATCTTATCTATTTTTCCGTTTTAATGATGGTCTATTCGTTTTTCTTAAAACTTGTACCTTTGAGTTTTCTAATTCATTCTGTAATGAACTTACAACAGCTTTCCAAATTATCCTTATAATAGGAGGGATAATGTTAATTAAAGGAATCTACAATATACTAGACCTATAATCAAAGTGAGAGAGCAAATCTCTCACTTTTTTTTAGATTATAATATAGAATGTACTAAAAAGTTTAGCATATAACTTTTAGTAAAGGATTTTCTTATTGAAAGCAAGATAAATTTGAGCTATTATTAAATAACTTATGTCTGTTATAAAAGTTAAAAAATTAAAAAAGAAATTTGGTGACTTTAAAGCGGTTGATAATATTTCCTTCGAAATTAAAAAAGGAGAGATTTTTGGATTGCTCGGCCCCAACGGAGCTGGTAAAACTACAACTATTAGAATGCTAACAGGTATTTTAAAACCAACCAGTGGGCAGGCTTTTGTTGGAAAACACAACATACAAAAAGAGCCTTTACAAGCTCGGCAGAATATGGGAATTGTTCCGGAAATGGCTAATGCTTATGTCGATCTTTCGGCCATAAGAAATCTTTTGTTAATGGGAGAGCTTTACGGATTAGATAAAAGGAAAAGGATAAAAAGAGCAGAAGAATTATTAAAGCTTTTCAAATTATATAAACATAAAGAGAAAAAAGTAAAAAGTTTTTCCAAAGGAATGCATCAGAGGATTATTTTAGCTATGGCTTTAATGAGTAATTCCGAAGTTTTATTTTTAGATGAACCTACTACCGGGCTTGATGTAGAGAGTGTAAGATTAATTAGGAGGCTTATTAAAAAATTTAATAATGAGGAAACTACTATTATTTTAACTACTCATGATATAGAAGAGGCTAATTTACTTTGTGATAGAGTAGCTATTATGAATCATGGCAAAATTGTAGCAATAGATCGACCGGAAGAGTTAAAAAAAGTAATTAAAAGTACTAATTCAATTATAGTTGCCTTTAAAGAAAAAGTTTCTCAAAAAGATATTTTTTTTAATGAAGTAGATAGAATAGAAGAAACTGGCGATAAACATCGTTTGTATACTAAAAACATCGATAAAGTTATTTCCTTATTAGTTGAGTATAGTAATAAGCATAATAATGAAATAATTACCCTTAAAACATTAGAACCTAGTTTAGAAGATGTATTTGTAAAATTAACTCAAAAAGACAAAAATGCTTCAACAACTTAAAAAATCTTTAGCTATTACCAAAAAAGATTTATCCATTTATTATTTGCGAGGTCCGGTAATTATCCAAGGATTATTAATTCCGGCTTTTCTTTTTATTTCCTTTTCTTTTAAAAGAGATGCATCAATTGAATTTTTATTCCCTGGATTGCTTGGAATGGCTCTTTTCTTTGCTGTTTCTGCTGTAACTCCCGTAATAGCTCCCTGGGAAACAAAAATGAATACTTTAGAAAGATTGGTTTCTTCTCCCATTGCTCTTTGGGCTATTCTTTTTGGTGATATTTTAGCTTCTGTCTTATTTGGACTTTTTATCACTTCTTTTATTCTAATTAGTGGTATTTTCTTATTTGGCTTTCAAGTAATTACTCTTCCTTTAATAATTGGTACTTTGATAGGGGCTTTTTGTTTTTCTTCTCTGGGAATTTTAATGTCAGCTCATCCAGCTAATCAACCTTCGGATATAATGCTATTTTCTACTTTAATTAAATTCCCTTTGATTTTTATAAGTGGAGTTTTTGTACCCATCTCTCAAATGGGATCCTTTAAGTTTTTAAGTTTTTTATCCCCTTTGACTTATTATATTGACTTAGCCAGGGGAGCGGTTCAGGGCACTAGTGAATTTGCCCCTGGATTTAATTTAGTTATCCTTTTACTTTTCACCATCGCTTTAATGTTTATAGCAATTAAATGGCACAAAAGAAGTCTTTCAAAGAGGTTTTAATTTAGTATAAAAAAGTTCTATAATCAAAGTGAGAGAGTAAATCTCTCGCTCTTTTTTTGTAATTTTTAGAAATGTAGGGAAAGTGGTAGAATTTAATAAGTAGTTTTTCCATATTGTTGAATTTTTAAGTAAAAAAATTATAAGATATAAAAAAAATGAAAGACAAAAATAAGGTTAATCATTTACCCACTCAAAAAGTTGCTGATACTTTAATTCATCTTTATAGGGGAGAGATGCAAAGAGTAAATACTTGGCGTAATAGGTTAGATGCAACTCCTCATTGGGCTATATTGCTTGCTACTGGTGTTATAAGTTGGACTTTTTCTTCACCAGAAAGGTCTTCATCTTTAATTTTAATTTCAATTCCTTTTGTAATTGCTTTTTTAATACTTGAAGCAGATAGATATCAAATGCATGAAATTTGGCGCTCTCGTTTACGCCTTATAGAAGAAAACTTTTTTGCTCGAGCACTAGATCAAAAATGCTCTCTTCCTCAAAAAGAATGGACTAAAATTTTAGCCCAAGATTTAAAAGTCCCAAAACATAAAATTTCCTTTTTTCAAGCAGTTGGAATTCGATTAAGAAAAATATATATTTGGGTATTTTTAGCTATATTCCTCTCTTGGATTTTTAAATTAAGTATTCATCCTTATAATACAGACCAAGTAGATGTTTTATTAGAAAGAGCTCAAATAGGAATTTTTTCAGGAGAAATTATTTTAATCTTTATATTAATCTTTATATTAATTTTAATGAGTTTAATGTTATTAGAGAATAAAAAAAGAAGAACAAAGAAAAAGAAGAAGAAACTTGAAATACCAGAGGAAGAACCTGGTTATAATTGGAGAAGAGAAAATAATCATGAAGGAGAAAGTAAATAAGTCTAAAACACCTCTTTTAAAAAAAGAGGAGATAGAAAAACGTTTAAAAGGATTAGAAGAGTGGAAGGTCTCTAAAGATAGGGATAAAATCTTTAGAAATTTTAAATTTGAAAATTTTGATAAGTCTATCTATTTTATTAATCAGGTAGCTGATTTTTGTAAAAGGATAGAACATCATCCTGCTACTATAGTTGTATCTTCAAATAAAGTAAAAATTGAACTTACCACTAAGAAGATAGGGGGTTTATCTAAAAAAGATTTTGTTTTAGCAGAGAAGATTGATTTTATATTTGGTTGGGAAGGTAAGTTTATAAATTGGCTGAGCTCTCCTAAAATTATAATTATTCTTTTAATTCTATTTTTATTAATGTTTTTGTGGCGCTATGTATTATAAATATAAGATAATAAAAAATTAATGTTAGGATCTACTGTTTCAACAAGAGGAGGTTATCACACTGGATTTAAAAGAGGTGATAAATGGGGTTGTAAAGCAATTCAAATTTATATCACTCTTTCTAGGCAGTGGAAGGTTTTAAAATTAAAAGAAGAAGAAATTAAAAAATTTAAAGAGGAATGGGAAAAGAGTTCTGTTAAAGAAGTAGTTGCTCATATTCCGTATCTTGTTAATTTAGCTTCTTCTAATGAAGAAGTTTTTAGAAAATCTAAAGATAGATTAATTACAGAAATTAAGAGAGCAAATAAGTTAGGTGTTCGTTTACTTGTTCTTCATCCTGGAAGTTATAGTGGAGATGTAAAAGAGAAAGGGATAAAAAAAGTTACTCAAACTTTAAATGATATTTTTGAAAAAGTTGATACTTCTTCTGTTAAAGTTTTAATTGAAACGATGGCAGGACAGGGGAATTCTTTAGGTTCTAGCTTTGAAGAAATAGCAGCTATATTAGATGGAGTAGATAAAAAAGAAGCAGTAGGAGTATGTTTTGATACTGCTCATGTTTTTGCTGCAGGCTATAATTTTAAAGGATATGATGGTTATAATAAGGTGATGGATGAATTTGAGAAAAATATTCCTCTTAGTAAAATTCTTGCCTTTCATCTTAATGGATCAAAAAGAAAGAAAGGATCTAAAAAGGATCGGCATGCAGGTATCGGAGAGGGTGAAATAGGAATTGAGGCTTTTCGAGCTCTTATGCGAGATAAAAGATTTAAAAAAGTTCCTAAGGTTTTAGAAATTCCAAACTTAGAAAAAAAGGCCAAAGAAAATTTAAAACTATTAAGAAATTATGAAAAATAAAATTATAATTATAATCTCTTTAATTTTAATAA
>CAZKRA010000005.1:0-17165 GCA_964555095.1 uncultured Candidatus Saccharibacteria bacterium | reverse complement strand
TATTAAGAAATTATGAAAAATAAAATTATAATTATAATCTCTTTAATTTTAATAATTGGTTTAGCTTCTTTCTTTATCTTTAGCGACAAACAAAAAGAGAATGAAATAGATTCAAAAATAGAAGATATAAAAAAAGAAGAAGTTGTAAATTATCTTAAAAATTCTGGAATTGTTAAGACTAATCATGATGGAGAGATATTTGCTGATTATTATGAATTTGAAAGAAAAGAGAATAAGATCTTTATTTGGGCCTATATCATGGAGTATTATTTTAACAATGAATTAAAAGAAGGGAGTGGAGCTTCACTTCCTTTGGTTTTAAATATTTCAAAAGGTGAGATTGTAAGTTATGATCAGCCAAGAGATGGAGCTCATTATGGAGAAAGTATTAAAGAAATATTTCCAAAAGGATTACATGATGAAGTTTTAGGATTTCATACTAAACACAAGCAAGACTTAGAGAACCTTATTACCTTGGTAGAAGAAAAAGCAAGAGAAGAGTTAGCTCAAGAATTTAATAAAGAAATAACAGTAGGAGAAACTAGTGTTATTGAATTAGAAGCTAATAGAACTACAGGTTATAAGTGGCATTATAGTATTGATAATGAAAATATTATTAAAGTAAAAGAAGATAATTATATTGAAGATGAGCATAAAGAAGGTATGGCTGGAGTAGGAGGAACTAGAGTAATTACTATTGAAGGATTAAAAGAAGGTATAGCTACAATTAAATTTGAATATTATAGGCCATGGGAAAAAGAGAAAGTAGAAGAGAGTAAAGAAATTAAGATAAAGGTAAAGAAACAACCTAACTATCAATTTCCAAAAGAAATAGATGCTAATTATATTTCAGTAGAGGATTGGAAGGTAAAAATAGTAGAAAATGAATCCAATTATCCTGGAAAGTTTAAAGTAATTGAAAATGGAATAACTTGCGAAGAAACTCCAGCTGAGAGTAGTTTACCAAATAGAACTTATTCTAAAGTAATTGATAATAAAAGTTATTGTATTGAAGCTAAAAGTGAAGGTGCAGCTGGTACTACTTATACAGAATATGCCTATTCAACTTTAAAAGAAAACAATTTAATTACTATTAGTTTTTTAGCTAAATATACTAGTTGTGGTAATTACCCAGAACCTAAAAGAGTTGAATGTGAAGAGGAAAGAGAAATTTTTAATCTTGATCAAGTGGTTTCTGAGGTTGTTAGTTCAAATTAAATTGAATAAATATTATGATTATTGGTTTTAGTAGAGGGGATTTTTATAGAATGTTTCCTAAAGACGAATCTGTTGCCCTAGTTAAAAAGATTAATTCTTGGGATAATGATTTAATTAATGCAATAGAGCTTAATTGTACTTCTAAAAAATTAATTAAATATTTTTTAAAGAAGGACATTGATTTATCTTTTTTGGATTATGTTTCTGTTCATGGGCCAAGTTTATCTGATAAGAATTTAAAAGAAGTTCTTTTAAAGTTAGAAAAGATAAATAAAAAGTATGGAATAGATAATTTTGTTTTTCATGCTGAAAAGGGGGTTAATTGGGATTTAGTTAAAGATATTATTACTTCCCCTATATCTATAGAGAATATGGATAATAGGAAAAAGATTGGGAGAACTGTAGAATCAATTAAAGAAATTATAGATAAGTATGATTTTAAGTTTACATTAGATTTGCAGCATGCTTATACAAATGATAAATCTATGAAATTAGTTGATAAATTTAATAGAAAACTTGGAGATAAAATTATTGAATATCATTTAAGTGGTTTTGATTCCGAGTTTCTTCATTACCCTTTATTTAAAACTAAACAAGATGAAATAATTAATGGCATAAAGAAAGATGTTCCAATAATTATTGAAAGTACTTTTGATAAAGAAGAAGAAGCTGAAAAAGAGGTAAGGTATATAATAGGGAAGTTAAAATGAATCTGGACGAGTTTTGTTTGACAAAAATAATAGAAAATGGCAAAATAATGAAAAAGAAAAGGTTTTAACTAGAAAAAAAATAAACTATAAGCTACATTATGAGGAAAGCAAACTTAGCTTTAACTTTAATTTTTTCTATTATTTTAATTCCTTTTACAGTTCATGCTGTAGGAGTTCATCGGGTAGATGGTCATTGGAGAGATGGTACTTGGGTAGAAAGTCACTATAGAACTAATCCTGATGGGTATGAAGGGAATAATCTTGGTTCCGATGGTATTGATATGGACAATGATGGGTATGGTGCTGGAGAAGTAAATGATTTATATGATCATAACCATAACAATGTATATGATGGGCATGAATATGATTCTTATAATTATGATAGTTATAACTATGATTCTGGCTTAGACAGTTATGATACCTATAATTACGATACTGGCTATGATTCTTATGAAACTAATTATGGTGGCTATGATTCATATGATTATGATACCTATGATTCTTATGAAACTAATTATGGTAGTTATGACACCTATGATTACGACACTGGCTATGATTCTTATGAAACTAATTATGGTGGCTATAATAATTACGACTCAGGTTGGTAATTGTTAAAAGGTTATTAAAATAAAATAACTACGGAAGAAGCTTTTAAAAAGAACTCCCAGGTTTCGGGAGTTCTTTTTTTGAAAAAAGTACTAATTTGTGGCAAAATAAAGAAAGATTATGGCTAAATCCTATACGATGCATGATTTGCCAAAGTCAGAGAGACCAAGGGAGAGATTACAAAAAGTAGGAGTTGATAATCTTTCTCTTCAAGAACTATTAGCTTTGGTAATTGAAAAAGGAACAAAGGATTTAAATGTAATGTCTGTGGCTCAAAATTTATTGAGCCATTTTGGCAATTTAAAGAATATCAAAGAGGCTTCTTTAAACGAATTAAAAGAAGTGGATGGAATTGGCTTTGCTACTGCAAGTAAAATTAAAGCTGCTTTAAAACTTGGCGAAAAAGAAATAGGAGAATATAGAGAACCAGGAGAAAAGATTAAAACTACTGAAGATGTCTATAATTTACTAAAAAATGATTTTAGAGATAGAAAGAGAGAACATTTTAAAATTATTTCTTTGGATTCTAGAAATAAATTAATTGATGTTGATAATGTTTCAGTAGGAACGGTAGATGCAAGTTTAGCTCATCCTAGAGAGATATTTAGACCAGCTATTAAAAATTCTGCTGTAAATATTATTCTTTCTCATAATCATCCTTCTGGTGACCCAAAACCTTCTCAATCTGATATTAAAATAACTAAAGATATGAAAGAAGTTGGTAAATTAATTGGGATTAGGGTTTTAGATCATATAATTATTACTAATAATCAAACTTTTTCATTTAGAGATAAAAATTATATTTAAAGATTATGGCTAAAAAACAAGAAAAAATAGTTTTAGATACATTAGAAAGCTATTTATGGGAAGCAGCTAATATTTTAAGGGGAAATATTGATTCTGCGGACTATAAAAATTATATTTTTGGGTTACTTTTCTTAAAAAGACTCAACGATAGATTTGAAGAAAGAGCTGAAGAATTGATGGAAAAAGAGTCAATCCCTAAAGACGCAGCTTATAAAGACAAAGACTTTCATAATTATTTTGTACCCAAAAAAGCTAGGTGGTCCTACATTCAAAAACAAAAAAGAGATATTGGAGCCTTTTTAAATAAGGCCTTTGAACTTTTAGAAGACGAAAATGACAATATAGAAAATAAAGTATTAACTAGTACTGATTTTAATGATAAAGATAGACTTCCTGATGATGTATTAGAAGAGCTTATTGTTCATTTTTCTAAAAAAAGATTTAGAAATGAAGATTTAGCTGATCCTGATATATTTGGTAGGGCTTACGAGTATCTTATAAGACAATTTGCTGATGATGCCGGTAAAAAAGGAGGAGAGTTTTATACTCCAAGAGAGGTAGTAAAGTTATTGGTAGAAGTTTTAGATCCAAAACCAGGAATGAGAGTCTATGATCCTTGTGCCGGATCGGCAGGGATGCTTATTTATTCTGCTTTGCATATTAGAGATAAAAATGGTGGATCAATGCAAAACATTAGCCTTTTTGGTCAAGAGAAAAATATAAATACTTGGGCGATAGGGCACATGAATCTGCTTTTACATACTCTTTCTCATGCTAAACTTATGCATGGTGATACTATGAAAAACCCTATGTTTTTAGAAGATGGAGATTTAATGGTCTTTGATAGGGTAATTGCTAATCCGATGTGGAATCAAAGTAAGTGGCACAAAGACGATCTAAAAGAAGAGCAGCCCTATAACCGCTTTCCGTACGGACTACCACCTAAAAATTCTGCTGATTGGGCTTGGGTTCAGCACATGTTAGCCAGCGCCAATCAAAAAGGAAAAGTGGGAGTTGTTTTAGATAATGGAGTTTTATTTAGAAGCAGATCAGAAGGAAAGATTAGAAAAAAAGTATTAAAAGAAGACTTGATAGAAGCGGTAATAGCTTTGCCTAAAAATCTTTTCTACAACACCTCTTCACCGGGCTGCATATTAGTATTAAACAAAGACAAGCCACAAGAAAGAAAAGATAAAGCCTTATTTATCTACGCAGAAGATCAAAAACTTAGAGAGTCGGGTGTAGAAGTGTATAAAGAATTATCCAACCAAAACCAGCTAACCCAAAAAGGAGTAGAAAAAATAGTAAAGACCTACAAAAACTTTGAAGAAGAAAAACACCACTCCAGAGTAGTGAATTTAGAAGAAATAAAAGAAAATGATTACAATCTGAACGTCCCCAGATATGTAGACACAACAGAACCGGAAGAACCGGTAGATGTAAAAGAAAAAAGACAGGAACTTAAAAAATTAGAAAAAGAAAGAGAAAAGGTCGAAGAGAAGTTGGAAGGGTTTTTGGATGAGCTGGATTATTAGAGATTTAATTTTCATACAAAATGGCAGAAATTGAAAGTATAAAAATACAAAACTATAAATCAATAAAAAATTTAGAATTAATTTTGCCTAAAAATAAGCCAGTTGCTTTAATTGGAGAAAATAATGCAGGAAAAACTAATATTTTAAAGGCAATTCATTTAATTTTAGGAGAAAGGTATCCTGGTAATTTCTCTCCACAAGTTAATGATTTTTTTAAAAGACAGGAAAAAGATATTAAAATTAGTGTTAATTTTTCTGAAAACTTAGGAGCAAGTAATTTTAATAAATTAGTTTTAAAACATGATGTTGATAATTCTAAAACTGAATTAATTGCTACTATTGGATCCACAGGAGAAGAAACAAAATATATAAACAACAGTGATAGAAATAAATTAAACAGTGTTTATATTGACGCTGAAAAAAACCTAACCTATCAATTAAGCTATAAGTCAAAGTATACATTTCTTAGTAAATTGATGCGCAAATTTCATGGTGAAATAAAGCAAGATGAAGAATTATATTCTGAATTAAAAGATAATTTTGCAAAAACAAAAGAATTATTTAGGAAAGTTGAGAGGTTTGCAGATTTTAGAGAGCAGTTAAGGGGTGACTTTGATGATTTTACTGCCTCGATGCCTCATAGCTTAGAGGTTGATTTTGAAGCTTTTGATCCTACTAATTTTTTTCATGCTCTCCAGTTGCAGCCTGTAGAGAATGAGGAAGTTAGAGCTTTTGGGGAGATTGGCTCTGGAGAAAAGCAAGTTTTATCTTTATCTTTTATTTATGCATATGCAAAATCATTTCATGAAGATGTATTATTGTTAATTGAAGAACCAGAGTCAAATTTACACCCCCTTGCTCAACATTTTTTATCAGAAAAATTAAAGAACATAGCAAAAAAAGATAAGGTTCAAGTTATATTTTCAACTCATAATGCAAGTTTTATTAATTTACTTAATGTGGAGGGGTTGTCTTCGGTTTTTAAAAACGACGAGGAGGAAACTGAAATAAAGCAATTGGATAGGGATAATCTAGTAGATTATTGTAAAGATAGAGGAGCCAAAAAAGCCACAGCTGATAATATTGCAGAATTTTATGCAAACCATTCGACTAAACGGATAAAAGAAGGATTTTTTGCTTCGAAAATTATTTTAGTGGAGGGACCTTCTGAGAGCTTTTCGCTACCAATTTATCTTAAGAAAATTGGTTTAGATATTTACAAGAAGAGTATTGATGTTATATCAGCAGAAGGAAAGGATAATATAGCGAAATGGGTTAGAATATTCAGCGCTTATAATATTTCAGTTTATGTGATTTTTGACAACGATAATGAGGATGATAAAAAGTGCGAAAAAAGAAAAAACATTCTCAACTCACTCAATCTAGCTAATTTTTCAGAAGATGTTTTTGAAGAAGATAGTTTTGTCATTAAAGATAAGTATGCTGTCTTTGGTTTAGATTTTGAAAAGACTTTTAGGTCTTTATTTCCTAAATATAGAGAAAAAGAAAAGGAGGCGATTGAAAAAGGGATTAGAGGAAAAAAATTCATTGCTAAATATGCTGCCTCTAATATAGACAAAAGTAATGAAAAAGGGTGGAAGAAAATTGAACAATTAAAAGAAAAGATCGTTTCATTAAATTACCAGCCTGAAGATATTGAAGACAAATATGATAGCAATAATGAGGGTGATTTAGAAATAGATCCTGAAGATATACCTTTTTAAGTTAATAAAAATGAAAGTTAAAATAAACAAAAGATTAAGTTATTTTTATTGGTTGTAGATGTTAAAAATTTGTCAAATTAAAAGATTTCTCTTAAAAACAACTCCTTACTTTGTTTCATTTGGAGTTGGAGTATTTTTCTTTGTTTTTAGTAATAAATTCAATGAAAACTTCGAAAATTTATTTTTAAGCTTATCAGCATCATTCATATCGATTCCTTTGATATATTTATTTTATAAGCTAACTAAAAATATCTCTCAGAGGAAGTTAAATAAAGAAATATTTGATTATTCAAAAATGAAGATTGATAAAGAAATTCTATCTATCACCGAAGTTTTGTTCAAAATTATGTATCCTTATGATAAGCAAAGATTTAATCTTGATGCAATAGATAAATTTTTATCCTTCAACTTAGATGATTTGAAGGAAAATTTTAGGAATAATAAATATTTAGGATTCCAGATTTTTAAAAGATTAGATTTTACTCAAAATAGATTTCAGGAAATTTTGGAAAACCCCTTTTTATTAGATAGGCTGGCAGATCAACAAATTCAATCTATAATATTAATAATAAAAAAATTAAGAAGAATAGAAAGTTTGAGAGATAAAAATATTCATAAAAAAAATAATAAAAAAGAAAGTGATAGTTATAAAATAGTTTCCGGAAAAGAAATTAATCCAGACAATACAAAATATCCAAATCGATTACTCTTATTAAAACATATAGAAAATGATAAGCATTTTGTTCAGGATTTTGGTGATTTTAAAGAAGGCAATAAAAGTAAATTATTAAATTATTTTACTGTAAAAGAATCTTATGTAGAGGTATATGCTGAAAAAGTATTTGATGTTGTATCAGAAATTAATAAATGGATAAATATTTCTGGCGGGGAAATAATTATTGATACTAAGGAATTTAAAATTAAAAAAGGATCTATGAGAATTAAAGAGCAACAAAAACAATGAAAACTAAAGAATATAAAAAAGTCCAATTAGGTCCAAAAGAGGTTGAAGTTCCAGCAAGCTGGGAAGTAAAAAAAATGAAAGAATTGATAAATTTTAAAAATGGATATGCATTTAGTTCAAGGAATTATACTGATAAAGGAAAAATAGTTTTTAGAATGAGTAATATTGATAGACAAGGTAATTTAAATGTAAATAATGATAATATTAAACATTGCAGTGAAGAAGAATATAATAAATTACCTAATTACCATTTAGAAAAAGGAGATCTTGTAATATGTATGACAGACATGTCTCCTGAAATGGCTATTTTGGGAAGGACTACTATTATTAATAAGAATAATAGATATATATTAAATCAAAGAGTTGGAAGAATTAGAATAAAAGAAAAGGACTTAATCAGAAAAAGGTATTTACATTATTATACTAATCTAAAAGTATATTTAGATTACATGAAAGCAACTGCAACAGGAACTGCTCAATATAATACATCTACTAAAACTATAAAAAATACTAATGTTTTTTTGCCGTCCCTCTCAGAACAAGAAAAGATTGCGGAGGTTTTGTCTACTGTAGACGAGGTGATAGAAAAGACTAATCAAATTATAGAAAAGAGCAAAAAATTAAAGAAAGGATTAATACAAGATCTTTTAACGAAAGGAATTGGACATGATGAACTTAAAAAAGTCCAATTAGGTCCAAAAGAGGTTGAGGTTCCAGAAGATTGGAAAATAGAAAAAATTGGAAGTTTAGGAGAAGTGAAAGGGGGTAAAAGATTACCAAAAGGTCATAATTACTCTAAGAAAAGAACTCCATTTCCCTATTTAAGGATAGTAGATTTTAAAGATGGGACAATTCAAAAAGAGAAGTTAAAATATTTAAAAGAAAAAACTTATAAAAAGATTAACCGATATTCTATTACTTCGAATGATGTTTTTATATCAATTGTAGGTACAATTGGGTTAGCTGGAATAATACCGGATGATCTTGATGGAGCAATTTTAACTGAAAATGCTGCTAAAATATTTAATTTGAAAGAGGTTAATGGCCTGTTTTTATCTTATTATCTTAATTCATCATTGGGACAAAATGAGATAAGTAGATTTGTTATCTCAACAACACAACCAAAATTAGCACTATTTAGAATTAAAAAAATTGAAATTCCATTACCACCTCTCTCAGAACAAGAAAAGATTGCGGAGGTTTTGTCTACTGTAGATAAAAAGATTGAAAAAGAAAAAGAATATAAAGAAAAATTACAAGAGATTAAAAAAGGATTAATGCAAGATTTACTTACCGGAAAAGTAAGAGTAAATAATTTAATTAATAATTAAAAATTTATGCCTAATTCACGAGAATTAAATATGGTTGAGAAAGAAATTCTAAAAGACCTTCAAAAGATGGGTTATGAGGTGCGGGACGCTACCGATGACGACTTGGCTGATGAGAGAGAAAATCTAAAAGAGGTCGTCTTGCAAGATAGGCTAAAGCAAGCAATAAAAAGAATTAATCCTTGGATTAGTAATAGAAATATAGGTAAAGCGGTTAACGATCTTAAGAAGATAAAGTTGACCGACCCGATGCAGATTAATAAGGCGGTTCATAAAAAGCTGGTTCAACATACAACGGTAACTCAAGACTTAGGTGAGGGTAGAAAAAAGCAGACGGTTAAGTTTATTGATTACAAAAATCCGGAAAACAATGACTTTTTGGCGGTTAGACAATTTAAAGTGGCGGGAAAAGAAAATATAATTCCCGATATTGTTGTTTTTGTAAATGGTTTACCAATGGGAGTTATAGAATGCAAAAGTCCAACTATAGCTAACCCCAAACACGAAGCGGTAAATCAATTAAGGAGATATCAAAATGTAAGAAAAGTAGAAAGAGCTGAAGGGGCAGAAGAACTCTTTTATTACAATCAATTTATAGTTGGAGCCTGGAAGGAAGGGGCGGTAAGTGCTGGTTATAAAGCTCCGGAGGAGGTTTTTAAAGCTTGGAAAGATCCATATCCAGCTGATAAATCTCAAGTAAAAGAAAAGTTTGGTAAAGAAAAGATATCTAATCAAGACAAACTAATTTACTCTTTATTTAAAAAAGATAGATTTTTAGAGATGATTAGATTCTTTACTATTTTTGAGGATAGTGGACAAGGAATGGCTAAAATAATAGCTCGTTATCAGCAGTATAGAGCAGTAAAAAAAGCAATAAAAAGAATTAAAAATAGAGGAGGAGCTAAAAAACAAGGAGGAGTAATTTGGCACACCCAAGGATCGGGTAAGTCTTTTACTATGCTCTTTTTAGGACTAAAACTAAAGCAAATTAAAGATAATCCAACTTTACTTATAGTAACCGATAGAACTGCTCTGGACGATCAAATAAAATCAACCTTTGAACAGTCTGGATTTCCTAATCCAAAACAAGCTCAAAGTATAGATGATTTAAAAACAAAACTAAAAGAGGCTGCCGGGCAGACAATAACCACCTTAGTTCACAAATTTCAAGAAAAAGATGAAGAAAAAGAGTTCCCATTACTTTCTAAAGATCGAGATATTTATGTAATGACCGATGAAGCTCATAGAACTCAATACGGATTCTTAGCTGGTAATATGCGTAAAGCCTTACCTAATGCTTTTTATATTGGCTTTTCCGGAACTCCAATTGAAAAAGAGAAAAAAAGTACTAGTAGAACTTTTGGTCAGTACATAGATAAATATACAATTGATCAGTCAATAGAAGATGGAACAACTTTACCTATCTTTTATCAGAATAGAAAATCAGAAGTTTCTTTAGTGGGAGATGATCTAGATCAAATTACAGATAGATTAATGAAAGATAGGACAGAAGAAGAAAAAGAAGAGATAAGAAAGCGTTATGTAAGAGAACAAGACTTGGCTGAAGCTGAAGATGTAATAGAAAAGAAAGCCTTGGATCTTATAAATCACTTTGAAGAAAAAGTTTCTGATCCATTTAAAGCAATGGTAGTAACAGTTAGTAGGAGAGCAGCAGGAATTTACGGTAAAAAAATTAAAGAATTAAATGGCCCAGAGGCAGCAGTTATAGTATCAAGACAACATAACGATGAAGTAGAAATTAAAAATTTAATCCCAGAAACAGACGAAACTAGAGCAAAAAAAAGATTTAAAGATCCTAATGATCCGCTTAAAATCTTAATTGTTTGTGATAAATTACTTACTGGTTTTGACGCTCCGGTTGCTCAAGTTATGTATTTAGATAAACCACTTAAAGATCATAATCTTTTACAGGCTATAGCCAGAGTAAATAGACCATATGAAGATAAAAATTATGGATTAGTTATAGACTATTATGGAGTTTCAACTAACATAAAAGAGGCTTTGAATAAATTTAGTAGTCAAGATGTTCAAAGCGCAATGATTGAGTTAACTCATGATGAAAAAGTAATTTCTAAACTAGAAGCAGCTCATAGAAAAGCTACCTCTTACTTTAATGGATTTGAACTATCTAACTTAGAAAAATGTGTAGAAATTTTAGGAGACGAAGAAAAAAGATTGGAATTTAACCAAGCCTTTAAACAATTTTCTAAATATATGGATATAGTACTGCCCGAACAGGAAGCAATGGCTTATAGAGATGATCTAAAAAAATTGGGAGAGATATATCAAATGGCTAAAAATAGATATAGGGATGAATATATGGATTTAGCAGGAATTGGAAAAAAGGTTAGAGAGATGGTTAAAGATCATGTTAGATCATCAGAGATAGAGATCTTAAATCCAGAACCAATTTCAATAATGGATAGTAAAGAATTTAGTAGAGAGCTGGAAAAATTAGAATCTAATAAAGCAAAAGCAAGTGAAATGGAACATGCTGTAAAACACGAAATAAGTGTTCAAATGGATAAGGATCCCGTTTACTATAAATCACTACAAGAAAAAGTAGAAAAGTTAATTAATCAGTACAACCAAAAGAGGATAGAAGAAGAGGAAGTTATTGAAGAATTAGAAAAAGTAATAGAAGATATTAGATCTCGAGATGAAAAAGCAAAAAAGAAAGGATTTTCTTCTGAAACCGGACTATCTTTTTACAACCAAATAAATAGCATCATCGAAGGCGATTTAAGTGATAAAGAAGCAGTAAAACTTACTAAGAGTTTAATGGAAGTAATTGAAGACAAGGTGGGGGTTGTTGATTGGAAATCAAAATTAAGTGTTCAAAAAGAAATGAGAAGTCAATTAAAAATTAAACTTTATCCTCTTTTAGAAGACGAAGATACTGAATTAAATCAAGAAGATATAGATGTAATCGCTCATAAATTAGTTAAATTAGCTAGACATCACTTTTAATGAGTAGTATGAAAATAGGAAAATTTAATTTACCTTATAAAATAAAAAGATCCGATAGAAAATCGGTTGGTTTTGCAATTGGTCCTAATATGCAACTTATTGTTAAAGCTCCTCAAGAAGTTAGTGTTGGAAAAATAGAAAAATTAATTGAAAAGAAAAAACCTTGGATATTTAAAAAAATAAAAGATATTAAAAAGCAAAAACCAGCTCCACTCGATAAAGAATTTTTAAGTGGAGAAAAGCTTTTATATAAAGGGAGAAGATATAAATTGAAAGTTAATAAAGTAAAGAATGATGAAAGATTAAGCTTTGATAAAGGCATTTTTAATCTTTATTTAGAAAAATATAATAAAGAAAAAGAAAGAAGAAGTAGAGCAAAAAATATTATAAAAGATTGGTATAAAAACAGAGCTAAAAAAGAACTAAAAAAGAAGGCAAATTATTATGCAAGCAGTACGGGGTTAAGCCCAAAAGGGATTAAAATTAAAAGTTTAAATAAAAAGTGGGGCGAACATAAAAAAGGAACAATTGAACTTAATTGGCGTCTAATAATGACCCCAACTAAAGTTCAAGACTATATAATAGTTCACGAACTTACTCATCTTGAATATTCAAATCATAGTGCAAAATTTTGGAGCTTAGTAGGGGCAGTAATTCCTGATTACAAAGAAAGAAGAGAATGGCTAAAAATAAACGGAAAATTATTTAATATATAAAGTTTTATGGAAGAACAAAAAGGTAAATTATTGAAAAAATATGAAAACCTTCCAAAGGTTATTAGATGGATTATATTTCTCCCTATTAGTTTTCTTTTTTCTATTATTATCACCTTTGCAATGCGGTCTGCAGCTCAACAGGTGGGAGGGTGGGGAATTGTAGATGATATCTTTCATCCAGTTTTTGCCCAAATAGTTTTTCTTTATGGTATTTATTACACAATTCCAAAATGGAAAGTGAGAGGAGTCACATTTTTTGTCATCGTTCGGACTTTAGTGCTGTTAGCATTAATTATTCTCCCGATTTTAGTTTTTATTAGAGATGGTTATTTTCATGATTGGGAACTAATTAAAGATGCTATAGGTGAAATTTTAACATTAGTTGCTTCTTTATATTTAGTAAAAGAGATTAAATCAAAAGAACAAAATAAATTTAAATAATACCGCCTTTTTCTATGGCGGTTTTTAATTTATGAAAAATAAATTTAATTTACTTAAAAAATATTCTAGAAAGTCAATAATTTTATTTATTGTTCTTATAATACTTTTAGGAGGAATAGGATATGGGCTTGCTCAATATCAAAATATTTCAGAATTAACAGATAAAGCTCAAAAATTTAAAGAGCAAAAGCAGTATGAAAAAGCTATAGAAAAGCTCGAGTCTGCTAAGTCTAATTTATTAGTGCGAGGACTAAAAATTAAAAAAGAAGAAATTAATAATAAAATTCAAGAAAACAAAGACCTACTCCATAAAACTAAAAAACAACAAACAGAACCGGATAATTTAAATAAAAAAGAAGAAGAAAAACAACAAACAGAAAAAATTGGAAAGAAAATCGGAGGTGTGATTTCTTCTAATACCACTTTAAATCCAAAAAATAACCCTTATGTTGTTACTAAAAGTATTTTGGTTAAAAAGGGGGTTATTTTAACTATAGAGCCTGGAACTAGAATAGAATTTCAAGCTTCTCCAGAGGGAATTAATAGTAAATATAGTATAGAAGTAAAAGGAACCTTAATAGCGAAAGGAGAAGAAGATAAAAAGATTATTTTCACTAATAGAGGTTCTGGAAAGTGGGGAGGAATTTATTTTCCTGATATAGAAGACGAAAATCTTAATTTGCCACAAAAGAAAAGCAATATTAGCTATTGTGTTTTTGAAAATGGAGGAGGTAATTATAAAAATGCTCTAATTGGGAAGACTTTACTTAGTATTGGCGTGAACAACTCAATTGTAGTAGATAATAATATATTTAAATCTGCCGATAACTTTTCTTTATTAAGTAGAGCAAATTCTGAGATTACTAATAACAAGTTTTACAATAGAGTTTTTATTCAAGGGGGAGCTCCTTATTTCCATAATAATTTAGCTGGAGAAGGTTTGATAATATCTGGAAGAGGAAATGTCTGTCCTACGTTAACTAGAAACGAAATAACTAGTAACAAAAATAAGGCAGGAATTAGGTTTGATTCGGGAATGTATGGGGGAGGAGATTGTAAAGAAGGACCAGTAATTAAATACAATGATATAACTAATAATCAATACGGAGTCTGGTTTAATGACTATAGGATTATAGATAAAAAAAGACCAATTTTTGAATTTAATAATATATATGATAACGATTTTGCTGTAAAATTAGAAGAGACAAAAACGAATTTTAATTTCCCTAATAATTGGTGGGGAACTGCGGATTCTTCTGAAATAGAAACTTTAATTTACGACTATGAAGACGATTTTAATTTAAAAAATGTTAACTATTCTCCAATAATTAAAAAGAAAATTCAGGAAGCTGGAAGAAAATAAAAAAATAAATTAAAAATAAGATTTTGTTCTAACAAAATTAAGAAGAATAAAAAAAATGAAAAATAAATATGTCAGCCTCACATAGTTTTACATATAAGGAACTTTGTAAAAAAATAAAAGATGCCTATGGTGTACTTACTAAAGAAAATATAAAGAAATTTATGAGTAACTCTAACGAAACTTGTGATGAATTTAAAAACCGAATTGAACTTCTTAATAAGCTTGAAAACGGAGAAAAATTCAGTAATTATTACGAAAAGGAATTATTCCTCCGGATTATTTTAGATATAATTGGAACTTCTCGAGCCTCTGGAGCTAAAAAAGGAGAAATAAAAATAAAAAACAGAGATCTTTTTGCGAGAAAAAAAGATTTAAAAGGAGAATTTAAAGATAATGATAACTTTGTCAGTTGGAGTTTTGCTAAGTTAGTACAAGGATGGTTATCTAATAAAACTTCTCAGACCATTAAAGACTTAAGACTCCAAAGTAAGTTCAAGAATTCAAGCTGTGCTGATTTTTTAGTTAACAATGAGATTGTCGAATGTAAACGGCTTCACAAAGGGAAGTCTGGGAAAATTGAAGAAGAAGAGCTAATTAAAAAATTAGTAGATAATTTCTTAAAAGCAAATTCTCAAATTAAAAAAACTTTAAAGCAATTGGGAAAAAATAGTTACAAGACTACTATAATTTTAGACTTAAGTGTCTATAGTCAGGAAAAACATAAAGAGAAAAGAGCAATCAATCAAATTGTTTGGTACGGGTATAAAAAGAAACAAATAGAAAAAATAGCGAGAAGAGTAAAAAACTTTATGGATAACCCTCTAGCAGATCAGATTATTTTATGTTGGGATAAATTTATTTATATAAATAAAAATCCTAAAGGTATTATCCAAAATTCTATTAGATTATATAAAGATAAATGTTTAATCCTTAAAAACTATGGGTGGACTGCTTCTGGTTATAGTCTTTCCACTAGTAGTAAATATTTTGGAGACTTGAGAGTAAGTTCTCAAGCAAAATCTCTTGGAATAATTAATACTCATTATAATAATCATTCAGACAAAAAGAATTTTTGGGAAGCTAGAGATTGGCGAAAGAATAATTAATTTAAAATGAAATTATGAGCCAAAAAATAAAAGAAATCGATACTGCTATATCTGTTCTTTTTAGTAGAGGTAAAAAAATTAAAGAAGCCGCTAATCTTTTAAAAGAAAAAAATAAACTTGAAATTCCTTTTGATCTTTTAGTCTCTACTTCTCTCGAGCTGTTTTTAAAAGTAATTAGATCCTCTCAAGAAAGACAACAGTTTAAAAACAATAGCAGCGCAGACAAACATAAGGATATATTTAAAACTTTAAAGGATGAAAACCATGATATACAAGAATTAATTAAGAAGGCAAATATTAAAGAAAAATGTAATATTAAAACAAAAGAAGCCTCTTCGGGAAAAGAATGGATTATAACTTTTAACAAAAAAGACATTAGAATTAAAAAACTTGAATCTTTAAGGTACGGACTTTTAGCTAGCCATCAAGACACAGGAACATTCCCTGTTGCGGACCAAGAAGAAAAGAATGAAATTATTAAATTTTTGAAATGCGTTGAAGAAGAAGCCGAATTAAAACTTAATAAATAAAAAAATAACAGAGGGATAGAAAAAAGATAACTAGTAAAATTGAACTATTAAACTAAAGCAGTTCGAACATCGTAGGTTAAGCGGAAGACAATACCTACTAATCTAGGTATTTTTTGTTTGTTTAATCCATAAAATTAATGTAGAATACATTAATAAAAGTTAAATATTTTTAAAAATAATGAGCCTATTTGATAAAAAACTAGATGAATTAGAAAAAAGACTCCTCAAAGCAGAGGACTGTCTTTAACTTGGATCAAAAAGAAGAAAAAATTAAAGAGATAGAAAAAGCTGCTCAAAAGAAAGATTTTTGGGATGATGAAGAAAAAGCTGTAAAACAAAAAAAGAAACTGAGCTATTTTAAAGAAGACATTGAAGGATGGAAAGACATTAAAAAAAGATTTGAAGATATTAAAGAGATGAATAAATTAACTGAAAATGATGAAGAACTAGAAGAAGAACTAGAAGTAAAGATTGAAAAATTTGAAGAAGATTTAAAAGAAATTGAAACAAAAATTTATTTATCTTCTGAATATGATAATAATGATGCTGTTTTGACAATTTCTTCTGGAGCAGGGGGGAGGGATGCTGAAGATTGGGCTGCAATGCTTTTTCGAATGTATAGAAGATATTGTGATAAAAAGAACTTTAAATTTAATATATTAGAACAAAACTTTGGAGAATCAGGTGGACCTAAAGGAAGAGTTGGAATTAAAAAAGCTGTAGTAGAAATTAAAGGAAGGTATGCTTATGGTTTACTTAAAAAAGAAAGTGGAGCCCATAGATTAGTAAGAATTTCTCCTTTTTCTTCTCAAGACTTAAGACATACTTCATTTGCACTAGTAGAAGTAGTACCAAACTTAGAAAACGTAGCAAAAGATATTAAATTTGATGAAGATGAACTTACAGTTCAAACCTTTAGAGCTTCTGGTCCTGGAGGACAACATGTAAATAGAAGAGAAACAGCAGTAAGAATTATTCATGAACCAACAGGAATAAAAGTAAGCTGTCAAGCAGAAAGATCTCAAGCTAGAAACAAAGAAAAAGCTCTAAGGATGTTAAAATCTAAAATATATCAAGAAAGAAAACTTAAAAAAGAAAAAGAACTAGAAGAAGTTAAAGAAAATGT
>CAZKRA010000004.1:0-42771 GCA_964555095.1 uncultured Candidatus Saccharibacteria bacterium | reverse complement strand
CTGCTGAAGTAATTTCTTTATACTCTTGGTCTTCATCGTAGTCCATTTCCATTGCGGTAGAAATTTGTCTAATATCGGATTGACGTCTAGCGTCTCTTGCTTTTTCCCTTGCTCCTCCCATTGATACTAGAACAATAGAAGCAAGAATACCAATAATAGCAATTACTACCAATAACTCGATTAATGTAAAAGCTTTTCTTTTATTCATTGTTTTTTTATTAGATTTATTTAGAATATATTATAAACAAATACGACCTATACGACCTTGTAAGTATTATAACATAATAATTAAAAACAGAAAAGCAGCCCTCAAAAGGCTGCTGTTTTTCTTCTGCTTCTGAAATTAATATTAGAACAATAGAAACAAGAATATCAATAATTCAATTTTTTATTAATTACAAAGCCTTGTTTTTTTTAGATAAAGTTTAAATGCTTTAATCCCAACTTTTTTTAAATAAACTTATTAAAGAGAAAATATTTGATACATAGGCATTAATACAGATATCATAATTCCTCCTACTACAAAACCAAGTAAAATAATCATTGCTGGCTCTAATAAGGTAATTAAATTTTCTACTCCTCGATCTACTTCCTCTCTATAAAAATTAGAAACATGCTTTAAGCTACTATTTAAACTTCCTGTTTTTTCTCCCACAACTAACATTTGAATAAAAATTGGAGGAAAATATTCTGGATATTGAGTTAAGATTGAAGAAATGCTTCTCCCTCTTGTTACTCCTTTTTTAGCTTTAGCAATTACTTCTTTATATCTTTCATTTCTTATAATATTAGAAATAATTTCCAAACATTTTGTGATAGGCAATCCAGCACTAGCTAAAGTAGTAAAATTGTCTGCGAATCTTGCCAAATAAATTTTTTTAACAAAATCACCTATTAAGGGAGTATCAAGTAAATAGGTATCAAACTTTAATCTTCCCTCTTCAGTTTGATAATATTTATAAGTTAAAATAAAAAATCCAAATAAGACTACAAAGATGATCCAACCCCAAGTCTTTAAAAAGGATGGTAAAGACATAACAATTTTCGTTGAAGCTGGTAAAGATTGATTCGTTACATCTAAAACTGTTGTTATTTTGGGGATAATAAAAAATATTACTAACCCAATTACTGCTACTACTAGAGTAAAAAGTAAAGCAGGATAAGTTAAAGCTTCTTTAATTTTATTTATAAATTTATATTCCCTTTCTTGATGTTCAGCTAAATAAGTTAAAGCTTCTGATAGCTTACCAGACGCTTCTCCTGCTTTTATCATCCAAATATAAAAAGGAGGGAATATATCAGGATATTCTGCCATTGAGTCAGACAAATTTCTTCCACTCTCTACATCTTCAGAAATTTGAACTAATTTTTCTCTTAAAATAGGATTTTCTAATTGACCAGAAAGGGTATTTAGTGCTTCAACTAAAGAGATATTAGCTTTAAACATTAAAGAAAGCTGTCTTGAAAAGCTAACAATATCTTTTTTTGTTATCCTTTGAAAAATTTCAATATCTTTTGCAAAAAAAGGTTTTCTTCCAGATTCTTCAAGATAAGATACATAGAAGCCATGTTTTTGAAGCAAATCAAGAGCTGCCTCCTTAGAAGAAGCTTCTACTTTTCCTTTTCTTAGTTGTCCTTCTTCTGTTCTAGCTTGATAATTAAATTGCATATTTTTTAATCTTCTAAAAGCATTCTCAGTTCTTCCGGCCTAATTGAATAGCTTAAAGCAGTTTTTTTTGTAACTTGCCCTTCTTCAACTAACCTTGCTAAAGAAGTATTTAAAGAAATCATTCCTACTTCTCTTGATGTTTCAATTATTAAAGGAATTTCATGAATTTTATTTTCTCTAATTAAATTTTCCACAGCTGATGTTCCAAAGAGAACTTCACAGGCAGGAATTAATCCTCCTTCTTTAGAAGGTAATAATCTTTCTGATATAACCCCAAGTAGGGCAGTAGAAAGCTGAGCTCTAATTTGCCCTTGCTCTTCGGCAGGAAAAGTATCAACAATTCTATGAATAGTCTGAGAGGCAGAATTAGTATGTAAAGTAGCAAGAACCAAGTGGCCAGTTTCAGCAGCTGTAATTGCAGTTGAAATTGTTTCCTTGTCTCTCATTTCTCCAACCATAATTACATCTGGATCTTGTCTAAAAGTAGAACGCAATGCTTTAGGAAAGGAAAACGTATCTTTATTAATCTCTCTTTGGTCAATTATAGATTGGTCATCTTCAAAAACATATTCAATTGGATCTTCAATTGTAATAACATGATCAGTTCTTTCATGGTTAATCTCTTCAATTATTGCAGCTAAAGTAGTTGATTTTCCGTGCCCAGAAGGTCCAGTAACCAAAAAGAATCCTTGATTAGCTTTTGAAATTCGGTGTAACACAGGAGGTAAATTTAATTCCTCTATGGTTTTAATATTAGATGGTATTCTACGCAAAGCACAAGATATATTTCCACTTTGATAGAAAGTATTAATTCTAAACCTAGCTCTATTCTCAAAATTATATGAAAAATCTATTTCTTTCTCTTTCTTTAGTTTTTCTAATTGAAACTCATTCATAAGAACTTTTGTTAACCCCTTAGTATCCTTAGCTTTTAATCTTTTTTCTTCTCTTAATCTTTTTAATTTTCCTGATACCCTTAAAATAGGAAAATGATTAACAGACAAATGAAGATCTGAAGCATTATTTTCAATTGATTTAGATAATAATTTTCTTAGATTTTTTTTGTAATCAATGTTATTCATATAGAATCTCTTTGATTTTTTTAGTAACTTCTTTTGGAGTATAATGAGCTTTAATAAAATACCTTATTGCTCCTCTTTCTAATCCTTTATTAACTTCTTCTTTTTGTCCAAGATTAGATAGAATAGCAACTTTAGTTTTTTTGAATTCTTCTTTTTCTTTAATTTTTTTTAAAATCTCCCATCCATCCATTCCTGGCAAAACAATATCCAATAAAATTAAATCCGGTTTTTCTTTCTTAATTTTCCTTAAAGCTGATTCGCCTTCTTTCGCAACTGTTACCTTAAATCCAGAATTTATTAATTTAGTATTGTAAATATCAATTAGAAAAGGATCGTCTTCTACTAATAATATTTTTTTAGTTTTAGACATAATAATTTAAAAATTAAATTCCAGTTACTTTTATCACTTCTTCAATCGTAGTAATCCCATTTAATACTTTTAAGATTCCGTCTTGCTTCATTGTTATCATTCCTTTTTCTTGAATTATTTCTTTAATTTCATTTTCACTTGGTTCTTTGGCTATTATTTCAGCTAATTCATCGTTCATAGTTAAAGTTTCAAAAATACCAATTCTTTCAGTATAACCAGACTGATTACACTTTTCACAACCTACTGCTTTATAAATTTTAATTTGTTCAATATCACTATTTTTTAATCTTTTTCTTTTAACACTATTTGGAAGTTTTTCAAGCTCTTTTCTAATCATGTTTTTAATTCTACTTGTTGGCTCTATCTCTCTTCTGCAATGAGGACATAGTTGTCTCACTAACCTTTGGGCAATACCTAATCTTAAAGTAGGAGGAATAAGATAAGGGGCTACTCCCATATCAATTAATCTTGGAATAATTCCAAGGGCATTATTGGTATGTAAGGTTGATAAAACAATATGCCCTGTTAAGGCAGCGTGGATTGCCAAAGCAGCTGTTTCTTCATCTCTAATCTCACCCACCATAATAATGTCTGGGTCTTGCCTTAAAATGTGCCTTAATCCTTGTGAGAAAGTATACCCAATTTCTGGTTTTACTTGAGATTGGTTAGCTCCAGCCATAAAGTATTCAACTGGATCTTCAAGGGTAATAATATTTACATTCTCTTTATTTAAAAGATGTAAAATTGAATATAAAGTAGTAGTTTTACCAGCACTAGTAGGCCCAGTAGCTAATACTAATCCATAAGGAGCTTTAGTGATTTCTTTAACCCTATCAAGGTTATCTCCCTCTAACCCTAATTCTTCAAATTTCTTTAATCCTTCTTCTGGGTTTAAAACTCTTAAGGCTACTTTTTCTCCTAAAGTTGTAGGTAGAGTAGAAACCCTAAGATCTAACTCTCTTCCATTTATTTCAGCTGAAAATCTTCCGTCTTGCGGAACCCTTGTTTTATCAATTTTTAAATCAGACAAAATTTTAATTCTAGCAACAACAGCAGAATGAATTTTAAGTGGCAAAAAGAGAGAAGAATAAAGTTCCCCCATCATTCTAAATCTAATTCTCAGCTTATTTTTAGTTGGTTCAATATGAATATCAGAGGCGTTTCCTTCAACAGCATGCTTTAAGATTACTCCAACCATCTTACTAATTGGAGCTTCTTCTGCCATTTTTTGAATTTCTTTTTTATTTTTCGCTTTGCCAGACTCTTTTAGAGAAACTTTTTCTGTCTTTTCTAGCTTTCCTAAAGCTCTACCAATTTCTCTTCCAAAACTTTTGTATTGGTCTACTATTGCTTCAAAGCTAGTAGGGGTTATTAAAAAAATTTTATAATCAAATTTTTTTTGTCGCGATAAAAATTTTAAAGCTTCTTTAGCTTTATAATCTTGAGGGTAAATCATTCCAACATGAATAACCTCATTCTTCTTTTCAATTGGTCCCATTTTATAATGCTTAACTGTTTCTTGCGGAATTATTTCTAATATATCCTGGCTAATCTCGTCTGGTATATTTTCTTTTAAAGGAATATTTAAATATTCGCTTTTTAATTTAAAAAGAAAACTTTCAGGAACTATTTTCTTTTCTAATATAACTTCTTCTTCTTTTAAATCAGATTCTTCAACTCTTTTTTGAAGAGACCTTGCTTGATCTTTTTCTATTAATCCTTTTTCTTTTATTTGATTAATTAAACTCATATAGAAAATTTAAATTATTGATATGGAAGAAAAGGATCTTCTCTTCCTACCTCTTCTTGGTCTATCTCCTCAATTATAGGATAAGAAGCTAAATCTTTTAGAAAACCAACCTCTAAAATATCAAAATTAATTTGAGGAAGAGATTCTACAGAAAATTTTGCTTGAGTAGTGGTTGCATTAATACTTTCGCTTGAATCTTTGGTTTTACTTTGGGGATCATAAAAAAATCCTCTCCATAAAATAATTACTGTTATAACCATTATTATTCCAGCAATTCCAATTAAATATTTTTGTCTTTTTTTGTGTTTTTTAAATTCAATAGCCATAATTATATGATCTTAGCCTTACTAAGATTTTTTAATAAGAATAAACTTTAAGTTGTATTGAAAAAGCAAAAATTTGTTCTTTATCTGAAGTTTCTTCTTCTTTTTCTTTTTTTAATTCTTTTGGAGCTTCTATTGAAACACCCTCAATACTAAATAGTCTAACTGAATTTTCTAATTCTTTTATAAACTTCTTAAAATTAGAGTAAGAACCTGCTAAATTAACATTAATTATATTTTCTTTCATATCAGAAGAATTTTTTTCTGATTCTTTTTCTTTTTCTTTAATCTTTTTTAAACTAATTTCTTGAACAAGAAGTTCATTTTGTGCAGCTTCTTGTTGGAGGTAGTTATAAATCTTAGGAGCAGAAAAAGAAGCTGGAATTGCAGTTTCTGTTTTATTAATTCCTTCTTTATAATTGTCTAATTTTTCATCTATTTTTTTTAGTTCAGCAAAATACTGACTTCTAGTTTCTTTTTTAGTTCGTACTTTTTCTAATTTTTCAACATCTTCTTGCCAATCGATATAGGCTGGATAAAGACTAAAATATCCAAAAAAGCTTAAAAAAATTATTGATACTATTATTGTTAAAAATTTATTCATAATATTCTTTTTGATTTATTTTAGAGTGAAACAAGAAAATAGGTTCTTATTTTTCAGAAAAAAGATCAGAGTTAGTAAAAATAGTTAGTTCAAAAGCAACTCCTCCTTCTTTGCTTTTACTAATTTTTTCAGAATTAAATTGTTGAACTTTATTTTCCTTTCTTAAAACCATCAATTGTTGTTCTAAAACTTTATAACTATTAGCTTTTCCAAGAACCTCAATCTTATTTTCTTCTGATTCACCTATTGTAGCTGAAGAAAAATAAACTTGAGGGTGGCATATTTTTTCTAAAAAAGGAATAGCCTCAGATACAATTCTTTTTGCATCTAAAATCTTTTTAAAATTATCAGTTCTCTTTTTTACAAAATTAAGTTTACTCTCTAGTCTCTCCATTTCTGTATTTGTTATTTTTTTAATCTCTTCCTCAGTGTTTTTAACCTCTTCCTCAGTGTTTTTTTCTAAATAATTAAACATAAAGAAAGAAAAAATAACACCAATTAATAATATAATTGATAAATAAAATAAAATTTCTATAAAAAGTGAAGTAGATCTTTTTTTAGTTTCTATTTCAATTGCCATTTTGCACTATTTCTTTTAAAGCACTTCCTATAGCAATACTATAAGAAGGGCCAATTTCTTTTAATTTTTTATTTAAAATAGGGGGATATGAGATGTTAACAAAAGGATTAGAAATTTTAACCTTTTTCCCTAAATAATCTTCAGTATATTTTACTAAACCAGGCATTTGAGCTGCAGCTCCAGCCAAAATTATTTCTTTTGGCTCTACTCCTTGTTTTCGATTAAATTCTTCTGAAATCTGCTCTACTTCATTTAAAATTCTATCTATTTTATATAATAAAAATTGACGAATATTTTTTTCAGAACTTTTTTTGTTTTTTTGCTTTTTAATACCAATTTCTTTTTTTACTTCTTCAGCTTGTTCATAATCAAAATTTAACTTTTCTACTAAAATATCAGAGAAAGAATCTCCTCCCACGTCTATGCTATGAGAAATAGCTAAATTATTATTATGGATTACACTAACAGTAGTAGTCCTTGCTCCAATCTCTATAGCTACAAAATCCTCTTTCTTATGCATCTGAGAACGAACTAAACTAAAAACTTCAGCTTCTAATGTATTAAGGTTAAGCTCTGAAAGCTCAGCAATTTGTTTGTATTGATCAATTAATTCATTAGAAATAGCTGCTAAAATTACTTTAATTGGTTTTCTTGCATTTAACTCATCATTTTCAACTATTTCCCAGTCTAAAGTAACTTTTTTAAGAGGAAGAGGAACATAGCGTCTTGCTTCATATGCAATAGCATCTTTAAGTTCATCTTCTTCCATTCTTGGAAGTGAAAAAACAGTAAAAAAAGTAGAAAAATCAGGAAGAGAAAAAATAACTTCTTCAGCCTCCATTCCTGATTTTTCAATAATGGCTCTAATTCCCTTACTAATATCAGTATCGGAAAGCATCATTTTTTCTCCTTCTATCCTTCGAAAAGATTCCCCGTGCAAAGAAGAAGATTTTATTTCGCCATAATTTTCTAATTTAGCTCTTCCTCTCCAAGAAGAAAGCTCTACTATTCGAATAGTAGAAGTCCCAATATCAATGCCTAGTATTTTTTTAGAGAATATCTTAAGTGGATTCCAAATCATTGATGTATTAAATCATCATTAATTAATTGAAAATAATCTTCATTGTTAGTTGTAATCAATTAATCTTTAACTTTATTAGAAATTTTACTATTAAAAACGATTAATTAAAAATAACTTTCATCATTTTTAATTATAGCAATATTTAATTTATTTGGCAAAGAATAAACTCATTAAAAAATCCCTAAAAGTTTTAGGGAGAATAAAATGCGGAGAGGGAGGGATTCGAACCCTCGATAGAGTTATTAAACCCTATAGAAGTTTAGCAAACTTCCCCTTTCAACCACTCAGGCACCTCTCCTTTCTTCTATAGCAATCTATTTTAATTTTCTTACAAATAATTTTACTAAAAATTTAATAAAAGTCAACTTAAATTTCCTTGAATATGGGGTTTTAATATGTTAATTTTAACTTAATTGCTCCTATAGCTTAATTGGATAAAGCGCAACCTTGCGGAGGTTGAGATTCTCTGTTCGAATCAGAGTAGGAGCACATATAAATTACTAAATTAATTATTATGTACTTTTCTTTTTCTTCTATTTATTTCCTCATGTTGGAAAAACTAAGATCAAAACAATTTATTAAGCATTAAGATATTATGAACTTAGAAAATTCTGTTCGTTCACTTCCTCATGTTGGAAAAAAATACCAAAAAAGATTAAAGAAGCTGCAAATTGAAACAGTTAAAGACTTGCTCTATCATTTCCCTCATCGGTATGAGGATTTTTCTAATGTAATTACTATTAAAAAAATCAAGGGAGAAGGAGAATTTTGTACTAAAGGAAAAATCAAGGAAATTAATACAATCCGGACCAAAAAGAAAAAGATGTACTTAACCGAAGCTGTGCTTGAAGATGATACAGGTTCAATCAGAGCTACTTGGTTTAATCAGCCTTACATTGAAAAAAATCTAGAAGAAGGAAATCAAGTCTTTTTAGCTGGCAAAACAAATTTCAGAGGAAAGAAGTTATACTTTTCAAATCCAAGTTATGAAAAAGTTTCTCCCAACCCAACCCACACAGGAAGATTAGTTCCAATATATCCTGAAACTGAAGGAATTTCCTCAAAGTGGCTCCGCTATATTGTTAAAAAAGCTTTAAGTTCTACTCAGATTAAAGAGTTCCTTCCCCAATCTGTTTTAAAAGATAATACCTTACTTAATCTTTCAAAGTGCCTTCACCAAATACATTTCCCAGACTCTAAAGAAAAACTAAAAAAAGCTCAGGATAGATTTTCTTTTGAAGAGCTCTTCAAGCTTTCTTTGATTGTTTTAGGAAGAAAAATGTCTCTTCTTAGAAAAAAATCAATTCCTATCCCTATTAAAACTAAAAAAATAAAAAAGTTTGTAGAAAATCTTCCTTTTGAATTAACCCAAGATCAAAAGAAAGCAGCTTGGAAAACTCTTAAAGATTTAAGCTCTAAACGCCCAATGAATAGATTACTTGAAGGAGATGTTGGTTCAGGTAAAACAGTAGTAGCTGTAATAGCAGCCTTAAATACTGCTTTTGCTAATCTCCAAAGTGCCTTTATGGCTCCAACTGAAATTTTAGCTCAACAACATTTTCAAGAAACTTCTAAGTTTTTAAAAGATTATAATATTAAAATCGGACTATTAACTGGAAAAGACGAAAAATTATTTTATAAAAAAGAAAAAAATATTTCTAGAGCTGATCTTTTAAAAAAACTTAAAGAAGGAAAAATTGATATTCTAATTGGAACTCATGCTTTAATTACAAATAAAGTTAAGTTTAAAAAAGTTGGTTTTATTATCTTAGATGAGCAACATCGTTTTGGAGTAGAACAAAGAGCTAAACTATGCAAACAAAAAAATTACGTTCCTCATCTTTTATCAATGACCGCAACTCCAATTCCAAGAAGTTTAGCTCTTACAGTTTATGGCGACCTTAATCTATCTATTATTAAGGAAATGCCAAAAGGAAGAAAAAAAATAATTACAAAAATAGTTACCTCTAAAGAAAGGAAAGAAACATATAATTTTATAAGGAATGAAGCTAAGAAAGGTCACCAAACTTTTGTAATTTGTCCTAGAATTGAGGCAAATGACAACGATAAAGAAAAAAAAGGAGACTGGCAAAAAGTAAGAACAGTTAAAGAAGAATACAAAAAATTAGATAAAGAAATATTTCCTAATCTAAAAGTAGGAATTATTCATGGAAGAAAAAAAACAAAAAAGAAAGAGAAGGCAATGAAAAAATTTAAAAAAGGAGAAATTGATATTTTAGTAGCAACTTCAATGATAGAGGTTGGAATAGATGTCCCTAATGCTACTATTATGGCAATAGAAGGCGCAGAACGTTTTGGTCTTTCCCAACTTCATCAGTTTCGAGGAAGAGTAGGCCGTTCCGGATATCAATCTTATTGCTTTCTTTTTCCAACTTCTAAAGATATAAAAGGAAAAGAAAGATTAGAGCTTTTAACTAAGTCAGAAGATGGCTTTGAATTGGCAGAAAAAGATTTAGAATTAAGAGGGCCAGGAGATTTAACCGGCCTTAAACAATGGGGAGCCCCAGATCTTAAAATGGCATCTCTTAAAGATAAAGAAAAAATAGAAAAAGCAAGAGAGACAGCTAAAAAAATAATTCAAAAAGATCCAGACCTTAATAATTATCCAAATTTAAAAAAAGAGATTGCAAATTATAATAGGAAAATCCACTTAGAATAATTTGTTTTCGAGAGAAACGAGAAAAAAGGATCTGCTGGATATTTTTGCCAGCAGGTTTTTATTTTCTGCTTTTTTCTGTTACCCAAAACCCTAGTTCTTTTCCTAGTGCTAATCTAGCTTGTGCTTCCAAGGCAGGAATAGCTCCAAAAAAGAGAAGTGTTATTGGAAGTAAAAGCCATTGCAATACCATAACTAATTTTTTAAATTTAGAAGTTCCTTTTGGAGCAGAAGGAACAAGTAAAAGTGTGGTAATGGCAGAAATTACCATCCCTATCATAGCTAGTGTCATAATGTTTCCAGTAAGACGGGGGAGATTATAAGAAAGTACGCTAGTATTAAATTTGTCACCTCCTAAAAATAAAGGAAGCCAACCTAAAAAGAAAATTAAGGGAGCAGAAGTTGCCCAAGACCAAAACCCTTCTAAAAGTACAAAGGTGTGTTTTATCTTTTCTCTTAACTTAATTTTATTATTTTTTATAAAATTAAAAAGAACATAAGGAATTTCAATGCATCCCCAAGCCCATCTTCTTTGTTGCTTGTACTGATTAACTACTGTATTTTTAATATTATTAGCTAAAACCGTATCCATTGAAACAGGATAATAAAGAGGAATTGTCTTGTAATCTCCATCGTATTTTAAATAAGCTTTCCAAAAAATACGAGAGTCATCTGCTACTATATTAGATGGATAACCAATATCATTAAACACTTTAAAAGGAAAGGAGTGAGAAGAATAAGTAACTAACTTTTCAGGGTTTTCTTGCATTATCATTTGCCAAAAAGTACTTGATAAAGAAATTACCCTGCTAAATGCTGGTGCTTCCCAAATATTATTATTATACAAAGGAATAGGTTGATAACTTCTTCTTAAAGGCTTCTCTGCACTTAAAAAGTGATAAGTTAGACATAGAAAATATTGATTATAAACTCTAGTATCACTATCAAAACTAGAAAGAATAATTTTGTCATAATTTTCTTCTCTTTTATTTAATATCTCCTTTTGCGCTATTCTTCCTGCATAATTTAAGTTTGCTCCTTTCGCCTTAAGTTCTCCTTTACAACTAGAGTGCCTAGTAATTAAAAGCTCTCCGAAATCATCTTTAAATTCTTTCTTAATTTTTTTAGCTGCCTCGAAAGCTTCTTTACCAGCTCTTTTTTCTGTTGCTAAAACTACAAATAAATTTTCTTTAGGATATTTGCTATTTTTTAATCCTTCAAAACTAGTTTTTAAAATTTCATACCCTTCTTTGTAAGTAGGAAGTATAATTAAATGTTTAATTTCTTTCCAATTATCAAAATCTTGATTTAATTTATCTTCCCAATCCTTTTTAAGATTATTCTTCATTCTTCTATAGGCTGCTAATTGATGAATCCCAAAATAAGTTACTCTTAAAAACCAATAAAAATCAAATGCAATAATAAAAACAGCCACCACAACTGGCTGCCACCAAGAAAGAATTATTCCTCCAATTAAAGTTCCAAAAGATAAAATTGAAGGTAAAACTTCAAGACATTTATATAAAAATCTATCCCTAAAATTCTTTAAATCCGATAATCCTGATATATCTATAATATTCATCAATTTATTTAGTTAAGATTTAAGTGTGACGCATACGAGAGTCGAACTCGTATCTCGACCTTGAAAGGGTCGTGTCCTAACCATTAGACGAATGCGCCAATTTATATATCTACCCATCAAGATTAATCAAAATTAGTTTGATTGTAAAAACTAGTTTGATTATAATACATCATTTAAAATATTAAATCAACCCTTTCTATTTTACGATTATGTATTTAGTAGGTACAATAAATAAAAATATTGAATTATAATTTTATGAAAATATTAGCCATTGAAACTTCTTGTGACGACACTGGTATTGCAATTATTTCTTGCAACAACACAGGAGCTAAAGTTACAGAAAAAAAATTTAAGGTACTAACAAATACTTTAGCTTCTCAAACAGAAATCCATAAAAAATGGGGGGGCGTGGTTCCTATGCTTGCTAAAAGAGAACACCAAAAAAACTTAATCCCATTGTTTAGAAAGGCAATTGAAGAAAGTAATTTGTCTGATTTAAGTAATATAAGTTTAGACAAGAAAAAAGAGAAAATTCAAAACTTTCTTAAAAAAGAAAAAGATCTTTATCAAAATCTTGAGCAATTTTTAAAATCAAACCAAATTCCTAAATTTGATGCAATTGCTGTTACTAAGGGACCAGGACTTGATCCTTGTCTTTGGGTAGGGGTTAATTTTGCTAAGGCACTTTCTTTCTTACTTGATATCCCAATAATTCCTATTAACCACATAGAAGCTCATATTTATTCTAGTTTAATTAAAAAAGATCATTTCACACAATTTAGTCCAGGCAAAAAAATTAATTTTCCTGCTATTTCTTTAATTGTCTCTGGAGGTCATACTCAACTTATTTTAATAAAAAAATGGGGGAATTATAAAATACTAGGAGAAACAAGAGATGATGCAGCAGGTGAATGTTTTGATAAAATTGCAAAATTACTTGGACTGGAATATCCAGGTGGTCCAAAAATCGCTCAAGAAGCAAAAAAATGGGGGAAAGAAACAAGTTTCTCTTTCCCACGCCCAATGTTAAAGCATGATAATTTAGATTTTAGTTTTAGTGGCCTTAAAACAGCAGTACTTTACCATCTTAAAGAATTAAAAGAGCTAGACGAAGAAACTAAAAAAGAAATAGCTTATGAAGCTCAAGAAGCAATTACTGATGCTTTAACTGTTAAAACAATTAAGGCTATTAAAGAATATAAAATTAAAACTTTAATAATAGGGGGTGGCGTTTCTGCCAATCAAAAACTAAGAAATAAGATTAAAAACAAAATAGATGCTTCTGTTGAATTAATTTTACCTCTTCCAAAAATGTCTACAGATAATGCTTTAATGGTTGGAATAACAGCTTTTTATAAGTATAATAAAAATAAGATTACCGATATTAAAAAATTAAAAGCAGATCCAAACCTTAGATTAAAACAATGACAATAATTCATATTTTCTACATTTTATTAGGAATACTACCAAGCTTAATTTGGCTTCATTATTATTTGAAAAAGGATTCCCATCCTGAATCAAACAAAATGATAATTAAGGTTTTTATATTAGGGATGTTTTCTGCTCTTTTTGTGCTTTTTATAGGTAAAACCTTTCCCTCCTCTTTTCCCTATTTGTTTAATTCAGATCATTTCTTAAATAATGCCTTAAAGTTTTTTATAGGAGTAGCTTTAATTGAAGAGCTTGCTAAATATTCTGCTGTATGGATTGGCCTTTTTAGACAAACCGAAAAGAATAGAGCAGAAGCAGCATTAGATGAGCCTACTGATATTATGATTTATATGATTATTGCAGGATTAGGATTTGCTGCTCTTGAAAATATATTATTTTTATTTTTAATAGATTTTAGTCTTATTTTCCAATTTGCTTTTCTTCGTTTTATAGGAGCTACTTTCTTGCATGCTCTATCTTCTGGAATATTTGGCTTCCTAATTGCTCTTTCTTATTTTGAACTACAAAAAAGAAAAAGATTGTTTCTTATTGGTTTGCTTTTAGCGACCGCATTGCATGGCCTATTTAATTTCTTTATAATGGAAAGTAGTGAAATCTCTCCTTTTGTTCTTTCTTTAATTATTTTTTTAGTTTTAATAAATTTTGGAGTGTTTGTCACTTTTGCTTTTAAAAAATTAAGGGGAATAAAAAGTGTTTGTAAGTTACCTAAAGAGCTATTTTTAGATTAAAATATCTTAGCAAGCTAAGATCGTAAGCTATGACAAAGGTAAAAAATTTAAATTATCTTACTAAAAATAAAATTACAAGTTATGACAAAGGTAAAAAAAATAAAAATTGAAGAAGAGGAAGAAGAAATTACTCAAAAAGATAACCAAAATAAGGAAAGTTGGTTTAAGCCAGAAGGTGAGCTTACAGTAGATGTATATCAAGATGATACTAATATTATTATTCAATCTCCAGTAGCAGGAGTAAGCAGTAATAATTTAAATGTCACACTTGAAGACGATATGATAGAGATAAAGGGAATAAGAAAAGACCCTTCAAACGATAAAGAAAAAGATTACTTCCATCAAGAATGTTATTGGGGGGCTTTTTCAAGAAAAATAATTCTTCCTACTTTAGTAAATTCAGATAAAGCTGAAGCTATTTTAAAAAATGGAATTTTAATATTAAAAATTCCAAAAATAAAAGAACAAGATAAAAAGAAGGATATAGAAGTACACAAAGTTTAATTTAATTAAAAAGAAAGAAAAAAAGGTGCATAAATTATGCACCTTTTTTTATGTTCAATATAAATATTTGTGTGCCTCCGGCAGGATTTCTTTTCCTATTGCAAAAAAATAAAAAAGCAATTTAACCTTGTTGCCGATTAATTTAGAGTTAAAAATAGAAAATTGTTTGGAAAAATATTTGTGTGCCCCCGGCAGGATTTGAACCTGCAATCCAATTAAGGAATATGGTCCTAAACCATACGCGTCTGCCAGTTTCGCCACGGAGGCTTTTCTACTATTTTTTTTAATATATCTATTTTAAAAAAGCAAATGCCCTGCAACCGATTAAAAGCTACAGAGCATTTAATTTAAACCATTATACATTTACCTTACGAACTAGTAGTTCCTCCTTGAGATAATAATTCTTGTAGAACCCAATTTACTAATGCCCAGGCAAGAAAAGCAACAATTAATCCAATAATTGCATATATTACTATGTTTTGTGCTTGTTTAAAATCTTCACTTTTTCCTTGAGACGTCATCATTTTAACACCTCCATAAATAATTAGTCCTACTGCTAACAAGACAACAAGCCCTAATGCAAAATTAATTGCCTTGTCAATTAAGCCTGGAAGACTTTCTTCAACAACTTCTACATCCTCAACGGCTATTTGAGCTAAAGCAGTTGCTGGGAATGCAAGCGCTGAAACTGCAATTGAATATAATATTTTTTTAAACATTATCGTATTCTATTTAATTATTTTCGACCTTTTATTTTTTTATAAATTAAATTTCAACGTCAAAAACTGTTGAAAGAAAAAACTTAATAATGGCATAAGCACTAAACGCTACAATTAATCCTACTATCGCATATATTATTGTTTGAGTCCCTTTCTGTAATTTCTGTGGCTCTCCACCAGCTGTCATATAAAGAAAACCTCCATAAATAATAGCAAATATAGCTACCACCATTGCAATATAGGAAATAAACTTCATTAATCCCATTATTAATTCTTCAAGGGTATCATATTCGGTAGGAGGTTCGAAATCTATTGATTCAGCAGTTGCCAATAAGGGTGCTCCTATTAAAGCTAATCCGACTAAAAGAATTGTTATTTTTTTTGACATTATATAATTATTATAATAAAAATCTTTACTTAAAACAACTATTTAGTTAAAACCAAAGCATAATGATACTTTCCTGGCTCAAATTCTTTTTTAGTTTTTAACCCAAATTTTTCTCCAATTTCTTTTATTTTTTCTATATCAATTCTTTCCTCTGGACCTTGAGAAGCCTCCTTTTTCCAATCTACAACTAAAATTTTCCCATCTGGTCTTAGAACCCTATCTACCTCTTTAAAAACAGCTTCAGCATCCTCAACCTGAAAAAGTAAATTAGTCATTAAAATTAAATCACATCTATCTACAGATAAAGGAGTCTTTTTTTCTATATCAGCTTTCATTGTTTCAATAGGAAGAGAACCTTTTTCCATTTTTAATTTAGCATTTAAAGCAGATAAAGGTTCTTCTAAGATATCCAAAGCATAAATTTTGCCATGCTTTAGTTTTTTAGCTAAAGGAATTACCCACCCTCCTGATCCACTTCCAAAATCAGCTATAATCATTGAAGGCTTTAATTCTATTTGGTCTAAAACTTGCTTAGGATTTAAAAAACCAGCTTGGATTTCTTTTTGCATTTTTATATAAGAAGTTAAAGATGAGTTAACTTTATGATAACAAGCTACATATAAGCTAAAGATGCTACTTTATCACCTCTGTTTAGCTTCATTAATTTAACCCCTTGAGTAGCTCTTCCTAGTCTTGGAACTTCCTCAAGTGGAGTTTTTATTACTTGACCTTTTTTAGAAATTATAATTAAAATTTCTTCTTCATCTTTTAATACTTTGGAATCAGCAATCTTTCCTGTTTTTTTGCTAATATTAGCGGTTTTAACACCAACTCCTCCTCTTGTTTGTGTTCGATATTCTCCAAGTTCAGTTTTCTTTCCATATCCTTTTTTAGTAATAACAAGTAAGAATCTATTCTTTTTTGATTTTGAACCAAAAATATCCATTCCAATTACTTTATCTCCTTTTTTTAGATCAATTCCTTTAACTCCTGAAGCTGGCCTTCCCATTTTTCTAACTTCTTTTTCATCAAATCTAATTGATTTTCCTTTTTGAGTAACTAATTGAATTTCTTGATTACCTTTACTAATTCCTACTTGACAAAGAGCATCTCCTTTCTTTAATTTAATTGCTATTAAACCACTCTTTCTAACATTTTTAAATTCTTTAAATTCTGTTCTTTTAATTTTTCCATTTTTTGTAGCCATTACAAGATTATTAGTTTCATCTTCTTCTTTGTAGGCCATTACAGATAAAACTTGTTCATTTGGAGATATCCCAAGAAAATTAACTAATCCTCTTCCTCTAGCTACTCTTCTGCTTTCTGGAATTTCATAGGCTGGAATTTTAAATACCGTTCCTGAATCAGTAAAAAAGAGTAAATTATCATGAGTATTAGCAGATAAGAAATGTTCAATAACATCATTTTTAACTGTTTTCATTCCTAAAATACCTTTTCCTCCTCTTTTTTGTTTTTTGAATACTGAAGGTTTAACTCTTTTAATATATCCTCCTTGTGATACTGTAATAAATGTTTCTTCTTTTGAAATTAAGTCTTTTTCATTAATATTCTTGATTTCTCCATCTATTACCTCTGTTCTTCTTTCGTCGCCAAATTTTTCCTTCATTTCTTCTAGTTCCTCTTTCATTACTTCTTTAACTTTTTCTTCGCTGTCTAGAATAGTTTTGTATTCTTTTATTTTAGCTTTCAATTCTTCTAGCTCTTCTTCAATCTTTTGTCTTTCTAATTTTGCAAGAGAAGATAATCTTGTATTCAAAATTGCTTCTGCTTGCTCATCACTTAACTCAAACTTCTTTTTCAAATTCTTTTTAGCATCATCTCTACTTTCAGAATCCTTAATGGTTTCAATAACTGCATCAATATCAGCTAAACATTTATGTAGTCCTTCTAGGATGTGGGCTCTTTTTTGAGCTTTATCTAGTTCATACTCTGTTCTTCTGATTACTACTTGCTTTCTATGCTTTAAGTAATTCTCTAATACATCTACTAATCCCATCCTCTTTGGTTGAATCCCTTCTTCTAAAGCAATGAGGTTGAGGTGGAATTTCTTTTGAAGATTTGTAAATTTATATAATCTATTTAATACTTTTTGAGGATAAGTGCCTTGTTTTAATTCTAAAGTAATTCTCATTCCATCTTTGTCTGTTTCATCTCTAACTGTTTTTACTCCTTTAATTTTTTCTTTTTTAATTAGTTTTACAATATTCTGAATTAATTTAGATTTCTTTACTTCATAAGGAATTTCAGTAATTATAATTTTTTCTCTTCTATCTCCTTTTTCTATTTTAGCAGTTCCTCTACATTTTATTCCCCCTTTTCCTTTAGAGTAGGCTGAAATAATTTGTTGTTTATTAAATATCTTACCTCCGAGAGGAAAATCTGGACCTTGAATATATTCACAAAGATCTTCAGTAGAAGCGTCAGGGTTGCCTATTAAATGAATAGAAGCATCTACTACTTCAGTTAAATTATGAGGTGGAATCTTAGTTGCCATTCCTACCGCAATTCCCATTGAACCATTTAGTAGTAACTGAGGAACAGGGGAGGGAAGTACAGTTGGTTCTTCTTTTGTCCCATCATAATTCTCTTCAAAATCAACCGTATTCTTTTTAATATCATTTAACATTACATGTCCTAAAGCAGTAAGTTTACATTCTGTATATCGTGGAGCAGCCGCAGGATCGTCATCAATAGAGCCAAAGTTTCCTTGTCCTTTAACAAGAGGGTAACGTAAAGAAAAATCTTGAGCCATCCTTACTAAAGCAGCATATACTGCTGCATCACCATGGGGATGATACTTTCCTAGTACATCTCCAACTACTGCAGCTGATTTTCTAAATTTGGAACCTGAAGTTAGTCCCATTTCTTCCATTGTATATAAAATTCTTCTTTGAACTGGTTTTAAACCATCTCTGACATCCGGAAGAGCTCTTGAAACAATAACTGACATCGCGTAATCAATATAAGAGTCTTCCATTTCATCAACAATAGAAATTGGTTTTACTTCTCCTATATCTTTTTGTTTAGACTTTTTCTTTTTTGCCATAATTTAATTAATATTTTATTTACGGTTTTAATACTCTTATTTCGGTTTCATCTTCAGAGAGATCTTTCTTTTTCACTTTGTATTTTTCCTGAGACTTAGTATCACCAGCCCCCATTTTCTTTAAAAAGTCATCTACTTTATCTAAATCTCTTTTTAATTTTGGAACTTTGTAATACATTGGTATTACCATTTTAGGATCTATTTCATTAATAATTTTAGTTGCCTCTTTTGCATTTAAAGAATCTTCATTCCCAACTGGAACTAAAAGAATGTCTACATTTCCAATTCTTTCTACTGTTTTATTGTTTAATTCTTTTCCTCCAAAAGAAGAAAGATGACAAATCCTATATCCTTCTCCTTCAATAGCAAAAATTATTTTTTCAGGATCATTTTCTTCTCTTATTCCTTCAATAAAAATATCTTTTACTTCATATTCTCCAGGTTTATTAATTAAAAAAGGTTTTTCCTTACTTTTTCTTCCTTTAACACTATTTTTATTATTATGATCAGGATGATTTCTAGAAATAATTAAAATATCTCCCTTTAAAGCACTGGGAAGTTCTAATCCACATTCTTTAGAAAAAGGATCAATTATTACGTTTGTTGTTTGACGTTTTCTTTCTTTTTTTCTTACGCTGATTCTAAAACAGCTTTGACCATACCATCTAAGTTTCATGCTATTTTTTTAATTTTATTAATTTAATTAATTTTCAAACGATTTTTGTTATTTTAACAAGTTAAGCTAGGAACTTCAACTTATTTAACTTGACAATTTACTAAAAAATAGTATTATATAAGCAGTACCTACTACTCTACATAAGGAAAGGGGAGATAACTTTGAAAGAGCAACAAAGTTTGTTTGAAAAGGAAAATGAATATTCACCGGAAGAGCCTTACCTTTTTAAGACAGGAAGATATCAAGGCCGTTCTGCTGAAGTTCTAATGTTTAGAAACTATGGTTATTTAGTCTTTATTCTCCACAAAATTAGAAACAATTGGCAAGGCGGTAAAAAAAATAGACTGCACAAACATCTTGAATGGTTACTAGATAGAGGGGAAAATATCTTAGACGAAGTTAAATTAACTTGCCCTTATTGCAAAGAAAAAAAGATGGCAGTCTACTATAGTGTCCTCCGCTCTTATTATGTAAATGATTTTTCCATTGGTTCTAGATATGTTTGTTGTGAAAATTGCAAAAAAAGCCTCCGGCATCAAGCCTTTGGAAAGATTCCTAAAATTGCTCCTTTTAAATTTTCAAGTATAAAAGTAATTGCAAGAAATAAACAAGAGGAGAAAGAACTAGGATACTTTTTCCAGAAAGCTTTTACTTTATCTTTTAAAAAATTAAGCACAAAAAAAGCTTTTAATTTATTTAAAAACTAAGAACAGTCTTTTAGACTGTTCTCTTTTTTTTGTACCCTTGATTCCTTATTATTAATGTGCTATGTTAGTTAAACTATGACAAAGAAATTTACAAAAACACCAAATAAATTAATAAAAAGACCTGTAAAAACTGGGGAAATCCTTGAAGGAGAAGTAATTGGAAGAGGTCGTTCTCGAGTTTATGTCGACCTTGGTCCCCAAGGAACAGGTATTGTTTACGGAAAAGAATTTTATAGAGCTAGAGCTCAACTTAGAGATATTAGTGATGGAGAAACAATTCCTGTAAAAATAAAAAATCAAGAAAATGAAGATGGCTACATTGAAGTCTCTTTGAAGGATGCCTCGGATGAATTAAGCTGGGGAGAATTAGAAGAAAAAGAAAAAGAGGACGAAACTATTACAATAAAAATAAAAGGAGCTAATAAAGGAGGATTATTAACAACAGTTGCTGGGATTCAAGCATTCTTACCTGTTTCTCAACTTGCACCAGAACATTATCCAAAAGTAGAAGGAGGCAATAAGCAAAAAATTCTTGAAAAATTAAAAAAGTTTATAGGAAAAGAAATGGAAGTAAAAATTGCTACTGCAAATCCAAAACAAGACAAACTTATCCTTTCAGAAAAAGCTACAGAAAGCAGTAAGATGAAAGAAATCCTAGAAGAAAATTATGAAGTTGGAGAAGTAATTGAAGGAGAAATAACTAGCATTGTAGACTTTGGAGCCTTTATTAAATTCAGTAAAGAAGAAGATGACATCCAAGAGCCAATTGAAGGTTTAATTCATATTTCAGAACTTGATTGGAAATTAATCGATAATCCTTCTGAAGTAGTAAAATCAGGAGAGAAAATTGAAGCTGAAATTATTGATATTTCTGGAGATAAAGTTTCTCTTTCTTTAAAAGCTCTTAAAGAAAATCCTTGGGATAATATTAAAGAAAAATTAGAAAAAGGAGCTAAAGTAGAAGGAGAAGTAACTAAATTAACTTCTTTTGGAGCATTTATTCAAATTACTCCTAAAATTCAAGGATTAGTTCATATTTCTGAATTTGGAAGTAAAGATACAATGGAAAAAGAATTACAACCTGGAAATAAATATACTTTTGAAATTTTAAATATTAATCCGGACAAATATCAAATTAGTTTAAAATTAGTTAGTTAAATTCAAACTTTAAGCTGCATTAAAACCCTCACTTTAAAAGTGAGGGTTTTAACTTTTAATATGATAAAAGATATGCTATTTTTAAATATAATTGAAACTAAACTACATGAATAAAAAAATACTCAAAAAAACATCTTAGTTTTTCTAAGATTAACCAAGTAGAACCATAAGAAAATAAATTTTGTTATTACCAATTACATGAATAAAAAAATACTCAAAAAAATACTATTTGTTTTTCTAATATTTCTTACTATTTCTGGGGTTTTTGCTGTGGTTATGACTCCTAATTCAGAGATAGAACATATTTCCTTAACTAAGCTTTCTCAAGAAATTAATCAAGAAAATATTAAAGAAATTAAAGTAACTGGAGAAAATGTAACCGCCATATATAATGATGGAAATAAAGTAGAAACCATTAAAGAACCTCAAGGAACTTTTTCAGAAACTATGGTTAATTATGGTGTAGAAAAATCTAAACTTCAAAAAATTGAAATTACCCAAGAAGATCAAATTAATTATCAGGCTTGGATTACACCAATTCTTCTTATTCTCCCTCTTATCTTTTTTGGATTTTTCTTTTACCTAATGCTTAAAAGAGCAAAAATGGGGGCTAACAAAGCAATGGATTTTTCAAAAGCTAAAGCTAAATTATTCGGTGCAGAAAAAAATAAAGACGAAGAAGATACTACCTTTAATGATGTTGCTGGCCTTAAAGAACCTAAAAATGAATTAAGAGAAATTGTTGAATTTTTAAAAGAACCTAAAAAATTCCTAAAAATGGGGGCCCGAATTCCTACTGGTGTTTTGTTGCTTGGTCCTCCAGGAGTAGGAAAAACTTTACTCGCAAGAGCTGTAGCTGGAGAGGCTGAAGTACCTTTCTTTTCAATTTCAGGTTCTGAATTTGTAGAAATGTTTGTTGGAGTAGGAGCATCTAGAGTAAGAGATTTATTTAAAAAAGCTAAAGAAAACTCTCCTTCTATTCTTTTTATTGATGAGCTAGATGCTGTAGGAAGAAAAAGAGGTACTGGAATTGGTGGAGGACATGATGAAAGAGAGCAAACTTTAAACCAAATCCTTACTGAAATGGATGGATTTGAAAAAGATACAAAAGTAATTGTAATTGCTGCAACAAATAGAGGAGATGTTTTAGATCCAGCCCTTTTAAGGCCAGGGCGATTTGATAGAAAAGTTAATCTTGATTTACCTGATATTAATGATAGAGAAAAAATATTAGAAATTCACTGTAGAGAAAAACCATTAGCTAATGATGTTAAATTAAGAGAAATTGCAGAAAGAACACCAGGGTTCTCTGGCGCTGACTTAGCTAATTTAATTAATGAAGCTGCTATTCTTGCTGCAAGAAGAGAAAAGGAAAAAGTTTATCAAGAAGAACTTTTAGAATCAATTGAAAAAGTTTTACTTGGTCCAGAAAGAGAAAGCTTCCTCCTATCTAAAGAAGAAAAGAAGGTAACTGCTTATCATGAATCCGGCCACGCTCTTTTAGCCTCTATACTTCCTGGAACTGAAGCAGTAAGAAAAGTCTCTATTGTTTCAAGAGGAGGAGCAGGAGGATATACTCTTAAAATGCCAAAGGAAGAAAGAAAACTAAGAAAAAAATCTGAATTTATTAATGAAATAGCTACTCTTCTAGGTGGTTATTGTGCTGAGCAAATTAAATTCGGGGAGATAACTACAGGAGCATCTCAAGATATTGATAAGGCTTCCCATATAGCAAGAAAACTAGTTAAAAAATATGGTATGTCTGCCCTTGGTCCAATCTCCTTTAATAATGATGGAGATAAAGTTTTCCTTGGTGACGAACTTACTGAAACAAAGAACTATTCTGAAGAAGTAGCTGCTAAAATAGATAAGGAAATTAAAAAAATAGTAAATAAAGCAAAAAAGAAAAGCAATAAGCTACTAAAAGAAAATAAAGAATTGCTTGAAGATTTAGCTCAAACTTTAATTGAAAAAGAGACTATAGAAAGAGAAGAATTTGAAGAAATTATAGAAAAACACAAGGAGGAATAAGGGTTGATTAATTACCGCTTTTGTTGTAAATTATAATTACAATAGTTATGGCTAAGAAGAAATTAAGAGAAAAAGCAATAAAGCTTAGAGTTGAAGAAAAATTAAGTTATTCAGAAATAAAAAAACGACTAGATGTCCCTAAAAGTACTTTAAGTTATTGGTTAAGAAGCTACCCTTTATCAGAAAAAAGAATTAAGAAATTAAAAAAGGAGGGAAGAGAAAAAATTAACTATAAAGGAAGATTTAATCACGGAACTTGTAAGGCTAAAGTAAGTGGGAAAGAAATTACCGAAAAAATAAAAATGCAGATGAGGGTCATCCAAGATCATTTTAATTAGTTAAAATGCGCACATAGCTCAGAGGTCAGAGCATTTGCCTTATAAGCAAAAGGCCGATGGTTCAAGTCCATCTGTGCGCACAGCTATGGGCAATTGGCTCAGTCTGGCTAGAGCGCCACCTCGACACGGTGGAGGTCGTAGGTTCAAGTCCTACATTGCCCACTATATGAACTTGCAAATATTATATGAAGATGATAATCTACTTGCAGTTAATAAGCCGGCTGGGGTTATAGTTTATCCAGAAGGGAAGATCAAAGAAGAAGAAACCTTAATTCCAGAATTACTTAGTTTAAAACCAGAACTTAAAAAACTAGAAAGTCCTCGTTATGGAATTGCCCATCGCTTAGACAAAGAAACTTCTGGAGTTCTATTAGTGGCAAAAAACAACAAGGCATTATCATTTTTACAAAAACAATTTAAAAATAGAGAGATAGAAAAGAGATATCTAGCCTTGATAAGTGGACATCTTAAAATTAAAGAAAGAAAGCTAGAAACATTAATAGGAAGGTCTCCTAATAATAGACTAAAGCAAAAAGTTTTTCTGCCTCACAGTCCAGATGGAAAAGGAAAAAGAAAAGCAATAACTTCTATTAAAGTAATAGATGAATTTAAAGACTACTCCTTAATCGAAGCTAAGCCAAAGACAGGAAGAAAACATCAGATAAGAGTTCATTTGTCTTATCTAAGTCACCCAATAGTAGGAGATAAAGTCTATGGTTTTGAAGATCAGAAGAAACCAGCAAATCTAGAAAGGCAATTTTTACACGCTTCTTCGATTAAATTTAGGCTTTTAAATAAAGAGGAAATTGAAATAAAAAGTAAATTACCAAATAAATTAAAACAAATTTTAAATAATCTAAATCATGACTAGTAAAGCAGAGGAATTTGAAAAAAAACATCAAAAAGATAATCTTCCAGATATAAGACCTGGAGATAAAATTAGAATTAGAAAAAAAGTAAAAGGAGAAGATAAAGTTCAAACTATAGAAGGTATTGTGATGGCTAAAAAACACGGCGATGGTATAAATAGTACTATTACAATTAGGCAAGAAGTTTCAAAAGTAGGGGTAGAAAGAATACTTCCTCTTCATTCTCCTAGCATTGAAGAAATTGAAGTCCTAGAAAGAGCAAAAGTTAGAAAAGCTAAACTTAATTACTTAAGAGAAAGAACTGGCAAGAAAAAGAAACTAAAAAGGAAAAGTGCTAAATAATAAAAGTTAGGCCCGGGTGGTGTAATTTGGTAAACACGGTAGGTTGAGGGCCTATGCCTTTTATAGGCGTGTGGGTTCGAGTCCCACCCCGGGCACAAAGCAAAACCCGGCTGGAGACAGTCGGGTTTTTTGTTTCTATTTTTTAAATATTTTAGTTTTCTAAAACTTCGATATAAGTTCTTTTTGCTCCAAACTCTTTTGCTTCATTATAATTTGGAAACCAAACATCAAAGTGATAATTTGATTTCTTCCAATTCATTCTATCTTCTACAATAAAAATTTTATCTCCGTAAAGCTCTGGTATTTTTACTTTAGTTCCAAATGGTAAATAGTTATTAGCAATAACTCCATCTTTTACTCTTGTATTTGAAGCAGTAATAAAAGGAGTAGAATCAGTTTGGCCTGGAGTACTAGAATAAGCAGTAATAATACTAGGCATTTTATCAACTACCTCAGGCTCTGGTTTAGTAGGGTTTATAACGGGTAAAAGGGTGTTATTACCAATCATAGCATAACTTTCAAGGTTTTGTTCAGCTACAAAACTATTGCCGTCAGAAGGCAAAATAAGGCCTCCAACTACTAATATAACCATAAAAAGGGTCAAAATTCCAATATTTAACGCATATATTTTCCTTTTTAAGTCAAACATAATACTTTATCTTTACAAAGTTATATCATACGAAATAGTACATGTCAAGGATTTTAGACCTAATAAAAAACTGCCCGAAAAAGGCAGTTTTTTTAAGTGAGCGGGAGACGGGATTTGAACCCGCGAGCTCTTCCTTGGCAAGGAAGCGTTCTACCACTGAACTACCCCCGCTTGCATGTGCCGCGGGTCGGATTCGAACCGACGACCTCATCTTTTTCAGAGACGCGCTCTACCCCTGAGCTACCACGGCCTCCATGTGGACGGTGTAGGATTTGAACCTACAACCTTCTCGGTGTAAACGAGATGCTCTGCCAGTTGAGCTAACCGTCCTTTTGAAAGGAGTGCCCGGGGAGGGGATCGAACCCTCAAGCCCGTAAGGGCAACGGATTTTAAGTCCGTCCTGTATACCTAATTCCAGCACCCGGGCTTTTACTCAATATTTAGTTTAAAAGAATTTTTCTTTTAAATCAATTTTTAAATATATCTGAGGCCTGGGAGGGATTTGCACCCACGAATAAGAGTTTTGCAAACTCCTGCCTTAGACTACTTGGCTACCAGGCCAAAAGATAGATAATTTTATTCTTCTGTATTGTAGCAACTATTTTCTTTTTTTCAACTAGCTCTATTCTTCTCTAATTTCTTTTATGATTTTTTCAATCTTTGCAGCTTTTTTTGTTTTATCTTCTTCTTTAAATACAATTTTAGGAACTGTATGCATTACTAATTCTTTATTTAGTTTTTGCTGAATTTGATAGACATCTTTTTCTAATATTTCAAATATATTTTCTACTTCATCATCAGGATAAACTGATATCCAAACTTTTGCTTCTTCTAAATTCTGAGTAGTCTCTACTCTTGTTACTGTAATTAAAACCCCTTTTGGTGCTTTAATTTTTTTATCTAATAATCTACTAACTTCTTCTTTAATTAAAGAATTAACTCTTTTAATTCTATCTACCATAAAGATTAAATTTTATTTTTTCTTTTTTCAGTTTTAAATATCTTTAAAGTATCTCCTTCTTCTATGTCAGCTTTTCCTTCATAAAGCATGCCACATTGTTCTCCTTGAGGAACTCTATCTACATCTTTTTCTTGTCTTTTTAAATTAATAATCTTACCTTCTCCTACTTTTTCTTTATCTCTAATAATTTCAAGTAAAGCTCCTGCTTTAGCTTCTCCGTCAATTACTTTTCCTCCAACAATTTGTCTTTTCTTTTTGTCTAAGAAAAGAGCTAAGACCTTAAACTTACCAATATCTTCTCTAATTTCTTCTGGCTCCATCATTAAGTTAATAATCTTTCTAACTTTTTCTATTAACTCATAAATAACATCTGAGCTAACTATTTTAACTCCCCTCTTATCAGCTAATTTTTTAAGATTAGACTTAGACTTAGTTCTAAAGGATAATAAAATAGCATCGCTTGCTTCTGCTAATTCAATATCTGAGTTTTTTATCTCTCCAACTTCTGCTCTAAGAATATTAATAGCTACATCGTCTTGAGGAAGAGCTTCTACCATATCAACAATTGCTTCTTTCGACCCTACTACATCTGTTTTAATAACTAAATTTAAAACCTTTTTATTAGTTGGGATTTTTTTCTTTTTAATTTTCTTTTTGTTTCTTTCTAATTCTCTAATACATTGTAGGGCTTCTTTTTTGTCTTCATATACTTCAAATTTTTCACCCACTTTAGGTACTTTTGAAAAACTTCCTGGAAGAAAAGCGGGTTGAGAAGGAAGAACTTTTTCTAATTTTTTACCTCGAAAACTTTCAATTCGTTTAATTTTTCCACAAGTAGAATTCGTTCCTACAACATCTCCTTTTTTTAAAACACCATCAAAAGGAATAAGAGTAACAGTAGGTCCTCTTTGATCATCTAGAAAAGATTCAACAACTACACCACTAGCTTTTACTTTATAATTTGTTTTAAGCTCTTCCATCTCTGCAACTAATAATATTACCTCAATTAAATCATCAATTCCTTCTCCGGTTTTGGCAGAAATTTCAACAGTAGGTATTTCTCCTCCCATTTTTTCTACCAATACATCTTCTTTAACTAATTCTCCTTTAATTTTTTCAGGTGTAGCCTTATTTTTATCTATCTTATTAAGCGCTACAATCATTGGAATTTTAGCTTCTTTAATATATTTAATAGCTTCTATAGTTTGGGTTTTTACTCCTTCTGCAGAATCAATAACTAAAATAGCAATATCTCCTGTTTTAGCTCCTCTTCTTCTCATAGCAGAAAAAGCTTCATGACCAGGAGTATCAATAAAAGTAATTTTATCTCCGCTATGCTCAATCTGATAAGCTCCAATATGTTGTGTTATTCCTCCTGATTCGTCTTCTGCAATCTCTGTTTTTCTAATTTTATCTAAAAGAGTAGTCTTCCCATGATCAATATGTCCCAATATAGTTACAACTGGTGGTCTTTTTTTAAGATTTTTATCTTTCATAATTTTTAATTTTCTTTAGCTTTTTGTATTGCGTTTATTTCTTCATCTGATAATGAGAATTCTGATTCACCTTTTTTAATTGGCTTTGAATAAACTCTATTTCCTTCTCTTGAATAAAGACTAGTTATAACTACTCCATTTTCAAGAGAATCAAGGATAGCAATTGAAAAACTTTGATTTCCTCCTGAATATTCAAAAGGGTTGTATCTAACAATTCCTACATTATTAACAAAATTTTTACTTTCTTTTTCTAATTTTTCTAATCTATCTGAAACCTTATCTAATTTAATTTCTAATTTTTCTAATTTAGAAACTACTTCTTTAAAATTTTTAGGTTTTTCTTTTTTCTTAAAAAAATTAAACATTTAATTTTCACAACTTATTTTTTTAAATCCAAGCGGAGGGGGAGGGATTCGAACCCCCGGTAGGAAACCCTACAGCAGTTTTCAAGACTGCCCCATTAAGCCACTCTGGCACCCCTCCTTATAAATAAGGCGGAGAGGGTGGGGATTGAACCCACATAGCAATAAATGCCTGCCGCTTTTCGAAAGCGGTACCTTGCCAATTCGGTTCACCTCTCCGCTACTTTAATATTAAGCTTACTCAATATTTTAACACAAACTACTAATAATACAAGGGGAAGAGTTAAATTTTATTTTAAATATTATTATGCTTATAGTCTTTGAAATTTGTAAATAAAAAGTATATAAAAAACTAAAAAAGAAGGCTGTTTTTTGTGGACCCGGGGAGAATCGAACTCCCGACTCCTCCATGCCATGGAGGTGTTTTGCCTCTAGACTACGGGCCCTTTTAATTATCAATTTTTTTCTGCTATAATTAAAAATGACGCAAGTTATTTTTAATTAATCATTCTCTTTGATGATAATTTAATCCATATTAAAAAAATAGTCGAAAAATATCAATCTTATATTATTTAAAACCATGCTTTCAAATTTACCATTAGATCTCAAAAAATTAGATAAAGAAAAATCAGATTATGCAGTCTTAAGAGCTGCTATTATGGCAGAATTAGATGCAATTAATCTATATGAACAATTAGCTGCTTATACTGATAGTGAAACTTTAAAAGAGGTTCTATTAGATGTGGCTAGAGAAGAAAAAACTCACGCAGGCGAATTTCAGACTATGCTTTTAAAGCTTGATAAAGAACAGGTCGAAGAGAACAAAGAAGCAAAAGAAGAGATTGAAGAATTATTGGAAGAACTTAAGAATAAATAGAAAAGTACCCCTGATAGGAGTTGAACCTATATTTTGTCCTTAGGAGGGACACGCTCTATCCAATTGAGCTACAGGGGCATAATCTACACAAATAGTAACAAATTTTTTAAATACTGACAATATTTAAAAAATATATCTCTTATCAGAAACTAATTAAATAAAAGATGAAATGGGAAAATCAATAATTACAAAAATAGCAGAAAAAGCATGTCCTGCAGTAATTACAGTTGTAGTTTCAAAAGACTTACCAAAAATTGAAGGTTTTTCCCTTCTTCCTTTTGGAGGACAACAATATATGATACCTGACGTTAAAGGAAGTAAGAAAGAAAATCAAAAAATTGGAGGAGGTTCTGGTTTTATTATTTCAGAAGATGGTCTTATCTTAACTTCTCAACATGTGGTCCGAGAAAAGGATGCAGACTATACAATTATAGTAGAACCAGAAGAAAAATATTCTGCTAAAGTATTAGCAAGAGATCCTATTAATGATATGGCTATTTTAAAGATAGAAGCCGATAAAAAATTCCCTCATATAGAATTGGGAAATTCAGATAAGATAGAATTAGGAGAAAAGGTAATAGCAATTGGTAATGCACTTGGAGAGTTTACAGATACTGTAAGTGCCGGTATTGTCTCTGGCTTAAGCCGCTATATCACAGCCCATGATAGCATTGGAAAGAGAGCAGAAAGATTAAGAGGACTTATTCAAACCGATGCTGCTATTAATCCAGGGAATTCAGGTGGTCCCTTAGTTAATACAAATGGTAAGGTTATAGGAATAAACACTGCTGTAGTACGTGGAGCTCAAAATATTGGTTTTGCTATTCCTATTAACTACGCTAAAGAAGGATTAGAAGAAGTTAAAAAACATGGAAGAATAAGACATCCTTTCCTTGGAGTTAAATATATTTTAATTGATAAAAAAATTGCAGAAAAAAATAATTTATCTGTTGATTATGGAGCTTTAATTGTAAGGGAAACTTTAGGAGAAAAACCAATTATTGAAGATAGTGCAGCTGAGAAAGCAGGGTTAAAAGAATTTGATATTATTTTAGAATGTAATGAAAATAAAATAACAACTGAAAATCCTCTTTCTCACCAATTACAAGAAAAAGAAATAGGAGAAGAAATTAATCTTAAAATACTTAGAAACAAAAAGAAAAAAAAGATTAAAGCTGTTCTCCAAGAAAAAGAATAGCTTCTACTTTTATCCAAGCTAAAAACCCTGCTAGAAAGCGGGGTTTTTTGTTTTTTATTCTTTTAATTCCTTTAGTTTTTCTTTCCATTGTTTTAAAGATATTTCTCTATTAATGTCTTTCCCAGTAAGCATTTTATAGGTTAGATAGGGAGATCCACACTCAGAACACTCTTTTCTATCTCCTTCAAGATCACAACATCCTTCTTTTTCCCATCTTTCTAGACAAAATTCTAATTCTTCAATTAAAAGTTCTCTTTTCATTTTTTTTTAAATTTTACTTTTTAAAATGGGTGATCGAGCGGATTTGAACCGCCAACCGCTTCGGCCACAGCGAAGTGCTCTACCATTGAGCTACGATCACCATCTTTGTGCCCTCGGCAAGAGTCGAACTTGCAGTCTTGACCTTAGAAGGGTCCTGCTTTATCCAGTTAAGCTACGAGGGCTTTTATCCGTTATACATTACAATAAAATTTTTATTTAGTCAATTCTTTTTTTAACTCTCTTAAGAGTTTAATATTTTGATAATATCCACCAGCATATTCTTCTTTCTTTCCTAAATTAAGCTTTTCCCATATTTTAGCTCTCTCTTCAATTGTTAAAAAATCATCTTCTTTAGTAATATAAAATTCAAAAAGATTATCTGCTTTTAGCAAAGATTGAACATCCGGATTAGAAAGTAATTTTTCTTTTTCTTGAGAAGTCAATTGAGGTTCTTCTCTAAAAGTATTTGTTGGTTCTTCAGTAACTTTATTTGCTTTAAAAGGATTCAAATATCTTTTTCCTTCTACTTTATTTAAAAGTTCTTCTTGATCTTCCCATTTATTTATAATTTTAGAATAAAGATTTTTTGAAAAAGAAACTCCCTGGTTCTCACTTTTAATTTTTTTATTAATTGCTAAATACCCATATTTATAGAATAAAAGACTACCAATTAAAAAACTAATTAATAATAATAATATAAAGACAAAACCAGCATGTTTTATTATTAAAACTGGAGTTTTCTTAATTTTTTCTCCTTTTATTTTTATTTTAGCCCATAATCTATCAAAGTTCATTGTTCTTTTTTTGTTTTATTATAAGCTTTTAATTGAAAGGAAGCTGTAACTTCTTTTACTTCTCTTTCTTCTTTTTCTTTCTTCTCTTTTTCAATTGCTCGAATATTTAAATTATCAATTGAAATAATCCAGGGGCTATATTCTATTTTCTCAAGAAATTTCATAAAAGAAGGAAAAGTTCCTGATGCTTCAATCCTAAAAAATACTGGTGTCCACCTTTCTTCTTTACTATTACTTCCGCTTCCAGGAGCAATATTAACATCTACCCTTGATTCGTCTGCGCTTCTTTCTATAAAAGTTATAAATCGAATTGGTTTTTCAGAATTAATAAATAAACTTTCTATTTGCTTAAGGTCGGGTTCAATTTCAGCATAAGTTTTTTTAAATTCTTTTAATTTTCTTATTTTAGCTTCTAAATCTACAATTTCTTTTCTTCTCTTTAAAAAATTAACTGAAACTTCTTTGATGTCCTCATGCAAAGAACATAATAGAAAAAAACCTATTAGTAAATCAACTATCAAAAAGAGAATTATAACAATATATATCTTTTTCTTAATTTCCATTTTTTATTTTAAAATTAACTGAAAAATTAATTTCACTTGGCTTTGTCCAGTTTTCTTTTGCAAAATTTATTTCAATAAATTCTTCTTTTTTATTTAAATTAGAATCAAAACTCTTTAGTCTCTCTCTGTCTGGACAATATCCTTGAGCTTTAACTTGTGCAATTATGTTTTCCTCTTCGCTTCTTGTAATAGTAATACTATTTGTATAAGTATTATTAGGTAAAGTAGAAGAAAAGAGCTCTAAAGTTCTAACTATATTAAAATAATTTTCATAATAATTTTCGAGGGTTCCTATGGTTTTATTAAAATTGCTAATTTCATTTTCTAGACTTTTAACTTTTTCTAGTTTTTCTTTTTCTTGATCGCTCTTTAAAATAGTATGTTGTGCTTTAAGTTCTTGCTCAAGCGAAATTTTAGTTAAAAAGAAAATACCACTTAAGGTTAACATAAAAAATAATATTAAAAGATTTAAAGCAATAATAACTTTAAATCTTTTTTCTTTCTTTAATTCTTTTTTATATTGTGGAGATAATAAATTAATCATTACTTTGAATATAATTTCTTAAAGATAAGCCTAAAGCAGAAGTATAGGCAATCGATTTTTCAATTTTCATAGGAGGATTTTTTGAAATATTTATCCAAGGATTTCCCATTTCTACTGATACATCAGTCTTTTCTTCTAAAAAGCTTGCGAGCCCTTTTAGGGTTGACCCACCTCCTGATAAAATTATTGTTTTTATTTCTTTTTTCATATTTGGAGGAAGATGTTCTCCAAAGTCATAAGAACTATAAAAATTAATATGTTCTTTAGTTTGATTTGTTAGCGCTTCTAGTCTTTCTTTGATAGCTTTTTTATTCTTTTTACCTTCTTTAGAAGAGGTCTTAATTCCATATTTCTTTTTAATTTTTTCTGCTTTTTCTTGATCTAAATTCATTTTTTGAGCAATACTATCTGTAAATTGTTGGGAAGAAATAGGTAAAGTTCTAGTAAAACGAAGAGATTTCCCTGAATAAATTATAAAACTTGTCTTTGTCAACCCTAGATCAATTATTAAGGTAGGAGGAATTACTTTATTCTTTTCCATTAAAGCTCTGCAAATCGAAAGTGATTCAATTTCAAATGCAATTGGTTTTAATCCTCCTTTTTTAACTGCTTTAAAATAAGGATTAACACTTTTTTTTGGTAAAGCAGCAAGTAAAACATGAACATGATCCAGTTTTCCGTATGCTGGTTCAATAATTTTAAAATCAATATAAACATCTTCTATATTCATTGGGATGTATTCTTCTGCCTCATAAATTATTGCACTCTCTAATTCCTCTTTTGTCATTTTTGGCATTTTAATAACTTTTAAAAATGATTTTTCCTCGGGAAGAGCAACAATTACTTCATCTGTTTTTATTTTATTCCCTTTTATGTTTTTAATATTCTCTTTCAGTAAAGAACCTAATTTTCTTTTATTCTTTAATTCTCCTTTTTGAATTATCTCTGAATTAATATTAAAAGTATCATATGCTTTTAATTTAAAACCAGATCTTTTTTTCTTTAAATCAAGAACCTTAAAAGAGCGGTCTGAAATATCCAGACCAAAACCTTTTGTTTGTAATTTAAAAGGATTAAATATCATTTAACTTCTTTCCAATTAATTATTTTAAACTCATTACTAGCTCGTGGAACAAAAGGAGGTGGTTTATAAACTAAATTAGAATCAAAATAATTTTCTCTTTTCATATATCCTGAGATAACATGTCCTCCTGATGTCCACTGAGTCCCAACTCTTCCATTACTAATAATTGATCCATATATTTCAAGTTTTTCTCTTGTATTAAAAGGATAATGATTTCTTCCAAACCTTCCTTTTTGAGCCAAGAAGATACCTTTTATCTCCATTATATCTGGTGAAGCAGGTGAAATCAAAATATTGTTTTGCCCAATCAAAGCTAAACCATTTTCTTCTTCAGAAAAATATTCAATATCTCCAAGAAGTATTACATTTTCATCTTTATTTGGATCTTCTAGATTAGCCGCTGCTATTGTTATTTTTCCATTTACTTCTCCTTCAACCCATAATCTATCTTCAATAAAAACTAGTGAACAAGCACTAGCAATAGAAAAGTTTCCGTAAATATATTCACTATCAATTTCAAAATAATCATAATGCCAACCTATTTCATTATTATAAGAATAAGTAGAATTAGTATCAGTTACAATATAGAGGTCAAAAGTACCATCTTTTTTAAAAACAAGATGGTATCCTTCGCCATTTGAATTTATATTTTTTACTGGAGGGAAATAATGTCCTCCTTCATTTTGAGAAAGACTTTTAATTTCAGCTAAATTCATAGTTATTCCATTAAAATCAAAGGAAGAAGCTGGATAATCAAATAAGTCTGTTTTAGAATTATCAGATGTAGAAAAAACCCCTGGACAATAACAATCTCCATTTTCTTCTCTGCATTCTGAAGGACAAAAGTCACATCCAAAAGAATCAGTGCATATCCATTCATTTTTTGCGCTTGTAACTAATGACTTATTTTCTCCATCCATTCTAATTCCACCATTTGAATGATAATGCCCTCTTACTTCTCTATCTGATCCTGCCCAAACATTATCATTAATAAGATAAGAATAAATACCTACAGAAGTTTTAGCATATAATACCTCTATCTTCCTTTTAGTTTCTGGTCTATCTTTAGTCCATCCAGTTGCAATAATAGTAGTCTCTGAGGGTTGATCACAATGTTTTTCTACCTGAACATTTATAGAATAAGATCCTACTAGATTTCCTTCATTATCATAATAATCTTTTTCTCCTTCACAATGATCTTCTATCTCATTTGTTAAACACCACTTATAATAATTAATTCCTGCTTCTGCTATTTTTAAAGCAGAGTCTTGAGCTACCTGTTTTCTACTTTGCTCTAATTGAAGATGAACAAAGCTCATTAATCCTGCCATTAATAAAAGAAAGAGAGTTCCAAAAACTAAAACTAGGGGAATTATTAAACCTTTTTTTGTTTTCTTTAATTTAATCATAAGTCTGATTTAAGGTTTCTAACTTGAGCTGAAGATTTAATTTCAAATGCATGTGGTGCTCTCTCTGGATTTACATTAACTATTAAATGCAATTTAATTAATTTTGTATCAGTTAAACGAGCAGGTAAATTAGTTATTTCTTTTCCTTCTCTATTATAATATTTAAAAATAGGAGGAGAATTTCTTACAAATGAACTTAATGTTGAAACTTCTTCTTGAGCTTCTGGATACTGAGAAGGACTTCCTATTGGTTCTATAACCCCTTTTTTAAATTCTGAATCTCCTGCAATGTTCGTTCCTTCCCAGCTTAATTCAAATTTTCCTCTTATACTGTGATTTGATTCTTCCCAATCACAAATTGGATCTACTTGCGAAGAAGAATCAATTTCAAAAGTAATATCATTATCTTGAACTTCTTCTAAAACATCAAAAACCCTAGACCCTTGCCAACTACCAGCACAATCAGAACAATGAAAGCTACAAATAGAACCTTTGTCTTCTCCTTCTATGTATATATCTGCATATTCCCAAACCCACCCAAAATCTCCTTCAGTAGAAATATTAACTTCAGCAGAATTTAAGGTCCCATTAAAAAAATCAGAAAAAGCAACACTGCATGAACCTCCACTCATAAAACTAGTACAAGTTTTTGTTTGACTTCCAGTTTCAGTGCTCCCTAAAAAATATCTTACTCTTTCTATCTCTCCGTCTTTATCAATGTCACTATAAAAAATAAGCTCTTTGTCAGCAGCTTTTTCTAAAGGATATGAGCCATCTTCACCGCTATCTGCTCTTCTTATTTCTTTTATCATAATATCTATTCCTCTTCTTGCTTCGCTTACAGCAGTTGCCTGTTGAAAAGTATAACTTTGTGTTCTATAAGCACTAACTATAAAAGTTGTCACCGCCCCCATTGCTAAACCAAAAATTCCTATCATTACTATTGTTTCTATTAATGTAAAGCTTTTAATTTTGTTAATTACAAAGCCTCGCTTCGTTTGCCTTTTAATTTTGTTAATTACAAAAATTATCTTTCTCATTCTACCTGTTCTAGTTTAATAGTTTGTGTATTATCTCCAGAAACACTTATTGTAGTTGAAGCATCTTTATACCCAGTAGCTGAAATTGTAAGATTATAAGTTTCTTCTTCCAAAGGAGCAAAGTTAACCTTTCCTTGCTCATCGGTATATTTAGTTTGGCTATAGCTAATTCCATTGTTATATAATTTTGTTTCAGCTGAGAAAATTGGATCTAAAGTTTCTTCATTTTGAACTGTAAGAATAAGTGAGTTTTCAGTTTCTAAGAATAAATTTACTGTAGTTGAAGATCCAGGCTCTAAGCCAATAGGCTGAGGAGAAGGATTAGTGCCAGTTAAGCTAAGAGAACTACTAGTTGGAATTAAAAAATAATATTGGTCCCACTCTAAGTTCTCTAAAAGTTTTTCTCCTACTGAATTAGTAGTAGTAGAAATAGAATATTTATAAACTGAATTTTCTTCACCATCAGTTCCTATTTTTTTATTTCCTCTCAAATTAAATTGGGCATCAGAAATAGGAGTAGAGCTTCCAGTAAGCCAAGAAAATTGCCAAGAAGTAAAAGTAGGACTAGAAGTTGTAACGCTAGTATTCAAATTCGTTTTAATCCTAAGCTTTGAATAAGTGCTAGTAGAAAGACATGATAAGTCTATAGGTGAATTATCAAAGCCAGTTAAATTATTATTTAAATCAGAATCAGGAATTAATTTCCAATCTGTTCCTGATGCGTAGTAGATATGATGCTTTATGTCTGTATTGAATAGCTCTGTTTCAATAAAAGAAAATTGGTCCCATTTTTGTAGGTTTGTTGGTTCTACTGAAGTAGAAATTAAGTGTCCTGATTCCTCATATTGGTCAGAGTAAACTTTAAACGAAAAATCTATATTAGAAATTTTTTCACTATTTTCTGTTCCTAAAAATCTAAAGGCTTCTCCTTCGTCATAGCCAGGAGGGGAGCTTGTAGTATTAACAAACCCCCAATTTATAGGACCCTTTGCACTAGAAGAAGAATTTGATTTAGGAATTGACCTTAAGTTTAAAAAATATTTAGTATTTGCATTTAATTTAACTGATTTAGGAAAAGAGAAATTAATCCATTCTAGATTAATTGGTAAGTTGCTTCCAACTTGAGAGCTACTAGTGGATAAGATAGGACCAGTAGTAGCGTTAGATCTAACTTCTAAATAAATATCACTAGGAGAGCTAGTAGCTTTTGCCAAAAATAATTTAATATCAGTTATTATTCTTGACTCTTCTCCTATAGTAAAGGATTGCCCTGGATTTCCACTATTTCCAGGGAAGTTTGTTATATTTTGATCATTATTTCCGTCTTCAAAATAAATTCCTGATTTTTTAAAAAGAGTTACTTCTTTATTGTTTAATCCAATATTTGATGAACTATAAATTCCACTCTGATCATTAAAATCATCCCCCCAATAATCTGTTCCCCAAGGAAAAAGAGTTTTTACTACCATAGTACTAATCTCATCAATAGAAAAGCTAATTTCTTCTATCTCGCTTTCGCTAAGTAGGGGGTGTGGTTTTTCTGGGTTAGCTATCTCATCTGTTCCATAAGTACGGCTACTACTATAGCCATTTTTAGAAACAGTTACTTTGTAAGTAGAAGTAGGAACAGAGAAATAAGTTTCTCCTTTATCAGGTGTAGTACTTTTTATTTTATCTCCTGTCTCTGGATTAAGTACTTCAATAAGAGGAGAAGAAATCATTTCTCCATAAGCATCAAAAACAGAAACTCCCAAAATCCCCCCTTTGTTAGCACATTCTTCTGCTAAAGAATTAGGCGCAACATTAGTATTGGCTATTACTTCTCCGTTTGAATATCTACTATCCCAAAGAACTTCTATCTTCACTTTTTTATAATCATTTGGGCAGCTATCTTCTGGCGCTCCTGTTCCATCTGTAGAATCAATTACATAATCTACTCTTCTTTTAATTTCATAATTCTTATTATTCCTAATTTCTGTACTAGTTGATTTTAATACACCATCTGGATAACTTCCTTCAACTCCTACATCTTCATAGGGAAGGTTTCTTATTCTTTCAATTTCATCTGTTGCTATTGAGTTTGAAGTAATACGATTATAAGAACGATTGATTACAACAAATATTAGCCGGTATGCTCCAAAGATCCCTAAAAAAACTACCAGTAGGAGAAAAACTCCTACTAGCACACTCACTAAACTTAAACCTTTTTGGTTGTTTTTGTTTTTAATCATAATCCTCCAAGCATAGAATACATTGGTTGTATCATTGAAATTGCGAAAAATCCTACTGTAGCACCTATTATTATCATTAATATAGGCTCTAGTGCAGCAGCAAGATTTTGGGTTGAATTTTTAACTTCTTCTTCAAAAAATAGTGCAACTTTTTCTAAAATTTGAGAAGTTTTTCCAGTCTCTTCTCCAACTCTAATCATTTGAATAACCATAGTAGGATAAAGATCAGCGTATTTTTCAAGAGCAGATGATAAATTTTCTCCTTTTCTAACTCTCTTGCCTGCCTTTTGAAGGGCTATTTTAAAATACACATTATTAACGGTTCCAGAAACAATTTCTAAACTTCTAATAATAGGAACTCCAGAACCCAACAAAGAATGCAAAGTTCGTGTAGTATAGGCTGCATTAACCTTTCTAATTATGCTATTAATTAAAGGGGTTTTAAGTAACATTTTATCCCAAACTTTTCTTCCTACTTTTGTATTAATATAGGAATTTAATGCAAAAAATAATACAATTAATCCAGTAACTACAATATACCATTTTTCAATTATAAAATTTGCCAATCCAATTACAAATCTTGTTGTTAAGGGAAGCTGAATCCCAAGATCTTCAAAAGTAGCGGCTAAACTAGGAACAACTATGATAAGCATTGCTATTCCAATTCCAATCATAGCTAATATAATAATAACTGGATAAATTAAAGCATTTTTAATCTCCTCTTTTAGTGAATGGTTCTTTTCTAATTGATTCGCTAATATTGTTAAAACTTCTTCTAAAGAACCTGCTTCTTCTGCTACTTTAATCATATTCCGATAAAGATTTGAAAAAATATTAGGATATTCATCTAAGGTAGAAGAAAAACTATCTCCCTTTTTAAGACTCTCAACTACATCATCTAAAATTTGTGATAATTTTTTGTTCTCAGTTTGGTCAGACAATATTCTTAGAGACTTAGTTAGGGAAAGCCCAGCTGAAATCATAACTTGAAGATTTCTTGTAAACATCATTTTTTCTGTTAAAGGAACTTTTCCTATAAAAGGGATAGCAAAATTAAATGCTTTATTTTTGCTTTTCTTTGTAGCCTTTACTAAGGTTAATTTCTTTTCCTTTAGTTTTTTAGCTAATTCTCTTTTATTAGTTGCTTTTTCAGCTCCTTTTATCTCTTTTCCTTTTATATTTTTAGCACGATATTTATATTTAGCCATTTTTTTTACTCCATTATTACTCTTAATACTTCTTCAATTGAAGTAATTCCCCGAGCTGCCTTAATAAAGCCATCTTCTACCATTGTTTTCATTCCTTCTTTTATAGCTTGCTTTTGAATTTTGTCTGAGTCTTTTTTAGAAGAAATCATTTCTTTAATAGTTTCTGTCACAGGAAGAACTTCATAAATACCAATTCTTCCTTTATATCCTCCTTGGCAATCTTCAGAATCAACTGGCTTGTAAAACTCAACATCTTTAAGGTTTTGGTTTCTATTAATAATTCCTTCCTCTCTAAACATTTTTTCTGTTTTTCCAACATCTATATATTTAGAAAGATTTTTTACCTCATCTTTGTCTAAATTATATCCCTTTTTGCTAGAGCAAAGCCTCCTTACTAACCTTTGAGCAATAATTACATTTAAAGTGGAGGAGATTAAAAACGGTTCTACTCCAATATCAATTAATCTTGTAACAGTTCCTGCTGCATTAGTAGTGTGTAGAGTAGAAAGCAAAAGATGCCCTGTTAAGGCTGCATTTACAGCTAAACTAGCTGTTTCTGCATCTCTAATCTCTCCTACCATTAGAATATCAGGGTCTTGCCTTACAAGAGAGCGAAGACCTTCTGCAAAAGTTAATCCAATGTCCGGTTTTACTTGAGTTTGGTTTATTCTAGGAACCTGATATTCAATTGGATCTTCAGTTGTAGAAATATTTACTTGTGGAGTATTTAAAATGTCTAAAATAGTATATAAAGTAGTAGTTTTACCAGATCCAGTAGGACCAGTAACTAAAATCATTCCGGTTGGTTCTTTAATAGCTCTTTGAATATTTTCTAAAGCTTCTCCTCTTAATCCCAATTGCTCTAAAGAAAAGGTTTCAATATTTTCTGGTAAAAGCCTCATTACAACTTTTTCTCCGTTAGCTACAGGTAGAATTGAAACCCTAACTGAATATTTATAATCTTGTCCTTCAATTTTAAATCGTCCATCTTGAGGTAATCGATGTTCGTCTAATTTAAGATCTGATAAAATTTTAATTCTAGCAACAATACCAGAGGTAATTTTTTTAGGAAGTGTCATCGCATCTCTTAAAACTCCATCAATTCTATATCTTACTAATAATTCTTTTTCTTGAGGTTCAATATGAACATCCGAAGCTCTTTGTAAAATAGCATGTTTTAAAAGAGTATCTACGATTTTAATAATAGGAACCTCTTCTGCAATTTCTTCTAATTCTTCTGCTTTTTTTTCTTTTTTACCTTCTTCTTTAAGGATTTTAACTTCGCTTGCTTTGTCTTCTATTATCTTTCCAAATTCAGCTTTTAAAGTTTCCTCGTATTGTCTTAAAATATTTTTAATGCTTTCAACTGTAGTAAGACGGGGTAATATTTTTAACCCTGCTTTCTTTTTAATAAAATCAATAGTTTCTAAATCTTTTGGGTCTATCATCGCTACTTCTAATTTGTTTTTATTCTTTCGAAAAGCAATAATATTATTAGAGCGCGCAATTGGTTCTGGTATTATTTTTAAAATTTCAGGATCTATTTTTTTATTCTCTAAATTAATAAAAGGAATGCCTAAAATATAGGCTTTTAATTTTCCTAATTCTTTTTCTGAAATATAATCATCTGAAACTAATATTTCTTCTAACTCCTTTTTTTCTTTAATAGCTTTTTCCTGTGCTTTCTCAAACTCTCCTTTTGTAATTATATTACTGTCTAATAAAAATGATTTTAATTGTTGTTCTTCTACCCTCATTCTTTAAAAGCAGTTTTAATCTTTTTAATTACTTCTTTTATCTCATAATTAGCCTTTACTAAGTAAGTGGTAGCTCCAAGTCTTAAAGCTTTTTGAATATCTTCCATTGCTTCTAGGTTTGTTAAAACTATTACTGGAATTTGATCTGTCTCTTCGTTGCTTTTTAAATTTTTTAAAACTTCAAACCCATCTTTTCTAGGAAGAATTAAGTCTAATAAAATTAAGTCTGGCTGTTTTTTTTGAGCAAGCTTTATCCCATTTTCTCCATTAAGGGCAGATATAATTTTAATTCCTTCTTTTTCTATAACTCCTCCTAGAGTTTTTTGTAAAGCTTGTTCGTCTTCAATAAATAATATTTGTTTATTCATAATGTTTTAAAATTTATTTTTATTTTCGAACGAAGTGAGAAAAAGGTTCTGCTTACAGACAAGCAGGTCCTTATTTTTTTATTGGAAGGGTAAACCAAAAAATCGACCCTTTTTCTTTTCTACTTTTAAAATTGAGTTTTCCTCCTGCTTTTTCAATAATTGCTCTAGCAATAAATAATCCTAATCCTGTTCCTTGAGTTTGATATTTAAAAGCATTTTTACATCTAAAAAACTTCTTAAAGATATGTTCTTGATCTTCTTCTGGAATTCCAATACCATTATCTATTATTTTAAGTTTTATCTTATTATGTTTTTTTGAAATTTTAATATTAATCTCTCCCCCTCCATTAGAATATTTTACAGCATTACTTAAAAGATTATCTATTGCAGCTTTAATTCTGTCTGGATCAGTTTTTATTTTAGGTAAATTATTTTTAACTTCTAAATTAATTTCAACATTAGAAGCTTTTGCTAAAGAACTTAAAGAACTAATTGCCTCTTCTGTTATTTTTTCTAATGAAATTTCTTTTTTATCAAATATTATTTGATTTTCTTGAATTTTAGAAACTATTAATAAGTCTGATATTAAATTCATCATTCTTTCTGTATTCTCTTTTACTAAATTAATATATTCAGTTTTTTCTTCTTTAGAAATACTTTCATCTAATAATAAAGTTGTTACCCATTTAAGATTAGAAAGGGGAGACCGTAATTGGTGAGATACAATTCCTACAAATTCTGCCTTAATTCTATTTGCTTGAGCTAATTTTTCAAAACTATGTACAATAATAAAAGCAAGAACAAATAAAAAGGATGTAATAATTAATACTATTAAGGCAACAATCCTTGGATCCACTAAATATTTAGTCCCAATTAAATAGCTAACAACAGCAGTAATTACTATTAATAATCCCATAATTAGAAAAAGAAATTGAGGACATTGCCAAAGCTTAATATTATATCTATAACATTCCTTAAAAATATTGATTCCATCTAAAAATTTATTTTCTTTTTCTTTCATAAAATATCTAATTAATTTAATAAAACTCTATTCTTATTCATTTTATCATAGAAAATCATTGACTAAAAGGATTTAATTTATTAATATCTAAGATGAGTTCTTAGACAGTTTGCGAGATATGATATCTTTTAGTTTCCCATGTTTAATATCAAGTTCATTTAATTGGCAAAGTACTTCACGTAAATATTTTTTATCACGGGGCATGGTGTAATGGCAGCACGAGTCTTTTGGGAAGATTTAGTCCCAGTTCA
>CAZKRA010000003.1:0-44395 GCA_964555095.1 uncultured Candidatus Saccharibacteria bacterium | reverse complement strand
TCTTTTCTTTCATCTTCTTATCTCCTTTTAAAAATTGAGAAAACCATTCAATAGAGTTTGCTCCCCCCGCATCAGCTGCACTCCAGCTAAATCCAATGTATTTACAAATAGCTTTTAAACCATAACTGTATAATGGCCAATCTGAATGTCTTTTAACTTTTCTATATAAATCAACTGAATCTTCTTCTAGTTGATCTATTACAGATTTATCTAAATCATATTTTTCTTGTAATCTCTTTAAAGTACTAATTTCATGATGAGAATAATGGTAAATAGGAGTCCCTTGATTCTTTTTCAAAAAATCCCATAGTTTTCTTGTAACTTCTTCTTCCTCTTCTAGATTATCTGCCATTATATATTTGTAATATTCCTGGTTTTTATCAAAATCTCTAATCCAAAATCCAAAAAGATATACTACATCTTGAGTTGGGTCGTCTTCTATGTCAAAATGTATCTCTTTAGAAGTTTCTGGGAAGTTAAGCTTAGAATAAATTCTTTCTTTTCCTTCTTTAAAAACTTCTGCTCTCTTATAGATTTTTTTAAACTTTTTCTTACTTATTCTATAAAAATAGCCTTTATCTTTAATCTCTTCTAATTCATCTAACCACTTATCTAATGGTTTATCTAGTATATCATCTATTTTTTTGACACCATAATCCTGCATTCCATACTTTAAGGTGCCTAAAGAAAAAAGAAGAGATAAATCTTGCCTCTCTTTTGCCCACTTAAAACAGTGATCTTGCCAAGGACACAAAGAACACTTTCCTCCAATAGCTGGCTCATATAATTTTTTACCTTGAGTCATCTGCTCTATTTCATCCAAAACTTTCTGGAATCTTTTTTCTTTTGTACTAATTTTATACTTTAACTCTTCCTTATCAATATTAATTATCTTTCCAAAACTTGGCTTATATTCTTGAATTTGGCTAAGTAAAAGAACATAAAATGTTAATTGAAGCTTATAAGAAATTTTAGGTTTTCCTTCTTTAAAACTATCTCCTCTATAACCTTTACCAGATTTAATATCTACTGGAATATAATAATAATTTCCAAATTTAGAACTACCTTTAACTTTTTCTAGAAGATCAGGCCTACCAGCATAATTATCTGATAATAATACTCCTTGATAAATATAATCTATTCCTCTTTTCATTAGAGCAATAGTTTTTTCAAAGGTTCTTTTATTTACAGGTTCAGTTTTCTTAATTCTTGCAAAGGTTCTTCCATCTTTTCCTATAATTTCTTCTATAATCTTATCTTCATGTTGTAATCCTCTTTCCCATAATAATCTAACAAATCGAGAAACTTCTACTTTTTTTCTTTGATCACCATGCTTTTCAATGTAAGGTAGAAATTTACATTTTCTGTAGTTATAAAAATCTGTTGCAATTATTTTATTACTCATTGTTTTCTTTTTTGTAATATTCTTTTTCACCTATCTCCTTTGGAAAATGAGTTTGATTAGGCTTTCCTTCTTCATCATGAGCATACTTATAATCCTTGCCATAATCAAAATTTTCCATTAAAGAGGTTACTGCATTCCTTAAGTGTAAAGGAACAGAATAAGATCCTTTTTTTGCATCTTGAGTTGCCTTTTCAAGAGCTTTATAGGAATTATTCCCCTTTTTTGCTGTTGCAAGGTATGTTACCCCTTGACTTAAGTTAATTTTCGCCTCTGGTAATCCTACGTGCTCTAGAGCTCTAGCAACAGCCACTGTCACCTGTAAAGCCTGGGGATCTCTATTTCCGATGTCTTCTGAAGCAAAAATTATCATTCTTCTTACTATAAAGCGAGGGTCTTCACCAGATTCTATCATTCTAGCTAACCAATACAAAGCACCATTTGGATCAGAATCTCTCATACTTTTAATGAAAGCGGAAATTAAATTATAATGTTCTTCTCCTTTTTTATCATAACGTAGAGCATGATGCTCTAGTACTTTATTTAATTTTTCTTCATTAATTTTACTTTCTCCTTTATTCTCTAAATAATTAGCAGTATTTTCTAAAATATTTAAACCCACTCTTGCATCTCCATCTGAATAATTAACAATTTTATCTAAAGCTTCTTCTGTAATTTTAAAATTATTATCCCCTAGTCCTCTTTCTTTGTCTTTTAAAGCTTTTTTAAATATTTTTTTTAAATCCTCTCTAGATAAAGGTTCCAACTTATAAACTATAGAACGAGATAATAATGGAGAAATAATTTCAAAAGAAGGATTTTCAGTAGTTGCTCCAATTAAAATAATTGTTCCATCTTCTACATAAGGAAGTAAGGCATCTTGTTGGTTTTTATTAAAACGATGAATTTCATCAATAAAGACAATAGTCTTCCTATTATTAAATTTCTTTCTCTTCTTTGCCTCTTTGATGGTTTCTCTTACTTCTTTAATTCCAGCAATAACAGCTGAAAAGGAATGAAATTGAGCCTCAGTTTTATTTGCCATTATCTTAGCTAAAGTAGTTTTTCCAGAACCAGGAGGACCCCACAAAATTAAGGAATTTAAATTGTCATTTTCAATAGCTAATCTAAGAGGACTATTTTCATCCATTAATTTTTCTTGGCCTAAAAACTCATCAAATCTTCTTGGTCTCATTCTTTCAGCAAGAGGCCTTTGTTTCTTATTAGTCTTGCCTTTTTCTTTTTTATCAAATAAGTCTTGCATATTCTTAAATAATTATATCATCTTTACCTTAAAAGAAAAAAGCTCCTTTTTAAAGGAGCTTCTATTTTAGTTTAGGGGCTTGTATCTTAACAATTCATAATTTATAAAATGCGTAGTTTTATTCTCAGACAGAAAGGTAAGTTTTTTAATCTGAATTTCTCTAGTTATCTTATCTAAATTAGCACATAGATAGCCTCTTATCTTTTCTTTAGTTTTTTCGCCAGTTAATTCAAAACTTACTAAGATCTCACCATTAAAATTATTTTTTCTTGTCCTTTCAATCTCTTCTCTAATTTGGGCCCACCAACCTCTTGATTTAAAATACTCTCGAGTTTTTGAATCTAAATTTCTCGGGTATTTTCCAATCTCTAATCTCTTCTCATCAATAGGATCTGGAACAGCCATTTATTAACACCCCTTTTTATATTATTAATTTAGGTACAATGTAATTTAGATTATAAAACTTTTTAATCTCTTGTCAAGGAGTTAAAGCGCTCTCAGTATAAATATTACTTGGACTCCAAAGCATAAATCCAGCAAAGCTTTCTTTCGAAAGAGCATCATAGACTGCTTTAATTTGAGCTTTCACCTCTTTTTCAGAATAAGGTACATCATTTAAATCAAAATCTTGCAACCAAGGTCTTAATTTAGTCTTTCTCTCCCCTTCTTCAAATTCATATTGGTTTAACCTATACTGAGCAACTTCTATACTATCATTTACTACTTTATAAGGTTTTTTAGCTGGATTCTCTATGTTTAAAAACCCAGTTGTAAAATGAGAAGGATAAACCATAGGACATACATAATCAAAACTACCATAAGAGTCTTCTATATTTTGCCCTATTCCTAAATCATCATAATTAACAGTGGTTAACCCAAATAGATCAACAGAAATTGTAGTTGTGGATAGATTTTTATGAAGATAAGTAAAAAATTCTTTAATAATTTCCCTCTTTTCTTCTTTATTAGAATAAGGGGAATAAATATCTTTTAAATTACCATCTGAAGGAAAGCGAATATAATCAAAATTAATTTCATCAAATCCTTTTTCTTTAACTTCTTTTGAAATTTTTAAAATATATTTCCAGTATTCCTTAGCTCCAGGATCAATCCAAGACAAACCAATATTATCTTCCCATAAAGTAGTAGTGCTTAAACTAGTTGTGCTTTCTAGCTTTGCTTTATCATGAACTGCTATTTCTGGCTTCTTTTTAGCAACTAATTTATCTTGAAAAACTGGAACCCGAGCAATAGTATAAACATCATTTTCTTCTAACTTAGTTAGAAGTTTCTCCAGTTCAGGAATCATTATTGTTTCAGTATCACACTCTTCTACTTCTTCAATATCTGAATTATAAGTTACGTTCCCTAAATAATCCTTAACATTAATTACAACTGCATTAATCTCTGTTTTTTTAGCTAAATCTAAAACATAATCAATCTTATGCTCTCTTCCTGCAGACCAAGCTGTTAGGTAGATAGCATTAACTACTTTAGATGAAGTTGAATAATTAATTACAATTTCTTCTTCTTGGTTTACCTCTTTAGTAGGGGTTGCATTCTCTTCTTGTTCTGTAGTAGTAGCTGTTTTATTTCTTTCAGGAATATTAATTTCCTTTTCTACATTATAATTTAAATTATCAAAAAGAAAAGAAGTCTCTATTAAAAAATAATAAGAGACTGCTATTAAAATTAAAACAAAAAGTAATAATAAATATTCTTTTTTCATTTTGAATTCTATTCTTTTAGTTTTTTCTTAAATTTTTCTACTATATCTACTGGTTCAGGATCTACATCATATTTTAAAGCAAGATAATAGCTTGCCCAATCTCCTAAATAAAGAGTTTGAAATATTCTTGATATTAAGTTACTTCCCTTTGTTTCAATCACCTTACAATCACTATCATAATCTTCAATCACTTCTTTAGTTATATCGTATCTTTTCTTTGTTCTGTTAAAGTCCTCTTTGTCTTTAATAATAATCGTATAAAAATCTCCAATTAAATTAGTATAGCCAACTAATTCATTATGATTAAGCTCAGGAAATTGATGGGCAAAAGCATGAATTTTACTATTTTCATTTAATCTAGTCTTCCATCCATAAGAAAGACAATTTAATTTTTGAGAAGAATAAATTAAAGGAATTTTATTAAATAAAATATCAGCTATCTTTTTTCCTTTCTTTTCAATCTCTTCTTTCTTTTTATAAAGTTCCTCTGTCATTTTCTTAATCCTAATATTAGAAACCAAATCACTTTTTTCTAATATTTTTAAAACAGGAATAGAAAGATAACCTAAAGCACATCTTGGTTGAACTCCGGAAGGAACTTTAACAAAAGGTATATCATTTTCAGAACACCATTTTTCTAATTTTCCATCTGAACTAATTCCAACAATTTTACATCCTTTTTCTTTGGCCTCTTTTGCTACATTTAAAGTTTCTTCTGTATTACCAGAATAAGAGATAACAAAAACTAAAGTTTTAGAACTAATGTGGGTTGGAAGAGTATAATCCTTATTAACTTTAATCTCAATTTCATCCCCTACTAAGCTTTGAATTACATCTCCTGTAAAAGCGCTTCCTCCCATTCCAGCAATAACTACATCTTTAATATTTTTAAAAGCTTTAATTTTCTTAGAAAGACTAATAGCTTCTTTGCATTGATCTGGAAAAGTTTTTAAATCTTTTTTCATAATTTAAATAATTACTTAATTTCTTAATTATTTTACCATTTTATTCAATATCTTTTAAATCAAAAGAGAAAGACGACATTTTTTTGCCGTCTTTTTTATTAATTTTGATCGCCCCATTCTAGAATAGTAATGGTTACAGATCTTTTACCCCATGCAAAGCTTTTCTTTAAAGCTTCTTCTCCATTACCCATAAATAGGTCTATTCTTTTTCCTTTAATAGCAGAGCCAATATCTTCAACAATTGCTCTACCATATCCAGGAATATAAATAATAGATCCTAAAGGTATAACGCTGGGGTCAGCTGCTACTGTGCCAACTTTAGCAACTACTTCCGTATAAGTAATACCATTCCCATTCATTCGAAGATCTTTTCTATAGCTTCCCTGTGCATATGTGTTTTGGTTTCTCTCTGGCTTGTAATAAGCCGTTGAAACAACTTGCATTTTATAACCTTCTGGCTTTTGATTAATTTCTTGATCAAAAGCTTCTTGGTTATAACTTTGTTCTGGAAAGATCTTTTGAGCTTCTTGCGCAAAAGAACTTTCAACTAAAGCTTCTACAGCATATGGTGCCCATAAAGGAACCGATAATCCTAGTGCAAGAAAAATGCAGAGAAACAGCTTAAAATAGAAAAATCCATTCTTCAATTTCTATCACCTCTCTTATTTAATTTTAAGTTACTGTAGTTAAAGTATAGTATAATTACACAATTTTGTCAACAAAAAAGAGGCCCTTTCTAGGCCCCTTTTTCTTTTTTAAAATTGATTCTTATTTAAAATTCTAGCTCTTTTAAATATTTCTTTAATTCAGGACCAACATCGTCTCTCCTTAAAGCAAACTTAATTGAGGTTTTAAGATATCGAAGAGGATCTCCTGTTGTATGCCATTCTCCTTCAATTGGCTGCCCTATAACTCTTTTTCCTTTTTGGTGGGCAATTCTATTTAGAATATCCATAATCCATAATTCATTATCTTTTCCTAAAGATGTCTCCATTGCTTCTTCAATTACATTATAAGAAAAGACAAATCTTCCAAATTGAGCCATATTAGAAGGTGCTTCACTTGGAGGTAATTTTTCATATCCTTCTTCAATATCATACTTATAATCAGAATTTTCTTTGTATTTTACTGTTCCATATCTTTCTACTTCACTATCTGGAACTTCTTGCACTCCTAAAACAGCTTCTGGTTTTTGATCTTGATAAACATCTATTAATTGTTTAGTGACTGGTTTTTCAGAAATTGTTAGGTCATCTCCAAACATATATACAAATGCTTCATCATCATCAATAAGTGGCTTTACAGTTCTTAAAGGTGTTGCATTTCCATATGGCATTTCATTGTGCTGCCTTACATAAACAAAGTTAGCCATCTGAGGAATATCTTTAATAAGATTTAACCTCTCTATCTTTCCATCTTTTTCTAAAGTATGTTCTAATTCAGGATGAGAATCAAAATAATCCTCCATCATCATCTGCCCTGCTCTAGTTACTAATATTATATCCTCAATTCCTGCTTGAACTGCTTCTTCTACTAAATAATGAATAATAGGCCTATCAATTATAGGAAGCATTTCTTTAGGTTGGTTTTTAGTAGCAGGAAGAAAGCGGGTCCCATATCCTGCTGCTGCAATAACGGCTTTAGTAATTTTCTCCATAATAAAGTTAAAATATAATTATTAAAATAAACCTTTTACTAAATTGCTATTTAATATTATAATAGATATAAAATGCATTTACCAATTAAATTAAAAATTATGGAAAATATTAATTCAATCGCAAGAGAACAGCTTAAAGAAAAAATAGAGAATGATGAAGATTTTGTTTTGATTGATGTTCTAGGACCAAAGTCCTACTCTCAAATACATCTTCCAAATGCTATTAACCTACCTATTGAAAGTGAAAACTTCATCAAAAGAATTGGAAAGGAATTAGATGATAAGGGTAAAGAAATAATAGTTTACTGTGGTAGTTATTCCTGTCATCTCTCTTCAGCTGCTACCAAGAAATTAGTGAAGGCAGGATATTCTAATGTCACTGAATATGATGGAGGATTAAAAGATTGGGCTGCAGCAGGTTATCCTTTTGAAGGAGATAATATTGAACAAAGAAAAGAGGCTCTCTTAGGAGAGTAAAAGAAAAGTAACTAATAATTAATCAAAATCCATACTAAATGGAAAGAGCTTGATTTTTTTAAAAATTTACCTAATATAGAAAGAGCTATGGGAAAGAAACTAACTAAAAAAGGATTTAAGAAACTCAAAAAGGAACTTAAATACCTAAAAAATGACAAAAAAAAGGAAATAGCTCAGCGCCTTAAAAAAGCTGCTGCTTTTGGTGATCTTTCTGAAAACTCAGCTTATGATGATGCTAAGGAAGCAAAATCTGCTTTAACAGCAAGAATAATGGAATTAGAAAATATATTAGAAAATGCTGAAATTGTAGAAAAAGATAAAAATATTAATAAGGTTCAAGTTGGCTCAATAGTTACTTTAGAAGTAATTGCCAAAAATAAAGATCACAAAGAAAAATACGAGATTGTTGGAGCAGAAGAATCTGATCCTTTAGAAGGAAAAATTTCTTATGAATCTCCTCTGGGAGAAAAATTAACAGATAAAAAAGTTGGAGATGTAGTAGAGATTAATAAAGGAACTAATAAATTTAAATATAAGATAGAGAAAGTAGAATAACCAATATTTAAAATCTTAAAAAACAAAAAAACCTCTTCAAGAGGTTTTTTTAATTCTCTTTTTATATATTAAAAAGAAGCAATGATTTTTTCCAAACTTTTCATTTTTTCCTCCATAGCTTTTTTTCCTTTATCAAAAAATCCTGCTGCTTCTCCTTTTAATACCTTATGAAACTTGAAGAAACTTGTCCCGTCAAATTCAGGCTCTATAATTAAATCAGCTTTACTTATATTTGAATTAGCTAAATTACACTCTAAAATTTTAATAGACCTTATCATTACACTATAAGGATTAATAGAAGGTTTTTCCTCTCCATTTAAAATACTTTTATTTGATAAATTTACTCCAATTATAATATCAGCTCCCATTTTATCTAATGTTCTAACTGGAACTGGATCAGAAAGCCCACCATCCCATAATATTTTTCTTCCTCTATTAACAGGAGCAAACACAAAAGGAAAAGCAATGCTGGCATGCACGGCTGAAGCTACACTCCCTGAAGCAAGCTCTACCCTATCTCCTTTCTTATAATCTGTAGCTAAAATCTTAAAAGGTATTTTTAAATCTTTAAAATCTGCTTTATCAATATTATTATTGATAAACTTTCTAATATCAGATCCTTTTATAATCCCTCCCTTTAAAGTTGTATCGGTTAAAGAAAAGATATCTTGCCAGCGAGGAGTAATTGTAATTTTCTCAACTTTTTTACTATCTACATGGTAAGCATAAAGTGCTCCTACTAAAGCTCCTATACTAGTTCCTGTTAGATAATCTATTTTTATATTGTTTTCCTCTAAAGCCCTTAATATTCCTATATGAGAATATCCTTTAGCCCCACCACTTCCTAGTGCAATACCAATTTTAGGTCTTTCTTCATTTTTTTTCATAATAAAATCTTGCTTTAGAGGTAATCTCTAAATTTAATTTAAAAATTTCTTTTAAATAAGTCTATTTTGTTTGTTCGTAACTTCTCCAAGCTTGAGCAACTGTAGGTTCCATCTCCTCTAAGTTATCTAATATTCTATCTCTTAATTTCTTGGTTTGTATCTCCTCTTCACTTCTTACAAAATTTAACACATCTTTTAAAATCTCTCTAACTATTTCTAATCCTCTTTCTTTTTCAATCCCAGCTTGTTTTACTGCTTTTTGAATAGAAGTTCTTAATTTTTGAGGATCAAACGGTTGCTTTGATCCATCTTTTTTTATGACAAAAGTTGTCATTGAATAAAAGGCTTGAAAGTTTTAATTGTTTTTAATAATTAAAACTTTAATAATCGACCTTTTTATCTTCTTATTTGAATACTAAAAAGCAAATTTACAACAACAGCTAAGATAATACTAAATAAGATTGCCCACCAAAAACTACTTACCATAAAACCTGGAACTATTACAGAAGTAAATTGAATTATAAAAGCATTAATAACAAGAGTAAATAATCCTAAAGTTAAAAGATTGATCGGAAGAGTTAAAAAAACTAAGACCGGCTTAACAAAAGAATTTAAAAATCCTAAGACTAAAGCAACCGCTAAGGCTACGAGAAAACTAGAAACAGTTACTCCTGGTAGTATTAAAGCTGTTACTAAAACGGCAATTGTATTTAAAAGCCAATCTACTAAATTATTCATAATTACTCTTGGATTTAATTAAATCTTAATCTATTGTACCAAAAAAGAAAGGAGCATTAAAGTAAATACTCCTCTTCTTATTAACTTCAAGCAAAGCGAGAAACGAAGGTTCTAGTTTTAACTAGGTTCTTAATTAATAGAAACTGGAATTTCAATCTTATCAGCATTTTCTGGTAAACCAGAAGGATTGTCTTTTTCTACAATTATCTTTCCCATTTTTTTGTTTGTTTCAAACTCTAGAGTTCCTTTAAATGGAATAATGTTTTCTGTTTGCCAATTACTTTCTGTCATGGCTGGAGCTTGAGCAATTATATTTCCTTGGTTGTCTACAAGTTTTAATCCTAAGTTAGCTTCAAAAAACCAAGTTCCTTTTGCTCTTCCCTTTACTGTTAATGGAGAACTAATTTCTGTTCCACCTCCTGGTTTTAATACTTCAACTTCTTTTTCAATTCGTTCAAAAGAGAAAGTAATTAGACTAAAAAAGATATTTCTTTCTTCTCCCTCTGCTCCCATAGCTGATGCTCCACTATTTAATTCAAAAATTGTATCATCTTCACCTTTATAGAATACTCTGTCTATCTCTTTTGTAACTCCAATAGATTTGTAAGTTTTAGCAAAAATAGCTCTAGAATTTTTATCACCAAAAATTATAGGTGCTTTGAATTCTCCTTCCCCTAAATCAATTTCATTATTAATCCATTCTGATAGAGAGAGCCTTTCTTCGTTAGAATGAGCTATAATAGTAAGATTAGGTTTTTCATTTCCTTTTTTAGTAAAGTAGATCTCTCTACTTCTTAGGTCTTCATTAATTTGAACTTCTTCCGGATAGTTAACTTTAAAATTAAAATTATGGTTTCTGTATTCTTTTGCAAAATCTCTACTTCTATCTGTCCAATCTAGTAGATTAATTTCTTTTAAATAATCTCCTTTTCTAGCAGTAACTACTATAGGAAAATGGGACACACAATTTTCTTCCATTCCACATTTTACATAGGTAGAATAATAACCTTTAAAATTAGAATTTCCTTTCTTAGCTACAACATAATATTCTCCTGGTTCTATTTCTAATTTATAACCTTTGCCATATTTATATTTACTATCTTCAATCTGCTCATTAGTGCAATATTCTTTATCATTACCAATTTTTTTAGCACAAATTGTTATATCTTCTGGAATTTCCTCACTCGGATACCCTAATGATCCTTCCAACATTGTTTTTTCTTCTTTTGGGAGAGTTGATTCACTCTCGAATTGATTTATATAATAGAAAAATCCACCTCCAATTACTAAACAAACTATTAGAAAAGTAATTAGTTTTTTCATAATTTTTTTAAAAATTAATTATTTTTCCTGCTCCATTATTAATATAATTATTTTCGTAATTTTTTTCAAACAATCGTCTTGCTCTATCTCCTGTACAATGACTAGGAGCAACTTTTTTAATCTTTTTTTCTTTAAATCTCTCAACTATATTTTCAATTTTTAGTTGAGGTTCATTATCTAAATGAAAACCTCCTAAGACAAGGTAGATGTCTTCTGAAAAATTTTTATCCACTCTATTTAAAATATTTAAAATTCCAGGATGGGCGCAACCTGTAATAACTATTAATCCTTTCCTAGTTTTAATAATTAAAGAATGTTCTTTTGTAAATTCCTTAAATTCTCCTGTAGAAAAAATGTCTTCCCCTATTTCTGAAAAAGTACTAACCTCTTTAAACTCTGCGCCTTTTTCTTTTATCTTTTCTTTAAAATCTATTGGAAAAGAAGAAGGTATTATTACAGGCAATTCAGAATTTTCTTCTAATAACTTAATTAATCCTCCTGTGTGATCATTATGAAGATGAGATAAAAAGATCATATCAATCTCTTTTGGATCAACCTTCATTTCTTTCATATTAAATAATAAATCTTCTCCGCTTGGGCTTGTATCAAAAAGAATATTTGTTTTTTCGTCTCTTTTAATAAAACAAGAAAAACCCCAACCAGACTTTAATTTATCCTTTTCTTTGTAATTATCAAACAAATCTATAATAAGGTTTCTTTCTACCTTTGTTTTAATTAAAGGTTTTAATTTAGTTTCTGTATCTGTATCTATCACCATACTTACTTAATAATATCAAATTTTAAGAAAAAGAAAAACCAGACTTTTCTAAGTCTGGCTTAATTTGTTTTTTAAATATGGCAACCCAAAAGAAAAAAAGAAATGTTTAAAACTTACCGTTCTATAAAAAGCAGTAAAATTAAAATCAAAAATAGCTTTTCTAATTGAAAAAACAAGGTCTTTTGGATCAATTTTTTCTTTAGGTATTTTAATTAATCCAGTACCAATAGCTTTTAATGATTCCTTAGTCTCGGCATGTAAATCAGTAGTTGGAACAACGGGTAAGTTATGCTCTTTTCCTAATTCTAATACTTTTTTATTAGGATCATCTCTAAAAAGAAGCTCTCTTACCCATCGAATACAATAACCATTGTATTCTAAAGCAATTTTCTTCTTTTGAATTAATTTTAAAATTCTATCTTTCTTTTTCTTTCTTAATCTCCCAAAACTTCTTTCGGGATCAGAAAAAGGATGATCCAAAATAGGAATTCCTCCTTTTGCCCAAATTTCATCAGCAGCTTTTTCTAAATTATTACTCCTAAGTGGACTAATAATTCCTGGGGCTAAAAAATGATGTCCTTCTATTTTTAATTCTTTTCCCAGAATTAAAAACCTATCTTTTCCTTCCATGTCAAAGTAGAATCCATTTCCAAAATACTCAACTTCTCCTTTTTTCCTTTTCTCAATAAAAAATTCTTTGTTTTCTTTAATTAAGTTTTTTAAGTTTGTCTTTCTATTCCAATCATATTCTAGTAAAGCTACAGCATCAATACCCTTTTCTACCATTAAATTTAAAAGGTCTTCAAAGGAGTCTCCTTTATAAAGCATAAGGTGAATCTGCAAATCAACAACAAAGCTATCTTTCTTGCTCTTCAATCAAACCCCCTCCTTCTTGTTTGAGTACTAAACTATATAATTTTTTATCTAAAAAGTCAAGTTAATTAAGCAGCTCTCCTGTTATTTCATTAAACTCTCCATCGGTTGTAACTTTTATCACTACTCCGTCTTTAAGTAGAACAACAATAGTATGAGGAGTTATTACTTGAATAACAGGTTGACCAGTTCTATTTCCATAACCTCCATGGCTTGAAGTAAATTTAAATTCAAGCTCATAACAATCTTTACAGTCTACTAAGTCTAAACCTCTTTCTTCAATAAATTGAAGGTCACTTCCATCATAATTATAGGTTGGAGAATTATTTAATATCCAATTTATAGCCTTTTCTTTTCTTTGTTCTATGGTATTAGTTTCTTCTTCTAAAAACTTCAATCTTTCTACCTTAACTCCATCTTCTACTTCAGATCCTTTAACTTCTACTCTTTTCCCACTCCAATCTTCTTTAGTTTTTATAGAAATTAACTCATTACAATTTAATTCTTCATCTTTGATACAAATACTATCTTCATCAAAAATTAATTTTTTAAATAACCCAGCTTGACCAGGCTTTCCATAAGAAAGATAAAATGATCCTTGTTCAAAACCGGGGTTATTAATCATAATATTACCCTCTTCATTAAATCCTAATGTTTCTTCGGGGATGCTTGTTGTAGGCAAACTTGTTTCATTGTTGTTATCAATAATTGGTCCTTCTGACGCTTCTCTTGTAACAAAAATTACTATTGCGCTAACAAGAACTACAAAAATTAAAAATATTATCAGAAGATTTTTATTTTTTTTCATATTTATCTATTTAATTAAAGAGGCTCCTCCTAAAGGAAGGGCCTTCTCTCTTTAATTTTTATTTTATTAAATTCATTATGTGGCGAACCATCATGCTAGCATATCCCCATTCATTGTCATACCAGCTTAATATTTTTACTAACTTACCTCCTACTACTCTAGTAAAATCAAGATCAACTAAAGATCCATATGGTTTTTGCAAAACATCAGTAGAAACTATTGGTTCTTCTGTAATAGCTAAAATATCTTTCCATTCTGACTTCTGAGCTTCTTTTTTAAGAATATTATTAACTTCTTCTACAGAAGTTTCTTTTTCAGCAAGAAAAGTAAAGTCTAAAATAGAACCTGCAGGAATAGGTACTCTCATAGCTATTCCATCGAATTTACCTTCCATCTCTGGAATTACTTTTTGAGTATATATAGCAGAACCAGTAGAAGTTGGCGTAATATTTAATGCTCCTGCTCTCCCTCTTCTAAAATCACCACCAGGGCCATCAACTAAATTTTGACTCGCAGTGTAGCCATGAATAGTATTTAGCATTGAGTATTTAATTCCTAAGTTTTCTAACATAACTGCCGCAACTGGAGTAATAGCATTTGTAGTGCAAGAAGCATTGCTTGAAATTTTCTCTTCTTTAGCTGCTTCTTCATTAATATTTGGAGTGCAAATTGGAGTTTTATCATCTTTTGTTCCAGCTGAAATTACTACTCTCTTAGCCCCAGCATCAAGATGAGATTTTGATTTTTTATAAGAGGCAAAGTGCCCGGTTGACTCTACAACAATATCAACACCTAATTTTTCCCAAGGCAAGTTACTTGGCTCTGGTTCACTTAGATATTTAATTTTTTTATCATCAACTATTAAGTTGTTTTTATCAGTTTTAACCTCTTTGTTGTACTTCCTATAAACACTATCGTTTTTAAGAAGATAAGCTAGATTTTCAATGTTGCCTAAATCATTAACAGCAACAATATCTAGCTCTTCTTTATCAAAGGCAATTTTAAAAAACTGCCTTCCGATTCTTCCAAATCCATTTATAGCTATTTTTGTTTTTGACATTTTTAAATTATTTTTAATTAAGAATTTAAATTATCAACCTTTTGATTTGAATTATTAATCATCTTTATTACTTCTGCTCCTAATAAAATTATACAAGAAAAGAAATAAACCCATACTAAAAATATTAAAATTGAACCAATTATTCCATAAACAGATAAAATTCCTTTAGACAAATAGTTACTAACTATCAAATTCATAATATTAAACAAAACACCTACAAAAAGAGCTCCTCCTGTAATTGCCTTATAACTAATCTCCTTTCTTGTTAAAACTCTATACATAAGAATAAAAAAGAAAACTGAAACTATAAAAGAAGATAAGAAGCTAATAATTTTCCCCATTTCCCCTCCAAGAAAATGTCCAGAAAAGAAATGCTGTAAAGTAGGAAAGAAAATACTTGCACAAATTGTAAACAATACAAAAGCAACGAAAATGAAGAAAAATAGTGCAGAATAAAAATACTTGCTAAAAAATTTCTTCATCTTAGAAATTTCTTTTTCTGGTATTAAAATTTTATTCAAAATAGACTGAAGATAATTGAAAGCTCTTACACCAATATAGAATAAAATCAAAAAACTAATAATAGAAAGGATTGTATTAAGGTTCCTATTCATTAGTTGGTCTACTATTTTTTCATAAACAATAGCAGTTTCTGAAGAAATATTTTCTCTAAAATATTGAAAAATTCTTTCTCTTACTAAATTATTTTTTAAAATTCCACTTGCAACTGAAAGTAAAATAACTAAAACAGGAGCTGCTGTGAAAACTGAAAAATAAGACAACGCAGCTGCCAACATAGGTATTTCGTCTTCTCTTGATCTTCTAGTTAAAGTTTTTAAAATTTTCTTAGTATGTATAACCATTTTAGAAAATTGTAACTAATAATAATCCTAACATTACTAATACCAGAATTATTTTTAAAATGGGACCCAAAATAAAACCAAATAAAACACCAGCTGCTGATTGAAAGGCTTTCTTTGGAGTCTCTTCTCCAAAAATTTCTCCTAAATAAGCACCAATAATTGGTCCAAAAATTGCACCAATAACGTTAGCTGAAAGAACTCCTCCTAGTAATCCAACAATAGCTCCTACTATTCCATATTTACTTGCTTTGCTTTTTTTAGCTCCCCACAATGGTAAAATATAATCTAATGTCATAACGAGAAGAGCCAAGAAAAAGAATGTAATATTCTTCAAAATTGAAATTTGAACAAAACCAGTTCCAACTGAATAAATAAAAAGACCAAACCAAGCTAAAAGCACACCTGGTAAAAATGGAATAAAGCTTCCAAGCAGTCCAAGTAACACTAAAAATATGCTAAAAATTGGTAGTAAATTTCCCATAACTTTTTGTATTATAACATACTTAAAAATAATAAGAAAAAGAGAAATAAAGATAATAAATAAAAACTAATTTCTGTCAAGTTAATTTTTTCTTTAAAATTTGATATCATATAGTAATGTTTATTTTCGACGATCAAATTGAACTAGAACCAAAAATTGGTTTTTGGGCCCTTCTCCTTATGGCCTTCTCTGGTACTTTAGGAGGTGGGTTTTTTACTTTATTAGGAATAGGAGCTGGAATAGCTGGTCCCTTATTGCCTTTTTCCTTTATGATAGCAGGCTTAATAGCTTTTATTGTTAGTAGAGTTTATGCTGAATTAGCAACTGCAATGCCAGCACCAGGAGGAGGACAAGTTTATGTAAGAAATGCTTTCGGAGAGCGCCCTAGCCTTTTTATTGCACATTGGTTAACTTGGCTAGCTGAAATAGCTTTTTCCGCTTTAAATGCAATAGGTTTAGGATTATATTTATCTCTTGTTTTACCTTTAAGTCCTATTGCAGTTTCCTTAATTAGTATTGGATTATTAGTTCTAATCAATTTATATGGAGTTGATAATATTGAAAAAATAGAATTATTTTTTGGTTTTGCTTTTGTCTTAGCTTTAATTGGAGTAATAGGTTTTATTCTAAAAGATTTTTCTGTTAATACTATCCAAATTCAGGTAATTGACTTTAAAGGAGTGTGGGGAATGTTAAAAGCTGTTCCACTTATTTTTGTATTATTTATTGGAACAGAAGATGTGGCAGCAATTGCTGGGGAAATAAAAAATAAAAGTAGGAATATTCCAAAAGCTTTCACTTGGTCAATACTTGCTCTTACTTCTACTGCAACTTTAACTTCTTTTCTATTAATCCATACCTTCCCTTTACAGGAGCTTGCAAACCATCCTCGTCCTTTTCAATTACTTTTTGAACAATTAGGAGCTCTTGGAGGAGGTTTAAGTTTAGCTGTTGCAATTACTGCTTGTGCTAGTTCACTCTTTTTTGGATCTTTAGCTGATACAAGAACTGCTTACGCTCTTGGAAAAGCAGGAGAGTTTCCAAAAATATTCACTAAATTAAACAAGCATAAAGTTCCTTTTGTTAGTATTTTAGTAAGTGGCTTTCTATTAACTATTTTAACAATTACTGAAAGTGCTAACTTTGTAGGATATGTAGCCAATTTAGGTTTCTTTTTGGAAGTTATTTTTATCTCTTTTGCTTTAATAAAGCTCAGAAAAAAAAGACCTAAATTACCTAGGCCTTTTCTTATTAAACACTACCCGTTAGTTCCTATTTTAGCAATAGGATTAAGTAGTTTCTTCCTTATTTTAATTGATCCTATGGCTTTAGGAGTAGGAATTTTATTTTCATTAATAGGATTAGCAGTCTATCTAATGAAATACTTTAATAAAGAAAAGTTAATAATTGCCATTAAAGCGTTTTTAATCTTTTTAATAATTTTATTCCTTATTTTGCTTACATTGATATAGATATTCTGCTTATCTTAATGTTTACATTGAGATAAGAAAGATCCCTCCCAAAAATTCAATTATTCCTTCAGCTCCTATAAATAATACTGCAGCTAAAAATATTTCTTGAGCTAAAAATGGATTTAGAAATGGCACATTAAAAAATATCAAACTAATAGTTGCTGCAATTTTAAGAACTCCAATAAAAAATAGAATTCCACCTATTGCAATAGAAAACTTTTTAAACCTTCCTAGGAAGGTTAATTTTTTTGCAACCTCTTCTGCTTCTTCAGTTTCTTCAATTAACCTGTTTAATGCTTCATCAGAAATTTCTCCTTTTCGAAGAGTAATAGCATAATCTCTTAAAAAAGAATAAGAAATGCTTTTTTCTTCCATTATGGATTGAATTATTTCCTCCCATCCTGCATTCTCTGAAAAAGGTACAGTTTTAGTATTATTAATAAGCCAATGAAAAAAATCAGACTTTTTAGAATTGCTTTCAATAAAATCTAATATCCTTTTTTTATTTTCAAGAATTTTTTGTTTAGAAGAGTTTTTATTTTTCATATTGAATAAATTACCTCATTATCAAAGAGAGTGATTAATCAAAAAATAACTTGCATCATTTTTAATTATACCAAATAAGTTTAAAATAAAAAAATGAGCGGGCTTATAATAAATACCCGCTCTTTTGTATTGGTTTTCTGGTAGCTCTAGCTATTTCATCTTTTTTCTTCTCTATATCACTTAGTTTAAACCATTTTGCTTCTTTTATTTCATTGTCAGTTATTATAGGTCCTTTAACCTTACCTTTAAATAAAACAACTTTTAGAGGTTGTCCAGAATGAGGACATCTTTCATGAGGAAGCTCCCTAAATTTTTTAAGCTTAGTAACTAAAAGAAAAGGTAACTCTTCTTTTAGTTCTCTAATTAAGCATTCTTTAGGAGTTTCTCTTTCTTTTATCTTGCCTCCTGGCAATGTCCACTTAATACTACTTCTTACAAGCAATACTCTATTGTCTTTAACCGTTAATAAAGAAGCAACTTCTACTATTTTAACCACTCCTTTCTATTTAGCTAAGAATGTAAATCCTTTGTTTAGGATTAAATTTTAAAAGTACAATAGGTCTTTGTGGATTTATTATATAATAAGCTCTACCTTTGCTTTAGCTTGTTTTAATATAAAACTAATTACTTGATTTGTCAAAGTAAAAACTCCCCCATATTTTATGGAGGAGTTTTGTAAGATTAAAAATAGAATCTTAATCTTTAGACTTTGCTTCTGCAACTCTAAGAGGCCTACCATCAAGATTTTCTCCATCAAGTACTTCAATCGCCTTTTTAGCTTTCTCTTCGGTTGTCATCTCTACAAAACCAAATCCTTTTGATCTTTTAGTTCCTTTTTCTGTGATAATATCACAAGAGACTACTTCACCGACTTCTGAAAAAGCTTCTTCAAGCTCTTTTTCAGTGATATTGTAGCTGATATTACCTATATAAAGTTTCTTATTCATTTTTAAAGGTAATTAATTAATACCGACTGCTTTTATAAATATTACTTAAAAATCTATGCTTAAAAATTTTAAGGGATCTACACTTGTACCATAAATATTTATCGACAAGTGTAGATGAGGGGCTATAGAATAGCCCGTATTCCCAGAGAGAGCTATTTCTTCCCCTTTGCTTACCTTATCCCCTTCTTTTGCTTTAAACTCATCTAAATGAAGATATAGGGACCGGACTCCTCCTCCATGATCAATCACCATTGTATTCCCATAATCTTTAATTTCTTTTGTAAATCTAACTATTCCGTCATTAATAGAATAGACAGGCGTATTTTCATCTGCTTCTAAATCAACTCCCAGGTGACGCAGTTTAACGTTTCCACTTATTCTTAAGTTTCCATAAGCTCCTACATTTTTAATTTTGTCTAAGGGTTTTGTAAAGCTATCTTTAAAAATAAATTTTCCAGGTTCTTTACTAAGAACTTCTTCAAAAAGTAATTTGTTTTCTTTCCCAACATTTTCTTGAATCATTTCTGGATTGTATCCTTTTTCTTCTAGCTCTGGAGTAACCTCTAGCACTGTCTGAGGAAAGTATCTATTTTTAACGATAATATAATTAAAACAATAACCTCTATCTCTACTATAAATAACTAAAGAATAAAAGCCGGGATTAAAGTTAGCTCCAATTGGTAAAAATACTAATTTTTCATCACTAGAACCTAATTGATTAAAATTATATTCTTTATTGTTAAATTTTACCTTAATATCTTCTTCCGATTTCGAATCTTTAATTTTTAAAACTATTGTGTCACCTTGCTCTGGATTTTTATTAGAAATAGAAAACGAATCTTCTTCTATTTCGTTTTGATGCAATAATCTATTTAATTTCATTCTTGTAGTTGCTCCTACTATTCCAGTCCCCCTTTTAAATCCCCAAGGATCTAAAATTTCTTCACTATATTTTTCTTGAAATCTAATTACTGCTCTTCTTGTTAATTCTCCAAAATAATAAGTTTCATTTCCAGGAGAACCAGGACCTATTTTAGCAATTTTATCTTCTAGCTTCTTATTTAAAAAAATTTGCAACTCTTTAACTTCTTCTCTTTTATCACCTTTTTCTAACTTACTTTTAAAATAAAAGGTAGAATTATCTCCTTTTAAAACTTTTATTCTTTCTTGAATTTCTAATATTTTTGTTTCTATTTCTAAAATCTGACAATTTATTTCTTCTAAAGTTAAAGCGGCTCTTATTTGAAGAGGTATTAAAAATAAAAATAATATTATTAAAATTAAAAATCTTTTTTTCATTACATTCCTATAATATCATTTAATTTAAAAAATAAAAACCCACCAAGCCTATAATTTGGTGGGTTCTCTTCAGTCTTTACTATCTTACAATTGCGTAATCTAATTTAATAAACTACTCCTCATATAGGATAGAGATTTTTCACAATTGGATGCTCTTGCCTGACCGAAAAGGCTTTTCTTTAAGCTGCATCAAATAGGCGTTCGAGGTTTTCGAATAAGCCTATTTAAGAAATTAAGTTATCAAAATTTTACCTTGCGTTTTTCTTTTAATAACTTTTTAACTTAAAGTAATTATAATTATATATTTCTTCAATTAAAAAATCAAGAACCCGTAGCTTTTTGCTACGGGTTTTTAAATTTATACTTTAAAATTGTCTGGTATTATTATTTTTTCTTTATCTTCTCCTATTCTTTTTCCTATAACTAATATGTTCCTTGTTGGCTCAATATAGAAATCACCTATTATCTTACCATCTTCTTTTTCTCTGTAAGGTTCGAGCCCTAGTTGAATAAGTTTATTCCTTCTCTCTTTAGGGTTGCCAAATTCTGGCGAAAGTTGAACATTACTGCCTATCTTTACATTTTTATCAATAATTGTTTTTTTAATTTTAGTGCCTGCACCAATAAAAGTAATATTGTATTCTTTTAATCTATTCTGATAATATTTATTCCTGTCAGCTCCTAATAGTATGCATTGATCAAGTTCACATCCTTCATCTATTACAACTTGATAGCCAAATACACAATTTAAGATCTTACTTTTGGTTTGAATTTCATTTCCTCCAGTTAATATACTTCCTTTTACTTGAGCGTTTTTAGCAATTCTCGGAGCAGGCAAGTGTCTTCTCATCGTTCTTATCCTGTGTTTTAATAAATTAATTGGTGAATTTTTAGAAATAAAATCCATGTTGCAATCAAAATAATCTTCTATCTTTCCAACATCTCTCCAATAACCATTGTAAGGGTAAGCATACAAAGACCCTCCTTCTTCTTTAACCTTTGGAATAATATGATGACCAAAATCAATCCCTTTATATTCTAGAAAATTCTCTAGTCTATCTCTAAAAAAAACATAATTTCCCATTGACGCTAAAAAATCATATCTTTTATTAATACCTAAACTACTTTTAATTCTGTCATTTAATCTAAACCTTTCAATCTCTTTTTTATTAGTAGGTTTCTCTATAAAATCTAAAATTTTACCAGTCTCATCAACTTTAATAATTCCAAAATCATTAATCTTGTCTTCTTTTATAGCGCTTGCCATTATAGTAACATCTGCATTATTTAAAGAGTGCTGTTTTATCACTCCTTTATAATCCATAGCATATATATGATCTCCTCCTAATACTAAAACAATTCTTGGATCATGTTCTTTTATTCTATCCATACTTTTTTTAACTGAATCTGCTGTTCCTTTAAATCTAACTATTTTCCCTTCTTTTTCATGAGGATGATTTATTTCTAATGTTTTATCAATGCCATCAAATCCCCAAATTCTTCCTGCCCCAATATGTCTTACTAAAGAGCGGGGTTCGAATTGGGCAGCTACAATCATAGAGTTAATCCCACTATTTACAACGTTTGTAGCAACAAAATCAAAAATACGATAGTGTCCTAAAAAACCAACTGCTGGTTTAGTCCGGTGTTTGGTTAAAATTTTTAATCTACTTCCTCTTCCTCCAGCCATAACAAAAGCTAATACATATTCATCCATTTTATATCTCCTCCTCTAAATTTTAAAGAACGTCCTACATCTTAAAGTATAAGTTTTGTTTTGTAAAGTAATTTAAAATAATATAAAATAGATTAATATGAATAAACAACATTACCCTCTTATAAGAACAATATATCTTTACGTCTTTGCATTAGTAGGTTTAATTCTTGTAATTATAGCTGGTGTAAGATTTTTAGATATGGGACTAAAATATTTTATCTTTACAGAGGCTGAACAAGAACAAAAAATTGCAACATTAAGACCACCTTCCTCTGCTTATTCTTTAGAAAAGGTCGAAAACCTTAAAGAGAGCAAAGAATTAACCGAAGAACAAAAACAAGCTATTAATCAGTGGATTGAAGACTATAAAAATTGGGAAGAGAAATCTAAAGGAGTAGACCCAGTTACTAGCAGAAGACATAGAGAGGCTTCTAATAATTTAGCAATGATTTTAATAGGGTTACCTCTTTATTTCTATCACTGGAATTTAATTAAGAAAGAAACTAAAGAGTAATAAAGCTCATAAAGTTTAAACAAAAAACCTCTCGTAAAAATGAGAGGTTTTTTGTTTTGTAAAAAAACTTGTCTAAACTAAACTTCAAAAACTTCTTTTAGGGCAGTTTCTTGGGCTAAAATAGAGACTAATTTTGATAGCCGAGTTGCTCTTTTTTTCATTTCTTTTTCGGTCACTGGCTGAATTTCATCTATCGCTGCTTTAACAAAATCTTCTTTATCCTCAATTCCTAACTCATCTGCTAAATCACTAAACTTTTCTCTTAAGTCTTCCTTGTCTTCTCCTTTCTCATAACGTCCTCCACATCCTGTAATAGATCCTACTACTTCACCATTTATTTTAATTGGGACCCATAAAGAAGCAAAACCAGCATAGCAGTCCATAAATAATGCCTCTTTTTGTTCTTTTACAAGAGATAAAGCTTTTTTAAAAGCAGCTTGGCATCCTTTTTTCCCTTTTTCAGTCTCTTGAATTAATTTACATACACGCCTCTGTCCACTCATGCTTGTAATTAAATTTCCTTCTTTGTCTGTAGTTACAATTTGCCCTCCTACAGCTTCAGCAAAATCATTTTGTAACTTTTGAAGATTTTTTAAAAACCATTTGCCTTCTTCTGAAAGATTTTCTTTAGACATAATTAATTAATAATATTAAGATTTATAAAGACTTTTTTATTGTGCTTTTTTTGTTTACTCCTTTATTTTTAATTACTTTTTAAGAACATGATTTAACAATGACAAAGAATAAAAAATAGAATTACAACTAAAATAATTAACAGATAATTTTTTTAAAGATATTATAAAAATTAACTTAGTTTATTATAACAATTTTATTTAGGTTAATGCAAAAAATTAATTTTTAATAACCTAATTAGCTTTCTTAATTTAATATAGTTAAAAAAATACAGACAGTAATTTAAAAAATAAAAAACCGGGCTCTTAAAGAGTCCGGTTTTTTGAACGTTAAATTAAAAGTATTTAAGCAGGAGTTACTTCCTCAGCTTTAGCGCCTTTTGGAGAGTCTCCTTTTTCAAAGGTAACTTCGTCACCTTCACTTAATCCTTCAAATTCAACATCTACTAAATCGTTACTGTGAAAGAATAAATCGTCTTCTTCTCCATCAATGGAAATGAATCCGTATCCTTTGTTAGTAAGTTTTTTAATTTTTCCCTTCATAAGTTGAACTTAACTAGAATGTTAAGGGTTAATTTCTAAAAAATCGACTAGCTTTTTCTTCTAATTAAAAAGATAACACAAAAATTCTAATTTGTAAAATTTAAACTTATTTTTCCTTTATAAAAACAACTATAAGTATGTTTCCTATAGACGCTCTATCCTCTATTTATACTAAAATAATAGGTATAATTACAAAAATTATAGTTAATAATGCTTTTACAAAATTTAAGAAATAAGTTTAGCCCCACAATGAGAACAAAATTCTTTATCCAAAGGAGATTCTTTTCCACACTCTGGGCAAATATGTACTATCTCGGCTCCACACTCTGGGCAAAATCTATCATTTTCTTTTATAGTTTTATGACACTCTGGACATCTATTTATAACACCATTAACCGTAGCCTTTATTCCTTTTTCAGCTGTTTCAAGCGCCTTATTTTCGACTGACCTCCTTAAGCTATTTTTTATCCTTCTAATTATATTACTTATAATGCTCATATTTAAATATATTAATTTATTAAATTATTATATCATAAGAAATAGAATAAATTAATTTTTAAATTTAAAAAGCACCCTCATATAGGATGCTTTTAAAATTTTTACAACTTACAGCTTATTTAAAGAAAGGTTTGTATATCTGATTTTTCTTTAAAATCACTTAATATCTGATCAATAATCCCAGAAATTTTTTGTTGTTCAAGTTCTTGTTTAATTTGTTCTTTTAATTCTTTTAATTCAGGAGCTCCCTCTTGCTTTGCAATGTTTTGGTCATAAAAGTTTTGGATTTCTTCCTCAGTAACTTCTAAATCTCTTTCTTGTCTAATTTGTTCAATATATTGATTTAATACAATCCCTCTTTCAATATTAGATTTTAAATCTTCTTCTGTTAAATTATTTTCTTGTAGTGCTTTTTGAAAATTTTCTTGGTTTTGAAATTGGTTTTTAGTTTGTTGATACTGTTTTTCTACTTCTTGACTATCAGTTGATGCTCCTTCTTGTTTTGCTTTTTGATACAATAATTCTTCATCGATCATTTCCTGAAGTACTTGTCTTTTTTGTTGATCAGTAATTGAACTAGTTGTTTGAGTTTGAACTTTTAATTGCTCTAATCTAGCTTCTAGTTCTCCTTCAGAAATTATTTTACTATTTACTGCTGCAACTTTTTCTTTTTCAATTTCTTCAGATTTATTAGTTAAGTTTTTTGTTATAAAATCAAAAGATCCTTTAGGAATAATGTTTGTAAAATAAAGTAAACCTCCTATTGCAATAATAGCTAAAACTATAATTCCTCCAATCCACAGTCCTTTATTTTTATTTTGTTTTTCTTTTTTTGATGTCTCTTTTATATTTTCCATTTTATGTTGGTTTACATTAATTTATAGTTTATTTTATACTAGTTTACATTAATTTATAGTTTATGTAAAAATTAAATTAAACTTATTAAATAATAGAATCCTACTCCAAACATTACAATTACCCCAATTAAAGTGCTCCATTTAACAAATTTTGGAGAAGATAACCAAATTGACATTTTCCATGCTGCAATTCCAAATATAAAAATCTCATCTAATAAATAGAATAAAACAAACAGAGCGATATAGCCAACATATGAAGCTCCAGTTATATTGGCTTCAGAAAGAATTCCCGTAAAAACAAGTGGTGCTGCCGCTGAACAAGGAAACTCAACTGTTGTAATTACAACAGCAAACAGCAGAATAGTTCCTAAAGCTGTAAGAAGGCTAGTAGTATCTTTTTGAATTATTTCTTTTACCCTATTTGAGAATTTATTAATAAGTTTTGAATCAGTAGCTTCACAAGTAGGAGCTCCTTGCTTTTGAAATCGAATAAATTCTTTTAAAAAATAAACTCCTCCTCCAGTTGCTAATAATCCAATAAGTAAACGCATCATTGAAATCCATTCTGAAAGTAAATCAAATAGCTTATACCAAAAGAAAATTAATACTCCATAAACAACAGCAGTAGTAAAAAGAAAGATTCCTCCATAAAGGATTAGTTTAGTTCTAGATTTTAATGTTAAAACTAAACCTAAAATTAGTACTAATGCCCCTAGAGAACAAACATTAAATCCATCTATAACTCCCATTATAATTGCTAAAAAGGGAAGAGAGTGTTGCTCGGGGTTAACTTTACCTATTAAAGGTAATTTAACTCCGTCGTCCGAGCTTGTACCATTTTGCGAGAAAGTAGTGCTTCCCAATTTTTCTTGGATAGCTTTTTCAATTTTAGACCCAACCCCCTCTTCATTATCAAACCCTAAAAAGAATTTATCTTCGATAAAAATAGCGGGAACTGCTCCAAATTTATCTTTGCTAATGTCATATTTTTGAAAAAGATCTCTTAAAAGCTGAACATTATTATTAATTAAATACCTATTAATTTCTACAGAAGGATATTCTTTTTCTATTTCATCCAAAAACTTAGCCTCTTTTGCACAATGAGGACAAGTTTTTGAATAGAAAAAATTTATCTCAACTTCTTCATTATTATTTTGAGCAAAGACAGCTGTAAAATTAAGCAATAAAAAGAAAACTAGTAATCCAACTATAACTTTTTTCATTTTTGATTTAATAGTTTAAGAATGTATTTTTTATATTCTAATTGTTCTTTGATAGGATTGTCAATCTCAATTACAATAATTTATCCAAACAAAAATTTAGGGCCTGGAAATAAATCTCCAGGCCCTAAATATAAAGAGATTATTCTAGCTTCTTGTGGCAAAGCCACCAATCTAAACATTTATGTTCTCCTGCTTCCTCCTTTTTTTCTCTATCTTCAATATCTTTTACGTTGCTTGCTGGAGGAACAATTACATGATCTTTAAATAATTCATTTTTAGGCCAATCCGCTGGCATAGCAACATTTTTTTCATCAGAAATTTTCATAGCTTTAACAATTCTAATAATTTCATCAAGATTTCTTCCTAGCTCTTGAGGATAATATAGAATAGTTCTTATCTTACCTTTATCGTCAACTACATAGACAGCCCTTACAGTATTAGTTCCTTTTCCAGGATGAATAAGCCCTAGTTTTTCTGCTACATCTCCTGTATCAGCAATTATTGGGAATTTAATTTCTGTATCTAAATTATCCTTAATCCATTCTTCCCATTTAAGATGTGCGAAAACCTGGTCAACACTTAGTCCGATTAGCTCACAATTCATTTTTTTGAACTCTTCATATTTGTTTTGAAAAGCAACAAATTCAGTAGTACATACAGGAGTAAAGTCCCCGGGATGACTAAAAAGAATAAACCATTTTCCTTCAAAATATTCAGGGAGTTTTAGCTTTCCTCTTGTAGTTACTACCTCCATTTCAGGAAATTTATCTCCTAGAAGTGGTATTGATTTTTCTTTTTTTTCTTCTTTTTCTTTCATAATTTTTTTAATTTTTAAAGATTTTTTATAACCTTTTTTTAATTTTTATCTTGCTTTAATAAGACTAACAAATTAATATCTCCTTCTGTATTATATATTTTATAACTTTAATTTATATAATCAACCCTTAAAACAAGTAAGATATTTTTATAAATTCTATATTATCATAACTTTTTAATTCCTTTTTCAAAACAGATATAGTGTTAGGCCTAGAATGCCCTATTGCAATAGCTTCTCCTTTTTCTTTTGCCAACTCAATTGTCTGATCGAGCTTTTCTTTTATATCTTTTTTATTATCACTATTATCTAAAAATATATCTCTTTTGGCAGTTCTAATATTAATTTCTTTGGCAACATCAAAAGCAATAGAGTCTTTATATGTAAAGCTATCGACAAAGAAAAGATTATTTTCTTTTAATACTTCCAATAAAGTTTTCATTGAACTATAGTTTGAGGTAAATTTAGAACCTTTATGATTATTAACCCCAACTATATATTGGTTTAATTCTTTTAAATAATCTTTTATCTGGTTTTCCATTTGGACCTTTCCCATACTTGTCATAATCATATCTTCTTCAGCATCTTTTGAGTCAATTGGCTCTAAAGGTAAATGAAGTAAGAGTTGAAAATTATTAAAACTACTCAAATATTTTGCACTAGATAAAGTTGCTCCTCTATTTGGTAAAATAGCTAAAGTTAAATCTTCTTCAATTTCAGATAATTTTTTATCTGTTTCAAGATTGTTTCCAATATCGTCAATAATAATTGCTACCTTATAAGTTGGTAGAGAATCCTCTTCTTCTTCAATAATTTTTTTATTATCATCTGAAATATCTTTTTCTTCTGATTTTTCTTTTAAAGGAAATTTAAAATTAGAACCATTAAGGTTGCCTAAATCTGTAGATTTTTGAATTACAAAACCTACTCCTAAACTAATAATTAAAATAATAAATATTGATATAAATGTAGAAATACCTTTACTTTTTTTCATAATCTATTGTTGGGGAGAAAATTCTTCAATTAATTGATTATAAGATTCAATTTTTTCTCTTTGCTCTGTAATTAAATTGTTGTAGGTTGAGACAAGCTTATTATAAGAACGGTAATCTTTTATTTTTTTATAATATTCCAAATCTTCTTTAATAATTTCAATACGATAATTTAATTTATCGATTTCTTTTTTAAGGGTTTTCATCTCTTCTTTTTTCTCAATTGTACTGTAAATTCCCTCATAGATTTTCCCGTCGCTTATTTCATAGATTTGAGGCTCTTCCTCTACAGATGGAGTTCTCTCTGTAGATGTAATATTATCAATATCATCAAAATTCTCTATTCCTATCTTCCAACCTGGAGTTGTTAATTCCGTATAACAATACCCTGAGTTATAGGAAGAATAACTTTTAGGACATTTAATTCCTATTACCATATGATTTGCCTTATCAAAACTAAAAAGTGCTACTCCATAACCTAATTCTTTAACTAATAAAGCACCTAAAAAGCTTTTTCCAGAACATAATCCTTTCTTTTCATATAAAACTTCGTAAGGATATCTTGCTAAAGATATTTCTCCTTCTGCTCCTTCTGTATCATATGGGATTGCTTGTACAAAAGAAACTGCTAGTTCTAAAACTTGATCATTGCTAATATTATAAAGTTTTCCTATTCCCTCTATTTTTAATACTAACTCTGAAAAGGTATTATCTTCCTCTTTAATTTTTAAAAATATATTATAATAATCTTCTTCCCACCCTTTTGGACAAGTTCCTTTACAAGTATATTTTTTAGAAAGACTATTATAGTGGTTATAAAGAGATTCGTATAAAGTAGTATTTAAATTAAAACTTTCATTATTATAATTCCATTTATAGGTAACTTCTTTTGGTTTTTCTAAATTAAACTCTTCTTCTATTTCCTTTCTTGCTTTTTTTTCTATCGCCTCTTGCTGTTTTTCTTCTTTTTCTATCGCCTCTTGATAATTTTTTTTATTAATAGTTTCAAAAAGAAAAAATCCACCTAATACTAAAAAAGCTAATAAAAAAATTCCTAAGGCATGAATGAGCCGTTCTATTATGTCTTTTTCTTTTTTTTCTTTTTTTTCTTTTTTCATTTTATTCCCTTAAGTATATTTTATCAATAAAAACCTTAAGATAAAAGTGCTTTTATTTTTAGTGTTTTTTACCAAGAAAAAAGCACGCTGAATTTTTAAGCGTGCTTTTTTTTAATTTTCTTTTCTAAAGTTCTTCCAAATAACTTCTTCAACTTCTTTCCCAGGAATACTCCATCCTGTGTCTTTCGGATCAATAATAATCTTAGTTGGCCAATAAAACCAGAATACTCCTCTAAACCATTCTTTCTCTACAAAAACATCAAATAAGGCTTGCGTTGCTAATACTTGTGCTTCCTGATTAGGAACAGCTTCTGTATCACTATTGTTTGGAATATTTTTCCTATAATTCCAAGGCTCTATTGCTGTTCCTGTTACGCTTCTATATCCTATCTCTAAAAATATTATATCTGTATTAAATTCTTTAGAAATTTTTTCTAAGGATTCTACTATATTTAATCCGTGATAAGTTTCTATCCAACTTTGTCTAAGTTCTTCTAAGGTAACATCTTTCTTTCTGATTAAATCAAAGTAAGGAGACATTCCAATATAATCAAGTTTACTCATCCATTTCCATTCTAGGACTTTTTCTAAATAATCACTTTGCCACCAGGCATTTAATTTAATAGTTAATTCACCATCGTAGTTTTGTCTAATTAATTCAATAGTTTTAGTCCACTCTTTATTATATTTCCAAACAGTAATATATTCGTTTGCTATTGGGAATAATTCAACATCATTTTCTTGAGCTATTTTTGCATAATACAAAAGTGCTTTCCTGTAAGAATTAAACCATTTTTCTGTGCTTTCAGAATCTATTGCACCTGCCCATGAGTTATAACTATCAACTACAAGGTGGGGTTCTAATGAAACTTTTCTACCACTTTTATGAATCATTTCTATCATTTCAATTAATCTTTTGTCTTGGCTTTTGTCGATTCTTACTCCATTTGATTTTTTATTGTCCTGATAAAGAAAAAATCTTAATTGTATCCAATTTACTTCTTCAATTCTTAAAAGAGATTCAAGAGATTTTATTGTTCCCTCCCAGGAATAAGATTCTGGATAAGGATAAAAATCAATCCCTCTAAACTGAAGTAGATTATCTCCTTCAGTTGGACTAACAATCTCTCCTTCTTTCCACTTTAGCTCTGCCAACTTCATCTTTGTCTTTTCTCCGTTTTCTGAATTAGGTAGATTAATGTACTCAGTATCAGATTCCTCTGCTTCTATTCCTCCACTAAAAATTAGTGAAAGAATAAAAATTAGAATAATAAATTTACCGATTTTCATTGTGACTCAACTCCTTCCTTATCACCATTATGGTTAGTTTTGGTTTGGGACCAGGATGTAACTTTAATTGATAAGGCGCCTGTGATCATCCAGTGAAAAGAAAAAAATATCTGTGGAATTAAGAAAATAGTTTTTTTAATTCCACCTTTTTTCCAAAGGATGAAAAAGGGCATTATTTGAAATCCTAAAGTCCATATAACCCATAATTTATTCCCTACGTCCCATACAGAAAACTGTCCAGTGAGAAAATAAAAAAGATAAAGCAATATAGAGATCCACCAACCTAAAACTGAAAAAGGTAAAAGACGGTAAGTATAGTCAACAAGACTATCAAATTTATGAATATTATCCCAAGCTACTTGAAGATGACCTTTAAACCAACGACTTCGTTGTTTTAAAAGCGTTGACCAAGTAAGTGGCTTTTCATCATAAATTTCTAAATTATCAGCAAAAACAATCTTTTTGTCCTTTAAAGAAAGACGAGTAAATAATTCAAAGTCTTCAACTAAAGAATTATTCCATCCATCTAATTCTTCTATCATTTCTCTTTTTAAAGCAATTCCCGTTCCTGCAAGAATACAAGACCGATTTAGAACTTCTCTACCAGCTAAAGCAATTGCTTCAAAAATTTGAAATTCAATTTTCTGAAGTAAAACCAAAAAGGAATCTTTTTGATTGGTTACATTTAACCTAGTTTGAATTCCATCAACTTCTGGATCTTTAAAATAAGCAGCTACTTTACTTAGAAACTGATTATCTTTAATTCGATTATCAGCATCAAAATAAAGAACAACTTCTCCTTTTGCCAACTCTAACCCTTTATTAAGCGCTAAAGCCTTACCAGATTCTTCTGTGTTATACTCAATAACTTTTATTCTTTTATCTTCTATCTCTTTAGCCTTTTCAGCAGTATTATCTTTGCTATTGTGACAGATTGTTAAAATTTCAAAATTTTGATAACTCTGCCCTATTAGGTCATAAAGTATATTCTTTATGACAAGCTCTTCGTTACAGGCAGGGATAATTATTGAAATCTTTCGATCTTCCGAAGAAGCTAATCTGTCTTCTTTTTCTTGATAGAAAAAGCTGGCTATGCCAGTTATAAAGATAACTAAAGCTCCGAAATACATTAAAAAGACACAAAGTGCAAGAAGATAAGGAAATTGAATATGAATTCGAACTGGAGTTCGTAAGAAAGGCTTATAAATTATCTTTCCAACAATCAATTCATAAACTGCAAATGAAAAAAGCAGAATAACAAAAACAAAAATTAGAAGAATTAACAAAAAATAATAAGCGTCTTTCTTGTTCTTAATTCCTAATTTCTTTCTAATCACTTGGAGTCACCTCCTTTTCTTAGTTCTTAATTTCTTTAATTTTAGCTTCACCAAAATAGGCATCATCAACATTAACTTCTCCTTGTCCTGACATAATAAGAACTGGATCTCCTCGAATAGCTCCCGGAGGAGCTTCAACTAGGAGTCCTACTTTTTCCCATTCACCATTACTTGATCCAGTAATAAAAGGCCCATAAACAGCATAGGTAGGATACCAATAATCTCCTTTAATAAAGAATTGTTGGCAAAGCCTTATCCCTTTCCCTTTTTCAAAATCGTAATTGATCCAAAAGGAAAGATAATAAACCTTATCTGGGTCTACTAATGGTTTATTCTCAAAATCAGGAACAGCTAACGCCCCTACAGACTCTAAAGAATTACTTTCAATTTGAAAGCTCCAATTTCCTGTTCGCGCTAAATTTCGATCACAATAGAAATTAATTTCTGCTTCAAAAATTTCTTTTCCCCATGGATACGGTCTAAATCCAAATTCATCGGAAAATTTATCATTTGAATAATGAATTGTTTCAAAACTAGAGTTCTTTTTTTTATAGGTAGTGGGTTCATTTTTTAATAATCTAACTGTCTTGTCTTCTTTTAATTTATAAGAAGACAAAAGAAATGGCTCATATTTTTCAACTAAAACAGGTTTTAAGCTAAAAAGTAAGATTAAAGCTAAAACAACTAGAACTAATTTTCTTTGCATTTTTACTCCTCCTTTCTTTGTAATTATTTAATTTAAATGAGCAGAACAATAACTAAGTATTGCAGTTTTTTATAACACAGGATTTACTTAATGTCAATGGAAATAAACAAAAAAGAAGGGGCCAGTTGAGCCCTTTTTGAGTATTAAAAATCAATTTTTTTACTTTGTTCTATTTTTTTTAAAATAAAATAATAAAGCTATATAAAGTAAGGGACCTAAAAATAAGCCAATCCAAAAGCCTAGATAACCTGTAGCTTCATAACCAATCATCCCTTTAAATTCAAAACAATTATGACAGCTTCCATTTTCACAACAAAGAGGAATAAAAGTAGTCCCAATAAGTCCAATTATGTATCCTAAAAATCCGCCTACTGGGATAGATAAAATTAGTTTTGTTAAATTTTTAATCTTTTTATTCATAGTATTTTTATTTTAACCAATGACTTAAGTCCCTATTAATTAAATTAGATAACAATTTTATATCTTTCTTAAAAAAATTAGATAATTCTATTTTAAAATCTTTTTCTAAGGGTTCTCTTTTTATTTTCTTCTGATTGCTTCTCATGAGCTTTCCTAGCAGACCAATTTGTTTTTTAATCCCAAGTGTCTTTTTAATTTTTTCCACTGGTAAAATTCCCCTTATTCTCAATAAAGAATTAATTAATTGTGATTTAGGTTGAGTATGAGGATTAACTTTTGAAAAATTCTTCTTATTATCAAAAGGTAAATTTAAAAATTGAAGAACATCTTTATAAACTTCTTCTTCATTTTTAAGCAAAGAGTCAAATAAAATTGTCTTTACATTTTCTTTTGGAAAATAATTATAGTAGCGCTCTAAATGTGCCCCTAATTTATACAACTCTCCATAAATTAATGTTCTCTTTTTTAAATACCCTTTATAAGTTTTATCTTTTTTAATCTCTCTTTCATTTTGTTTTTGCCAAGCTTTTTTAAAATCAGTTATGGTTTCCCTCCCTATCGAAACCATTTTGGAGTAAAAAGAATAAGCAGCTTGGATAGGATTTCTAAGCATTACTAAAATTTTAGCCTGAGGATTAAATTCATATATATATCTCGGCGCTACCTTAGAGGGAAGATAGAAAACTGTCTTTTCACCTACTATCTTTTTGCCTTTATTATTTTTAAATAAATTAAGATAATCTTCTTTAGATAACCTTGATTTAGTATAGTCAGGACAGAAAAAACTAGGCTCTCCTTTAGCCATAAAAATATCGGGATGATCTCCTAAATGTTTTTGCATAAAAGTAGTTCCAGATCGTGGTGCTCCAATTATGAAAAAGTTTGGTTTTTGCATTAATTTAATTATAAATTACTTTAAAAAATATTACCCCATCGTAATTACTGTTTTCAACAAAATCCAAGAAATCAACCTCGGCAACTTCTCCTTCAATACTAGAGGCATGAATCAAATTTTCTTTCTCAAAAACAAATCCTTCGTGCCTTACGTCTAATCCAATTTTTTCATCTCCATTTTTAATAAAAGCAACTCCTACTTCTGAAGGTAGATTAGAAATAACTTTATCAAGATCTTCTTTTCGAATATATTCTAAATTAATCTCCTCTTCCCAATTAATATCAATTAAACGGCCTTCTTCTCTTTTTTTATTTAATATAACCTTCTTTTCTTTAGTTTTGTCCTTCCCTATTTCTTGAGTAATATCTTCAAAGTATGGTGAAACTTTATTTCTATAAGTAGAAAAATGCAATCTATTTTCATAAGAAACTTCTCCAGGAGGATAGTAATTAACTTCTTTCATTACCTCTTTAGGAGTTTTGCCATTGGAATTAACTTTAGCAGCAGATACAAGAATTAAGGTAGTGCAATCAAAAACATCTTCCCTATAAATTTCTTTGTTTTCCTTTTCCCCTAGTGGTCCTCTCTTATATGGGGATCCCAAAAAGTTATAGACTATTTCTTTCAAGGTTTGATCTAGTTCTTTATTACCATCTAAGCTTGTAGTCGCTCTCTCTTTTTTTCAATTTGAGGCTCCTTTTTAATGATGTAAAACCCAACTCCAACTAATATAAGTAAAAAAAATATTATTAAAATTATAATTTTTTTGTTCATTGTTTTTATTATAACAAAAACTCGATGATTAAAACCAACGAGCAATATTTTTATCTATTTGCTTATTCTTTTCTAGGTTTTTATTGCTTTAAACAATCATTAATACACTGAAGTATTCCAAAGTCAGGTTCTGGTCTTTTGTGGCAAGGGATAATAGTATTTTTATCAATAAAACCATTTTCTGTTTCATAACAAATTACTTCTTCTTCTATCTTTTCTAAATAAACAGGGGGGAGCCATCCACAATGGTTAAAGCAGGTAAGCCCTTGTTCATATGATTTTTCACAGTTATTTATAATAAAGTCCCAACCGACTATCTCTTTCTCATAAATTTCAAGATTACACTCTTCAGTTTTTAAAATATTGCCATCCTCAATTTCTTGATTTATAAATTTATCTTCTTCCTCTGTGTCTATTGTGTCTATATTTTCATTCTCAGGTTCTTTTGTCTCCTGTTGGTTTTCTTCTGTCTTTTTACAATCAATAGGAGAGTTTAATTCTTTCTTTTTTTCTGGATATTTTTTAATTATTGCCTTATAGAGTTTGGCATAAGCCGCTTCTAAATTCCCTTCTTTAATATAATTATAAACTAAATCATCGGCTATTAATTTTTCAACTTGTAATAGGACTTGAATTTCTGCTACCTCTTTTTTATCAGGGGTACAAACATCTAAACTCATTAATTTTTTTAATATTAATATTTCAGCTCTATCTTGTGCTAGGTTTAAAGGATAAAAACCTTCCATTACTCCCATTCCTTCACCTCGTGCTGAGGTATAAGCCATAGCTAAAGAATGTAATTCTATAAGTTTATTTAAATCAGCTTTTTCCAGAGCAGCCTTAAACCAAACTTTTGCTTTTTCTTTTAATTCCTTTTTAACTTTTTTAATATTATCAAGGGTAAACCAAACTCCTTTTCCAGTAGCACTTTTACCAGCCATTAGTAAGGAATCTAATTGAATTATTTTTTGAAAATTTTCAGAATCGCCTTTTTTAGGATCTATATCATTAATTAATTTTTCTTTAAATTCATCTCCTTTTTCTCTAAACAAAGCCATAAACCGATCATTGCACTTCTTTTCTTTTTCATAGTCCTGCTTTGCTATATCATTACAATAAATCATCATTAAGGCCCTTAGTTCAATTAGGTCAGAAAAATCTTTAGCATTTTTAAAAGCATGGAATAAAGCAGCTTCTACGCTTTCATCTTTAGGTTCCTCTTTGATTTTATAAGTTTCTGCCTCATGATAAGCAAGAACCTTTATTGCAGCTTCCTTCTTCTTATTTATTTTTTGTTCTGGTTTTGGTTTTTTAGCAATCTTTTTAAAGAAATTACCAACAGCTACGAAAATACGCCTAACCCAATTTTTAACTTTTTGAACCCATGAATTATTTGCTGAGTTTTTTGTAGTTTCTTTTTCTTCTTTGCTCTCTATACATTTCCAGCATCCATTATCTTGGTAAGCACACTCTTTACATACTGCTATACATTCATCTATTTTTTCGTATAATTTTTGATTTTCTTCCTCACACTTAAAAAAAGTTTCTGCCCCTAAATCTGTTAGGTTGTCTGTAACATAGATATTCTCAAACTGTAAAGATTGTTTTATAAGATAATCCTTAGAGGTTTCGGCAATTGCATTCCCAATAAATAGAAATTGAAAAAATAGAATAAGAATAAGTATCTTCTTCATGTTTTAATATTTATTTTAATAAGAATACTCAAACTCAATTTCAAGCGTTCCTATACCACCAAAATCAGCGTGATCTAAAACTTCCTTTCCTTTAATTCCATTTTCAGTTATTTGGTCCGGCTTTAGATCATAGTTAGCAGGCCAAGCCCCAGAGCAAGTAGTATTCTCTTGCCTAGAAGGAGATCCGGTAGTTTCGGTCACAACACTAACCCATCCCTGATCTTTAACTTCAGGGGCAATTTTTAAACTTTTTTCTTTACCATTTCTCATATAAATACGATAAGGTTTATCCTCCTGATCATAGTAACTTTCGTTTAAGCTACCACTACCAGTGCTTTTCCATTCTTGGGCTGGAACATGATGCCAGGCCGGTTGAATTGTTTTATGAAAAGTTTTACAAGTAGCAGTTCGTTCAACTATTTCATAGAGATCTTCTTCTTCATTATACTCAAGTATCTCTTCTGATCTCATCTCTGTAAATCCACCCCCCATAGGTGATTCTACTTTTTCTTTAATGGAAATATATCCATGTGGTATATTAGGGCATTCTGGTTCTAGTTTTAAATTAAAATCTATTTCAGCTTTATTTTTTTGGTCCGAGTTAGCAATTGCTAAAATAATTGAATTAATATTATTATCAGTAATACATATCTTCTTTTCTCCAACTTGGCTCCAATCTTCATAAGGCGATAAGTTGCCATCTTGGCGAATCATAGCAGTAATACTGATATTCTCTCCGTGTTCAGAAAAATCAAAAACAGCGTGATGGTCTCCTTTGTCACTCGGGTCAAAAGAAAAACCAAAGTACTGCATGCTTCCTGGTTCTAATTTTACCGGAAAATCTTTCTCCTTTTTATTAAACCAAAGTTCATAAGTAAGGGCGCCCATTGGAAATATTTGGGGGAACTCCGGAGTATCTTTATAGTTTAAAAATGGTTCACTATTCCAATTATAATAAGCGAATTGACGATAAGCATCTTCATAGTCAGATAGATTTTCTTTTAAAACTTCACGGATATCACTTTCAGCTCCTTCAATAAGGACTTGAGCTACATAATTCTCATCAGCACTAACATAATGATCAGTAATAAAGAAAAACCACATATAGTGCCCGTATTCACGAGAACCATCTGCTAACATAAATTCATCTTTTAAAGTAGGAAAGAAATCATTTTTTAAATAAATATGCTCCGAACTGGAAGTTGGGTAAACATAATCTTCTGACCAAACCGCAGTAGCCTCTTGTAACCAATCATTATCATTATTGCGAATTTCATATTTTTCGGATAGTTCATACTGAAAACAGTGAAAAAGCTCATGAGCTAAAGAAGCTTTTAATGTTTTATCATTTTCATCTTCTTTTATATAAATATTACATTTTTTAATTCCTTCTCTTTCTTTCATAAATGCAAGCCCATATTCCTCCATACTAGTTAAATAGATAGAGATTTCTTCATCCGGCTCTGATCCTAAAAGATCATCATATTTGGGCCAAGCATCATTGAATGCTTGGTGCACAGTATCTGCTTTACTCTTAATTTTATTACTTTTTTCTTCACTCCAAGAGCTTTTTAAAAAATATCTTAATTTTGCCTCTCCCGGGCTATTTATCTCTCTAACATACCATCCCGTGTCATAAGCTTGAACAGAAGGGATAAAAAGAGAGCTAATTTCTTCTTCTTGAGGATAAAAAATACTTCCTTCTTCATCCGGATATAAAATATAGGGACGAAAATCTTCTTTTTGCTTTTCTGAAAACTGATCCCAATTATTCAGTATCCACTTAATGTCACGGTTTAAAGTTGAGCGTCCTTTAGGTGGATCAGCTTGATATTTAGTTGGTAATTTATCCGACTCAGTTAAAGCAATTAAGCGTAATTTAACTGCTTCTTCTTCATTTAGGTCCCCCCGTTTAAAAGCAGCATTAATTTTATTAATACTATGCTCCTCTTGCTCTGATTTTTGCAACGACAAAGCTGCTAATTCTTTTTGATAAGGTGTCATTCTATCTCTTGCCTCTGCATCAAAAGCATCTTCAAAAGTTATTTCTGTATCTGAATTTTTAGACTTAGTAATATTTACTAAAAAATCTGTACCTAAAAAGAAAAAGCTCACAATTATTAGTGAGACAATAACTAGTACGAAAAATATAACTTTTTTTTGAGATAAAAACATAAACCTGTTAAAGCCTGAAAAAATATTTTAAAAATATAATTTTAAACAATTTATTACTTAATTAATTAAACCTTTACTTATTATACCACAAAATAAAAACTCGATAGAATGTCGGATTTTAAACAATGATATTTAAGTATACTAAAGCGCTTTAATTTTATCCTTGGCATTTAATAATTGAAAATGGAGTATCACTCATATCGCTTAAATCATTCATGAAAATTTCCAATTTATAGTATCCTTCAGGAATATCTTCTATCTTCCAATTTACTGTTCCTTCTCCAGAAATATCGGTTTCATTATAAGTAGCAGGTAATGAGTCCATTCCTATATAGTGATAATACTTTCCGTTCCCTCTTGTCTCCACTACCCTAATTGAAACTGTATCTATTCCTTTACTTTTCCATTCAATTTTAGTTTCTTCTCCTATACAAAATGTTTCTCCACCATTAGGGTTAATAACTTCAATATGCTTTTCTTCTTCAGGTTGTTTGCTCGTCTCTTTTAAGCTTTTAATTTTATTCTCTAGGTCTTGGTTTTCTTTTATTAAATCATTTCTTTCTAAAGTTAAAAGGTATATCTTTTCTAAATAATAATTTTGTAAACCAGAAATCTCTTTTTGAAAATTATTTAGAGTTAAAATATAAAAAAATCCTAGAGCTATTACTAAAGCTATTATAATACTCCAAAGAATTATTTTTGAAGATTTTAGTTGTTCAAGCATTTTATATTATTAATGAATACCTAAAATTAAACCTTTACTTATTATAACATAAAATAAAAAACGAAATATAAATTTCAAACAAAATATATTCTTTTAATAACTTACTTATATTCCTTGATTTTCAATAATTTCCTTTTTTATATCTTCGTTAAAACCAGAGAAAGCTTTATCGCCAACGAAGATTATCGGATAGTAACCAAAAGATTCGGAAACTCCTTCACTTTTAGAAAAGTCCTGCTTATATTCTTTCAGTTTATTGCCAAAATTATCATTAGTAGTCAATATTTCCTTGTATTCAATTTCTTCCTCTTTAAAAAACTCTTTCGCCTTTAAACACATTGGACCTGTATTATTGTGGAACATAATCAGTTCTGTTTCTTGTTCTGAACTATTTTCATTATTTACCTCTGGTAATTCTTCCGCCGAACAAGGATTCTCGATTGTATTTTTTCTTTCAGTTCCTTCACTTTCTCCTTCCACGTGTTCTAGCATCTCAGGAGTATAGGGAGCATTTCGGTTCTGAGGAATTTTATAAAAAGGCATTTCGTAATCCGCTTCCGACATAAATTTATTAAGAGATACCCATTTAATATCACTATTATCCCAAAAGTTTTTCCACATCCCCATCCAAGCTTTCAAATAACCTCCAATATTAGTATGAGAAACCGGAGTTACTCTATTATAGCGATTGACAGCATCTACTAAATCTTTTTTCATATCTTCCGGCTCTCCACCTCGAGTCCAATAACTATAGTCACACAAACTTCCATATTTGAATTCAACCCTTTCAATATTAGATACCGATAAAATCTTAACATCGTAATCTTCAGGATTATAAACAGTTCCCTTAGTTCCAGTAGTTCCACGGGCAGTAACATAAGGAATACCTAATTCCTCCGCTACCTTTACCGTATTTTCATCGGAAGCAAAAAAGCGTGATCCTACTATTTTTAAGGGTTCACCAGTACAACTTTCTATCCCCTCTTTTATTTCAGATATTCTCTCATACTGTTTCTCATAGGACATATCCCAGAAGGGCGCCCCAGTATTAGAACCAATAATTTCCATATCATATTCAGTCATCTTTTTGATGGTTTCACAGTTATTCTGTACATATTCCGGTGTGGCCAACAAAGCAGAAGGAATATTTCTTTTTTGAAGTTCATTAATAAAATTAACTAAACCTTTTTCCGGATCTTCATATTCAATTAAAATCATCATTCCTTTAGTGATCTCGGTTTTAGTTTCAGTTCCTTCCTCTAAGTTAATGTAAAAAATAACACTAATTATTATTAATAAAATAATAAATAATATTAGATAAAATACTTTTTTATTTTTCATAAATAATCTAAATATATTAAGATTTTATTTTAAATTTTGTATATATTATATCATTTCAACATTTTTTTTCAATTAATTTTTAATATATAAATGATGCTCTGTCCTAATTTATTTCAATAAGTATAATTAATTTAATAAGACATTACCCTTTATTATTGCCCCACAATAAAACAATCTACCTACCAATTCCTATTTGTAATAAATTCACTTTTAAATCTCAATTTTATTCCTCATTTCAACTTGTTGTTTTTTAGGATAATTTTTAATGTAAGAAGATATTTTTTTCTCATTCACTCTATCTAAAAGATTATTCCAGACATCTTCAGCGGGCAAAGCATTAAAATAAATAAAATCCAAGACCGTTTTTTCTATATCTGAAATAGGTAAGTAAAACTCATCGTGCTTTAAAAAATTAATTCCAAAAAAATATTCTTGCTTTATGCGATGCACTACAATATTAGTCCCCAAAACTTTTCTTGTCCCTCCTCTTACTTTTTTGGGGGTTATAATCACTGGATTAGCTTCCTGATCCCAAATTTCATAAAAACTCAGAGTAAATTCTAAACCAAGATAAGCCGGTCTAAAACAAAAAACACTTAAAAAGGGGTCTTCTATCCAACTGTAACACCCTCTTGTTAAGCGGTAAGCTTCTTCCCTCTTTGCAAGATTATGTAGAAAAAGATTAGTGTATGATTCATTTCTTATTATCATATCTACATCCTTATTGGTAAAAACAGAACTCTCTTTTAATATTTTTTTAACTTCTTTTTTTATTTTACCCATCTTTTTATTTCTTTTAAAATTTCTTTTACATTGGGGGCTACTCCGGTAATGATTAAAGATTCAAGTTGCTTTTTGCTTTTAGGTTTCTTATAATTTTTTATCAACTTAGAAAGCAAAAGTTTTATTTTCTTCTTCTCCTCTATAAAATTAGATAGGTAGTAAACATCATACAGATCTCTAACTTTTCTTCGATTCAAATAAGCCTCAACCTTTTCTTTTAAAAGCTCGGTCGGAGAAAGAGTATTAACAACTAAATTGTTACCGTCAACCAATCTGTACTGCTTAGTTACGCTCTGCCCTATTCTTTTAAATAAACCGCCAAACTTTATTGTTCGGTTATTATAGTAGAGTGTAGCGTAAACACTTTTTTTTGTTGTTTTTAGTTTTCTAACTTCTATTCCTACCCTTTTCAACCTTTCTTTTAAATCTTTTAAATTAGACCTGAAATCAAGCGGGAAATAAAAATCCAAATCCCAAGAGAATCTATTACCTCCATAGCACCGCCAAATGGCAGTACCTCCATGCAGAACTACTTCTTGAGACTCGTTATAAATTTCCTGAATTACTAAATCTTGACCCCGGGCTATTTCCTTGCGCCGTTTCTGTTTTAAGTTTTTAATTATTGGTAAATCCATAAAAATCAATTACTTAATTAACTTAACTTATATTTAAGTATAATAAAGGTTAATTAAGAAGTCAAATTTACTAAAACAAAAATCCAAGAGTATAAACTCTTGGATTAATTTTTGGCTCCGTTTACCTTACGACGTTCGAACTGTTTTAATTGGTTAATTTCTTTTTTTTATTAATCAATTGTATTTTTTAACTAGAAAATAACAATAAAAAAAAAGGGGGTTATTGTATCCCCCTTTTAAATTCTTTGCTTTTAAAAAAATCTTTACCTCTCTAATAGCATCTTTTTGATTATAACTTGAATGGATAACATTTTCTTGGATATCTGTACCAAACTGATTTCGAATAGTATCTTTCTTAGCTTTTTTGGGGTCATAAAAACCAACTAATTCATTAAGTTTTTGTATAGCATTCTTTCCTTTCACGACGAAAACAACAACAGGACCGGAGATTAAGAATTCTTTCATGGAAGAATAAAATTCTTTATTAAGATGTCTTTTATATAGGGCTTTGACTTGTCTTTCTTTTAAATAAATTTTCCTGCTTAAGACAATTTCTAATCCTCTAGATTTTATTTTAAAAAAAATTTCTTCTTTAGCACTTACTCCATCAGGTTTAATCATCCCGAAAGACCAATTCATTTTAATCGCCTCCTTAAGTTTTATTTAAAGTAAAAAGAACTAATTCTTGTTTTTATTAGATTTAAAGAAAGAGGAAGGAATACCTAGTCGGTCACTATAGAATTTTATTCGAAATAAAAGATTAGCTCTCCCCTCTTCTCGTGTCGTATGAGCAGTTGCAGTGACATCAGCTGCTCCTAACAATATCAACTCCCAATAGATGTCAGAATATTTATTTTTAAAATCTTTAAGTTTCTTTTTATTGAGTTTTGTTCCATCTAAAACTAGGTGTATTTCCCCATGGTTTTTAATCACTTTTTTAACTATTTCTTTCTCTTTTTTACCTAAGTCAAACCTTTTCAATAATTTAATAGCTAATTCTGAACCAATTTCCTCATGATTGGGACAATTGGTATCATTTCTATCTTCAAGTTGAATAATAGTATCTTTTTTACCAATATCATGTAATAAAGTAGCTAAAAAAAGTAATTTTTTTCTTGAATAAGAATTAACTTTCTGTGATAAGTAGTTTTTTATATTCGGTTTAATATTCTTTATAATTTCTTTTAAAGCCTTTACCGTATTCATTGTATGATCAAAAACCGATTCGTTGTCATGCCAAATACTATTTTCATATACTAGAATATTATCAGCTAATTCAGGAATATAAACACAACTATTTTTAATATTATCAAAATTAATATCTTTAAGGCAATAATTATCTTCTTCCTCTTTTTTAAAAGATCTAATTAAAAGAAATTTAATTTTTTGGGGATATAGTTTTATATTTTTAATGTCGTCCTTAGAAACCCACTCCCCCTTATCTTTAATAAACTTATGTAAATTTCCATCCCCAACAACTTCTTTGATTTTATCTCCAGTTTCATTCCCACATTTAAAGTAGTGTTCAATGCTTCCTCTGTTTTCAAATTGAACGACCTGCTCAATGATTTTTACTTTTATTCCTAGTTCTTCTTTAGCTTCTCTTATAACTGCTTCTTTTAAAGATTCATTATCTTCTACTCCTCCACCAGGTAAAATATAATATTGCTTATTATGCTTTTTACGATTAAGCAAAAAAATCTTGTCTTCTTTTTCTATTAAAATTGCAACTCTTTTATTTGTTCTCATTTTTTTTATTTTTTTAATCATATATTCAACAACTTCTTGTATGTATTGGATTCCAATTGGAAAATAAGATTCAAGTTTTACGTCAGTAATTTTATTCCATTTTTTTCTAATTTCATAAGCCTCCTTTATTTTTTTAGTATCAAAATCATCGGTATACTGAGAAATAATATTGTCTTTTATCTCTTTTTTTGTTTTAGGCCAAGTTCCATTATAAATGGAACACCAATCGCTAATTTGAAAAATTCTGTCAATCAATTCTCTCCCAAAAACTCTAATGTAATTATTTGTATTTTCTTTATTTTTCGATATATATTTTCTAGTAATATTAAATCTTACCCAGCGAGATTTTCGAAGAATTAATTGTTGAATTTGTTTTCTAGAAATATTTCTTTTTTTTAAAATTCTTTCACAAATATCCTTTAACGTTTCATTGTTAGCTGAATAGAGAGTTGGGCGAAATGAAAAATGAATTAAAAATTCTTCGTCAATTCTTTCTTCAAGGTCTTTTTTTTGTAAATGTCAAAAAAGATAATTTCATATCTGGAAATTTTTTAGAGGCTGTTTTAGCTTTTTCCTTAAGATTTTTAATAATTGAAAGGGGAACTCTCCCAAATTTATTGGTTTTCGGCATTATTAATAAGTCAACATCACTATAATTAAAGACAGCTTCTTTATCATCTACACTTCCAAGTAGAGCGATTAATTCAATATTTTTTATTAAATCCTGATCATCTAGAATCAGTCTTTTTGAAAATTCAACAGCTTTTTGAAATTCTTTTTTCATATCTTTTGCTATACTATATAAACTATTGGAATAGAAAGCAAGTTTTTCTAAAAAAA
>CAZKRA010000002.1:15113-49652 GCA_964555095.1 uncultured Candidatus Saccharibacteria bacterium | reverse complement strand
CCAGTAGAATTTATGGCTGCCCTGCTTGCTTCTAAAAAGAATGATGTAGATAAAATTGCAAAATTGATAAAAGAGTGCAAGTCAATGGACATTGAAATTCTTCCTCCAGAAATCAATGAAAGCTTTAGAGATTTTACAGTTGTAAAAGGAGATAAAGATAAAAAAATTAGGTTTGGACTTACAGCTATTAAAAATGTTGGTAAAAGCGCTGTTGAATCTATTATTAAGGCAAGAAAAAAAGAAGGAAAATTTAAAAATATTGAGGATTTTGTTGCTAAAATGGATACAGGACATTTAAATAAAAAAACTATGGAAAGCTTGATTAAGGCTGGTACTTTTGATAAATTTGCAGAAAGGAACAAATTGTTGTTTAATTTAGAAAAATTGCTTGAATGGGCAAGAGAAAAAGAGAAAATGAATAATGAAGGTCAAAAAGGATTATTTGATGGTTTATCTGAAGAGAAACAAAAGGGTATTCATAAATTAAAACTAGAAAATGCAGAAGAGGCTACAAGAAAAGAAAAATTAAATTGGGAAAAAGAATTACTCGGCTTATTTATTTCAAGTCATCCTTTAAATAGCTTTGAAGGTTTTTTAAAAAAGAAGGCCCTCCCTATTTCTAAAATAATAAAGGGGGAGAAATTTACAGAAGAATATGTAAGGGTTGGGGGGTTAATTGCAAGCACTAAAAAAATTACAACAAAGAAAGGCAGACCAATGATGTTTTTGAATTTAGAAGACTTAGAGGATACAATAGAAGTAGTTGTCTTCCCGAGCGTTTATAAGCAAAATTCTTCTAAACTTGAAGAAAACAAAGTTGTGCTTATTTCAGGAAAAACTCAAAAAAGAAATGGTGGTTCTAAAATAATTTGTGAAAAAATAGACGAAATAAAAGAAGCATGAAATACTTAATTACAACAACTTTAGGTTTTAACACAAACCCCCTTTAGGGGAAGTAATTAAAGCTGCATATCTAAATAAAAGTAATTAAGCATTAATCATTAAAATTTATGAATAACTTAAAAAAAATAGAAAAGATCCGTCATTCTTTAGCTCACGTATTAGCTTATGCTATAGATGAACTCTTTAATGATGTTAAATTTGGAATGGGACCTGCTGTTGACAACGGCTTTTATTATGATTTTGAATTTAAAAAAGAAGATATAAGCAAAGAAGATCTTCCTAAAATAGAAAAGAAAATGAAAGAATTGATTAAAAAAGATATTAAATTTAAAAAAGAAAAGGTTAGCCGAGAAAAAGCTAAAAAATTATTTAAAAATCAACCTTACAAATTAAATTTATTAGAGGAGATTGAAGATGATCAAATTTCTATTTATAGAAGTGGGGAATTTATAGACCTTTGTAAGGGGCCTCATATTAAGTCTAGTAAAGAAATTAACCTTAAATCATTTACTTTAACTAAAATAGCTGGGGCTTATTTTAAAGGGAATGAAGAGAACGAAATGCTTACTAGGATCTATGGATTAGCGTTTGAAAATAAAAAGAGACTAAAGGAATATCAAAAAAAACTAGAAGAAGCAAAAAAAAGAGACCATAGAAAAATTGGAAAAAATCTTAAGTTATTTATGTTTGATAAGGAGGTTGGGCAAGGACTTCCATTATATTTACCTAAAGGAGCAAGAGTAAGGCATCTCTTAATTGACTTTGCTTTAACTACTTATCTTAATCGGGGATATGAATTAGTTTCTAGTCCTCATATTGGGAGTGAAGAACTTTGGCAGCATTCTGGACATTTAAAATTTTATAAAGAAGATATGTATGGTCCAATTGAGGTAGATGGGGATAAATATCGCTTGAAACCAATGAATTGCCCTTTCCATATTAAAATGTATAAAGATGAAATTAGAAGCTATAGAGATCTTCCTATTCGATGGGCTGAAATGGGGACAGTTTATAGATATGAAAAATCTGGAGAATTACATGGCTTAACTAGACCAAGAGGATTCACTCAAGATGATGCTCATATTTTTTGTACTAAAGAACAATTAGAAGATGAAATCTTAGAAGCTCTTAAAATTACTAAATATATTTATCATACTCTTGGAATGGAAGATTTAATTTTTAAATTATCTATTCGAGATCCAGAAGAACTAAATAAATACTTTGGCACAGATGAGCAATGGAACAAAGCAGAAGATTCTTTAAAAAAAGCATTAAAAGAATTTAATCAATCAGATTATGAATTAGATGAAGGAGGAGCAGCTTTTTATGCTCCTAAAATTGATATTGATGCTGTAGATGCAATGGGGAGAAGGTGGCAATTATCTACTATTCAAATTGATTTTAATTTACCTTCTAAGTTTAACCTTGAATATATAAACGAAAATGGAGAAAAAGAAACTCCATTTATGATTCACAGAGCTTTGCTTGGATCAATTGAAAGATTTTTAGGAGTCTATATTGAACATACAAAAGGAAACTTCCCTCTTTGGCTTGCGCCAGAGCAAGTTTGGATTATCCCAATAGCAGATGATCATGAAGAATATGTTGAAAAAGTTGCTCAGAAATTAAAAGAAAATGATGTAAGAGTTAATATAAAAAGAGAAGATAAAACTCTTTCTAAAAAAATTAGAAAAGGAGAAATTATGAAAATCCCCTACCTTCTAGTTGTTGGAAATAATGAAGTAGAAGATAACTCTGTAAGTATTAGATTTGAAAATGAAGACAAAGGAACTCAAAAAGTTGATTCTTTTATAAAAGAGATTACTAAGAAAATAAAAAATAAAAAATAAATGCCTAACCAATTATCTCCTAAAACTGAAAAGTTAGTTCGTAGGTATAAAAGTTGGTATAGCTCAAGAAAAAAAGAGGAGGAAACTTCAACTATTCATGTAGATGAGGTAGCAGCAAAAGCTGCATCTTTCTATGAAAAAATTAGAAAAGTAGTAGATTGGAAAGAAGAGCACTTAATGCGAAAAGCGGCAATTGAAAGGAGATTAAAAAGGCGTTTCTTTGTTGAAGAAAAAAAAGAAATAGCTAAGCCTTTGGTTCATGAATTAATTCGGGCTGGCTATTTTTCAAACGATCAAATCCCAACTTCTAAAATAGAAGAAGTAAAACGATCTTTAGATAAGTATCTCTATATTATCCAAAACAGCTCAAAACCTAAAAAAGAAACTAAAATTCAACTAAATGATTGGTTTCTTAGTATGGCAGCTTGCGAAATTGAAGAAATCCTAGATCCTCCAATTAGACAAAAGGCTTCTATTGATTTTATGTATGAAAACTTAAAAGGAAGAATTAAAATAAATGAAGGGGCGGTTGCAATAAAAAAAATTAGTGAAGAAGATAAAGACACCCAATTATATATTGCCATTGAAAAAGCTTTATTTAATTTAGATGATACTTTAATTGGTTATCATCTTCTTAAAAGAAAATTCCTGGGTTGGAAAAATTATTCTGATAAAAAAATTAAAGAAATAACAGAAAATGCATATGAAATTAGAAAAGATGTATATGATAAATTAAATCATCCTCTAGGTGATAAATTTTACAAAATTGCTAAAAAATACAATACTCCCTTTTTATTATTAAATGATATATTGTCTGATAATCCTCTTGAGAATGAAGAAATAATTAAAAATTCAGAAAAGTTAGAAAGTCTTGTTACTCAAAAATATAATAAAAGATTAGGCACTTTAAAAAAGAGACTCGGAAGAGCTGCTTTTTATTCTACTCTTTCTATTTTTCTTACAAATATTTTATCTCTGTTGGCACTTGAAATTCCAATTTCAAAAATGTTAACTGGATCCTTTAATAAGATTGCAATACTTATAGATATTTTAGGCCCTACTTCTTTAATGTTTCTATTAGTTTCAACCGTAAGAACCCCTAAAGAAGGAAATTTAGAGCAAGTAATTTTAGAAACTTCTAAAATTACTTATGAAAATGGGAAAATGGGTGCTATTGAGATTAAACCTTCTCGTAAAAGAGGGGCTATTTCTAATACTATTATTACCCTTTTCTATATTCTAACTCTTAGTTTGTTTTTAGGTGGTGTTGCTTTTATTTTCTATTATGTTAAATTTCCTCCTTTTTCTTATATTATTAATACTATCTTTTTAGCTGTAATTGCTTTTACAGGGGTTAAAATAAGAGAAAGAGCAAAAGAGTTAACTATTATTGAAAGAAAAGAAAGCTTCTTTACTTTTATTATTGATATCTTTTCTTTACCAATATTAAATCTTGGTAAATGGTTTTCTAATAAATGGAAAAAATATAATATTCTTTCCGTTATCTTTAATGCTTTAATTGATATGCCTTTTTCTACATTTATAAACTTTCTTGAAAGTTGGAGATCTTTCTTAAAAGAACAAAAAGAAAAAATTCACTAAGAAAAAAATTTAAACCCGGGAATTTTTTTATTCTCGGTTTTTTATTTAAAATAAATAAAGTATGAAATATTCTATTATTACATTTGGTTGTGAAATGAACAAGTCAGACAGTGAAAGAATTAAAAGAGTTCTAAAAAAAGAGGGACTAACCTCCACTGAGGATAATTCTAATGCTGATATTATAATAGTTAATGCTTGTGCTGTAAGACAATCTGCTATGGATAGAGTTTATGGTCAAGTTCAAAAAATAAAAAAATGGAAAAAAGATAACCCTGACCTTAAAGCAGGAGTCACTGGTTGCTTATTAGAAGAAGATAGAAAAAAATTAAAAGAAAAATACGACTTTCTTTTTGATATCAGAAATCTATCTGATTTACCTAAAATATTAAACCTTTCTCAAAAAGAAGGAAAAGAAAATTACTTAGATATTAAACCTGATCGTAATTCTAGTTTTTCAGCTTTTGTTCCAATTATGAATGGCTGTAATAATTTTTGCAGCTATTGTGCAGTTCCTTACACAAGAGGAAGAGAACAATCAAGGTCAGTTGATAAAATTATTAAAGAAATAGGAAATTTATCTAAAAAAGGATATAAAGAAATTTGGTTGCTTGGTCAAAATGTAAATTCTTATAAGCCTATATCTTTTGCAGAATTACTTTATAAGATTGAAAAAATATCAGGTGATTTTTGGATTCGTTTTACCTCTCCTCATCCTAAAGATTTTACAGATAGTTTAATTGAAGCAATGGCAACCTGTGATAAAGTTACTCCCTATTTTAATCTTCCCCTTCAATCTGGTAATAATGAGATATTAAAAAGAATGAATCGTAGCTATACAGTAGAGGAATACAAAAAAATTGTTCATAAAGTAAGAAAAAATATACCATCTATTACGCTTTCTACTGATATAATTGTAGGATTTCCAGGAGAAACAAAGGCACAATTTCAAAACACTTTATCTATTTTTAAAGAAATAGGGTTTGATATGGCCTATATCTCTAAATATTCGAAAAGACCAGGCACTAAAGCAGCTCAGATGGAAGATAATGTTAGCTTAGAAGAGAAAAAAAGGAGAGAAAGAGTCTTAACCCAAGTTCTTAAAAAAAGTGCTCTAAAGAGGAATAAAGAGTGGATAGGAAAAAAAGACAAGGTTTTATTTGATCAATTTAAAGACAATACTTTAATTGGGAAGACAAAACACTATAAAACCATCAAAGTAGAAAGCGTGAATCAAAACTTTGTTGGTAAAATAAAGAAAGTAAAAATTAATCAAGCTAAAGCTTTTGGCTTAAAAGGTGAAATAATATGATTAATAAGTTAGTAGTTATTTTAGGTCCTAACGCAGCTGGTAAAAGTAATTTAGCTGTAAAGCTAGCTCAAAAATTTGATGGGGAAATAGTTTCAGCGGATTCACGACAAATTTACAGAGGATTAGATATTGGAAGTGGAAAAATTTCAAAAAAGAATAAAAAAGGTATCTCTCATTACTTATTAGATATAGCTGATCCAAAAGAAAAATTTACTGTAGCAGAATATAAAGATTTAGCTCTAAAAAGAATTAAAGAAATTCAAAAAAAAGAGAGGCTACCTTTTTTAGTTGGAGGTACGGGCTTTTATATCCAAGCGGTAGTAGATGGAATTTTTTTCCCGAGAGTTGAACCAGATTGGGAATTAAGGGATAAATTAGAAAAAGTAGATAAAGAGCAATTATTTAAAAAATTAAAAGATCTTGATCCAAGAAGAGCACAGAATATTGATAAAGAAAACAGAAGAAGATTAATTCGAGCCTTAGAAATTAATATTAAAACTAGTAAACCAGTTCCTCCCCTTTCTAAAAATCCTCCTAATTTTGATATTTTAGAAATTGGGATAAAAAGAGAAAAGGAAGAATTAAAAGAAAGGATTAAAGAGAGATTAGAAAAAAGATTTGAAAAAGGAATGATGGAAGAGGTAAAAGAACTTCATAAGGAAGGAGTCTCCTATAAAAGACTAGAAGAACTTGGCTTAGAATACGAATATATAGCTAAATATCTTCAAGGTAAATTAGAAAAGGGGGAAATGAAAGAAAAATTAAGAAAAGAAATAGAACACTTTGCTAAAAGACAGATAACTTGGTTTAAAAAAGACGATAGAATTCATTGGTTAAAAGAAAAAAGAGAACAGCAATCTGCTGCTCTTATCAAAAACTTTCTTAATTCTTAAAAACTTTACTCTTCTAATTTTTGATTAAGTATTTTTTGAGTAGTTTGAGGATTAGCTTTACCTTTTGTTTTTTTCATGACTTGCCCTACTAAAAATTGTAGAGCATTCTCTTCGCCATCTTTATAGTCTTGAACTGGTTCTGGGTTTTCTTTTATTACTTTATCAATAACATTTTCAATTTTATCCTCATCTGAAATTTGTTTTAATCCTTCTCTTTTTACAATCTTTGAAGGATCTTCCCCTTTTTTAAACATTTGCTTTAGAATTTTTTTAGCAATTTTACTTGAAATATCTCCTTTTATTAAAAGAACTATAAATTCAGCAAAATTTTCTGGATTGATTTTACATTTTTTTATTTTTTCAATATTATTTTCATTTAATAAGGATTGAAGATCAGTAATGAGGTAATTAGCACTTATTGTAATTGTTTTTTTAGTTTTTTCTTTATCAATATCTTCTGCTTTAATCCAGTTTTTTATTTCTGAAACTACATTTTCAAAATAATTAGCTAAATTAAGATTTTGAACAAGAAATTCAATTTGTTCCTCTTTTAAAGAAGAATACTCTTTTTTAAATCTTTCCTCTTTTTGGTCTGGTAATTCTGGTAGGGAGTTTTTTATCTTTTCTAGTCTCTTTTTTGTTCCAAGATGAAGGATTGGCAAGTCAGGTTCTGGAAAGTAACGATAATCTTTTGCCTCTTCTTTCACTCTTTGACTAAAGGTTCTTTCTTTTTTATCATCCCAACCTCTAGTTGCCTGAATTATTTTCTCACCCTTTTCTAGTTTTTTCTTTTGCCTCTTTATTTCATAATCAATTCCTTTTTCTAAAGCCTTAAATGAATTTAAATTTTTAATTTCTATCTTGGTTCCAAATTCATCATCCTCCTCTTTCTTAAGGGAAATATTAGCTTCACAACGCATTTGCCCTTTTTCCATATTAGCATCGGAAATATTAAGGTATCTTAAAATTAACCTTAACTTCTCTGCAAATCTTTTAGCTTCTTTAGCAGATTCTATTTCAGGTTCAGTAACTAATTCCATTAAAGGAACCCCTGCTCTATTAAAATCAATTAGAGAATAATCTTTGTCTTCTGGATGAATTAACTTACCTGTATCTTCTTCTAAATGGATTCGAGTAAGATTTATCTTCCTATCATCTACTTCTAAATGTCCTCCTTTGCATAAAGGTTTATCGTATTGAGAGATCTGATATCCTTTAGGAAGGTCAGGATAAAAATAATTTTTTCTATCAAATTTAGAATACTCTGGGATTTCAGAATTAAGAGCTAAACCAGCTTTCATTACTTTTAAAATTGCTTTCTTATTTGCAACAGGTAAAGTACCAGGATGACCAAGACAAACCGGACAAATATTAGTATTTGGTTTAGTTTTCTCAGGATCATTCGGACAAGAACAAAACATCTTAGATTTAGTTTTTAACTCTACATGGATTTCTAATCCTATTACTGGTTTATACATATTATTTTCTTTCTAAAGTAATAAATTTAAAATTATTAAAATTTTCCTCCTCTATTTTCTTCCACTTCTCATTATTATAGTCTGGAAAATAAGTATCTCCTTCAAATTCTTTATCAATTATAGTTAAATACATCTTCTTTGTTAAAGGAAGGAATTGTTTGTAAATTGAATCTCCTCCAATTACAAATGTCTCTTCGAACTCTTTAGTAAATTCTAAAACTTTTTTAATAGAATTAAAAGTTTTGCAACCTGGAATTTCTAGATTCTTCTTTCTCGTTAATATAATATTTATTCTATCTGGTAGAGGCTTTCCAATCGATTTATAGGTTTTTCTACCCATAATAACTGGCTTTTTCAGAGTTAATTTTTTAAATCTTTTCATATCTTTTTTGATACCCCAAGGAAGCTGATTATCTTTTCCAATTACTCCATTTTTAGCTAAAGCTGCAACAATTGAAATCATTATACTGCCATTTTTCCTTTAATATGAGGATGATGTCTATATTCTTCTAAATGAATATCTTCCATCTTAAAGTCATCAATATTATCAATGTCAGGATTTACCTTCAAAGTAGGCAAAGATTTTGGTTCTCTTCCTAGTTGAGTCTTAACTTGATCAAAATGATTTTCATAGATATGAGCATCTCCCATTGTATGAATAAATTCATAAGGTTCTAAGTTAGTAACTTGAGCTACTAAGTGCAAAAACAGAGAATAAGAAGCAATATTAAATGGTACTCCTAAAAACATATCACAACTTCTTTGATACATTTGTAAAGAAAGTTTTCCATCATTAACATAGAATTGATAAAGAATATGACAAGGCGGTAATGCCATTTTATCTAAATCAGCTGGGTTCCATGCAGAAACTATTATTCTTCTACTATTTGGATTATTTTTTATCTTATCAATTACATTTTTTAGTTGGTCAATTGATCCTTCTGAATAAGGAGATTGAAAAGAACGCCATTGTACTCCATAAACTCTCCCTAGATCTCCTTTAAATTCTGCTTTTGGTTTCCAATAATCTGCTTCATAATTAGCATCCCAAATATGACAATCTCTTTCATGTAATTCTTTAATATCGCGGCTTCCACTAATAAACCACAATAATTCTGCCTTAACTGAATTAAAAATTAGTTTTTTAGTAGTAACGGCAGGAAAACCGTCTCTCATATTATATCTCATCTGCATTCCAAAAATACTTTTAGTATCAATTCCAGTTCGATTAGGTTTAATAGAGCCTTCCTCCATTACCTTTTTTAAAGCATTGAGATACTGTTGCATAACTTTTAATTAATTTAATCTTTTAGCCTCTTCTGTTATTTCTACTCCAGTACTTGTTCCAATAATATCAGCTCCTGCTTCTACCATCATATTTAAATCTTCTACTGTTCTAACTTTTCCTGCAGCTTTTACGGTTAACCCTCCAGAATGCTTTTTCATCATTTCTACATGTCTTGCTTTTTCCTTTAATTCATGATGGCCTAGAGGGTCTTTTTCAGTAGCGGTTTTAACACAATCTGCTCCTGCCTCTTTAACTAATTGAGAAGCCTTTTTAATTTCTTTGTCGGTTAAATAACCTGAACCAATAATAACTTTTGTATAAAGAATTTTACTTATCTCTTTTAAATCTTTTAGTATCTTATTGTATTTTTCGTATTTTAAATCAATTACATTTAAAACTATATCAATATTATCTCCCCCCTCCTCTTTTATCTTTTCACAAATTTCAACTCTTTTTTCATGAGGACTAAGTCCCATTGGTGGATCAACTAAAACTACAGTTTTAATATCTGTTCCTTCTAATTGTTTACTGACAAACTCTGCCCACTCAGGATTAACACATACTCCTCTAAAATTATATTTTTTAGCTTCATCACAAACTTTTTTAATTTCTTCCTTTGTTGCATTTTTATCAATGTTTGTATGATCGATATAAGATGCAATTTTTTTAGGATCTTTTATCATAATATTTTATTAATTTCTTTAATTACTTTTTTATTTATATTTTTGGGTTTTAACCATTTACCTTCTTTATTTAAGCATTCAATTAATCTAAACTCCTTTGGGTAAAGTTTGGCAATATGCTTATAGGCCTTTAAAGCATTAGCTAAGTGTTCTAGATCTGTTTCATGAATATCTTGCTCTTTATTTTTTAGAAAACTACTTTTCTTTTTTCTTTTCTTTTCGTCTTCAACTCTAGCTGCCATTTTTTTAGCTAGCTCTACTGAAGTTTTTAAAATTATAGTTAAATCAGGCCGAGGAATTTTAAATAAATTATATTCTAGATTATAGAGCCATTTAAAAAACTCTTCCCTTTCTTTTTTATCTTCTATCTTTCCCCCTTGATGGGCAATATTTGAAGCTAAATAACGATCTACTATTACTACTTTTCCTTCTTTCAGCCATTTTTTCATTTGAAAAGAAGCATCAAATCTATCACATGCAAAAAAGATTGAAGCACGATATGGACCTACTTCTTTAGCTGATCCATATTTTTCATTTAAATAATTTTCAACCATTCCTGCAGCTTTAGTTCCATATTGAGGAAAATCTATTTTCTTAACTTCTATTCCTTTCTTTTTTAAAAACTTTGTTAAATAATTAGCTTGAGTAGCTTTCCCTGAACCATCTATCCCTTCAAACACTATTAATTTCCCTGGATGCTTTTTTTTAGTCATTATTAATATTTGCTAAATAAGTATTTTTTAAAAGAAAGGCAACAGTTAAAGGACCAGTTCCTCCTGGTACTGGTGTTAGAAAAGAAGCTTTTCTTTCTACGCTTTTTCTATCTATATCTCCTGTAATATTTCCGCTTTTATCTCTATTAAATCCGGCATCAATTAGAGCTGCTCCTTTTTTAATATCTGCCTCCTTAATTAAACCTATTTCTCCTTTAGCGCTAATTATTATATCGCTTTCTTTTAATCTTTCTTCTTTTTTTTCTTTAAGATATTTTACTTTTATCCCTTTTCTTTTAAAATACATTTTTAAAGTTCTTCCAAAAATATCAGAATTTACTAAAGCAGTTACTTTACTTTCTTTTAAATTTTCTCTATTTTTTTTCAAAATAAAATAAATCGCTTGTGGTAAAACTGGATAAAGATAAGGCTCCTGAATTTTTCTTTCTAGAAGTTTTAAATTTTCTTTATGAAAACCATCAACGTCTTTTTTGGGATCAATGGTACTAATAATTTTATCTGTATTAAAACTTTCAGGCAAGGGTAATTGTACAATAATTCCATCTATAGCAGATGAATTATTTAATTCTTTAATTTTTTCAATAATAGTTTTTTGATTTACTAAAGGTGGAAATTTAAAAACCTTCACATTAATCCCTATTTGCAAGCCTTTCTTTTTTTTATTTTCAATATAAATTTTAGATGCTTTATTTTCTCCTACTACAAAAACAGCTAAAATTGGAGTAATATCCCTTTCTTTTATCTCTTTTTTTAAACTATTTAATATTTTATTAGCTTCTGTAGTCCCATTTAAAATCTTCATAGACTGGGTATTAATCTTCTAATTTTTTAATTTCTTCCCCTATTTATTTTAGGATCTATTTTTTTTATACTCATTAGTAGTTAAATCTTAGGAAGAGTTAAATCTTTTTGATTTTGATACTTTCCTTTCTTGTCTGCATAAGAAGTATTACAGACATCTTTGCCAGTCATAAAAATTACCTGGCAAATTCCTTCCTTTGCATAAATTTTAGCTGGTAAAGGAGTAGTATTACTAATCTCTACAGTAATATAACCTTCCCACTCTGGTTCTAAAGGAGTAACATTTACAATAATTCCACAACGGGCATAAGTAGATTTTCCTACACAAAGCCCAAGTACGCCTCTTGGAATTTTAAATCTTTCTACACTTTTTCCTAAAGCAAAAGAATTAGGTGGAATTATACAAACCTCTCCTTTAAAATTTTTAAAAGATTTTTCATCAAAATCTTTTGGATCTACAATAGCGTTTTGAATATTAGTAAAAATTTTAAATTCATCATCTATCCTAAAATCATAGCCATAAGATGAAAGCCCATAAGAGATGACATTTTCACGAACTTGAGAATCATTAAAAGGTTTTATTATGCCTTCTTTTTTGACGTATTCCTTGATATTTTTATCAGATAAAATCATTATTATTTAATTTAAAAAACTTTCAACCACTCTAAAACTTTAGTCTTTAATTGTTATCCCCATATTACGAGCAGTACCTTCAATTATTTTCATAGCTTGCTCAATATCGTTTGTATTTAAATCAGCAATTTTTTTCTTTGCAACTTTCTTTAGCTGTTCTCTAGTAATAGAAGCTACTTTTTTAAGATTAGGCTCTCCAGAGCCTTTCTCAATTCCAGCTTCATCTTTTAAGAGCTCTGAAGCAGGCGGTTCTTTTAATATAAAGTCGAAACTTTTATCTTTGTAAATATTAATTTCTACTGGAACAATTGTTCCTTTTCTATCTTGAGTAGCTTTATTAAATCTATCGCAAAAAGTAGAAATATCTATTCCATGCTGAGCTAAAGCAGGCCCGATCGGAGGAGCAGGATTTGCTTTTGCCCCTTCTATTTGTAATTTTACCACTGAATCAACTTCTTTTTTAGCCATAATTATTTTATATTTATTTATTTTTAAACAACGTGAATAAAAGATACATTTACACTTATAAATTTCTTTAAAGCAAAACTCAAAAGTGTTTATGGAAATGATTAAACTTTTTCAATTTGAAGAGAATCTAGCTCAACTGGAGTATCTCTTCCAAACATATCAACAAGAACTTTTACTTTCCCTCTTTCTTGATCAACCTCTGAGACTTTTCCTTCAAAATCTTTAAAGGGACCGTCTGTAATCTTTACAACATCTCCTTCTTCTACATCTATTTTATATTCTGGTTCATCTTTTTTCATTTTACTCATGAGTATATTAACCTCTTCTTTAGATACAGGAGTTGGAGTGGTTTCTGCTCCTACAAACCCCATTACATTTGGAGTATTTCTAACAATATACCAAGAATCATCCGTTACTATCATTTGAACTAAAACATATCCAGGATATATTTTCTCTTCTATTGTTTTTCTTTCTCCATTTTTCATTTTAATTTTCTTTTCTTTTGGCACTATAACTTGAAAAATCTTATCTTCCATTCCTAAAGACTTAATTCGCTGATTTAAATTTTCAGCAACTGCATCTTCATATCCAGAATAAGTGTGAATCGCATACCAATTTTTCTCTTTTTCTTGTGTTTGTCTTGGCATTTTTTAAAAATTAAATTAAAGAATTAGTCTTTGAAGTAAAGTGCTAAATAGAAAATCAATTGTACCTAAAAAAGCAGCTACAGCACTAGTCACTATCAAAACTAAAACAGTATACTGCAATGTTTCTTCTTTAGTAGGCCAATTTACTTTTTTCATTTCAGCTTTTACTTCTTTTAAAAAAGTAAAAGTTTTATCTAAAATTTTCATGAAATTAAACTATTTTATTTTCTCTTATTTTCGAGTAATGTGAGAAACAAAGGTTTTGGCTTTGGTTCTTAATTTTGAATGATATGAGAAACGAAGGTTCTGGCTTTAGTCAGGTTCTTATTGCTTGTGAATTTTAGCAAATAACACTTAAATGTCAAGGTTAGAAACCTCTTTTGCGTGAGTTTGAATAAACTTTTTTCTTGGTAAAACCTCAGACCCCATTAAGGTATCAAATACTTTATCTGCTTCAGCTGCGTCTTCTATATTTACTTTTAGTAGTACTCTATTTTTAGGGTCCATAGTTGTTTTCCATAATTGATTTGGATTCATTTCCCCTAACCCTTTAAATCTTTGAATATCAATATTCTTATATTTTTTCTTTATTTTTTTCAATTCTTTTTGTTTTTCTTTTTCAGTATAAACATATTTCATAGTTTTTCCTGCTTTTAGTCTATACAAAGGAGGTTGAGCAATATAGAGATAATTATTTTCAATTAAAGGCTTAAAATAACGATAGAAAAGAGTTAAAAGTAAGGTTCGAATATGAGCACCGTCTACATCAGCATCTGTCATAATTATTATTCTATGATAACGAGCTTTATCAATATTAAAATCCTCTGCAATAGCTGTTCCTAAAGCAATTACCAAAGATTTTACCTCTTTGGAATTTAATATTCGATCCAATCTTGCTTTTTCTACATTTAAAATTTTACCTTTTAGAGGTAAAATAGCTTGGAATCTTCTATTTCTTCCTTGTTTTGCACTACCACCAGCTGAATCACCCTCTACAATATATAATTCTGATTCCTCTGGTTTTCTTGAAGAGCAATCAGCTAATTTGCCAGGAAGAGATAAACCTTTTAGTCCTTGTTTTTTAATAACTGTCTTTCTTGCAAGTTTAGCAGCTTTTCTAGCTTTTGCAGCAACCAATCCTTTATTAATAATTTCTTTAGCGTCCCTTGGGTTCCTCTCTAAAAAGTCCATTAAATGTTTTGAAACAACAGATTCTACTGCAGACTTAGCTTCTGGATTTCCCAATTTAGCTTTAGTCTGCCCTTCAAATTGAGGTTCTGGAATTTTTACAGAAACTACTACATTCATTCCCTCTCTAATGTCTCTACCAGAAATATTAGAATCATCTTCTTTTAAAAATCCGTTATCTTTAGCATATTTATTAATTGTTCTAGTTAAAGCAGTTTTAAAACCTGTCAAATGACTACCTCCTCCTTCTGTATGAATATTATTAGCAAATCCTTCAAGAAATCCTTCGTATTCATCTGTATACTGCATAGCTGCTTCTACAATAATATTATCATTTTTGTCAGAACAATAGAAAATACTATCATGAATCGGTTTTCCTTCTTTATTAATATATTTTACATAAGAAGCAATTCCTCCTTCAAAGTAAAAACAATATGGTTTTACTTTTCCTTTTTCTCTTGCATCAATTAAATTAATCTGAACTCCTTTTGTAAGATAAGCCTGCTGTCTTAAATGATCTTTAATTTTCTTTAAATTAAATTTAAGATTATTAAAAATTTCAGGATCAGGTTCAAAAGTAACTGTAGTTCCAGTTTTTCTACAATTGCCCGCTTTCTTTAATTTAGACTTAGTCTCTCCCCTTGAATATTCTTGTACATATTTTTTTCCGTCTCGACAAACTTCTGCTTTAAGATATTTTGATAAAGCACAGACTACAGAAACACCTACACCATGCAATCCACCTGCAACTTGATAAGCTTTACTTCCAAACTTTGCTCCAGCATGTAAAGTAGTCATTACTGTCTCAAGAGACGATTTTTTAGTTTGTTTGTGTTTCCCTACTGGAATACCTCTTCCATTGTCTGAACATTCAACTCTATTATTAGAAAGAAGTTTTATAGTTATTTCATCTGCATATCCACCAATAGCTTCATCTATACCATTGTCTAAAACCTCCCAAATTAAGTGATGTAATCCTTGAGTCCCAGTAGACCCAATATACATACCAGGTCTTTTCCGAACTGGATCTAATCCTTCTAATACATAAATATCTTCCGCCCCGTATTCACCTTTTTTTCTTTTTTTTCGTTTCTTTTTAGCCATTTTTGATTAATTATATTTATTTAGATTTTCTTCTAATTTATTTGTTAATTAAAGATAATTAAAATTTTCTTACTTCCCAATTGGGCTTATTTTCCAAAGCCTCAATGATTTTATTATGTAAACCTTCGACCTCCTTAGAGGTTAAAGTTTTATTGGGTGATTGATAAATGATATGAAATGCTAAATTTTTCTTTTGATTTGGTAATTCATCTCCTTGGTAAATATCAAATAAATCAACATCTCTTATCAAGTCACCTTTTATTGAATTAATTGTATTTAAGACTTCTTCTACTTTTGCTCTTTTTGGAACTAAAATTGCTAAGTCACGTACAGCAGATGGATATTTTGAAAGTGGTCTATATTCTTTTTCTTCTATTATAAACTTCTTTAATTTCTCAAAATTTAAATTAAAACAAACAATTCTCTCTTTGATACCATACTTTTCACTAATATTAGTTGAAATTTCACCCAAAAAGCCTAATTCTTTTCCATCTTTTACTTTAATTTCAGCAGATCGATGTAAATGCCAAATATTATCTTTGTTGTCTTCAGAAGTTGGTTTAAATTCATCATACCAAATATCTGTGATTCCCAATTTTTCGAATAAAAAGTCTATTGTTCCTTTTCCTGTATAAAAACTATCATCTTTTTTAGAATTGTAGATTATACCAGTTAACATTTCTTTCTCTTTATCTGGGTTTAAAAATATTTTTCCTAATTCAAATAGTTTAATGGTATTAAAATTCTTCTGATTTTCTCCAGCCGTTTTTAATAAATTAGGAATTAGAGAAGGTCTTAAATGAGTATTTTCTTTGCTAATTGGATTTGAAACTTCTATAACCTCTTTTTCTTTGTAATTAAAAAGGGCTAAATCTTTTTTATCTACAAAAGAAGGTGTATAAACTTCACTTAATTGAGCGTTTTTTAATATTTTTCTAATTTGTGTTTCCCAAAAGAAATTTATATTCCTTTCCGGAGGAATTAGACAAACTTCAGGTAATTTAGGTTCTATATTTTCATACCCATAAATTCGCCCTACTTCTTCAATTAAATCTTGTGGAATTGATAAGTCTAGTCTATAAGTTGGAATTTCAATTTCAAATTTATTCTCTTTTTCCTCTATCTTAAAGCCAAATTTTAAAAAAATTTTCTTTATTTCTTTATTTTCTATCTCTATTCCTAATAAATCTCTTATTGATTGAGCTTTAAGGATAATTTTTTTAGGTTTTCTTTTTTCTTCATAATTATCTACTCTTCCTTTTGTTACTTTTCCATTACTAACTTTTTGGATAAGATAAGCAGCACGATCTACTGCTTTTCCAGTTAAATTAGGATCAATTTTATTTTCAAATCTTGTAGAAGCTTCAGTTCTAAGATTAATTGCTTGAGAAGTTTTTCTAACTGAAACAGGGTCAAAATTAGCAGATTCTAAGACAATATTTTTAGTTTTATTTGTAATCTCTGCTTTTTTACCTCCCTTTATCCCAGCAATAGCTAAAATTCCTTCTTTGTCACTAATAACAACAGATTTATTATTTAGTTCAAAATTTTCTCCATCTAAAGTTGTAACTTTTTCATTTGCCTTAGCCTTTCTAACTTTTATTTTATTCCCTTTAACTTTTTCAAGATCAAAGGCATGAAGGGGCTGTCCCATCTCTAGCATTACTAAATTAGTAGCATCTACAATATTGTTTATTGGTTGAACTCCACATTTTTCAAGTTTTTTCTTAACCCATTTTGGAGACTCGCCTACTTCTACATCTTTTACAACTCTAGTTGTATATCTTCTACAGTCCTCTTTCTTTTTAATTTCTACCTCAATTAAATCTTTTGTCTCTTCTTTAATCTCTTTAAGTTTTATTTCTGGTAAATTTAATTTATCTTCTAATAAAACTGAACATTCTCTAGCTAATCCAATATGGGATAGACAGTCTGAAGCTCTATTTGGTAAAACATCAATATCTAAAATATAATCACCTTCTATTTTTTCTATTTCTTCTACTTCTAAAACATGCTTAGTAATTAAATCACTAAGTTTTTTAGGATTAGGTAAATCTTTTTTTAAAAATTCATTTAACCAGCTGTAAGAAAACTTCATACTTTAATTATTTTTAATAATATTAAAATTGAGATAAAAACCTTAAGTCACTTGAATAAAATAATCTGATATCATTTATATTATATTTAAGCATTGCTAATCTATCTAGTCCTATTCCAAAAGCAAAACCCTGCCATTTATCAGGCTTATACCCAACAGATTTTAAAACTTCAGGATGAACCATTCCTGCCCCCATTAATTCTAACCAGCCAGTTTGAGAACAAACAGAGCAACCTTTTCCTCCGCAATTAATACATCTCATATCTACTTCAAAAGAAGGCTCAGTAAATGGAAAGTAAGATGGTCTTAGTCTAATTTTAGTATCTTTTTCAAAAAAACTATCTAAAAATTCCTCAATTATTGCCCTAAAATTAGCAGCAGTTACTTTCTTATCAACCATTAACCCTTCTAATTGATAAAAGTTAAATTCATGAGATGCATCCGTAGCTTCATAACGAAAAACTCTACCTGGAACAATTATGCGAAGAGGAGGATTATTACTTTCCATATATCTTATCTGCACTGGAGAAGTGTGAGTCCGAAGAAGCTTTCCATTCTCTAAATAAAAAGTATCCCACATATCTCTTGCAGGATGATTTTTAGGAATATTTAAAGCATCAAAATTATGCCATTCATCTTCCATTTCTGGCCCTTGAATTAAAGAAAATCCTAAACCTCGAAAAACTTCTTCTGCCTTATTTCCGATTTGAGTAATAGGATGAATGTGACCTTTTGTTGCTGGAATTTTTCCAGGAGCAGAAATATCTATCCATTCTTTTTCTTCTCTTTCTTTTTGAAATTTTTCTTTCTTAGTTTTTTTAGTCTCTTTAATTCTTTCTTTTAGTTCTTTCTTTATCTTATTAGCCTCTTTTCCAATCCTTTTTCTTTCTTCTATAGGAAGATCTTTAAGAGTTTTTAATATCTTATTTAGCTCTCCTTTCTTTCCTAAATATTTTTTATAGGCCTCATCTAGTTGTTTGAGGTCTTTTGCATTTTCTATTTCTTTTTGTGCTTTTTTCTTTAAAGAATTCAAATCCATTTACTTCACTTTTTTAAAAAATTACTTTAACCATTTTAACTTAATTTTTCCCTTTAATCAAGTTCATTTTTAATCTAAATTTTGAATAAAAAAAGACCAATTTTTATTGGTCTTTAAAAAGCGCGGGTGATCGGATTTGAACCGACGGTCTCTACCGTGACAGGGTAGCGCTTTGGGCCGCTAAGCTACACCCGCAAATAAGCTTGTGCCGGCGGTAGGTTTCGAACCTACGAACCTTAGCCTTATGAAGACTCTGCTCTACCCCTGAGCTACGCCGGCTTTCTCTTTTTAATTTGTGAAAACAGTGTTGCGGGGGTTGGATTCGAACCAACGTCCCGAGGTTATGGGCCTCGTGAGATACCGTTTCTCCACCCCGCGATCTTCCTACATATTCTACCTAAAATTTTGAAACTGTCAAATTAAATCCTTTTCAAAACTTTGAATTCCTTTGTAACTACTATCATACTTATCAATTTTAGGGAAATCAAGCATCTGTATTTTTTTTGAAACTACATCTATTAATTTTTTCATTCTTTTAATATCCTTCTCTTTTATCTTATAATTTAAAGTGGTTAATCTTTCTTTCTTATCTGGCTCTAAAAACTCTAATTGCCCCTCTTCTACTCTGTATTTATCTCCAAAATCTTTTGAATTTTCAATAAGTAATTTATAAAAGATAAGTTGGTTTTTATATTTCCATAATTTAATTTTTTCATAATCACCTTTTCCTTTCCAACTATTTACTGACTTACCAGTTTTAAAATCTGTTACTATCATCTCTTTACCTTTTTTTTCAATTTTATCAATTTTGCCTGTAATTGGACATCCTTTAACCTCTACTCCTCTGCTTGAAAAGTTGAATTCTACTAAATGTTCTGGTTTAAAGCTTCCTTTCTTTTCTTTGTAATAATTTTCAAGGGCTTTCTTTCCCCTTTGATGGAGTTCTTTAAACTCTCTTTCATTTAATGGTTGGTTTTTTAATAATTTTTTAAATATAGAAAAGACTTTATCTAAACTTGGAACCTCACCTTCTTTCTTTAATATCATATAGATATTGTCCATTGTTTGGTGCATTGCTGTACCAAAACAAAGTCCTGGAGTTTTTGCTTTAGGAAAGCGTAATAAATTTTGCTCTAAAAAATAATGAGGTCCTCCTTGAGTTATATCTAAGAAGTTATTTAAATGAGTAACACTTAGTTTATATTTATCTAAAACATCAGACAATAAGGCCTTTTGATTATCTGTTTCTGGCAAAAAGAATGAAGGAGTAATACTTTTTTCTAAAGCCTCAATTCTTTCTTCTTTTGTAATTTCTTTTTCTTCAGGACTTAATAGTTTAGCTGACTTACTTTCTTTTATCTCTTCTTCTGTTGTTACTAAAAATTGAAGGGGTAAAAACTCTCTTCCTTTTTCATCCTTTGCAAAGGAGGTCAATATTAATTCGTGCCGAGCTCTTGTAAGAACTACGTAAAATAATCTTAATTGATCATCTATATCTTCTTGCCCTGGTTTTACTCTTAAATTCTGTGGAAAAGGAAGAATAGAATAACGCCCCTTTTTTGCCCAAATTTTATCCTGACAATTTAAGACAAAAACTGAATCAAACTCTTTCCCTTTTGCTTTGTGGGCACTTAATAGATTTACCTTATTCTCCCCTGTAGTAAATTTACTTTTATTAATTAAAGGAAGATTTATTTCATTATGTAATCTTACAAAATCAAGTAGATGCTCTAATTTTAAAAATTCCTGTTGTTTGTAATCTCTGATTTTTTGAATAAAAGTCTGCAAGCTTGATAAAAACCAAAACTTATCTCCTTTCTCATTATTATCAAAATAATATTCCCTAAAAGGAGATCTAATATTTAAACTCTTAGTTCCAATTATAAAGTCTATCATTTTTTCTAAGGGTTCATAGTTTGCCCTATTTGATAGCTCAAGAAAGAAATTAGCAATATTATTTAGTTTCCCTTTTTTATTTAACATGCACTCTAACCAATCCCTTCTTTTTAATTTAGATTCCGAAGCTAATTTTAAGAGTTCTTCTCTTTTAATTTCCCAAAAGGGATAACTTAAAACCTCAGGAAGTAAAGAGAGTGCTTCCCTTTTTTTATTTTTTGATAAATGAATTACTATCTTTATTATTTGAATAATTTGTTCTATATAGGGCTCTTCTAAAATATTCTGCTCTCTTTCATAAGAAATTGGAATATCAAAATAAGAAAGAAAAGGAACTAATTTTTGTAAGTCTTTATGATAACGACTAATAACGGCTATGGTATCTGGGTTTTCTTTTTTTTCAATATTTTCTTTAATTTTTTTAGCAATCCAATAATACTCTTCTTCTTTTGTTTTAAACTTATAATGGTTAATAAACTCTTTTTCTTTATTTTTATTAACTGATTCCAGCCTTTTCTGAATTTGAGGAATAATATTTTCTAGTCGTTTTTCTCCTTTTTCAATAATAAATTTTGCCGTCTTTAAAACATTTTCTGAAGATCTGTAGTTTTTTAAAAGTGTAATAATTTTTGTATCTTTATATCTCTTCTTAAATTTATGAATATTTTCTACTTCAGCTCCTTGGAATTTAAATATAGCTTGATCATCATCCCCTACTACAAAAATATTAGACTTTTCTTTCCCAGTTAAAAGATGAAGTAGTCTCATTTGAGCTTCGTTTGTATCTTGAAATTCATCAACTAAAATAAAGGAGAACTCTTCTTGGATCTCTTTTCGGAAAGATTCATTTTTAGAAAGAACTTGAATAACATCAAGAAGCATATCATCAAAATCATAATATCCTTTTTCATACATTCTTTTTTGATATTCCTTATAAATCTCTGCTAAGGCTTTTAATTTTTCAGTATATTTTGTGTCTTTAAATACTATTTCGCCCTCTTCTTTTTTAGTCCATTTTCTCTTCCATCTTGTTATTGGTTTTGTTTTTTCTTTTTCTTCAGCTTCTTTTAAGGCTTTTTCAAAACTACGCCCAATAACAGAAGTTAGATCTTCAATATGAGGAATCTTATTATTCTCTTTTTTATTTTTTATTTTTTCTAAAGATTTCCAATAATTTTCAAAATTACTTTTACTGACTCTATCGCTTAAGCAGTTTTGGAGGGTAGAATTTATAAATTTAAGCTCTTCTTTATTTTTATCTAATATCTTTCCAAATTCATCTGTTGTTAAGCCAGCTCTTTTTAAAGCAGTGATTGATTTTTTAATTGGTCTTAGATATATAAAGCCTTGTTCAGAATGAGATTTTTTAAGAGGATTATCAAATTCTAAATCTTTAATAATGTCTTTAATAATTTCAGTTTGAGTAACTTGATCAGCTGGATTAAAATTAGCTCCTTTATAAAAATATTCAGGGTACTTATTGATTATATTTACACCTAAGCTATGAAAAGTACTAATATTTACTTTAAAAGCTTTGTTACCAATAAAATCTTGTAATCTTTGCTTCATATTTGATGCAGCTGAATCTGTGAAGGTTAAACAAAGTATCTCTTGAGGTAAAGTGTCTGTTTTTTTTAAAATATTAGCTACTCTAAGAGCTAAAATTTCAGTCTTACCTGCACCGGGACCAGCTACTACAAGAACAGACCCATAAAGAGAATCTGCTGCTTCTCTCTGTTCTTTATTTAAACGTTTGTATCTTATTTCAAAATTATTCATATTCTTTACTTAAATTATCATTTTTAAATAATCAAAACAAGCAGACAAATTTAACTTTGTCTGCTTCAAAATAATAACTTTTATTTAAGTTTAAAAAGCTTGAAAACTTCGAAGACCTTTTTCAAAAATACTTAAAACTTTTTGAGCCTGCTCAAGATCTACTTCATAGTTAGGGTCTCGAGCAACACTATTCCTAATCTCATGAGCTTTTAATATTTCTTTTTTATTTGGTAAAACCCCCGGGCTTAATTGTTCTAATCTTTCTTCTAAAGAATCCCCGCTATATCCCATTTCTTCTAAAACATCAATAAACATAGTTTCGGCTTCCATAATGGATAATTTATAATCCGATTCAGTTCCTGCCTCTTTTACTCTATCAGTAATTTTTTGCCATTTTTTCTGTACTTTTACAGCACCAATAGGTCGAAAAGTAATAAACTCTAAAATATTATTAAGGTAGGTTAATCTTAACCAACCTTTAGTAATCGAAATCATAATTATTGTCCCTAAAAATAAAAGAGAAATTAATATAAAAATATACTTAATAATTAATAACCAAATTGGAAAATTAGGACTAATTAAAAATTCATTTAATGTTCCACCAACTTGAGGTAAATTTTTAAGGAATAAGCTTGCTCCCATATCGTTTAAAAGTTCTGTAATTAAATTATTCATAAATTAAATTAGCTAAATCTAATATTTTATATTCTTCAAAAGGTTTACCAATTATTTGAAGTCCAACTGGAAGAGAATTAATTTTGCCAGCAGGAATTGAAACAGCAGGTAGCCCAGCTAAATTAACTGGAATTGTGCAAAGATCAGCTAAATACATAGAAAGAGGATCTTCTGTCCTTTGTCCAATTTTAAATGCAGTTGTAGGAGAAGTAGGCGTTACTAAGAAGTCTACTTCTTTAAATATTTTAGTAAAATCTTCTTTAATTAAAGTTCTTACTTTTTGTGCTTTTTTATAATAAGCATCATAATAGCCAGAAGAAAGGCAATAAGTTCCAAGCATTATTCTTCTTTTTACTTCATCTCCAAAACCTTTCCCCCTAACATCTTTATATGTTCCTTTTTTAGTCTTTAAGCCATATTTTACCCCATCATAACGAGCTAAATTTGAACTAGCTTCTGAAGGAGAAATAATATAATAAGCTGGTAAAGCATATTTTGTATGAGGAAGACTAACTTCTTTAACTTGAACTCCTCTTTTTTCAAATTCTTTAATTTTTTCTATAATTTTATCTTTAACTTCTTGATCTATTCCCTCTTGAAAATATTCTTTTGGAACCCCAATTTTAGTATTTTTAATATTTGTTTTATTTTTCTTAAATTGAACTTCCATGCTAGTTGAATCTTTAGGGTCTTTTCCAGCTAAAACATCAAATAAGATTCTAGCATCTTCTACTGTTTTAGTAATTGGTCCAATTTGATCCAAAGAAGAACCAAAGGCAATTAAACCATAACGAGAAACTGCGCCATAAGTTGGCTTTAAACCAACCACACCACAAAAAGAAGCAGGTTGTCTAATAGAACCTCCTGTATCAGAACCTAAAGAAGCATGGCATAAACTAGCTGCAGTAGCTGCTGCAGAGCCCCCAGAAGAACCTCCAGGAACTCTTTCTTTATCATGAGGATTTTTAGTTACCTGAAATGCTGAATTTTCAGTTGAAGAACCCATTGCAAATTCATCTAAGTTAGTTTTTCCTAGAATAATCGCATCTTCTTTTATTAATTTTTTAATACAAGTGGCACTATAAGAAGCTTTATAGTTTTCTAATATTTTAGAACCTGCAGTACATTTCTCTCCTTCAACCAGCATATTGTCTTTAATAGCTAATGAAACTCCAGCTAATTTTCCTATTTTATCTCCTTTATTAATTTTTTGATCTATTTTTTTAGCTTGCTTTAAAGCTAAATCTTTTGTTAATAAAAGATAAGAAGATATTTTTTTATCCTCTTTTTTAATTTTTTTAAAATATTTTTCAGTTAAATCTTGAGCAGAAAAAATTTTCTTTTTAATTCCTTTTCTAATTTTTTTAATAGTTAGCTCTTCTAATTTCATTCTTCTTTATTTAAAATAGTATCTACTTTAAAATAATTACTCTTTTTTTCAGGAGCTGAATCTAAAATATTTTTTTTAGCCTCATCTTTAGTCTCTTTTATTTTATCTTTTTTTAAAATATTTTCTTCTTCTTGAATATGCCCCATTGCTTCAATTCCTTTAACGTCAACTTCTTCTAAAACTTTAATATAGTCTAATATAGAGGCGACCTCTTCTAAAAGTTTATCTTCTTTATGAGCTCTTAGATTTAGTTTAGCTAATTCTGCAATATGTTTTATTTGTTTTTTATCTACCATATTTTTTTTATTTACAAAGAAAATTAATTGCTAAAGGATTCTATTTAGATATTTTATATTACCTTTTTTGCTTAGGTGGATCTAAATTTTGTGTTTCAATTAAAACTTCATTTAAATCTTCTATATTTTCTATTACTAGTCCGGCTCCTCTCACAACTGCTGTTAAGGGATCTTCAATAATTTTTGTAGGCATTTTTGTTTCCTTAGTAACTAGCTTATCAAATCCTTTTAAAAGGCTCCCTCCACCAGCAAATTGGATACCAGAACTCATTATATCAGCTAATAATTCAGGCGGTGTTTCTTCAATAGTAGCCTTGATCTCATTAATAATTTCATCAACTGATCTGGATAAAGCTTTTTGAATATCTTTTTCGGTAACAATAACTTCTTCGGGTAAGCCTGAAACTAAATTACGTCCTCGCATTGGCATTTCTTTTAAATCAGACTTATTCTTTTTTTCTAAATAAGCTACACCAATTCCAATTTTAATTCTTTCTGCTGTTCTTTCTCCAATTAAAAGTTTAAATTCATCTTGAGCAAACTGAACAATATCTTTATTAAATTTATCTCCTGCTATTTTTAAACTCTTTGCTTTAACTATTCCCCCAAGAGATAAAACAGCTACTTCAGTTGTTCCTCCCCCAATATCAACTATAAATATTCCTTTAGCTTCTTGAACTGGAAGCCTAGCTCCTATTGCAGCAGCCATTGGCTGTTCTATTAAATATACCTTTCTAGCCCCAGCACTTTTACCAGCATCAGAAACAGCTTTTTTTTCTACTTCTGTAACTCCATATGGAATACCAATAACAACTCTTGGTCTTAACCCAATTGATAGTTTACTTTTTCTTACTTTTTCTAAAAAGTATTGTAGCATCTGTTCTGTAGCTTCAAAATCTGAAACTACTCCAGATTTTAGAGGTCGAGATGCTACAATATGGCTAGGAGTTCTTCCTACCATTTTTTGAGCTTCATCTCCTATGGCTAAAATTCTTCCTGTTTTTTTATTAACAGCCACTACAGATGGTTCAGTAATAACTATTCCTTTGCCTTTTACATAAACAAGGGAATTAGCAGTTCCTAAGTCAATTGCTACATCTGAGGAAAAGTATGAAAGTATTTGATCAAATTTCATAATCTAATTTATTTTTAAAATATTTTCTATTTCTTCTTTTTTAATAAATTTTTCTTCTTTTTTATCTCTTTTTTTAAAGCCAATTGAATTTTTATCTAAAGATTTTTTACTAACAACTAATCTAAATGGAATACCAATTAAATCAGAATCAGCAAATTTTTCTCCAGCACTTTTATCTCTATCATCATATAAAACAGAATATCCTTCTTCTCTTAACTTATTATAAAGTTTTTCTGCTTCTTTTTTAACTTTTACAGAATTTCCCAATTCAATCAAGTGAATAGAAAAAGGAGCAATCTCTAAAGGCCAAATTATTCCGTTTTTATCATGTCTAACTTCTACTATTGTAGCCATTAATCTGCTTAAACCAATCCCATAACACCCCATTAAAATGGGGTGTTCTTCTCCTTTTTTATCTTTAAAAGTAGCTCCCATTATTTTACTATACTTTGTTCCCAATTTAAATATATGACCAACCTCAATTGCTTTTTCTTCTTCTATCTCTCCTTTACATTTTGGACATTTTTCTATTTCTCCAGTTTTTTCAATATTAGCTCCATAACCACATTCTTTACAAAGAAGTATTTTGTCTTCTCCTGATGGAGCCTGAACCATAAATTCATCTGAAAAATCTCCTCCGATTGAACCAGATTCTGCATCAACGCAAATTGCTTTGACTCCACACTTTTCATAAATTCTAAAATAGGCTTCTTTTACTTTTTTGTAAAATTTTTCTATGCTTTTTTCGTCTTTATGAAAACTATAAAGGTCCTTCATTGAAAATTCTCTTGTTCTTAATAATCCTCCTGTAGCTCTCATTTCATTTCTAAATTTATCCTGAATTTGAAAAAGTGAAAAAGGAAGATCTTTATAAGAATCAATCCTATGACGAACTATATCTGTAATCCCTTCTTCATGAGTTGGACCAAGTGCAATTTCTCTATCATGTCTATCTTTAAATTTAAATAAAGGAGGGTCAATAGTATTCCATCTTTTAGTCTCTAGCCAAAGCTTTTTATTCTGCATTGCGGGAAGATATATTTCTTGTGCTCCTAAGTTTTTCATCTCCTCTCTAATAATTGTTTCAATATTTCTAAAAACTTTCCATCCTAAAGGAAGATAGCTATAGACTCCACTAATAGATTGTTCAATAAAATCACCTTTAGCTAAATATTTATGGCTAATTGATTCTGCATCTTTCGGGGCCTTCTTTTTAGTTTTTGTAAATAGTTTTGATTGTTGCATAATTTAATTAAGCTTAATCAAGTTAAAATAATCTAATAATGTCTTTAAAGGTTATAAAAAGTAAAAGACCTATTAATAGTAGAAAGAAAAATCCTGTTATTGTTTTTTCTACATTTTCATTCATTGATTTTCCTCTTACTTTTTCAATTGTTAAAAACATTAATTTGCCACCATCTAATGCAGGGATCGGAAGAAGATTAAATATTGCTAGATAAATTGATATTAATGCTAAAAATCTAAGATAATAATTCCAGCCCAAGCCAACAAAATCAGCCATCATAGAAGTAACACCAACTGGACCCATAATTTGTGCTCCAATCTCTTCTCCAGTAATCCAAGCTTTTCCTAAATAATACCAGCCTCCTATAACTCCAACTGTTAAATTTTTAGTCATTTTAAGACCCTCTATTGGAGCTTTCCAAGCAGGGTATTTAACCATGGCTGTTCTTGAAAGAGCAATTCCCATTGCTCCTTCTCCAGAAGGAGGATCTTCTCGAGGAATTATATTTAAAGTTTTTTCATCCTCCCCTCTTTGAATAACAATTTTTATCTTTTCTCCCTCGTGTTTTTTTGTAAAGTCTTGAACCTGTTTAACTTTATCGATTTTAATACCTTTTTCATTTTTAAGCTCAGTAATAACATCTCCCAATTTTAATCCTGCTTTATCAGCCGGAGATTTAGGAATAACTTGTACAATTTGAACTTTAGGATTTTCAATTCCTCCTATTTTAGAATCTGCTATAACTTGATTTGTCCCAATATAGGCATTTACACTAAGAAGAATTGCTCCAATAATCCAAAAAGAAATAACTCCCCCTAAAACTATTAAGGCTTTTTGCCAAAATGGTTGAGCTGTAAAACTGTCTGGATCATTTATTTCTTCCTCTTCTCCTTTCATCTTCACAAAGGCTCCTAATGGAATAAGATTTAAAGAATAAACAGTCTCCCCTATTTTTTTAGCTAAAAGACGGGGTGGAAAAAATATTGCAAATTCTTCTACTTTAACTCCAAACTTTTTAGCCAAGATAAAATGACCAAATTCATGTAATGCAATTAATATAACCAAACTGAAAAGTGCTATAAAAATATTCATGCTGTTATTTTATTTAAGTAATTTTTAATCTTTTTTTATTATTTTTTAATTTTTTCTCTTTTTTGATCGATTAAATCTTTAATTTTTGCTTTATATTCATCTGCCAATTCTTGCAGTTCATCTTTTGCTTTATATTTTTGATCCTCTGATATCTCTCCATCTTGAAAAGCTTCTTGAATTTCAGACCAAAATTTTTGTCTCCATTTTCTAACAGTTTGCCTAGCTTGTTCTTGTTTTTCAGAAAGTAAGTGATCTAATTCTTTTCTATACTCTTTAGTCATTGCAGGAATAGTAATTCTAATTGAATCTTGTTCTACAATAGGGTTTAAATTTAAATCAGACTTAGCAATTGTTTTTTCAATTGGTTCAAGATAAGAAGAATCCCAGGGTTGAATCAAAATTTGCCTTGTTTCAGGACAAGATATAGCTCCTAATTCTTTAATTGACATTTTTTTTCCATAACATTCAACTTTAATGTCTTCCACTAAAGAAGGGCTAGCCCTATTCGTTCTAATTTTTTTTAGTTCATCTTTTACATATTGAACTACTTTTTTTAACTCTGGTTTGATTTTATTAATAATTTTCTTATGCATAGTAGTTTATATTATTTTTATTTTCGAACAAAGTGAGAAAAAAGACTCTGGCTTGCTATTTCTGCAAGCGAGGTCCTTATGCATATTCTTTTAATGAAATTAATAAGTTTTCTAACGCTAACCTTGGACTAGTATTAGTTGAAGAAATAATATAATTTGTTTTTTTGGTTTGTTGAATTTTCTTTTTAATTTTATCTATTATTTCATTATTTGAATTTTTATTTAATTCTGCAATTAATTGATACCTAAAATATCTTATCCAAATTTCTAAATAATTTTTAAGTAAAGCTTTATCTTTTTTCTTGCTAATTTTTTCTATAAATTTAAATCCTTCTGCAAGTGTTGTTTCAGACAAAGAGAGTTTGTTAATAATATTAATTTTTTGTTGTCTTTCTTTTAATTTTTTAGTATTTTTTAAAAATTCAATTGCCTCTCCTGGTCTTCCTAACGAATATTTAGCTATTTTTTTAATTTTTTTTCTAGGGACTTCTTTCTTTTTTAAAAAATTAATAATTTTCTTTTCTGAAACAGGATAAAACTTCATTTGTTGAGCTCTTGATAAAATAGTAGAAAGTAATTCCTTCGGATGTTCAGTGATTAAAATAATAATTGTATTTCCCTTTGGTTCTTCTAAAGTTTTAAGAAAACAGTTTTGAGCTCCTTTATTCATTAAATGTGCTCTATCTACTACAGCTATTTTATAAGGAGAATTAGCCCTTGTTAAAGCAAGTTTCTTTTGTAAGGCCCTAATCTTATTAATAGTTATTTTCTCTTTTTCTGGTTCAATTAGGAAAAAATCAGAATTCTTTTCTAGATTATAATCTTCTCCTTTTTTTAAAAGAATTTTTGTTAATTTTAATGCAATAGTTTTTTTGCCTAACTTTTCTTGTCCGCTAAAAAGCAATGTATGTGGAATTTCTCCTTTTTCTGCAGATTTTTTTAGTTTCTCCCATTTTTTTAAATGACCAATTATCATTTCTTTTTCATTACACTTTTTTTATAGGCATCAAGATTTTGCATTACTATTCCAGTTCCTTTTGCAACACAAAGCAAAGGGTCAGAGGTTAAAAAACAAGGCACTCCAACTGCTTGAGCGAATTTATCATCAATGTTCCTTAAAAGAGAACCTCCACCAGATAAAACTATTCCTTTATCCATGATGTCAGCGGATAATTCTGGAGGGGTTTCTCTTAATACTTTTTTTATAGCTTGAATAATTTTATTTAAAGTATCAGAAATAGATTCCGCTACTTCATTTGAAGTAATTTCAATATTACGAGGTAATCCAGAAATTAAATCTCTGCCCCTAATTTCTAGAGTTCTTTCTTCTTCCTCTTCTACTGCAGTTCCGATTTTTATTTTTATTTTTTCACTTGTTTGCTCTCCAACAGCAAGATTATATTTCTTTTTAATATATTCAGCTATTGCTTCATTCATTTTGTCCCCTGCAATCCTTACTGATTTAGCAGTGACTATTCCCCCTAATGATATTACAGCAATTTCAGTTGTTCCTCCCCCAACATCAACAATCATATGACCCACAGAAGAATTTATTGGTATATCAGCCCCAATAGCAGCCAAAATCGGCTCTTTAGCTACATATGCAGCTTTAGCGCCGGCATTTGTGGCAGCCTCCAGCACTGCTCTTTTTTCTGTAGAAGTAATTCCTGCTGGAACACCTATCAAAAGTTCCGGTTTAAAAAACCGAAAGAATGAAGAAGATTTATTTATAAAGTATTTAAGCATTGCTTGGGTAACTCTAAAATCAGCAATTACACCATCTTTTAAGGGCCTATAAACCCTAATTGCATCTGGGGTTCTTCCTGTCATTTCTTTTGCTTTTTTACCTACTGCTAGAATTTCATTTTCTTCTACGCTTACAGCTACAACAGAAGGTTCTTGAAGGGTTAATCCCTTTTTAGGTGTGAACACTAATGAATTAGATGTTCCTAAATCAATTCCAATTTTTTTTGTAAACATAATATTAACTTATCCTAACTTAAAAGATTGTTTTTTTCAAGATCTATTTTATCTGTTATAATTAACTAAATTAGTGTAAAGTGTAATTTAGCTAATTAGTACATTTTATGTGCATTTAATAAATAGCTTTAAATTAATGCATATCTAATTTAAGTAATTAATGTATGTCTAATTAGTTAAAATTAATAATATAATGTCTAAAAAAACAAAAAAAATAATTTTAATAATCTGTATTTTAATATTTATTATTGGAGCCCCTCTTGTAGCTTTTTATTCTAAAGGGTATCGTTTTGATGTTGAAAATAAAAAATTAACTAAAACTGGAGCTTTTTTTATAGAGGTTAAGCCAACTAGAACTAATATCTATTTAAACGAAGTAAAAGAACGAAGAACTGATCTATTTTTTGGATCTTCTTTTATTAAAAACCTTATTCCTAAAAAATATAATCTAAAATTAGTTAAAGAAGGTTATCATGCTTGGAAAAAGAATTTAGAAATAAAAGAACAAACTGTAACTGAGGTTACCAATGTCAGTCTTATTCCTAAAAATCCCGAGCAAGAAAAAATTAATTCTAAAATTGAAAGATTATGGTTTTTCCCAAATAATACTAAAATCTTACTGAAAAATAAAGCAGAAGAAGATTGGGAATTAAAACTATATAATTTAGATAAAAAACTTAAAAGTCATTTAATAGCAAAAGATGATTTTTCAACAAGCAGTATAGATTTATTAGAACTTAATTTTGGTCCTAACTCAGAAAAAATACTTTTTAAATTAGGAATTAAAGAACAAATAAAATATCAAATTCTAACAACCGAGCCTTTTCCCCCGAAATTAAAAAAATTATCAAAATTAGCCAACATAAAACCAGGAGAAAAGGTAATTTTTAACCCTAATAATACTAATGAAATAATTTTCCAAAAAAATAACAATATCTACGTTTATAATATAGAAACAGAAGAAATAAATTATTATTATCCTGATCTTTCTCAAAACGGAAAAGAAATAATTACCTTTGCAAAAAACTATAACTCTAATAACCTTATTTTTCTTACTGAATCAGGATTTATCTACAACTCCTACCCTGGGGAAAAAATTAATTCTAAAAAATTAGATATCAAAAAAGAAACTGAATATAAGATAAAAGATAGTAATAATTTTATTTTTATTTTAGAAAAGCAATCTGGAAGTTTTTATGCAATTAATAAAGAAACTAAAAAGATTACATTAGTTGATAAAAGAATAAATTCTTTTACTTTTTCTCCTCACAGAGATAAATTAGCCTATAACTCCGATTATGAAATAAAAACATTTTATCTTAAAGATCAATCCTCTCAGCCTTTTAATAAAAAAGGAGATAAAATATTCATCTCCCGTTTTTCAAATAAAATAAAACAATTAGAATGGCTTAATAATGAATATTTAATTTTTAAAGCAAATAATACTGTAAAAATAACTGAAACTGATACTAGAGATAATATTAATGTTGTTAATCTTTTAACATTTGAAAGTAAATTCAACCTAAAATGGGAGTCATCAAATAAAGAATTATTAGTTTACAAAGATAAAGAACTTTTCTCTTATAAACTTTCTACTTTTTAATTATCTTTAAATTTTTCTTTTAAATTTTCCCAGTTCATTTCTCCCTCCTCTGCTTTCTTGCAAAGTTCTTTAAATTTACAGTAGCGACATTCTCCTTTACTAGGATAACTATCATTTCGAGCCGGAACAACATTATTATCAATTTTATCTTTTAATTTAGAAAATTGTTTCATTAAGTTATTTGCAAGGTCTGGATCATAATCTATTTCAAACTCTTTTAGTTTTTGTTGGTCTTTATCTACGTAGAGAAGAATTCCATTTTGAATATTAAAGAAATGAAGATAGAGCTGAATTTGATAAAGATGTTTTTCTTTAGGATTCTTCATATAGCGAAAGGCATTACTATTTGTGCTTTTAATATCTAAAACATAGAGTTGGCTATCAATACTTAAAATAGCATCCGCTCTACCCGAAATTATAGCTTGAGGAGGAGTGCTTATTTCAGCTGCTACTACAATTCCAGATCGAATTAAACAGCTGATTAAATTTCGGTGATGATATTCTCCTTTCTCAAAAATTCTTAAAACTCTTGGTTCTAAATCTTTTGCTGGTGCATTTTTAAACTTTAAAAAGGTAGCCCTTTTACATTTTCCAGCATCAGTAACATAAAAGTATTCTCTGTCCCTATTCTCTTCTTGTTTTTTATAAAATTCGTCTATTATCTCTTTAAGCATAAGTTTTAAAATTTAAATAAAAAAGCACCAGCAAAGGTGCTTTAGTTTTTAATTTGGTAAAATGTAAATTATCTTTTCTGCCATTGTGGTGCTCTTCTTGCTCCTTTTAATCCAGGTTTTTGTCTTTCTTTCATTCGAGGGTCTCTCATTAAGTATCCCTCCTCTTTTAAGTCTTGCCTTAGGTCAGGATCATATTCAAGTAAAGCTCTTGCTACGCCGAGTCTTATTGCTTCTGCTTGGCCAGTAAGACCTCCTCCTCGTACTAAAATACTTACTTTAAAATTATTTAAGGCTTCAACTTTTTCTAAGGCTTCCTTCACTGTTTTTTGAAGAGGTTCTTTTTGGAAATATTCTTCAAGTGGCTTTTCATTTATTACAAATCCTGGCTTACTACTTTTATAAAGTCTTACACTAGCAGTAGCCGTTTTTCTTCTTCCAATTCCTTGATAATATTTATTTTTTTTCTTTTTCTTTTTAGCCATACTGGATTAGTTATTATTTTTAATTTTTAATCTTTTTATTCTTTTATCTCTAAGTTTATTCTTTGGCAGCATTCCATAAACTGCTTGTTTTAAAACTTTACCAGGTTTATTTTGAAAAATTTCTTCAAATGTTTTTTCTTTTAATCCACCAAGATAACCAGAGTGCCTAAAATATTTTTTCATTTCTTTCTTTTTCCCAGTTACAACAATTTCTTCAATATTTTTGATTTTTACAATATCACCATTATCTTTGTAAGCTTCATAACTAGGTTTATGCTTCCCAATTAGAATATGAGATATTTCTGTAGCTACTCTACCCAGTTTTCTATTTGCTACATCGATTGTATGAGTTTCTCTTTTTATCATCTTAATCATTAATTAATTCAATTACTGCTCTTTTAGCTCCATCTGATTTGCGTGGAGGTAGCTTAACTACTCTTGTATAACCTCCTTTTCTATCTTTAAATTTTGGAGCAATATTATTAACTAAATGTTTACTAACTTCAGGTGAAAAAAATTTATTTAACTCTCTAATTGCTTTCTGTCCTCCCTTTTTTGCTTTAGTAATTTTCTTTTCAATAAAAGAAGAAAGTTCTTTTGCTTTTGCTTCCGTAGTTTTGATTTTTCCTTCTTTTAAAAGAGAATTTGCTAAAGAAATCATTAGAGCTTTTCTTTGATCTTTTTTTCTATGCAATTTTCTTCCTTTTTTTCTTTTTCTCATTATTATTTAAATGAAAGATTACGTTTTTCTAATTCTTTTTTAATTCTCTTTACAGATTTTTTCCCTAAGCCTTTTATATCTTTTAGTGTTTCTTCTTTTCTACTTGTTAATCCTGCTACTGATTTAACTCCATGATCTTTTAATGCATTTTTAACTCTACTAGATAAATTAAGGTCATTAATTTCAATATCAGAGGGATCTTTTTCTTCCTTTTCTTCTTTTTTCTTAGAATCTTCCTTTTCTTTTTTTTCTTCCTTTT
>CAZKRA010000002.1:0-15013 GCA_964555095.1 uncultured Candidatus Saccharibacteria bacterium | reverse complement strand
TCTTCCTTTTCTTCTTTTTTCTTAGAATCTTCCTTTTCTTTTTTTTCTTCCTTTTCTTTTTTTTCTTCCTTTTTTAAAATTTCAAAATGTTTAACTAATATTGTACAAGCATTTTCTAAAGCTTCTTCTGGAGTTAAACTTCCATCTGTAGTTATTTCAATGGTTAGTCTATCAAAATCAGTTCTTTCTCCTACTCTCATATTTTCAACATTATAATTTACTTTTTTAATTGGAGTAAAAATAGCATCAACTGGAATAGTTCCTATTTCTAATTTTTCTTCTTCCCTTGCCTTTTCTTCATCTCGAGATAAGTAGCCTATTCCTGTTTCAATATCAACTTCCATACTAATCTCTACTTTGTCATCAGTTAAAGTCATAATATGGCAATCTTTATTGATTAATTCTACCTGACTTGGAAAATCAAAATCTGAAGCCTTAACTTTCTTTTCTCCACTTACTTCTAAAGTAGCTGTCTTCTTTTTTGAAGTAAGCATATTAAAATTTAATTGCTTTAAATTTAATATTATTTCAATAACATCTTCTAGGACTCCATCAATAGTAGAAAATTCATGATCTACTCCATCTATTCGCATATTAGTAACTGCAGCACCCTCTAAAGAAGACAAGAGAACTCTTCTTAAAGAATGTCCTATAGTTAATCCATATCCAGGATAAAGAGATTCTATTTCAAATTTAGCCCAATTTTCTTTTTTTTCTATTAATTTTGGCTCCTTTGGTAATGGAATCATGTTTAAATTATTAAAAAATTAATTAACGTGAATAATACTCAAATATTGAAGATATATCAACCGGAATTGAAATATCATCAAGGGTTGGCTTTCTTTTAATAGTACCTTTTAGTTCTTTTTTATTTAAAGTTAACCAATCTGGGGTTTGTTGTTTTTTAAGAAGAGTTGGTAAGTTTTCAAAAGGTCCTTTGGTCCTAGATCCTGGCCTAACAGCAATTTTATCTCCTACTTTTACTTGATAGCTTGGGATATTAACAACTTTTTTATTAACTAAAAAGTGCTTATGAGAAACTAGTTCTCTTGCTTCACTGTTTGACCTTGCAAATCCTAATTCGTTTACAACATTATCTAATCTTGTTTCAAGATTTTGAACTAAAACTAAAGAGGCATTTTCAGCTTCTCCTTTCCCAAGAACTTTTTTAACATATCCATAAAATTGTTCTTCAGTTAAATTATACCAGTGTCTTAATTTTTGTTTTTCTTTCAACTCTTTTCCATATTCTGATAAGCGCCTCCGCCCTCTTTTTCCTTTAGGTCCAGGGGGATAAGCCTTTTTAACCAAGGCACATTTTGGAGAATTACAACGTTCTCCTTTTAAAAAAAGTTTCGTTCCGGCTCTGCGACATTTTTTACATTTTGGTTCTTTTGACATACTTTGTTACTTGGTTAATCTTAAATTTTGTTTAAGATGTTTTAATTCTTTTGTCATGCTTTTTAAATAATTAAACTCTTCTAGGTTTGGGTAGCCTGCAACCATTATGAGGTATAGGAGTAGAATCAATAATTTTAATTACTTCTACATCTCTATTTACAATAGCTCTTAAAGCCGAGTCTCTTCCTCCTCCAATTCCCTTAACAAATACTTTTAAGCGTTCTATCCCAATTTTTTCTGCTGCTGCGGCAACAATATTTCCTACTTTAGAAGCTGCAAAAGGAGTAGCTTTTCTCGTTCCTTTAAATCCCATTCTTCCTGCACTACTACTATAGAGTGTATCACCGTTTTTATCTGTAAGAGTAAGAAGAGTATTATTATAAGTTGCTTTAATATAAATTCTTCCTTCTTTAATGCCAATTTTATTAGCAGCCCTTACGGCTGGAGTATCAATTAATTCTTGCTGTCGTTTGTTTAAGTCTCTCCCTTTCTTTTGTACAACTCTTTTTTTTCCCATATTTTATAATTACTATTTTTTATTTTCGAACGAAGAAGAAAAAAGATCCTGGCTCGCACGTTTTGCAAGCAGGTTCTTATTTTGGAGTAGGAGCTTTTTTCTGTCCACTTCCTACTGTCTTTCTTACATTCCCCCTAACTGTTCTGCTATTGCTTTGGGTTCTTTGCCCTCTTACTGGTAACCCTTTTTTATGCCTTATCCCTCTGTAACAATCAATATCTTTTAATCTATTAATATTATCCTTCTTTTTCCTTCTTAGCTCTCCTTCAACAGTATGATTTTTAGAAATAATCTCATTTAACCTATTTATTTCATTGCTATTTAATTCTTTTACTTTTGTCTCTCCATCTAAGTTAGCTTGTTTTAAGATTTTTTTACTTAAAGAATCACCTATTCCGTAAATATAGGTGAGAGCAATTTTAATCTGTTTTTCTTGAGGCAAATTTACACCAGATAATCTTGGCATAAGTATTGTTAATGTTAAAAATTAATTATCCTTGTCTTTGTTTATGTTTTGGATTTTTTTTACAAATCACATAAACTCGCCCTTTTCGGCGAACTATTTTGCAATGACGACACATTTTTTTTACAGATGCTCTTACTTTCATAATTTTTTTTATTAAAATTTTTCTAACAAATCAATTTCCTTTGTCAGTATTACTGACAATTTATTTTTTTAAATTTTATAATAAATTATTCTCTATATATAATTCTTCCTTTTTCTTTATCATATTCGCTCATTTCTACTGTAACTTCATCGCCTGGCAATACTCGAATTTTATACATTCTCATTTTTCCAGACAAATGAGCAATAATTTCTTGCTCATCCTCAAGCTCAACTCTAAATTGAGCATTTGGAAGAGCCTCTAACACTGTTCCTGTTTTTTTTATTTTTTCTTTTTTTACCATTAGTCAGTAAGCTACGATAACAAACTTTTAAGAATTAGTCAAGAATTAATTTAACTTTTATTTTGTTCTTATTTCCTGGTATTTGTTTTATCCAAAAAGGCCATAAATTAACTTTTACATCATTAATTCCTTCTTGGTTTTTCAAAAATATTTCTGCTTCTGAAATATTTTTATTAATTAATCCTTTTTTGATTATCGCTTCTTTAATATCTTTATAGGTTTTGGCAAAAATGTCAAGTTTTAAACTTATTTTTCCTTCTTCTAAATTTTGATCTTTTATCTGATAATCTATATTAAGAGTATTAGAAATAATTTTATTCCCAGTAGGTATTTGGTCTAAAATATAGGCTCTAGCAAAATTTTCAATGTTACTTTCCTTAAAGCCAAGAGCTTTAATTTCTGCTTTTAAGCTTGCGGTGAATTGTTTAATTTTATCATTTTCTTTATTAGAAGTATTAAACTCTTTTATTTCAATTGAAGCAGAATTAAATAAAATTTTTAATTGATCAAATTCTTTTTGGAGTTGATCTACTGCCTTTTTGCTTAATTGTCTTTTACTAATATTAATATCTTCTTCCATAATTTGAGGATAAGTCCCTCCTCCTTTCATCTTCTGAAAAGACTTTCCAATAAATTGTCCATATAGAGCTGTTCCAGATAGTCCGGGAATAGAAAAGGTTGAAGGTTCAATATTATATTCTTCTCCCGGCTCTGCAGCCACAACCTCTACATCAACGCTTCCTGGTTTACCAGGAACAGTAACTCTTTCTGGAATCCTAAATACTTTTCCCTCCTCTGAAATTAGTCTTGTTTGGGCCCTAAAAGCTTGAGGAGCTGAGGAGTAATTATTATAAATCTTTATCACTCCCTTAGCTTTTTCCTCTACAATGCCAGAGCTTTCAAAGCTTCCATTTACGTTTTGAGTTGACGTAACAATTCTCCCGGGAATGATTTTTTTATCAAGCCAAAGTTCCCCATCAAAACCTTCTTGTTCTTTGTTTGTTATTTCTACTGTAGTGCTTATATCTTTTTCTATTTTTCTAGGCCAAATCTTAATTTCAGCTTTTGTTAAATCACAAAAAAATAAAATCCCACCAAATAAAATTGGGGTTAAAATTAAAAACCAAAGTTTTTTCCAATTAAATTTATTTTTAATAGTTTTAGAAGAATTTTCTATTTTCTTTGGTTTTGAATTTTTTTTAGGAGGTTTAATATCCCTTATTTTCTTAGTCATCTTTTAATATTGCCTTAATTCTTCTTTTTCCAGCTCCTACACTTTCTTCTTTTGTAATTTTAAACTTGCCTAGTTCTAAAGTCCTATTAATATGAGGTCCTCCACAAAGCTCTTTAGAAAATACCTCTTCTGTCTTTTCATTTACAATGCTGTATACCTTAACAATAGAAGGATAATTAGCTTGATCAAGATAAAGAGCTCCAGATTCTTTTGCTTTTTTAAGTTCCATCTCTTCCATTTTAACTTTTAGATCTTTTTCTATAATTTGATTAACCATCTTCTCTACCTCTTTTAATTCTTCATCTGTTACTTGTTTTGGATGAGAAAAATCAAATCTTAATCTTTTTGAATTAATATCAGATCCTTTTTGTATTACATGGTCTCCAAGAACCTTTCGAAGACAACGTTGAAGAATATGAGTCGTAGTATGTAGCTTAATCTCTTCATAATCATCTTTATCGCTTAACCCTCCAAATTTCTTTTCTGCTCCTGCCTTTGAAATTTCTTTATGTTTTTCTTTAGCCTTGTAAAAACCTTCTCTATCAATTTTAAAATCTTTTTCAGCAACAATCTCTTCAGTTAGCTCAATAGGAAAACCGAAGGATTGATAAAGGTAAAACACTTCCTCTCCTTCTAATGTCTTTTTATCCTCTTCTTTTTTTTCTTTAATAATCTTTTTTAATTCTTTTAAGCCTTCTTCTAATGCTCTTTCAAAATTTTTTCTTTCTTTTTCAATCACTTTTCTAATCTTTTCTTTTTTTTCTATTAATTTTGGATAATCTTCCCCATAGATCTTAATTACTTCTCCAACTAATTCAGAAAGAAAATTATCTTTTAAATTTAATAATTTTCCGTATCGAATTGCTCTTCTTAAAACCCTTCTTAAGATATAACCTCTACCTTCATTACTTGGAGTAATATTATCAACAATTAAAAAAGATGCTCCCTTAATATGATCTGTAATAATTCTAAAATACTTCTTATTTTTAGAATACTCCTTATTTGATATTTCTTCTAATTTTCTAATAATTGGTAAAAATAGATCAGTCTCATAAGCAGAACTCTCTTTTTGCTTAATAGCAACCAATCTTTCAAATCCTATTCCTGTATCAATATTTTTCTGTTCTAATTTTTGAAATTTACCCGATTCAGTTTTCATATACTCCATAAATACTAAATTCCATAATTCAACAAAACGATTACATTCTTCACAATTTGGACCACAATCTTTCCCACAGCCATATTTTTCTCCTCTATCATAGTGTATTTCAGAACAAGGACCACACGGACCAGTCTTTGCTACTGGGCCCCAAAAATTATCTTCCATTCCAAATTCTTTTATCCTTTCTTTAGGAATTCCTTTCTCTTTCCAAATATTAAAAGCTTCTTTGTCTTTTGGAATATCTTCTGTTCCTTTAAAAATAGTAACCCATAGTTTATCTTTATCTAAATTCATCTCTTCAACAAAAAATTCAAGAGCAAGCTCAATAGAACCTTCTTTAAAATAATCTCCTCCAATTGACCAATTACCCATCATTTCAAAAAAAGTATGATGAGTATCATCCCCTACCTCTTCAATGTCTGGGGTCCTAAAGCATTTCTGGATAGAAGCAAGATGTTTATCACTAAAGTCGTTCATTACCTCTTTGTCTCCTGAAAAATAAGGGATAAACTGTTGCATTCCAGCCGAAGTTAAAAGAACAGTTTTGTCTTCAGGAATTAAAGAACTTGAAGAAACAATTTTATGTCCTTTTTTTTCAAAAAATCGAACAAATTTTTTTCTAATTTTTTTACTTTTCATTTTTAAGTATACCTGTCTGCTACAGATGTAGCAGCAAAAGTATTAGGTTTAATTCTGGGTTTAAATCCATTACCACGAATCAGCCCAACGACTTCTTTAATCATATCTCTTGTAATTCCATTCTTACCAACATCAGCATGAATATATTCCATTCTGTAATTGAATTCTGTTGAAGCTTTTTTTAATTTAACTTCAAAATTTTCTCTAAAATAAGAAGCTAATTCACAGGATAAAACTACTTCTTCTAAAATTCTCATCTTCCAATTTTTAAATTTATCATTTTGGTCGTATTTTATTTTCTTTAAAAAGAAACGTCCCCCCTGCCCTTTACGGCGGACTACTATTGCTAAAGGAAAGAAAGGATCTTCTTGAGCTGGAGAGTCACATCCAACTACTATTTCATAAAACTTAGCAGGCTTTTTCTCCATATAAGTTTGAATTTCTTCCATTACGTTCTCAATATCTATTTTTCCTTTAGTCGGATTATAAAATTCCCCCTTTAAAATCTTGTTCATTTTAAGTAAGAATAGCAAATAAAAAATAAAAAATCAATCTTGTTTTTCACTCTTTACTTTTTTAATAATTGTACTAAATTGATCTGGTTTTAAAGAAGTTCTACCAATTAATAATCCGTCAATGTCCTTGTTTAAATAGCTAGAAGCATTTTTTACATTTACACTTCCACCATACAAAACTTTTGTATCAATCTCCTTTTTTATGAAAGCTACCGCTTTCTCAGCTTGATCGGGATTGCAATTATTTCCACTTCCTATTGCCCAAAGAGGTTCATAAGCAATAATTACTTTCTTTTTAATGCCTTTTATTTGTTTTTTTAAAACAGTAAAAGTTTTCTCTTTTTTCTTTTCTTCCTCTGTCTCTCCAACACATAAGATAACTTTTAAGTCATTTTCAAGAGCTTTTTCAACTTTTTGTTTAATAATATTTGAATCTTCTTCAAAATATTTTCTTCTTTCTGAATGTCCAATAATTACATATTCACATCCTAAATTAGAAAGCATCAAAGGAGAAACTTCTCCAGTATAGGAACCACTATCTTCCCAGAAGGAATCTTGCGCTCCTAATTTAATATCTTTATTTCTTAACTTTTCCTTCGCTTGAGATAAGTATAAAAAAGGAGGACATATAACAACTTCTGTATCTTGATTCCCCTCTTCTATTTCTAGTAAATGATTTACTTTTTTTGTATTAATTGGATTGCATTTCCAGTTTGCTACAATAAGCATAAATTTTAACTAATTAAATAATTTAATTTAAAAATTCCTAAACTAGCAGCAGTAACTACTACACCTGCTATTAGTATACCAATAAAAATTAAAGGAATTGCTTTTTTAAATTTAATCTTAAATAAAAAAGCACAAAGTGATGCTGTCCAGGCCCCTGTAAAAGGTAATGGAATAGCTACTAATAAAATTAAAGCAAACTCCTTTAGCTTTTCAAATTTTTCTGCATGTTTCCGAGCTGTCCTTTCAAAAATCCAATTAAAGAATCTCTCCATTAGCTTTGACCGCTTACTTAAAAATTTTTGAATTGGATCTAGTATCGCAATTATTAAAACCGGTGGGATTAAATTACCAATTACTGAAAAAAGATAAGCAGACCAAATTGGAAGATTATATACTTTTAGAGCTATAGGAATAGAAGCTCTTAGTTCTCCAAAAGGCAAAATAGCAAGTAACAAGGTTTGTAATTCTTTCATTTTAATCTATTTTTTGATTTCTAAGATATTCTGCTGCTTCTTCTGGGGCAATAGTTGAAATTTCCATTTGAGCTCCAATCTCAAATCCAGCCCAAGTTGCAGTTTTAGGCAAGATTGTAAAATGCCAATGATAATGATCGTTTTTCTTTCCATCCGATGGTGCACTATGGAGATAAAAATTATAAGCCGGATTGTCCAGACCAATGTACAACCTTCTTAAAGCCTGATAAAAAGCTTCTCCTAAAGCTTCTTTTTCTTTCTCACTAATTTCAGCAAAATAGGCAGAGTGTCTTTTAGGAGAAATAATCATTTCAAAAGCAGCTTTAGAAGCAAAAGGACAAACTACCTGAAAGTAATCATTCTCAAATACTATTCTTTTTTGAATTTTTTCATCCCATCTATTCATTTTACAATAAATACATTCTCCATGTTCTTTAAAATATTCTCTGGCTTCATTTAGAGCTACTTTCAAATCATGATCAATTACAGGAGTTGTAATAAGTTGAGAATGAGGATGAGCTATTGAAGCTCCTGCTTTTTGGCCGTGATTATGAAAAATGGATATATACTTAACAAATGGTTTTTCTTTTAGTTCAAGATAACGTTGATGATATAAATCAATTATCTCTTTAATCCTTTCTGGAGAAGATTGACCCATTGATTCTTCATGGTCACTAGTAATAATAACTTCATGATAACCAACTGCGTTCATCTTTTCATAATAAGTATCTTCCACACTCTTTTTAACCTCTTTAGAGGGAATAAAAGCAGGGTATTTATTTGGAATAGAAATTGTTGTCCAATTATTTGGAATTTTATCTCCTTCTTCAAAGTCTAACCTTTCTCCATTTGAAAAGATAACAACTGGAGTTGCCTGATCTGTAATATCACAAAAAGGACACTCTGATTTAGGAACCTCCTCTACTCCGCTGTCCTCTTTTTTAAAAGTTTCTGGCCTTTTCCCTCTGCCTGTCGCAATTACTACCCAGTCTTTTGAAACTGGGTCTAATCTTAGTTCAGAAGGAAATTTAGCAACCTTTTTGTATTTTTCGTCTCCTTTGTTACTCATAACAATTTTAATTTCTAATTAAATTATTTTTTATACTTTCCCGTTAATAAATTAAATCTAATTTTAATTAAATCCTTTCCCATTTTAAACATAGAACTAAAGCCTACTTTACTTTCAGGATCATTTTCCCAAGTTACTGGAATTTCCTTAATTTTAAATCTATCCTTTCTAGCAAGTATTAAAATTTCTGGATCAAAAGCGAATCCTTCAATTTTACATTTTGGTAGAACTGATTCGATAACTTCTTTTTTAAATCCTTTAAATCCACATTGAGTATCCCAAACTCCCCACAAGCCTAAAGTAATTTGAACCATTAAATTAAAGACGTCTCCTACTTTTTGCCTCCACCAAGGTTGTGGTGGTGTTAGTTTAGCTCCTTCTATGTCCCTAGAACCAATAACAACATCAGCTCCTTTTTCAAACTCAGGCCACATTTTTTCTATCTGATCAATAGAAGTAGAATTATCTGCATCAGTAAATAATCTATAATTTCCTTTGGCTTTTAATAAGCCCTCTCGGACGGTATATCCCTTTCCTTTGTTCTCTTTTCTGTCAATTAGACATAAATTTTTAATTTCCCCCATTAATTCTCTTGTTTTTCTTCCTGTATCATCTGTAGATCCGTCACTCACTACTAGTATTTCATAACTATAGTCAACTTTTTTAAAATAACGATCAATATCCTTTAAAGTATTCGGAAGTCTTTCCGCCTCATTATAGGCAGGAATTACTACTGATAATTTCATAATATTAATAAAATTAATTAAGAATTTTAAAACTTAGTATATTATACATTATTTTACCCTTATTTAAAAATAAAAAACTCCCTACTTTTAAGTAGAGAGTTTGGAAAGATTATTGGGAAAATATTTTATCGCCCCAACTCATTAGCATATTTTGAACTTCCTTGTCCTTTAAAAACAAAGCAAAAGGAATTAACCAGAAAAAATAAATTGTTTTCTGAATTAGAAAAGTACCTTCTATATTGCTAAAAACATAGAAAAATAAACTAATAATCCAGAAAAATAATAATATTAATTCAAGTGTTCCCAATGCACCTAAAAAGAGCTTTAAATATTTTTTCATTTAATACCCCTCCTTATTTAAATTAAAAAAACTATATTTAGTACAATTATATAATATTATTTTATTTTGTCAAGAAACTTTAACTAAAATCTTATTTCCGTCCTCTATAATTAATGCAGTATGTTCAAAAGCAGGTCTCGTTTTAATCTTGCTATTAAAGCTTAGTTAACACTTTATTGCCCCCTTCTGTAATTAGTACAGTATGTTCAAAGTGAGCAGTTAGAGAGTTATCTTTAGTTTTAAATCCCTGTCCATCTTTATCTTTTTCTAACTTATAAGAGCCTGCTGTAAGCATAGGCTCTGGGCAAAGAGTCATATTCTTTTTTAGAATTAAACCTTTTCCCTTTCTTCCATAATTTAAAATTTCAGGTTGTTCATGTAAGATCTTCCCTATTCCATGGCCACATAAGTTTCTTACTACATTATATCCTTGGGCTTCACTATGTTTTTGAACTGCATTCCCTATATCTCCGACAGTATTCTCTGGTTTCATTTGAGAAAGAGCAATATTTAAAGCCTCTTTTGTAGTTTTTAAAAGTCTCTCTTTCTCTTTGCTAATATTTCCAACCCCTAAAGTTATTGCCATATCAGAATGGAATCCCTTATAAAAAACACCTAAATCTAAAGAAAGAAGATCTCCTCTCTTTAACTTATAATCTGAAGGAACACCATGAACTACTACTTCATTTAAAGAAGTACATAAAGCAGCAGGAAAGCCATTATAACCTTTAAAAGAAGGCTTAGCTCCAGATTCCGCAATTAATTTCTCAGCAAATTGATTTAGTTGCTTAGTGCGTACTCCAGGTTCTATCTTCCCTTTTACTTTTTTTAAAACAGTGGCCAAAATCCTTCCTCCTTCTTCCATTTTTTTAATTTCCTCTTTGTTTTTTATAGATACCATTTTTTATAAATTTAAAACTGTTCGAATATCGTTAAAAACATTAGCTACACTTTGTTCACCATCAATTGTATGAACTTCCATGTTTTGTTCTTTATAATAATCAATAATAGGAAGTGTTCGCTCTTTAAACTCTTCAATTCTTACTTTAATAGTCTCTGGATCATCTAAACCTTCTCTTTTAATTAATTTTGATCCATCTAAAGGACATTTAGTTAACTCTTTAGTCTCATCATTATAAAGGATTGAGTGTCGCATTAATTTACAAATTCTCCTGTGACTATTTCTAAAAATACTTTCCTTTGGAGAAAGGGTTAATTGAACAATATTAATATCCTCTTTTCCAAATAGATCAAGTAACAAAGGATAAATTTTCTTTGCTTCAAATAAAGTTCTAGGAGAGCCAGAAAAAACAAGATTATATTGTTGTTTGTATAGTTTCTCAATCTCTTTCTTTAAAAGATAAGTAACAAAAGGAGGTGAACATAATTCTCCTCCTTCCCAAAAACCTCTCTGCTTATCATAGCTATATTCCTTACCATCTATTTTTACTGTTTCTCCTTCCTCTGCTTTGTTTAATTCTTTCTCAATTATTTTACTAGTTTCAATATGATAGTAATCAAATTCTTTAGCTAAAAGACTAGCCTGGGTCCCTTTACCTGAACCTGGGGGCCCTATAATTAAAATAGTAGATAATTTTTTTTGTGACATAAATTAAACTATTTAAACTTTTTAATAAGTTTCATAATCCCTCATCTTAAGCTGAGCTTTAATTTCTCTAGTTGTTTGAAGGACTACACTAACTACAATTAAAAGTGCTGTACCACCTACTAAAAACTGGAATACCTGAACCCCAGTTATTCCCTGAATAATTGATGGTAAAACAGCAATAGTTGCTAAAAATAATGCTCCAATAAGTTCTACTCTATTTAAAATATGAGAAATAAAATTTACAGTTGAAGGACCTGGTCTAATTCCAGGAATAAATCCTCCCATCTTTTTAAGGTTATCTGCGATTGATTCTGGATCAAAAGTTACAGCAGTATAAAAATAAGTAAACATAATCACTAAAATAAAATACAAAGACCCATGAATCCAGGGATTAGCTAAAGCTCCAGATAATCCAGTTGCAATTTCTCCTGCTAATCCTGCATTGTCTTTGAAAAAGTTAGCAATCATTCTTGGAAAAAGTAAAACAGACAGTGCAAAAATAATAGGGATTACTCCAGCAGGATTTACTTTCATTGGTAAATATGTAGAAGATCCTCCCTGTACCTTTCTTCCTCTTACTCTTTTAGCATAAGAAACAGGAATATTTCTCTTGCCTTCATTAATTAAAACAACCCCAGCAATAATTACAACTACCATTACTCCAAAGGCTAAATATCCTGGAATATTGCTTGGGTCCCATGTTAAAGCTAATTGCCTAATATTAGCTGGTGCCCTTGAAATAATACCAGCAAAAATTAACAAAGAAATCCCATTACCGATTCCTTTTTCGGTTAATAATTCTCCAAGCCACATTAAAAGCACAGTTCCGGCAGTAATTGTTATAAGTGCACTTCCTAATTCAATAAAAGACAAGGACTGCATTACTCCTTGGCGTTGAAGTAAAGTAAGCATTCCATACCCTTGAAGTAAAGCTAATGGAATAGTTGCTAACCTTCCGTATTGATTAAACTTCCTTTTTCCTTCTGGCCCTCCCTCTTTATACATTTTCTCCAATTTAGGGAAAATCATTGTTAATAATTGCAAAATAATTACAGCACTAATGTATGGTCCAAGTCCAAGCATTGCTACTGACATCTTATCCATAGCACCACCTGTAAACATATTTAATAATCCAAAAACCTGATTCTGAGAAAAGAATCCTTGTAGCTTAGCAATATCAATTGCAAAAATTGGGATATTTGCCATTATCCTAAAAACAACAAAAACCCCTAGAACAAAAAATACTTTTTTCCTTAATTCAGAAACTCTAAAAACTTGAAGTAAATTTTTAAGCATAGTGTTTTAGTTAATGAATTTCTCCATCTGCTTTTTCAATTTTCTTTTTAGCAGACTTTGATAATTTACAATTTTCTATAATAATTTTCTTGTCAATTTTTCCTCTTCCTAAAATTTTAACTTTCGGAAGTTTTCCTGAATTTCTAGCTACTAATTTTTTTTCAACTAAAATTTTTGGATTAACCTCATCTCCTTTATCAAACTTAGCATTTAGAACATCTAAATTAACTACAGCTGGTTTGTCTTTAACTGGTTTAAATCGATATCCTCTTAATTTAGGATACCTTTTAATAAATCTTCTAATTGCAGGCTCTGCTCCTGATCCAGCTCTAGCTAACTGCCCTTTGACACCTCTGCCACAGTAAGTTCCTCTTTCTCCTCCTCTTCCTATTCTTTTCTTTTCTTTCTTTTTATGTTTTGGGTTTAGTTCATGAAGTTGCATTTTATTTTTTAGATTTAGGGCTTGAATATTTTAATTTTTTCAAAGCTTTGATAGTTGCTCTAGCATTATTTAATTTATTTCTTGTTCTACTAATTACTTTAGAAGAAATATCTTCAATTCCTAAAAGATTACAAATTACCCTCACTGTTCCTCCCGCAACAAGACCTCTTCCTTTCTGTTGAGGCAAAAGTAAAATTTCAGAAGGCCCAAATTTAGCCTTAACTTCTCTACTAATAGTTCCTTCTTCTGTGATTGGTATTTCTACTACATCTCTTTTAGCTTTTTTTTCTGCTTTTTGAATTGCCTTGCTAACATCATCTCCTTTTGCTACTCCAATTCCAATTTTTCCTTTTTCATCCCCAATTGCAACAACAGCTCTAAAACGCATCTGCCGACCACCCGCAGTCATGCGGTTGGTTCTTGTAATATCTAAAACATTATTTTTAAATTTATCCTTTTTCTTTTTTTTCTTTTGCTTTTTAGCCATAAAATTTAACTTGTTTGAATTTTAGTTATCGGCATCTTTGCTGGCGATGTAATATTAAATTTTTTATATTTCTAAACCTCCTTCTCTAGCCCCTTCAATAAGAGCCTTAACTCTTCCATGATATTGATAACCCCCTCTATCTGCTACTGCTTTTTTTATTTTTACTTTTTTCGCTTTTTTAGCAATCTCTTTTCCTACTTTATAGGCTGCAGCTACTTTTGCTTTTAATTCTTTCTTTCCTACTTTTAGTTTCTTTTTAGAATCTTTAATATCTAAATCGCTAACTGCCTTTAAAGTCTTATTTTTCTCATCGTCAACTAATTGAGCATAAATATGATTCAAAGAACGATAAATAGAAAGCCTAGGCTTTTCCTTGGTTCCTGATATTTTTGCTCTAATTCTCTTATGTCTTCTTTTTCTTTTTGTTCTTTTGTCAGGCATTTTACTTTTTTAATTACTTTCGAATGAAATAAGAAAAAAGGTTCTACTTTAAATTAACATAAACTAGATTATTATTCTTCACTCATTGCTTTTTTACCTTCTTTTCTTCTTACTTCTTCTCCTTCATATCTAATACCTTTTCCTTTATAAGGCTCGGGAGGAGAAACTTTTTTTATATTTGCAGCAAATTGTCCAACTTGCTGCTTGTCAATTCCTGTAATAATAATTTTTTTACCTTTACTTTTTAATTCAACTTCAACTTCTTCTGGTATTTCAATTTCTACTGAATGGCTAAATCCTACATTTAAAATAAGTGAATTTCCTTTCTGAGAAACTTTATACCCCAATCCATGGAACTCTAATACCTTTTGGTAACCTTCTGTTACACCATGAACCATATTAGCTATAATAGCTCTTGTTGTTCCCCATAAAGCTGGCGTTCTTTTGGTTTTTATTTTTGGATTAACAATAATTTTTCCTTCGTTTTTCTCTACTTTAATTTCAGAAACAAATTTAAAATTAAGTTCACCTTTAGGGCCTTTTACTTTTATTTCCCTCTTTTTAATACTAATATCAACTTTTTCTGGAATTTCAATTGTTTGTTTTCCTATTCTTGACATTTTTATTACCAAATTTTACAAATTAATTCTCCACCAATATTTTTCTTTTTCGCTTGATCTCCAGGCATTACTCCTTGAGAAGTAGAAATAATAGACATCCCAAAACCATTTTTCACTGGTTTAATCTCATTTCCCTTAACATACATTCTTCTTCCTGGCTTAGACATTCTTTTGATTTCAGAAATAACAGGAGTTTTATCTTCATGATATTTTAAATTTAACTCAATATATTTTCTTGTTTTTCTCCCTTGTTTTCGAGCCTTAGAAACATACCCTTGCTTTTCTAAAACTTTAGCAACTTCAAATTTAAATTTTGAATGCGGTATTCGAACTGTAGGATGATTTACAGCTTGAGCATTTTTTATTCTATTAAACATGTCTGTA
>CAZKRA010000001.1:80303-117927 GCA_964555095.1 uncultured Candidatus Saccharibacteria bacterium | reverse complement strand
CTTTGTTAACCATGTTCATCTCTTCCTGAAAATCACCATAAGTTTCATCTTGAGCTTTTCCTCCAATAATTACAGGTTGATCAGCTAAGTCTTTTGGTGGATTAATATCTAAAGTTACATTTGTAAAAGGACTTTGAAATCCAACTCGAGTAGGAATAGCACAATTGAAAATAAAGGACTGCATATTCTGTTTAACTTCTCTATAACTTAAATTATCGTATCTAATAAATGGAGCTAAGAGAGTATCAAAAGAAGAAACAGCTTGAGCTCCTGCGCTTTCTCCTTGAAGGGTATATAAAAAATTTACTAATTGACCTAAAGCAGCTCCAAAATGTTTTGGTGGTTTAGATTCTACTTTTCCTGAAACACCACGGAATCCTTTTTGAAGTAAACTATACAAGTCCCAACCACAACAATAAGTTGCTAAAGTATCAAGGTCATGAATATGAAAACTTCCTTCTTTTACTCCTTCTCTTACTTCTTTAGGATAAATTCTATTTAACCAATACTCTTTTGTAACAGCTGAAACTACATAATGATTTAACCCCTGCATTGAATAGGACATATTGGCATTCTCTCTCACTTGCCAGTCTAATTCTTTAATATAATCATCTACCATTTCAACAGTTTCATCAATTCCTTGAGCAGTTTCTCTAGTTTTTCTTCTTTGTTCTCTGTAAAGAATATAGGCTTTAGCAGTTTCAAAAAAATCTTCTGCAACTAAAACTTTTTCAATTATATCTTGAATATTTTCAACATGAGGTGTTTTATTCTCATACTCCTCATTTAAAATTTCAACAACTTGGTCTGAAATTTCTTTTGCTTTATCACCATCTCCTTGACCAGTCGCAGTAATTGCCTGATGAATGGCTTTAGTAATTTTCTTCTGATTAAAATCGACGATTTCTCCGTTTCTTTTTTCTGTTTTTTCTACCATGAGGTATTTAGTATTTAAAAATTATTTTCGACTAAAATGAGAAAGGAAGATTCTGGGTTGATGCTCTTGAAAACCAAGTTTTTATTTTTCTTCTCTTTGATTTCTTTTTTTAGTATAGCACATAATTTTAGAAAATAAAAAAACCGACCTTAGAGGTCGGTAATAGTGATTTAATATTCAAAATTTTTAAAAACCAGTAGCAATAATAGTCACTTTAATCTCTCCTTTTTTCAAGTCTTCATCCTGAACAGCACCAAAAATAATGTCTGATTGAGGATTAACTTCTTTTTTTACAACTTCTGCTACTTCTTCAATTTCAGAAAGACTAATATCTAAACCTCCAGACACATTAAATAAAATCCCTTCTGCTTTTTTAGGGGCAATGTCTAATAAAGGAGATTCAAGTGCTTTTTTAGCAGCATCTTTAGCTCTTCTTTCTCCACTCGCCCTTCCTATTCCAAAAAGTGCAGTTCCAGAATCTCTAATTATACTTTCTACGTCAGCAAAGTCTACATTAATAATTCCAGGAAGAAGTATTAAATCAGAAATTCCTTGTACTGCTTGGCGTAAAATATCATCACATTCTTTAAATGCCTTTACAACTGAAATTCTAGATCCTAAATGGGTTAAGAGTTTATCATTTGAGATAGTAATTAAACTATCTACGTTCTTTTTTAATTTTTTAATTCCTTTTTCAGCAATCTTTTTCCTTGCATCCCCTTCAAAGGCAAAAGGCTTGGTAACTACTGCCATTGTAAGAGCCCCTGATTCTTTTGCTAATTTAGCAACAACTGGACCAGCTCCCGTACCAGTTCCTCCTCCTGCTCCATAAGTAACAAATACCAAATCAGCTCCTTTTAATATTTCTTTAATTTCTTCTTCACTTTCTTTGGCTGCTTTCCTTCCAATTTTAGGATTCATTCCTGTTCCAAGTCCAAGTGTTGTTTCGTTACCAAATCTTATTTTCTTATCTGCTTTTGTCTTTTTAAGGTCTTGAGCATCAGTATTTAAGGCAATCAATTCCACTCCTTTTATTTCTTGCTTTTTCATTCTAGAAATAGCATTCCCTCCTGATCCTCCTATTCCAATAACTTTTATGTTTGTACTAGTTTTCATAATACTTTATGGAATAAAAATTTTAAATAAATTTTTAATTTTTCCGAAAAATCCTTTTATCCAGGAGGGAGAAAAACTTCTCTCTTCTCTTTCATCAAAACCTCTTGAAGCTAATCCACAAACTGTAGCCCAAGAAGGATCTTCAATTGCAGGAACAAATCCTCGAAGATTTCCAATTTTAACAGGAAGATCTAACTCTTTTTTAGCTAATTCTTTAATTCCAGGAAGTTTTGCTCCTCCACCTGTAATTATAACTCCGGCTGGAAGAGATCCATCTTTATTTATTTCTTTCAAATCATTTTGAACAAGTTCAAAAACTTCTTTAACTCTTGGCTTAATAATATTAACTAATTTCTTTTTTGTAAAAGTTAAATTTTTATCTTTAATCTCTATTTTCTTTTTAGAATCTTTCCCTGCTTTGCAAGTTCCATATTCTTGTTTAATTTTTTCTGCAATATCAATATCAGTTTTTAGTCCTATTGCAATATCATTTGTAATATTTGAAGAACCAATTGGAAAAGCATTTACATGGATTAAATTACCTTCTTCGAATACTGCAATTGAAGTGTTTCCAGCTCCAATATCAATTACTATAACTCCTAATTCTCTTTCTTTTGGGCTTAAAACAGCTCTTGCACTAGCAAGAGGAGAGGCTAAAATATCTGCTATTTGAATATTTGCATCTAAAACACTTTGTGTTAAATTTTCAAGATAAGGACTAAAAGCACCTAAAACTAAAACTTTTACTTCTAATCTTACTCCTTCTAATCCAAGTGGTTCTTTTATTCCTTCCTGACCGTCAATAATAAATTCCTTAGGAAAAGAGTCAAAAACTTCTTTTAGGGTAGGAAGTGAAAAAGTTTTAGCCTCTTCTAAAACCCTATTGATATCTTCTTGAGAAATTTTTCGATCTGCTCTTGATACAGAAATTAAACCTTGAGAAGAGGTTGAAAACAAGTGACTTCCCCCTAAATTTACATAGACTGATTTAATATCTCTACCAATCTGTTGGCTAGCTTTTTGAATAAGCAACTTAATGGTATTAGAAACTTTTTGTGGCTTTACCACTACTCCTTTCCGCATTCCTTCTGCTGGTTCACTGTTTTGAACTAAAACTTGAGTACTTCCATCTGAACTCTTTTTAGTAGTAACTAAAATTTTAATAGAATCCGATCCAATATCAATTCCTGTTGAAATGAAGGATTTGGACATTTTTAATTATTATAAAAATTATTTAAATATTTTTTTTGGAGATTATACATTTTTTCTTTCTTCTTTTTTCCTTTTTTATGCTCGTATCCTAAAATATGTAAAACTCCATGAATAAGGCAAAAAGATACCTTTTCCAATAAATTATCTTCACCTAATACTTCAGGACATATAACAATTTCAGCAAAATCATCTTCTATGCTACCAAAAGATAAAACATCAGTAGGATTATCTTTATCTCTGTACTTTTTATTAACTTCTCTTATTTTATCAGATTTTACAAAAGCTATCGAGAGATTAATGTTTTTTTGTCCTTCTTCTTCTAAAACTTTTTCTGCTATTTTCTTTAAATTTTCTTCTTTTAGTTCAAAATCAGTTAAATTATTAATCTCTATCATCTTTATTGTAGTTTTTCCTTTACAATACTATTTACAATTTTTCCATCAGCCTTTCCTTTTACTTTTGGCATAATTTCTTTCATAATTTTTCCCATATCACTCATGCCTTCTGCCCTTGTCTCTTCTATTACCTTTTCAACTAATTCTTCTATTTCTTCTTTACTCATTTGTTCTGGAAGATAATCCTCCAGAATTTGAATTTGCTTTTCTTCTTTTTTAACTATTAGATCTCTGCCCGCTTTTTTAAATTCTTCTAGTCCTTCTTTTCTCTTTTTTAGTTCTTTGAAAATAATTTTAATAATATCCTCATCAGTCAAATCTTCTTTTTTATCAATTTCTTCGTTTTTAATCTCTGCATTTACCATCCGTAAAACCGAAACTTTTCCTTTTTCTTTTGCTTTTAAGGCTTTGTTTAAGTCTTCTTTTATTTGTTTTTTTAGTCCCATATTAGAGTTCGCCTAATTTTCTTAATCTTCTAATTTTTTCTCTATTTTTTTTCTTGCGAAGAGCTTCTCTTTTTCTCATTTGATCACTCAATTCTCTCTCGTGATATTGATTTTTACGAGCTTTCCTAAGAATATTACTTCTTTTTATTTGAGAAGAAAATCTCCTTATTAAGTTTTTTGAACTTTCATTTCCTTTTTTTTCTACTTCTATTTTCATGGTTTTTGGTAATTAGTTAGTTAAAATATTTATTCTGCATGCTTTTAATTTTCTTGATATTGCTTTTGATTGGATTTATTAATCAAAAGATTTTCATGTTTTTTAGGAATTAATTTTAATAAAGTTAAAATGTAATTTTTTCTTCATTTCCAAATCCTAATTTTTTGCCACTTATTAAATGAAGATGAATGTGTTCAATCTCTTGGCCTGCCTTTTTCCCAGTATTGATAATTAATCTATATCCATCTTCTTTTACTCCTTTTTTCTTAGCAACTTGCTTAACAAAAAGGAATAATTCTCCAATTAACTTAGTATCTTCTTCTTTTAAATCATTAACAGAAGAAATATGTTTTTTAGAAATTATCAAAACATGAACTGGAGCTTTTGGCTTTATATCTTCAAAAGCTATAAATTGATTACTTTCCGCTACAATATCTGCTTCTTGCTCTTTTTTTGCAATTTTACAGAATAAACAATCTTCCATTTTATTATTTTAATTTTCTAATTTTACTTTAATTTTTTCTTCATTTCACTGACTACTTTACTGAGTTTAACTTTCTTTTGTTTTCCGCTTTTCATATTACGAATAATAATTTCGTCTTCTACTACTTCCTTTTTACCTAAAATTAGAGTATAGTCAACCTCCATCTTGTCTGCGATGTTTAATTGAGGCCTTAAAGAGTTCCTTCCTAAAGACTCTGCTACCTTAATTCCTTTCTTTCTAAATTCTTCTAAAAGATCAAATGTTTCTCTTTTTGCTGTTTCTCCAATCTGAGCTAAAAAGACTCTAGCTTTTTCCGGCTCTTCAAAGGTTAATCTTTCATCAACTAATTTTTCTACTATTCTTTCTACTCCTCCTGCCATTCCTGTAGCTGGTGTTTCTTTCCCCCCAAATAACTCAATTAATTTATCATACCTTCCTCCTCCTCCTAGTGCATTCTGTCCTTCTTCTTCATCCTCTTCTCCCGTAAAGACTTCAAAAACAGTTCTTGTATAATAATCTAAACCTCTAACTAGATAAGGATCAAGTTCGTAAGGAACCTCTGTTTTATCTAAAAATTCTAATACCTTCTTAAAATGCTCGTGGCAATCATCACAAAGATTATCAATAATTTGAGGAGCGTCTTCTTTTACTTTATTACATTTTTTGTTCTTACAATCTAATATTCTTAAAACATTATCTTTTAATCTTTTTTGGCAATTTTTACAAAGATTTTTCTTATTTTCTTTAAAATATTCTTCAAGCTTTTCAATATATTCTGGCCTACACTCCTCATCCCCAATTGAATTAATCTTTATTGAAAGATCTTCTATTCTTAATTCACGAAGAATATTATAAAATATTTGAATTAATTCAGCATCAACTGCTGCATCACTTTGTCCAATAATTTCAAATCCGAATTGCCAGAATTGTCTGTATCTTCCAGCCTGAGGTTTTTCGTATCTAAAAAATGGACCAAAATACCATAATTTAACTGGAGTTTGCCAATTAGACATTCCATTTTCAATATAGGCTCTTGCAATTCCTGGAGTTCCTTCAGGCCTTAAAGCTAATTTTTCACCTCCTTTTGTTTTTAATTTAAACATTTCCTTTTGAACAATATCAGTGCCTTCTCCAGTTCCTTTTTCATATACTCCTCTATCTTCTAAAATAGGAGTATAAATTTCTTGAAATCCATAATAATCAGCAATTTTTTTACAAACTTGATATACTTTCCTGTAATACTTTTGTTTTTTAGGAAGAATATCATGAATTCCTTTTGGAGTTTGAAATTTTCCTTTTTTACTCATAGTTTTAATTTAATTGATTTATCTCCCAGGATATTTTGGTTTAGAAAAAGTTTCAAAGCCTTCAATCGGCCAAGCTCTAAGAAAAACCTTTCCAACTATCTGTTCTTCTGCTAAAGCTCCCCACCCTCTAGAATCATAAGACCCATTTCTATTATCCCCTAATACAAAATACTCATCCTCTTCTAGTTTCATTTCTACTTTTCCAGGAGTGCTAGCATTAGGTAGATAACTATTTTCGTTTAAAATATACTCTTGCTCTTTTCCGTTTGTGGTTATTTTTACTTTTCCAGCTTCAACTACTACATTTTCTCCTGGCAATCCAACTACTCTTTTAATAAACTTTTTTGAAGGGTTATTAGGATATCTAAAGACCAATACTTCACCTCTTTTAGGAGTTCTAAACCGGTAACTAATTTCATCTACTAATAAATAGTCTCCATTTTGAAAAGTAGGTTCCATGCTTGCTCCACTTACAAGAAAAGGTTGAAATAAAAAATAGCGAATAGGAATTACTATCGCTAATGCTATTGCTGTAATTTTAATTAATTCCCATAAAAATAATACAAATTCTTTCATAAAGATTATTTAATTTTTAAGTTAAGTTTTCTTTTAAAAAGCCTAATTCAGTAAGTTTATTATATCATTATTTCTTATTCATTACGAAAAAATGATTGAGTATTTATTATTTCTCATTCATTACAAAAAAATAATGGATTTAATTAAGCTCCTTTAAACAAATTGTAACAAAATTTTATGTATTTACAAGAAAGATGTTACAATATTCTAATGAATTTAATTACCGGTCTCGGCAACCCCGATAAACAATATAATAACACTCGTCATAATATTGGTTTTAAGACAATTGAAAGACTTGTTCAAAGAACAAGCTTTCCTAAGCTAAGCAAATCAAAGAAATTTAAATCATATCTTGCTAAAGGAATATTAGCTAATAAAGAGGTAGTTTGTCAAAAACCAACCACTTATATGAATAATTCTGGTAGAGCAGTTAAGAAGGTAGCCGGTTATTACAACATTCCTCCAGAAAACATAGTTGTTATCCATGATGATCTTGATTTACCATTAGGTGAAATGAAAATAAGTAAAAATAGAGGGCATGGAGGGCACAATGGTGTAATTTCAGTAATAGAGAAATTAGGAACTAAGAATTTTATAAGAATTAGATTAGGAATTGATTCTGAAAAAAGAGCTCCAGGTCAGGGGAAAAAGTTTGTACTTCAGAAATTTAATAAAAAAGAAAATAAAACAGTAGAAGAAGTTACAAAAAATGCAGCTCAAGCCATAGAAATCTTCTTAAAAGAAGATTTAAATGCTGCAATGAAAAAATTTAATTGACATTCTTTAAATTTATTCTAATAATAAATAGCACTATAGCTAACAAAGAAGCTAACAATACTTTTTAATTATGGAATTAATAATAGTTGAGTCACCAACAAAAGCTAAAACCTTAGAAAGGTTCTTAGGAGAAGACTTTAAAATAACATCTTCTCAGGGCCATATTAGAGATTTACCTTCTAAAAAGCTTGGAATTGATATTGAAAATAATTTCGAACCAAATTACGTTATTATTTCAAAGGCCAAGAAAAGGATTAAAGAATTAAAGAAAAAATCAGAAAAAGCAGAAAAGGTAATTCTTGCAACTGACCCAGATAGAGAGGGAGAAGCTATTTCTTGGCATCTTTCTAAGGCTTTGGGTTTAGATAAAAAAGAATATAAAAGAATTGCTTTCCACGAAATTACTAAAAGTGCGATAAATGAAGCTTTAGAAGATCCAAGAGGAATTGATATGGATTTAGTTAATGCCCAACAAGCAAGAAGAGTATTAGATAGAATTGTAGGTTACAAACTCTCCCCTTTCCTCTGGAAAAAAATTGCAAGAGGTCTTTCTGCTGGAAGAGTTCAGTCTGTTGCTCTTCGTTTTATAGTAGACAGGGAAAAAGAAATTAAAGCTTTTACTCCAGAAGAATATTGGAGAATAAAAGCTCTTTTAGCCCAGAAAGATCAAAAAGAAAACTTTGAAGCACTTTTAATAAAAGAAAATGGTAAAAAAATTAAACAGAAGAGTATTGATTCAAAAGAAAAAGCTGACAAAATTATAGAAAAACTAGAAAAAGAAGATTACAAGGTAAAAGATGTAAAAAGAAAAGAGAAGAAAAGAAACCCTTACCCTCCTTTTACAACTAGTGATCTTCAACAAGAAGCTTGGCAGCAATATAATTTTCCTACCAGTTTTACAATGAGCTTAGCTCAAAAGTTATATGAAAAAGGTTTAATTACTTATCACAGAACAGACTCTTTAAATTTATCTAAGCAGTCTTTAGCAGCAGCCAAAAAGCTAATAACAGAAGAATACGGTGAGAACTATCATAAATGGAGAAAATATAAGACTAAAGGAAGAGCTCAAGAAGCTCATGAAGCAATCCGCCCTTCCTACCCTTCTAAAACTCCAGAAAAAGTAAAGATTGATAATAATGCTCAACAAAAATTATATAATTTGATTTGGAGAAGATTTATCTCTTCTCAAATGAAACCTGCAATTTATAATACTGTTACTGTAAATATTGAAGCTGGGGACTATTTTTTAAGAGCAAAAGGTAAAAATTTAAAATTTGATGGATTTCTAAAAGTATACACTTTTAGAAGAAGAAAAAAGCAATCTACTCTTCCAAATGTTAAAAAAGAAGAAGAGCTTGATTTAGAAGAAATTCTTTCTAAACAACATTTTACTCAGGCGCCTCCAAGATACAGTGAAGCTTCTTTAATTAAAAAATTGAAAAAGCACGGGATCGGGAGACCTTCAACTTATGCTCCAATTCTATCTACAATTCAAAGAAGAAATTATCTTAGAAAAAATAATAATAAAAGGTTTGAACCTACTGAAATAGGAATAGTAGTAAATGATCTTTTAGCAGAACATTTTCCTAAAATTGTAGATGCTGAATTTACAGCAGATATGGAAAATGAATTAGATAAAGTTGCTAACGGAGATGCTAAATGGAAAGAAGTAATAGCAGATTTTTATAAGCCTTTTAGTGAAAATCTAGAGAAAAAATATGAAGAAGTTAATAAAAAAGACTACACAGAAAAACCTACCGATAAAACTTGTCCAAAATGTGGAGCTCCTTTAATCATTAGGCTTGGAAAGTATGGAAGATTCTATGCCTGTTCTAATTTCCCAAAATGTAAGTATAGTGAGCCTTTGGAAGATAATCAAGCAAAAATAGATTGTCCAGAATGTGAAAAAGGGAAAGTAGTTCAAAAGAAAACAAGAAAAGGAAAGATTTTTTATGGCTGTGACCAATATCCAGATTGTGAGTTTGCTTTATGGGACAGGCCTACTGGAGAAAAATGTCCAAAATGTGGTTCTCTTTTAGTTGATAATAGTAAAGGAATGATTAAGTGCTCTAATAAAGATTGTGACTTTAAAAAGATTGACCAGGATGAAGAAAAGTGATAATTTTGAATTGAATTTAAATGAATGCCCGAGTGCTGGAATTTGGCATACAGGGTGGATTCAAAATCCACTGTTCTTACGAACTTGAGGGTTCGAGTCCCTCCTCGGGCACTTCTTTTGCAATCAAAAAGCCACCTTTTACAGGTGGGTTTTTTATTTAATGTCTTTTTCTACTTTTTCCCCTGATTTTGTAGTTTTCCCTTCCCAAATTTTCCTTCCTGGAAAAATCAAAGTTCCGATTCCTGTTTTTACATTATCTCCCATAGCACATCCAAATTTTTTCATACCAGTATCTATCAATTCTTCTTTTACCTCTGATTTAATATTTTCTCCATCTTGTCTTAAGTTTGCTGTAATAGTTCCTGCTCCTAAATTACAATTTTTTCCAATTACAGAATCTCCTACATAACTTAAATGGGTAATGTTTGTATTGTCACAAATTACTGAATTTTTAATTTCTACTCCATTCCCTATGTGACAATTATTTCCTATTGTTGTAGCTTTTTGAATATAACAATTTGGTCCTATCTCACAATTTTGACCAATTAAAACTGGACCTTCAATATAGGAGCCACTTTTAATAACTGTCCCTTTACCAATTTTAACAGCTCCTTTTATGTTTACCCTTTCTTCTATTTTGCCTTTATTGTCATTTTTTAAATTTCTTAAAACTACTCTGTTTGTTTTAACTATGCTCCAAGGATAAGTTACAGGATGCCACTCCTCTGCTAAAGCGCTGTATAATTTCTTTCCACTTCTAATGTATTTAATAAAGTAATCTGGTAATTCATATTCTCCTCTTTTTGATTTTTCAATCTCTGCTTTAAATATTTCTTTATTTGCAAAGTACAACCCAATTCCAGCTAAATTACTTAATTTCTTTTTTGGTTTCTCTACTATTTTTTGAATTACTCCATCTTTAACTAAAGCCTGAGAAAAATTTGAAGGCTCATCTACTTTTTTTAGAAGCATTGAAGGATTTTTTTCCAAGGCTGCTTTAATTCCTTTTTTAAAATAAAGATCATCTCCATTTAAAATTAAAAAGGTGTCTCCCTTAATTAGAGGGAGAGCTTTTACAGCAGCATCACCAGTCCCTAAGGCTTCGTTCTGCTTTGTATATTTAATCTTTATTCCTTTGTAATTATCACCAAAAAATTCTCTAATTTTATCTCCTTTATACCCAATCACTATAATCACCTCTTCTACAATACCTTTCAATTGATTTAAATTATGCTCCAAAAGGTTTTTATTAGCAACTTCCATAAAAGGTTTTGGTTTAGTTGCTGTAAGTGGCCTGAGGCGTGTTCCCTGTCCTGCTGCTAAAATTACTGCTTGTTTAGTTTTCATTATTATTTAAAATATTAATCACTAATTTAAAATGACAGTCAATTAGGTAGTTTTATCTAATTGTAAAATTAAATCAGCTATCTTATGAGAATCATGAACAATAGGACCTTTATTCTTAATTAATTTTTCCCCGATATATTTATCTTTTTTAACTACTTTTTTGTCATAATCAACTAAACCTAATAATTCTGGATGTCTTGCTTTATACTTTTCAATTCTTTCCTTTGAAGGTTTTTGAATATTAAAAATTACGTGATCAACTTTTCCTTCTAAATATTCTTCCACTACATTCACAAAATCTTTTACATTAAAATCATTTGTTTCTCCACTTTTTCTCATCAAATTACAGATATAGACTATTTTAGCATTACTTTCCCGCATTGCTCTTGAAATCCCTTTCGTCAAAAGAATTTGAGCTAAAGAAGAATAAAGATCTCCTGGTCCTAAGACAATAAGATCTGATTTCATTAGAGCCTTTACTGATTCAGGATATGCCTTCGCTGTTGGTTTTAAATATACTTTTTCAATTTTTAAACTTTCATTATGTTTTGGAACATCAATGTTAGTTTCTCCTTTAATGGTCTTTCCATTTTCCAGCTCAGCATAAAGATGAGATTTTGTTAAAGTTGCAGGCAAGACTTGGTGTTTAACATTAAGAAGTTTATTCAGCTCCTTTAAAGTTCTTTCATAATCATTACTGCTCAATTCTAGAGCCGCAATAAAAAGATTAGCAAAACTATGTCCTTCTAATTCTCCAGTTTGAAATCTGTAATCAAAAAGATTTTTAATTACAGGCGAAGTATTAGCTAAGGCAATAAAAGCTCTTTTAATATCTCCTGGAGAAATAATATTATAGTCTTCTCTTAGTCTTCCTGTAGATCCACCCGAATCAAGCATAGCACAAATTACAGATAATTTAACATCTTTTTTCTTTAATCCAGATATAACAGTTTTAGGCATAGCATTCCCTCCTCCTAGGCAGGCTATTCTTTTTGTAGTGTCTTTTTTAGACATATTGATACTCTATTATAAATAAAGATTTTCATTAAGTAAATTTTTACTCTTTTAATTAAAAGAGGTAAAATACTTTAAGAGTTAAGTAAAATTATTTTTAAATACAATTATATCAGATAAAAAATTTTAAATTAAAAACTAATAATATGAGTAAATTTCTAATTCAAGGTGGTAATAAGCTTTCTGGAAAAGTAAATATTTCTGGGTACAAAAACTCAGCTGGAGCAGCCTTAGCAGCTACTCTTTTAACAGAAGAAACTTCAATTATAGGAAATTTACCTTTAGTTTCTGATATTTATAATCAATTAAAAATATTAGAAAAGATAGGAGCAGAAGTAGATTGGATTGGCGATAATAAGGTAAAAATTAATCCAGCCAATATTAACCCTGACCATATACCAGCAGAGGTTTTCAGAAAGATGAGAATTTCTGTTCTTTTAATTGGTCCTCTTCTTGCCCGTTTTAATGAAATTAAAGTTCCTCATCCTGGAGGGGATAGAATTGGACTCCGTCCTATTTGGACTCATATTAAAGGACTAAAGGCACTTGGAGTTAAGGTAGAAGAGAAAAATGGGTTTTATCATTTTAAAAGTCCGAAAGATATTAAAGGAAGAAAAGTAATATTAAAAGAGTTTTCCGTTTCAGCAACTGAAAACCTATTAATGTTATCTGCACTTGGAAAAGGAGAAATTACAATAAAGACCGCTGCTGCTGAACCACAAGTACAAGACTTATGTCACCAACTTCAAAAAATGGGAGTTTCAATTGAAGGGATTGGAAATCATACTTTAAAAATAAAGGGACCAGAGAAGTTAAAGGGGGTAGAATATGATATTTATCCTGATCCTTTAGTTGGTGGAACCTATATTCTAGCCTTTGCATTAACAGAAGGTAAAGGAAAAGTAGTTAATGTAGTCCCAGAGCACCTAACCATGTTCTTAGATAAATTAAAAGAGATAGGAGTTGATTTAGAAATAAAAGAGAATAGTGTAAAAATTAATCCTTCAGAAGAATTTAAAGCAGCTGATGTTCAAGTTCTTCCCTATCCTGGTTTTCCTACTGATCTTCAACCTCAAACTTCAGTTCTTTTAACTCAAGCAAAAGGAAAAAGTGTTGTTCACGATCCTTTGTATGAAAACAGATTTCAACATCTTCATGAACTTAAAAAATTAGGAGCTGATATTGAAATTGCAGACCCTCACCGAGCTTTAATTTTTGGAAAGACTCCTTTGGTTGGATCAGAAATTAGTGCTTTAGATATTAGATCTGGTGCTGCTCTAATTTTAGCCGGTTTAATTGCAGAAGGGCAGACCCTAATTAAGGATATTTCCCATATTGATAGAGGCTATGAAAAAATAGAGGAAAAATTAAGAAATATTGGAGCAGAGATAAAAAGAATATAAAAGAAGAAGAAAAACAAAGACAAAATAAAAAGAGGAGTTTTTACCCCTCTTTTTTAAGTGTTAGTGTTAGTCTATTCAAAATTCCGATTAGTTCTTCCTCAAATTCTATTCTAATATCAACCAACGTTCTAATTCTTCCTTCTAGGACTCTTTTTTGATTTCTTATCTCTGCCTCTTGATTATAATTTTCTGCATTTTTAGCAGCTTTTTCCAGTTTCTCTACTCTCTTCTCTTCTTTTAAAATTTTCTTTCCTAGTTTAGGGATAGTAGAACTTGATAATTTATTTGCTCTTAGAAAATCAGTTGTAGAAACAAACTTATTTTCTGTAGAAAGTTCATTCTTTCCCATTTTTATCCCTCCTTTAAATTGTAAAGAAAGTATTTAATCATAGTTCTTTCTCCCTTTTCTGTCAAAACTAATATTATTCTTCAATTAAAAATACTGAATATTGGTTCATTCTACGGCAAAATTCTCTATTGCTGCATTTTTCACAAACATGTTTTACTCCTTTTTCTTCATGATTAATAGTGCAATCTCTAGCTATTTCGAGTTGCCTCTTCTCTTTCTCCAACTTCTTTCTTTTTAACATTTCAACTCCTCCTTTTAAAAGATTTCAAAAAAATAATTCTTCTCCAACTTCTCCTTATTTTAAATCTTAAGAACTAAAAAAGCCTCCTTTGAAAAGGAGACTTGTTTTAACTAATTTCGATTTTTATTTAATCTCAAAACAAACTAAAACAAACCTCCTTCTCAAAGGAAATGGTTTTCCAATCAATATAAAAGAGTTTTGTTTTAGTTATACATTCCATAATACGCTTTTTAGTTTAATTCTTTTTTTCCACAATTGTCAAGTCTAATCTGTGGAAAACTTGTTAATATTATTCAACTGTAACACTTTTAGCTAAATTTCTCGGCTTATCAATGTCTCTATCTAATTCTAAACCAATATAAGCTGCTAACAAATGAAAGGGGATTACATTTAAAATTGGGGATAATATTTCAATAGTTTTTGGGACTATAACAACATCATCAGCTAATTCTCTTACTTTTTTTTCTTTAGACTTATTTGTAATAGCAATTACAGGTCCTTCCCTAGTTTTAATTTCTTCTATTCCATTCACTATTTTATCATAAACACTAGTATCCGGAGCTAAGAAAAAGGAAGGAAAATTTTTATCAATTAAAGCAATTGGGCCATGTTTTAATTCTCCAGCAGGATAACTTTCAGCATGGAGATAAGAAACTTCTTTTAATTTTAAAGCTCCCTCTATTGCAATCGGATAATTAAACTTTCTTCCAAAAAAGAAAAAATTATTAAAATCTTTGTATTTTTTAGCTAATTCTTTAATTTTAACTTTGTTTTTAGAAAGTGTCTCTTCGGCTAACTGAGGTAACTTTTTAATTTCTTTAATAATTTTCTTTCCTTTAGAGACAGACATTCCTCTCTGCCTTGCTAGAAATATTGTTAATAAACTCAAAATTGTCATTTGAGAAATAAAAGCTTTCGTTGAAGCCACTCCAATTTCTGGGCCAATATGATTGTAAACCCCGGCATCTGTCTCTCTAGCCACAGAAGAACCAACTACATTGACTATCCCCAGAGTAAGAGCTCCTTTCCTTTTAGCTTCTTCAATTGCCGCAAGGGTATCAGCAGTTTCTCCTGACTGAGAAATGGCTAAAACAGCTGTTTTTTTGTCAATTACAGGATTCCTATACCTAAATTCGGACCCTACTTCTACTTCTACAGGAATCTTAGCATAATTTTCTATCATACACTCGCCTACTAAGCCAGCATAATAAGCTGTTCCACAAGCAACAATTAAAATCCTTTCAATTTTTTTTAATTTATCTTTGTAGTCAATTAACCCTCCTAATTTAGCAAGTCCTTTTTCTTCTATTGTTCTTCCTCTAATACTATCTTTAATGGCAGCTGGTTCTTCAAAAATTTCTTTAAGCATAAAATGAGAATAACCCTTCTTCTGGGCTTCCTGAATTTTCATATCTAGTTCTTCCGGCTCTCTTTCTTTTAAAATATTATCCTTGTCTCTAATTTTAATATCATTTTTTGAAATAATTGCCATTTCTCCATTTTTTAAAGGAATCACTTTATTTGTATATGGTAAAAGTACTGAAGGGTCAGATCCAACAAAATATTCTCCATTTTTTACTCCTACAATTAAAGGACTGGAAAATCTTGCAGCTACTATCTTCTCTGGATCATCTTTATGGATTACTACAAAGGCATAAGCCCCCTTTAAATATTGAAGGGTTTTTTGAACTGCTTTTTCTAAGTTATCTTCAAAAAAATGTTCAATTAAATGACAAATAACTTCAGTATCAGTGTCTGAATCAAATTTGTGTCCTTTCTCTTTTAGCCTCTTTTTAATTTTTTTATAGTTTTCAATAATTCCATTATGAATTAGATATAAGTTCTCTTCACAATCAGAATGAGGATGAGCATTTTTTTCAGTTACTCTACCGTTTGTAGCCCATCTTACGTGGCCTAATCCATAATTTCCTTTTAGTTTTTTATTTTTAATTTTTTTCTTTAAGTTTTTAAGTTTACCTACTGCCCTTATTCTTTCTCCTCTCTTTTTATTGATTACTGCAATTCCAGCACTATCATATCCTCTATACTGAAGATGTTTTAGTCCATCCATTAAAATTGGGGCTGCTTCTCTATTACCAATGTAACCAATTATTCCACACATAGTTATTCAATTACAAAATTGATTAGTTTATCTTGGACGTAAATTGTTTTTTTAATATCTTTATCTTTAAGCCATTTCTGAACTTTCTCTTTCTCTTTTGCCAGTCTTTCAATTTGCTCTTTATCTGATCCTACTTCAGTTTCAAATTTATCTCTTAATTTCCCATTAATTTGAACAATCATTTCTACTACTTCTTTTTTAGCTATATCCTCATCATACTTGGGCCAATCACTTACTTGAATACTTTCTTTGTGTCCAAGTCTTTCCCAGACTTCTTCACAGAAATGAGGAGCAAATGGAGACAAGATTAAGATTAGTTTTTCAAAATACTTCTGGGGAACTTTATCTTTCTTATTCATTTCATTTGCTAGAATCATCATATAGCTAATAGCAGTATTAAACCTAAAAGAATCTATATCTGAAGTAACTTTTTTAATAGTTCTATGTGTTAATTCTTTTAACTCTTTATCTTCACTTTTTCCTTCTACTTTCTCTAATTGATCCATAATTTTTTCTAAAAATCTTCTTGCTCCAACAATGCTATCTTTTTTCCAAGCAACTTCTTCTTCAAAGGGGCCCATAAACATTTCATATAATCGAAGAACATCAGCTCCATACTTTTCAACAATCTCATTTGGATTAACTACATTCCCTTTTGATTTAGACATTTTTTTCCCACTTTCTGCTAATATCATTCCTTGGTTTTTTAATTTTTTAAAAGGTTCTTCTGTAGAAACTACACCAATATCATAAAGAAACTTGTGCCAAAATCTTGAATAAAGAAGGTGTAATACAGCATGTTCAGCTCCTCCTACATAAAGATCAACTGGCATCCAATAATCTTCTTTTTCAGAATCTACTAACTTTTCTTTATTTTCAGGATCAAGATATCTTAAATAATACCAACAAGATCCTGCCCATTGAGGCATTGTATTAGTTTCTCTTTTTGCATCTTCTCCACATTTTGGACAAGTCGTATTAACCCAATCTTCAATTGCGGCCAAAGGAGATTGAGCTGTTCCAGTTGGTTCATACTTCTCTATATCTGGTAGCTCTAAAGGTAAGTCTTCTTCTGGAACAGGAACTACTCCACATTTTGGACAATGAACAACTGGAATAGGCTCTCCCCAATATCTTTGTCTAGAGAAAACCCAGTCTCTTAGTTTGTAATTTACACTTTTATCTCCTTTTTCTTTTTCTTTTAATTTTTTTGTAATTTTTTCTCTTGCCTCTTTAGAGTTCATTCCATTAAACTTTTCTGAATTAACTAATTCTCCTTCTCCAGAATAAGCTTCTTCTTCAATATTTCCTCCTTTAATAACTTCTCTGATTGGTAAATCATATTTTCGCGCTATTTCATAGTCTCTTTCATCATGAGCTGGAACAGACATTATTGCTCCATAGCCATAAGCTCCTAAAACATAATCTGCAACCCAAATAGATATTTCTTTACTATTAATTGGATTAATAGCAGTTAATCCTTTAATTTCTACTCCTGTTTTTTCTTTATTTAATTCAGTTCTTTGAAGATCTGATTTCTTTTTAGCTTGTTCTACATATTTTTCTATTTCTTCTCTATTTTTAATTTTATATTCGCCTTCTAGGATATTATCTACAATTGGATGTTCTGGAGCTAAGACCATAAAGGTAGCACCAAACAAGGTATCTGGCCTAGTTGTAAATACCTCAATTTTTTTATCAATTTCTTTTACATTAAAATAGATATCAGTTCCTTCAGATCTTCCAATCCAGTTTCTTTGCATTTCCTTAATTTCTTTAGGCCAATCCAATTCTTTTAAGTCTTCTAATAGTCTATCTCCGTAATCAGTAATTTTTAACATCCACTGTCTAATTCTTTTTCTTTCTACTTCACTATCGCATCTTTCACACTTGCCATTGATTACTTCTTCATTAGCTAAACCAGTTTTACAAGATGGACACCAATTAATTGGAACATCTGACTGATAAGCTAAATCATTTTTAAAAAGCTTAACAAAAATCCATTGAGTCCATTTATAATAATCTGGATCAGTAGTATTAATTTCTCTAGACCAATCGTAGGAAAACCCAATTGATTTTAATTGGTCTTTAAAAGTTTCAATATTTTTCTTTGTTGAAATTTGAGGCTTTACCCCAGTTTTTAAGGCATAATTTTCAGCAGGCAAACCAAATGCGTCCCATCCCATTGGATGTAAAACAGAAAACCCTTGCATTCTTTTATAGCGAGAAATAATATCTGTAGCAGTATAACCCTCTACATGACCTACATGAAGACCTTTTCCAGAAGGATAAGGAAACATGCCAAGGCAATAGAATTTGGGTTTATTTTTTTCTTTTTCTGTTTTGAAAAAATCATTTTCTTCCCAATATTTTTGCCATTTTTTTTCTATTTTTTTGTGATTAAATTTCATGGTTAATAATAGGCAATTAAAAATTAAATCTTTTGAATTTTATTTTTGCTCTTAGCTTTGCTAAGAGGTTTTTTGTAATTAAATTTCATAATTACTTTTTAGGAATTATCTAGTTTAAATAAATTTTCAGCGTTTTTAGTTGTCTGTTTTTCAACCTCTATTTCTTTAATATTTTTAATATTAGCTATTTCTTTAATTATATATCGTACATTAATTGGTTCATTTCTTCCTCCTTCCGCTTGAGGCGGAAGGAGGAAAGGACAATCAGTTTCTACTATCATTTTAGAAAGTGAAATTTTTTGAATAACATCTTTTGAATAAGGATTTTTATAAATAATTCCATTAAAACCAAGATAAAGGTCTAAATCTAAGTATCTTTTAGCTGTCTCCCAATCTCCACTAAAACAATGAACAACTCCTTTAATATCTTTTTCAGAAATTAGAGAAAGCATATCAGAATGAGCTTTGCGGCAATGAAGAACAAGCGGAAGGTTTTCATCTTGAGCTAATTCTATCTGTTTCAATAAGACCTCTTTTTGTTTTTCAATTTCTTCTTTATCTGGCTTTCTAAAATAATCTAATCCAACCTCTCCAATAGCTACTACTTTTTTATCTTGAGCCAATTCTTTTAATATATCAAGCTCTAATTTGTCATTAGCGTGGCTAGGATGGACCCCCGCTGTTGCATATACATTTTCATATTTTTGAGCTATTTCTACTGCTTTTTTACTTGTTTTAAGGTCTGCACCAACATTAATCATCCCTACTCCTTTATCTAAAGTTTTTTGAAGTAGTTCTTTTCTGTCTTCGTCGTAATCTTTAAAATTTAGGTGAGCGTGAGTATCAAAAATCATATTCTTGGAAATAAAGTTTCTTTTTTCTTTGTTTTTAATTGTTTTTTAATTTTAAGAGTCGTTTCTGGAAGAAAAGGCCTAATTAAAGTATTGATTTCTTTAATTGTTTTTAAAAGGTCTGCTAATACTTCTTTATAATCATCTTTTTTTTTCCACGGCTTCTTTTTTTCAATATAGCGATCGGAAAAACTAATCAATTCCCATACTTTATTTACTGCTCTATTCAAATTAAAGCTTTTCATTAGCTTCTCATAATTATTTTTAGTTTCTTCTACTTTTTGTTCTATCTTCTTATTGTTAAAACTATCTTCAATCTCTATGTCTTTCTTTTTAGCTAAAGTAAGTACTCTTGAAACTAAATTACCTAATCCATTTGCTAAATCAGAATTATATCTTTTTTCAAACTTTTTATAACTAAAATCACCATCCTTAGTAGGTGGAACTTCACTTAAGAAGAAATATCTAACAGCTTCAGAGCCATATTTTTCTACTAATTGAATAGGATCAATTACATTACCAACTGATTTTGACATCTTCTTTCCTTCTACGGTAATAAAGCCATGAACATAAATATTTTTAGGTAAATCTAAGCCTAAAGATAGGAGCATTCCCGGCCAGATTAAAGAATGAAATTTTTGAATATCTTTGCCAATACAATGAATATCAGCTGGCCAAAATTTCTTAAAGTTTTCTTTATTATCATAATAACCAATTCCAGAAATATAATTTAATAAGGCATCAGCCCAGCAATAGATAGTTTGATTTTTATCTCCTGGAACTTTTATTCCCCAATTTACTTTTTTAGTTGGTCTTGAAAAGCTTACATCTTCTAAACCTTCTTCTATTATTTTTAACATCTCTTTCTTTCTTGTCTTAGGAACAATATTAATTCTATCCCCTTCTATTACCTTTTTAATTTTATCTTCATACTTTGAAAGTTTAAAAAAGTAGTTCTCTTCTTTAACTTTTTTAGGTTTTTCTTGGTGATGAGGACATTCTCCATTTTCTAGTTCTTTTTCAGTTAAAAAGGCTTCACATCCTTCACAATAAAGGCCTTCGTACTCTTTTTTATAAATATCTCCATTATCTTCTAATTTTTCCCAGACTTCCTTAACTGCGGGAGTATGCTTTTTATTATCAGTTGTTCTAATAAAATCATTATTAGAAATATTCAATATTTTATTTAAAACTCTAAATTTTTCTGAAACTTCATCAGTAAATTCTTTAGGATCTTTCTTTTTCTTTTTAGCAGTATTAGCTATTTTCTGTCCGTGCTCATCTGTTCCAGTTAAAAAGAAAACATCTTTTCCTTGGGCACGGTTATACCTTGCTAACACATCTGCTTGCAAACATTCCAAAGCAAACCCAATATGAGGGGCTGCGTTTGCATAGGCAATACTAGTTGTAATATAGAATTTGTTGTTTTTAGGCATGATTTAATTATTTTAACACAAAATGGGCATTAGTAAATTAAAGCCCGGTCTTTAAACCGGGCTTTAATTTAATCAAGTTTTAAAATTATTTGCTATTTATTACAATTGTAAATTCCCCTTTTATCTTATCTTCTGTCTTTCCTTCTGCTTTTTCTAATTTTTTAATAATTTGATCTGTTTTTCCTCTATAAATATTTTCAAACTTCTTGGTTATCTCTCTAGCAACTATAATTTCTCTTTCTCCTACTATTTTTTTAATTTCTTTTAAAGTTTTTAAAACTCTATAGGGAGATTCATACAAGATAACTGGGTAATCCCTTTTTTTAATCTGTTTAAAAAACTTCTTTCTTTTTCTTTTTTTAGGAGGAAATCCTAGAAATAAGAATCTATTCATTGGAAAATGGCACACACTTGCCGTAGCACTTAAGGCTGAAGCTCCAGGAATAGGAATAATTTCTGCTTCTATCTCTTTATCAACAATCTTCTTAATTAATTTAAAAACAGGATCGGAAATTCCAGGAGTTCCTGCTTCTGTAACTAAAGCTAAATTCTGTCCTTTCTTTAATTTTTTTAAAATCTTACCAATTTTAGAAATAGAGGAATGTTGGAAATAGCTTTCAGTGGGAGCATTAATATTAAAATGATTTAATAAGTTTTGAGTAGTTCTTGTGTCTTCACATAGAACCAGATCAACTTCTTCTAATATTCGAAGTGCTCTTTTAGTGATATCTTCTAAATTTCCAATTGGAGTTGCGATAATATAGATCTTAGCCATTTTTTCTTCTTTCTTTTAAAAAGTCTCCCATAAATTCATAAGCTATAGCAGCCATTGGAATAGCAAGAAAAGCTCCCATTATTCCAAATAAAGTTCCACCAACTGTTAAAGAAATTAAAACAATAAAAATTGGAATTCCAATAAATTTCTTTGCTAAAGCAGGCTTTACAATGTTTCCTTCAATTTGTTGTATTAAAACAAAGGCTAAAAGAACAAAGAATGCTTTCACAAAAGAGTCAAGGGCAACAACTACAAAGGCCAAAAGCCCTACTCCAATTGGACCAATAACAGGAAGAAAAGAAAATAGACCAGCAAGAAGAGCGAAAATAAAGCTATACTTTACATTTAATATAGTTAAAGCAATAAAGCTTGCCACACCAATAAATAAACAACTAAGAAGAGTGGCGCCAAACCAAGCACTAACTTTTTTCTGAGCTTTTTTAAAAATTTCTAAAACAAAGCTTTCTTTTTCTTTTGGAAAAAATAAAGCAACACCTTTTTCTATTATTTCTCTTTCCAAGCAAAGAAAGAAAGCTATAGTAAGAGTATATAAAGTAGAAAACAAGCCCCCAAAGAAGACTACAATTGCACTAAAGATATCAGAAGAGGCTTTAGTTACTGTCTCTTCAAGATAGACTTGAAAGGTAGAAATATCTTCAAATGCTTTAAATCCTAATTCTCTTAAAAGAGGAGAAATTTTAGTAAAGTAGTGCGGGAATAAATTAAAAAATTGCTTAATCTCACTAATAAAAAGAGGGGCAGTGAGATAAACTACTAATCCAAAAATCCCAAAAAATCCTAAAAAACAAAGAGAGACAGATAAAACCCTCGGAATTTTAAATCTTTCTAAGAATTTAATTCCAGGATTAAACAAAAGGGAAATAATAAATGCAAAAAGAGTCCAAATAATTAAATTTCCAAGAAGATAGACCCCATAAAAAAGAATTCCAACTAATCCAACTTTAAATAAAGAAGACCAAGTAATTTCTAATTTATTAATTTCTTCGCTCATAATTTTAAAATTTATTTAATATTTTTTTAAAATTATCTTTTTTATTAAAAGGGCCTATCATTGCTAAATTAAGTCCTGAAGGTTGGAAAATATCATTTGTTACTTTATTAATTTCATCAGGATCTACTCTATCAATTTCCTTATAAATATCATCTGGTGTCTCAATATCATTTTTAAGCAGTTCTTGTTTTGCATAAAAGAAACCTAATCTGTCAGATGATTCTAAAGAAAGTGCCATGTTTCCTTTAATATTTTCTTTACTCCTGGTTAATTCTTTATCTTTAATTCCTTCATCTCTAATCCTTCCGTATTCCCCTAAAACAGCTTCTACTGCTTTTTCAGCCTTTTTATTATCTGCTCCAATTCTAGTTAAAAGATAACCAGTATCAGTTTGAGAGCTGGCATTAGTTTTAACATAATAAGCTAATCCTAATTCTCCTCTTATTTTTACAAAAAGACGAGAACTCATCATTCCTCCTAAAGTATTACTTAAAACTTGAGTGGCATATCTTTTAGAACTATTAATATCATAACCTCTCACTCCTAAACAAAAATGAGTCTGATCTGTTTTTTGTTTTTGTAAAAGTATTTGAGGTTCTTTTTGTTCTTCTTTTACTTTGAGCTTGTCTTTAGCTTCTCCTTTTTTAACTGGTGAAAAATATTTTTTAGTTAATTTTTTAGCATTATCATTGTCAATATTCCCAGCTATACAAACAATTGTATTAGAGCCAACATATTGATTTTCTTTGTATCCTAATAAATCTTTTCTTTCTAAATTTCTTACTGATTCTTTTGATCCTGCAATATTCCAACCAGCTGGCTGATCTCCATACAATAATTTAGGCCATAGAATTCTAACATTTTCCATTGGAATATCATTGTACATATTAATCTCTTCAATAACTACTCCCTTTTCTTTTTTCATCTCCTTTCCTGGAAAAGTAGAATTTAAAAATATATCAGAAACCCATTCAATTGCAGTTTCTAATTGAGATTTTTCAACTTTAGCATAATAACCAGTGTATTCTTCCCCAGTAAAAGCATTATAGGATCCTCCTACACCATCTAAGGCTTTAGAGACTTCTAAGGGAGAAGGTCTCTTTTTAGTTCCTTTAAAAAACATATGTTCTAAAAGGTGAGAAATTCCTTTTTGCTCTTCTATCTCATATTTTGATCCAGCTCCAACTAACACTAAAACAGTAACTGCTTTTGTTCCTTTTTTAGGAACAGTTATTAATCTTAAACCATTACTTAGTTTTGTTTTTTTGTACATCAAAGTATTTAGGGTGATTATCTCTTAATTTTTTTCTTAAAATTTCTTTAAGGTTTTTAACTTTAACTCTTTCTTGTTCCATAGTGTCTCTATCTCTAATAGTAACACTTTTATCTTCTAAAGTATCAAAATCACAAGTAACACAGAAAGGAGTTCCAATTTCATCTTGTCTTCTGTATCTTCTTCCAATTGATCCTGCTTCATCATACTCTGTGCTAAAATCTAACTTTAATTTCTCATAAACTTCTTTAGCTTTATTGACTAAGTCTTGCTCCTTTTTAATTAAAGGAAATACTGCTACTTTAATTGGGGCTAATTTTTTATGAAGCTTGAGTACTTTTTCTTGTTTCTTTTTACTCTTTTCATCTCTTCCTCCTTCTACTTTTTGATAAGCATCAACCATGAAAGCTAAAAAGGATCTCTCTACCCCAACTGAAGTTTCAATAACATACGGATAATATTCCTTATCCTTTTCTTTATCCTGATATTTTAAGTCTTGATGACTATGCTTTGAATGGTTAGATAGGTCCCAATCTCCTCTATTATGGATTCCTTCAATTTCCTGCCAACCAAATGGGAACTTATACTCAAGGTCAATTTGTTTTTTAGCATAATGAGCTCTTTCTTCTTTTTCAATTTCATTAAAACGAAGCTTATCTTTATCTACTCCCAATTCTAAATACCAATTTAATCTTTGTTTCTTCCAATATTCAAAATACATATCAGCATCATCTGGATCACAAAACCATTGCATCTCCATCTGTTCAAATTCTCTTGTTCTAAAAATATAGTTTTTAGGGGTAATTTCATTTCTAAAAGCTTTACCTATTTGAGCTATCCCAAAAGGTAATTTTAATCTTCTAGAATCCATTACATTTTTAAAATTAATATAGATTCCTTGAGCAGTTTCTGGTCTTAGATAAGCTTTAGAATCTTCATTTTGAATTGGCCCAGTATAGGTCTCCATCATTAAATTAAATTGTTTTGGTTCTGTAAATTCTCCTCCACATTCAGGACAAGTATCTGAATCAATTTTATCTACTCTAAATCTCTTATGGCATTCTTTACATTCCATTAGTTCATCAGCAAAACCTGCAGATAAATGCCCTGAAGCTTTCCAAATTTTAGGAGACATTAAAATCCCAGAGTCTAATCCTACTACATCTTTATGTAGCCTCACTGTTTGCTTCCACCAGTTTTTTTTAATATTTCTTTTAACTTCTACTCCTAAAGGTCCAAAGTCATAACAAGAACTAAATCCTCCATAAATCTCAGATGATGGGAAGACAAAACCTCGCCTTTTGCATAAAGATATTATTTCTTTAAGTAAGTTAGTCATTTTGCATTTTCTTTTAATTTTTTACTTTTAGCTCTTTAGTTTTTTGTTCAATATCTTTTTCTGTAAATTGATCTGATCCTTTAATCTCTCCTTTTTCAATTAAAGTGTATTCACTTTTTTCTGTTTCAGGGGTAATTTCTAACTGAAAAGCTATTTTCCTAGAATCTTCAGTAAATCCTGTGCCAGCCTCTACTTTTTCTGCATCCCATACCAATTCTCTACTATCTGAATCATAAGTTAAGCCATCTTCCTCTGGATAAATATTTCCTGTCATTTCAACATCTTCTGGTAAGGTAGCCTTTATAATTGTATTCTCTAAATCATTATAATAATTTTTTAATTCCCAAACTACAGTATAGGTACTGCTTTCTCCTTCCTCTAAAGGATGTGGGCCACTATTTTCAAATATTTCTTCGTCATCAATTATACTGTCTTCTGGTTTTTCAGAATAAGCTGATTGAACTAATTCAGCTTTAGTATTTACTTTAATTTCAAATTCTTTTTCTACTTGACTTAAATAAATTTGGTTTGTAAGTATTGGATTTTTATCGTTTTCTCCTTCCATTCCCCAGTCATCTTTTAATTCAATCCAAAATTCAACCATTCCTTCTTTTTTAGCTTCTAAAAATTGTAGCTTTGATACTTTTCTCCAATCAAAAATTATAGAATTATCTCCTTCTCCAAAATCTCCTTTGTCTGATTTTAAAGTAGATAAATCATAGGCATCGCCTTGCATTTTAAAAATCAAAAATGCTTTTGTTAGAGGATCATCTCCAATGTTTTTAAAGAAAAGTTCATAATGAAGCATATCTCCAGGACTAGCTACATATTTTGGATTACCATTAATCTGCTGAGTGATATAAAGAGAAGGTTCAATCAATTCAATTCCTTTAGTAATCTCTTTTAAGTGAACAAAATCATCTTCTCTCCAGATTCCTAATTTCGCATTCATAATTTTTCTATCTCCCACATCTCCTCTTAAGTTTCCTATAATTTCAATTCTTCCTCCTTCAGCTTTATTAAGTAATCCAATATTCCAAGTAGTCTTTTCAATCCCAGTAGGTTCAGCTGAAATAAATTCAAAATCATCAGGATACTCTACTTTTACAGCAAGATCTGAAATTGGGTAATCAATATTAGAAAAATAATTGATTTGGAAGGTAAATTCTTGAGCAGACTCTACTTTGGAAGGTAAATCAAACTCAAAAGAAAGTGGTACCTCTTCAATTATTGTAGTAAGACTAGAAACAGATTTATAGCTTGAATTTAAATTTTTTGGACTATAAGTTAGAGAAGCTTTTGCAGTTCTATCTTCTCCTTTCTTTCCAAAAAGCCTTGTTTTAAAACGAAAAGTTTTTTCTTCTCCTGGATAAATTGCGTCTCCTATTTCTTTTGAAGATAATTCAACTCTTTTTTCTCTATTTTCTGGAATTTCTGCATATTGAGGGTACTCAAAAACTAACTTAGGATCTTCTAACCTAACATTTCCATTATTTCTATATTTAACAATATATTCTATTTCCTCTCCTACTTTCGTTCTTTCTGGCCCTAAAACTTCGATCTTTAATATCTCTTTTGAATAAGTATTCCTGTTTAGATACCAAAAACCAATACCTCCAACTATTAAAAGTAAAACTATTAAAATTGTAATTATTTTTTTAAACATATTTTTTTAAATTTACCTTGTACTTTCTAAAATGTAAAGATGATATTTTTTAGATATTTCTTCTAAATTATCTAAATTATCTTTAGGGATATTAATATGAGAAAGAATCTCTAATTTTTGCCTTAAAAATAATCTAATTATCTTTACTATATTTGGATTTATTTTAACCTCTTTGTCTATTTTACCAGAACAATTTTTACAAACAACACCTCCAGCCTGAAAACTAAAGCATAATCCTTCTGGTTTTAGCTCTTTTCCGCATCCCGCACAGTTTTTAAGTTGAGGTTGATAACCTAAAAGACTTAAAAAATTCCATAAGAAAAAGAAAAATAGAATCTTAGGATTAATTTCTTTGTTATTTAGTCCTTTAAAGCTTTTCAGAAATAGATTCCATAAAGCTTTGTCTTCTTCTTCTCCTTTAATAAAATTAGTTGCAACTTCTGAAATCCTATAAGCAACGCCTAACCTATTTACATTTTCTAAAATATTTTCAAATCTATTAAGGGTAGAAGTATCAACTAATATTTTGTAGTTTTTCCCTTCAATAAATTCTATATCGCTGAGATAAAATAGTTGAGCTCCTCCTCTTAATTTAGAATCAATTTTTCGAATTGATCTTCCTAGAGCACTGATCAAACCATACTCTTTTGTATAAATTATAAAAAAGTAATCTGCTTCTCTATGGGGAGTTTCTTTCAAAAAAATACCTTGAGTTCTAAAATGTTTTTTCATCCTACTTTTTCTTTTTTATTCCAACCCAGAGTCCTTTCTCTTTTATTTTAAACTCTTTCTCTACGTCAAAGTTTTTAGCTTCCTTTCCTAAAGAAAAGTTTTCAATTCTACCTTCTTTTTTAATATAATTAGAGAAATTAGTTAAAATTTCTTCTATTTCTCCATCTCCTTTGAAATAAATAGAAACTTTATCTTGAGGTTGATACTCTGCTTTTTTTCTCATTCTTTGAATCTTTCTAATTACTTCTCTTGCAATACCTTTCTGTTTTAATTCAGTTGTAATTTCTGTATCAAGATTTACTTCCCCTTTATCTAAACTAGCATCAAATTTTATTTCATTTACATTAATTTCATCTTCTAATATTCCTAATAATTCTTTCTCATCCTTAAGAATACTACTACTGCTAATTTCTAATTTAGCTAAGGGTTGTCTTACTTTAATGCCTTTATCAGATCTAACCGAAAGTGTTTTTTTAGCTGCTTCTCTTACCTTTTTCATCTTCTTTTCAAGCTCAGAATCTATTAATTTTTCATTTGCTTTAGGATAGTTTTCCAAATGAACTGATTCTTTTGGCCCATTTAGTTTTTGGTATAGGTCTTCACTTAAGAAAGGTAAAAATGGAGCTATTGTCTTAGAAAGGTTCAAAAGAATATGGTAATAGATCTTGGCTGTTCTTTCTTTTTCTTTATCGTTTTCTGGCTTTTGAAGCTTTCTCCTTGATCTTCTAATGTACCAATTGGAAAAGTCATCAATAAAATTTTTAAATTGCCTACTAGCTTCAGTTAAATGATAATCATTCATCCATTTCTCTACATCTTTAATTAAAGTATTTAATCTGGAAAGAATCCATTTATCTAATTCACTTTCTAATTCTAGTTCAGAGCTTTCAAAATCTTGATCAACATAAATGTTGAAGAATTTATAACAATTCCAAAGAGTTAATATGTCTCTCTTAAAATATTCTTCAACTCTTTCTTTAGAAAAGATATAATCTTCTCCCATCTGAGTACTAGATAGTAAAAAGTAACGTAGAGCATCTGCTCCATACTCTTCAAATACCTTATCTGGGGGAGTGAAGTTCTTTTTGCTCTTAGATAATTTTTTACCATCTTCTCCTAAAACTAATCCATTAGCAACTACATTTTTATAAGCAGGTTGATCTTTTCCTAATCCTGTATCTTCTTGAGTTAAAGCAGTAGCTAAAACATGTAAGGTGTAAAACCAGCCTCTAGTTTGATCTACAGCTTCTGCAATAAAGTTTGCCGGGAAAGTTTTTTCTACAAATTCCTTCTTTTCAAAAGGATAATGCCATTGAGCATAAGGCATAGATCCGGATTCAAACCAACAATCATAGACCTGTTCAATTCTTTCCATTTTTTCTCCACATTCTGGACATTCAAATTTAATTCTATCAATAAATGGTTTATGAAAATCTAATTCACCTTCTCTGTTATAAGGAAATCTTGTAAACTCAAAAGGTCCATTTAGCTCTCCTGGTTCAATATAGTCTATTTTTTCTTCTTCTTTTTTATCAACCATTTCTTTATTTGGTGCTCCTTTTAAGGCTCCTTTTAATAACCAGAGCGGATTGGCATGACTAACAATTAAAATATTTTTATCTTCGTTCTCTTTTTCAATTTCTAAAATAGTATCCCAAACCCTCCTTCTCACCTCATTCCAGCTTTCTCCATCCTGAGGAGCTTTTTTAAATCTATCAATAATATTTGGAAGAGCCTTATAGTATTCTTCTTTCTTTTTGCCATGAAATTTTCCTAAGTTAGTATCTCTTAATCTTTTATCATAGTTAATCTCAATATCTAATTCTTTTGCAACTATTTCAGCAGTTTGTTTAGTTCTTAAAGAATCTGAAGCGTAAATTAGATCAATATCGCCTTTCTCTAATTTTTGAGCTACCTCTTTAACTTTTTCTCTACCTTTGTCTGATAAATCAATATTTTCTCCAAAATGATCTTCATAAGTATAATCTGGTTTTTCAAGTTGATAATTTGTAATTCCATGTCGAAGGAAAAAATATTTATTATCACTAAATTTTTTCTCTTTAAGATCTTCTCTTCCTCCTATAACTTCTCTATGCTCACATTCTGAACATTCCCAAATTGGAATAGGTGCTCCCCAATATCTATCTCTGGAAAAAGACCAATCTTTAGCGCCTTCTAGCCAATTTCCAAACCTTCCTTCTCTTAAATGTTCAGGGACCCAGTGAACTTTTTCCTTATTATTTTTAACTAAATCATCTTTAATAGCTGTCACTTCTACATACCAGCTGTCAATTGGGTAATAAAGCAAAGGAGTGTCACATCTCCAACAATGAGGATAATTATGCCTTATCTTTTCTTCTTTAAAAAGAAGATTTCTTTCTTTAAGATCCTTTTTAATATACTTATCTGCACTTTTTACAAATTTGCCTTCTCCTGGAATATCCATATTCTTTTTGATTTTTCCTTCCAGATCTACAGTTACTGCTATAGGTAAATCTTCTTCTTTTCCTAATTTCATATCTTCTTCACCAAAAGCTGGAGATATATGAACAAGACCAGTTCCTTCTTCAAAAGAAACAAATTCTCCTTTAATTACCTTGTAGCCTGGTTTTTCTAGTTCTCTTTTATAAAGTGGTTCATATCTTTTTCCTTCTAATTCTTTAGAGTCTACTTTTTCAACTACTTTATAATCATAACCTTCTAATGTTTCTTCCATCTCTTTTCCTAAAATATAGAACTCATCATCAATTTTAACTTTTATATAATCAACATCTTCTCCAACCGCCACTGCAATATTAGCTGGTAGAGTCCAAGGAGTTGTTGTCCAAACTAGAAGATAAGTATTTTTTTCATCCTTTAGTTTGAATTTAATATAGACTGATTCATCTTCTATTTCTTTATAAGCTCCTGGTTGATTCAATTCAAAATTAGAAAGTGGAGTTCCACATCTTGGACAATAAGGACTTACTCTGTAATCTTTGTAAATTAACCCTTGATCATAGAGTTGTTTTGTAACCCACCAAACAGATTCTGTATAATCTGGATCCATTGTAGCGTAAGAATCAGAATAATCAGCCCATCTTCCTACTCTTCTTAAAGTCTTTTGAAATTCTCCTACACATCTAAATACTGAATCTCCACATGCTTTATTAAACTTTTCCATTCCATATTCTTCTATTTCTTGTTTAGTTGTTAAGTCTAATTCATCTTCAATTAAATTTTCGATTGGAAGTCCATGACAATCCCATCCCACTCTTCGTGGAACTTTATACCCTTGCATAGTTTTAAACCTTAAGACAGCATCTTTTATTGTAGTAACTAAAATATGGCCATAGTGAGGCAATCCAGTTGCAAAAGGAGGTCCATCAAAAAAACTAAAAATTTCACCACCCTCTCTTTCTTGGATTGATTTTTCAAAAATATTGTGTTTCTCCCAAAAATCTAATATTTTTCTTTCTTCTTTAGGAAAGTCTCTTTTCATAATTACTAAATTTTTTTACTTTGTTTTCGAGCGAAGCGAGAAAAGAAGGTTCTGGCTGAGCATTTCTGTCAGTCAGGTCCTTATTTTGTACTTCTAACCTATCATTTTAGGTAGTATTTTTCAACTTAAATTTAAACTTGAAAAAAGTTATAAAAAATAATAGCATCAACAAGTCTTAAATTAATTTACTTTATTCTTTTTCTTAGTTAAAATTAAATTAGAATGCCAGTATTAGTAAAGAATAAAAAAGCATACCACGAATATGAAATTCTCGAAAGCTTCGAGGCGGGTATGGTATTAAACGGGCAAGAAGTAAAATCTATAAAAGAAAGAAGGATAAGCCTAAAAGGCTCCTATGTTAAAATCAAACACGGAGAGGCATATTTAATTGGAGCAAATGTTCCAGCTTACCAGCCAAAAAATACTCCTCCGGATTATAAGTCAGAAAGAATAAGAAAGCTACTTTTAAAAAAATCTGAGCTAAAATACCTTATTGGAAAGACTGAACAGAAGGGTTTGACAATAGTACCTCTAAAAGTATATACTAAGGGACGATATTTAAAACTTGAGATAGGAATTGCTAAAAGAAAGAATAAGAAAAATAAAAGAGAAGAAAAGAGAAGAAAAGATTTAGAAAGAGAACAAGCTCGGGAACTTAAACAAATGGGGATGTAATGGCCTCGATAGAAAACCGAGCTAAGAGAGGCAAGCTGAGTGTCCTCAAATCTCATAAAACTTTGAGGAAAATATTAAATGCTGAAACATTAACATTTAATAGAGAACCTGCTTTAGCTTACGCTTAAGCATTCTCCATTTATTGCCTTCATTCTCGCTAGAGGTAATAAATGACAAAAATGCGAGATAGGTCCTTCTTCTGATTAGTGGGAAATGACCGAAATTATAGCTAATCATGGTTGGAGACATTTTGTCTGTTTTCTAGTCTTCAATCTATAACCCACCAAACAGTCAAAGCTTGTAAACTTGTCTTAGTAAAGCTTTCTACACGAGGGTTCGATTCCCTCCATCTCCACATTAAGTAATAAATTAAATTTAATAAAATTATTAAAAAACCTAGAGTAAACTCAAAAATTAACGCAGATAAAGTAAGATTAATTGACTCCGAAGGCGAACAAGTCGGAATAGTTTCTTTTGAAAAAGCTATTAAGAAAGCAAAAAAAAAGAAACTAGATTTGGTAGAGGTAGCCCAAAAAGCTGATCCCCCTGTTTGCAAGATAATGGATTATGGAAAATATCTTTACAGAGAACAGAAAAAAGAGCAAAAGCAAAAAAGTAAGACTGGAACTTTAAAAATTATTAAATTTAAATTTAAAACTACCAGTCACGATTTAAAGACAAAGGCAAAAAGAACTATCCGTTTTTTAAACAAAGGGTACAAAGTTAAAATTGAAATGTATTTGAGGGGAAGAGAGAATGCTTTAAAAGGACATGCAAAAGACAAGATTAAAGAATTCCTTGACATGGTAAAAGAAGAGGTTGAAATAGAAGCAGAAAAAGAGTTAAAAAAGAAAGGGCCTCGTTTTTTAATGATAATTAGAAAAAAATAAATTAAACTGATTTAAAATATCATGGGAAAACCAAAAACAAGAAAGTCTGTTAAAAAAAGATTTAAGATCACTAAGAATGGAAAAGTTCTCCGAAGGCCAACCGGGGGAAATCATTTCCGTACTAAAAAAAGTGGTGACAAAAAAAGAAAATTAAAGAAATGGGTTGAAATAACTGGAAAGGAAGCTAAAAATATTAAAAAAATTCTTAATTACTAACCATTATGCCTAGAGTTAAAAGAGGGAAAACAGCAAACAAGAGAAGAAAAAAAGTCCTTAAAGAAACTAAGGGCTATAAATGGGGTAGAAAAAATAAGTATAAGCAAGCTAAAGAAGCACTCCAACACGCAAGAGAAAATTCTTACAAAGACAGAAAGAGAAAAAAAAGAGAATTTAGAAAATTATGGCAAGCTCAAATAAATGCAGCTTGCAGAATGCTAGATACTACTTATAGTAAATTTATTCATAATTTAAAAGAGAATAATATTGAATTAAATAGAAAAATGCTAGCAACGCTAGCAAAAGATCATTTCGAAGTATTTGAAAAGATAGTTAAGAAAGTGACTAAATAATTTAAATTACTACTCTAATCAAAAAACGACTCCATCTTGGAGTCGTTTTTTTTATTTAAAGTTTTCAGCTTTCTTTAAAATTTCTTTGCTCTCTTTATAGGTAAGCGTTTCCACTGCCTCCTTAAAGCTTGCCCACTTATAACCTATATGCTCATGAGATAATTTTATATCTTCAGTTTTTGTTTTAGCTAAATAAAAGATTACATCTTTAAAAATTTTATCTTTTTCAGTCTGAAAAGTATAACTAATTTCCTCTTTAAAGCCATCTACTATCTCTAAATCATCTATCCCTGTTTCTTCTTCAGTCTCTCTTTTTACAGTTTCTAGCTCCTTTTCTCCTTCTTCAATATGCCCTTTAACTAACCCCCAATACCTCTCCCTTGAGCGAGGAGGTCTTTCAGGATAGTGCAAGAGTAAATATTTTCCTTTTCTGTTTCTAATTATTGCACCAGCTGATTTTTCGTTTTTACTAAAATCTTTTTCTTTTTTCATTTTATTTAAATAATTTAACCAGCTTTTTTAAAGATAAAGTATTAACTATATCTTTCTTTTCTGCCCACCCTCTTCGAGCTTGAAAAACTCCTAGCTCCATATATTTCAAATGAATAATATTATGGGCATCACTATCTATTACCATTTTAACACCTGCTTCTTTCGCTTTTCTAATATTAACATCTTTTAAATCAAGTCTTTTTTTAAAAGAATCTATTTCCAAGACCGTATTAGTCTTTTTAGCAAACTTAAATAATTTATCAAGATCAATTTTATATTGATCTCTTCTTTTAAGAATTCTACCAGTTGGATGAGATATTATATTAATATTAGGATTGCTCATTGCTTTAATAATTCTTTCTGTCATTTCTTTTTCTCTCATTTTAAAATGAGAGTGGATTCCAGCTATTGCATAATCTAATTTCTTTAGTGCATTATCTTTAATATCAATACTTCCATCTTTTAAAATATTAGTTTCTGCTCCTTGTAAAATAGTGATCCCTTTTAATTTCTTGTTTAATTTTTTAATTTCTTTTCTTTGCTCTTCAAGTTGTTTTTCATTTAATCCATTTTCTATTTTTAAAGTTTTAGTATGGTCACTAATACCAATGTAATTATATCCCAATTCTTTTGCAGCTTTTGCTATTTCTTCAATAGAGTTATCTCCTCCATTCCAATTAGAATGTAAATGAAGATCTCCTTTAATATCCTCTAATTTAACTAATTTCGGTAATTTATCTTCTTTAGCTGCCTTAATTTCCCCACTATCTGTTCTTAGCTCTGGCTCTATAAAAGGTAATCCAATTGCATTATAAACTTCCTTTTCTGTTTTTCCTGCAATTCTTTTTTCTTTTTTAAATACTCCGTATTCGCTTAATTTCAGTCTCTTGTTAATTGCAATCTTTCTAGTTTTAATATTATGATCTTTAGATCCAGTAAAGTATTGAAGGGCTGCCCCATAGCTTTTTTTAGGAATTACTCTTAAATCAATATCAAAGTCTTGTTCAGTTCGAATAGAACTTTTAGTTTTTCCTTTACCCCAAACTTTTACTACATTTGGCATAGAAACAAAAAATTCCATTACAGGTTCAGGATTGTCTGTAAGAACAAGAAAATCTATATCTCCTATAGTAGCCTTTTTTCTTCTTACAGACCCACAGACATCAACTTTTTTAACTTGTTCTAAGTTTTTTAATTTCTCTTTAACCTCTTCAACCACAGGAAGTATGTCGCCTAAAAGAAATCTTCCTTTACTACTTTTTACAAATTCAATTCCTTCTAATATATTCTTTTCTGATTTTTCTCCAAATCCATCCAACTCTCTAATTTTTTTATCTTTAGCTGCCTTTTCTAAGCTTTCTAAGTCTTTAATATCTAATTCCTTCCATAATTTTTTAACCGTTTTAGGGCCTATCCCTTCAACAGAGGTTAATTCGTCAAATTCAATTGGAACTTTCTTTTTATATTTTTCATAATATTCTATTTTTCCAGTTTTAATATATTCAATGATTTTATCCGCAATACTTTCACCTATCCCAGAAAGACCTTTAAGTGCTTTTTCTCCTCCTTCTTGATAAATTTCATTTAAGTTTTGATCTAAATTATCAATTAAAAAAGCGGCCTTACGATAAGCCTGAGGCTTAAATTGGACATCTTCCATTTCCAAATATTCTGCAATTTCTTTAAAAATTTTAGCTATTTTCTTGTTGATCATTTTTAAATATTTTTCTTAAATCAACATGAAAACCATTATCAAAAACTCCTTTAATCTCCTCTCTTAATGAAAGGAGAATTCCACTTCCTACTATTCCTAAAACACTTACTAGAACAAAGACTACATCAAATCCGTATTTAGTAACAAGCCAGCCACCAACTATTCCAGAAATTCCAGCGCTTAAACCTAAAGCAGTAGAGTCTAAGCCCCATTGGGTAGCTTCCTTTCCTGAATCAATATGTCGGGTAAAAATTGCATTCCAAGCACTAAGCACTACCCCTAAAGACAATCCTTTAATTGCCTGAAGAAAATAAAGATGGATTGGTTTGCTTGCAAAAACAAAAGCAAGCGGAATAAGCGAGGTAATAAACATGCCAACTACTAAAACAAAATAATCATCTTTTTCGCTTACTAAAGTGTCTAAAATAATTCCGCTTGGAGTTCTAATTAAAGATCTAGCAATTAAAAAAATAGATATTCCCATTCCTGCAGTAAAGGCATTAGCGTTTTGAATTTGTCGAACTACAAAAATAGAAAAAACTGGAGAAAGTAAACCCCATCCCATCCAGAAAAATATATCACTTAAGATTAAATATTTAACTATTCTGTTGGGTATAAGTTTCTTTGGGGTTTTCATTCTCTTAAGTTTTTAAGAAAGCAAAGCTTGCCCTAATTAAAGTAACAAGCTTTGCTTAATTTTTTCTATTAAATTAACGCTTACTGACTTGAAGTAGATTGATCTGCTGTTTCACAGTCTTGAGGGCAAGTTTCTGGAGTTTCAGGGCAAGTACAACCAATGGCCATACAGACTACTTTTTGACAAGTTCCATCACCACATAAATCTTTACAATTTTCATTAGCTCCAGTAGAAGTTCCCGGGCCTGCTCCAGCTCCCATATTTGGCCCTTGGCTTTCTTCTTCTTTCTCCTCACCTTCATTCTCTTCTGCTCTTTTTCTTTCAGTCTCTCCTTGTCCCATATCTTCTTCTATTCTCTGTCTAAATTGTTGAGAAGCTTCTTTAGCTCTTTGTAATCCTTGTAGTGCCTCTTGAGGAGCTTTCTCCATAACTCTTTCTAATACTTGAAGGTGGACAGAAGTAGCTTGCCTAGTAATCTCTTTTACTTTTTCTACATCCTTACCAACTTCTTTAGCAATGGATGAAATTTCTTCTCCAAACTTATACTGTTTCTCTACTTCATCAACTTCATCTTCAAAATCTTTATTAAGTTGACGGCTACAAGCTGCTACACATTGGCCTACACAAGCTTCCTCTCCAGAATTACAGGCTTGTTTACATAATTGGGTAGTAGTAGCCATGCACTCTTCATTCTCTCCACAATCAGGTAATGCCTTACATTCTGCTACGCACTCACTTGTAGCTCTTTTTTGACAAGTAACTTCGCATCTATTTCTACATTCTTGTTTTTGTTGTTGATTTTTTCCAGCTTTCTTTTCAAGTTTATCTAGTTTTGAATCTAAAATTTCCATATTAAATTCTGCTGCCTTGCCTGGATTACTCTGAGAAATACTCTTAATTTCCTCCTTTATTTTTTCTTTAAATTCTAAATTAATTTCTTCAATAATATTTCTAATTTTTTCTTCTTTATTGTTTGCGTCTTCTTCTATCTGATCTAATCTATCAATTAATTCTAATTCTTTTTCTATTAATAGCTCAGACAAAGAATCACTTTTGTCTTTTAATTTACTTATTCCTTTTCCATACTCAAAGTATTCTTGCACAATTTCTTCTAATCCTTCTGTATCTCCCTCTTCTATTTTTTGTTTAATTTGTTCAATCTTTTTCTCTGTCACTCTATAAGTTATTTCAGCTGCTTTTTGAGGGTTAGTTTTTGAGACACTATCTATTGCTTGGAAATGTCCTTTTCTAGAATTTTCAATTGCATTTTGAATTCCTTTTTTTGCTTCCTCTGATACCCTTTCTGATACTCGCTGTAAAACATCAAAGTGTTTAGCTGTAGAAGATGCTACTTTTTCTGCAATTTTTTCTTTATTTTTAACTTTCTCCATATTCTTTTCCATCTTCTGAAGTTGTTTTTCATAATTTTCTACTGCTTCCTGAGCTTCTTCTTTATTTTCATCTGCTAGTTCTTTAGCTTCAGCTAATCTTTCTTCTGCATATTTAAGAAATTTTTTTGCTTTTTTCTCTGCAGAAAAAGCAAAAAACATTCCTATTTTTTCTCCTAATTGATCCATAAAATAGAAACTACTATCTGGGCCTATCCCAG
>CAZKRA010000001.1:24963-80203 GCA_964555095.1 uncultured Candidatus Saccharibacteria bacterium | reverse complement strand
ATTTTTTCTCCTAATTGATCCATAAAATAGAAACTACTATCTGGGCCTATCCCAGCTTTTGGTAGCCATCCAAATTGAGCATTAACAGGTCCTGCAAAAGAGAAAATTAAACAGGTAATTATTGAAAATAAGGCTAATTTTTTGTACATATTATTTTTTATTATTAATTGTTTTCTTAACTATATTATACCACTCATAAAAATCCTTTTAAAGTTTTATAAAAAAACCCTCTCTTTAAAAGAGAGGCTCTAAGCTAAAATTTTTGTTGCTCCCAATCGGAATAGCTTCAATTAGAAATTCCTTTTAATTATATTTTTTTCTTAAAATATCAATTGCCTTGATTAAATTTTTATTAGTAGCCCATTCGCTAGAGGCGGAAAGCCATAAATCTTTTTCTATTTGCCCTTGCTCTTTCCAATATTCTAAAGCTTGAATTAGGCTTTCTAATCTATCAATCTGTTTTACAAATCTTGCTTCTTTCGTTCTTTTGTTTTCATAATTTTGCCAGAGATGCTTCGCTTTAATTTTAAAATCTTTTGGTAAATCTTTTAAAAGTTTATCTAGAGCTTCTTTTTCTTTTCTTGTTTTTTCTTCTAATCTTTTCTTTCTTTCTTCCTTTGTATATTGGGTTCTAGATCTTTTCTTTCTAATTTTTTCTTTCTCTTCTTTACTGGTATCTTCGTCTACTAACCCCTCATAAGGTATTTCGTCTTTAGCATAAACTTCGCAAAGATCATGAACCAGAGCCATTTTAATCACTTCTTCTAAGTTTAAATCTTCTTCTTTCCTACCGAATATCCAAGCTAAAACTGTAGCTCTAAAAACGTGATCTGCTGTAATTTCAGAATCTTTAAGGTCATGTAAAACTGTCCACCCTCTTCTTTTTTTTCTTTTTAATATCCCACAATTAATAAAAAATTTAACAAAAGTTCTATACTTTTCATTTTCAGGTTCTTTATTAGAAAACTCATTATCAATCTCATTTAAAAACAATTGGAGTTTTTCATCTTCAATTCTTTCTTTAGCATCCATAATCCAGAGATTTTTCTGAATTTGCCCTTGCTCTTTCCAGTACTCTAAACCTTGAAGAAGATTCTCTAGCTTATCAATTTGTTTAACAAATCGTCCTTCTTTACTTAGCTTCTTTTCATACTCAAGCCAAATATTTTTTACTTCTTTTTTTAAGTCTTGAGGTAAATCAGAAATTAAATTTTCAATCCCCTCAAGTTCATTTTTAAATTTTTTCTTTTTTTGCTTCTTTCTATCTTTTAAAGAAGATTGAATCCGAGGATGTTTTTTTAAAATTTCTTTCATCTTCTCTGAATCCTTATCCTCAGGTAATAAAACTGCATAAGGAGTTTCATCCTCTGCATAAACTTCGCAAAGGTCATGAACCAGAGCCATTTTGATTATTTTATCAGTATCTAAATCCTCTTGCTCCTGACCTAAACCCCAAGCTAAAAGTGTAGTTCTAAAAATGTGGGAGGAGGTTGATTCAGAATTATCAATATCGTGCCAAACCACCCACCCTTTTCTCTGCTTTCTTTTTAGCTTTCCAATTTGAGTGGAAAAATTTATTAGAGCCTCTAAATCTTGTTTTTCCATGCTAATCTAAATTGTATTTAATACCTTTGATTTTATAAATAGTTTCAGTAGCAGAATTTACTATCACCTTATCTCCTACTTTATGTCCTAATAAATTTCTACCTACTGGGGATTCATTACTAATTTTACCAAGTGTAGGATCTGCTTCTAGCGTTCCAACTAATTTAAATTCGTCTTCATTGCTATTAGCTTGAACTTTTACAGTAGCACCTAATTTAATAATATCTCTCTCTTTCTTAGGAGGTGCTTTAATAATTTCTACATTTTTTAAAACTTCTTCTAATTCAGAAAGTCTTTTATCTAAAAAGTCAAGATCTTCTTTATACGCAATAAAGTCTGGATTAATATCCTCTGAGTGCCAAACCTCAGGTGATCCTTCCTTTGTTTTAGCAAGTTTTAATTTTTTTAATTGTTCAAATTCCTCCTTTAGTTTCTTATATCCTTTTTCAGTTAAATAGTATACTCTTTCTTTTTTCATAATTTAAATTAAAAATCTCCTTTATTTAAAGGGGATTTTTGAAAAAATATAATTAAAACCTTTTTTAGGCTATCCCCCACACAAAACTTTACCAGTGGTTAGCGTTGGTAAAGTAAAGAGCAACGACTTTTCTTTTTTCCTCCAATTAAGTTGAAGAGAATTATAATTCATACTTAAATAACACTATAAGCTATTTTCTACTTTTATTCTATTCCAAAAATCACTTTTGTCAAGAAAATTGTTTTTTGATTTTTTCTTCTATCTCTTGAGAAGAGCTATTATTAATATAGTTCTGAATTGTTTTTGATTTTTTCTTGAATTTTTTATCCAATTCTATTACTTCAGGTTTTACTTGAAGCGCTGTTTTATTTAATCCTACTAGTTTTAAACCAGTTAAGCTTTTTACCCTAGAAAGAGCAACATACCCCATGCCCGGAGTAAAAGCCTTGGATAAATTAATTTCAGCCGCATCTAAACTCATCCCTTGACTTTTATGAATAGTAATTGCCCAAGCTAGCCTTAAAGGAAATTGTATTATCTTTGCTTTCTCTTTTCCTTCTTCTATTACTCTCCATTCTTCTCTTTCAACAAAAATTTTCCTATTAGAAGTCGTTTTAACCACTGGGTTACCCCTCTCAAATCCAACTACTTTTCCTAAGGTTCCATTAACATAACCTCTCTCAAAATTATTTTTAATAAACATAACTACAGCTCCTTCTTTTAAAACAAGTTTTTTAGGAACAATACTATTATTAATTAAAAAATTAGCAAACCGTTTTTGTCCTTTTTTTTGATAAGTATAGGAATGACTTTTTTCTTTTATTAGGTTTAATTTTTTACTATTTATCATATCCACCCCTCTATTGTGGGTATACAGTTTTGTAGGATTAATATTTAAATCAAATTCTTTCTTTTTTTGCTTTAAAAGAGTTTTAATTGAACTTTTTGTAACATTGTTTGTTCTAATCTCCCCTAAAATTTTACTAAGTTCTGCTTCTTGGTGTCTATGCTGTTCTGTTAAATAACAAATTTTAATATCCATTTCATTCCAAATTTGAGAAAGAGTAACAAATCTAGGATTTTTTCTTTTTTTAGTAACAGGAGGTAGTTGAAAAAAATCTCCTGCACAAACTATTTGAAGACCACCAAAAGGACGAGGATCATTGCGAAGAGCCCTACATATCTTATTAATAAAATCAAATTGATAATCATGAAGCATTGAAACTTCATCAATAATTAAAACATCAGTATTTCTAATTCTTTTTTTAAGATAAGGGGTCTTTGCCATTTTCTCTAAATCCCTTTCCGATAATTCTTCTTTTATTCCTAATCCGGACCAAGAATGAATTGTAATACCGTCCAAATGGGTAGCTGCAATCCCAGTTGAGGCAGTAATACCCATTTTAACTCCTTCCCTCTTTAAATAAGAGATATAGCGGTTTAAGAGGTGTGTCTTCCCACTACCCGGAGGTCCAGTTAGAAAAACATTGTATCCCATTTTCAAAATTGTCAAAGCTTCATCTTGAGTCATGTTTTTGTATAATATAACAAAAAGATAAAAGGTTCAATTTGACAATCTCTCAACTTGTTGAAATAATTTAACTATGAAAATACTATTTGCAAAACATATGGGCTTCTGTTCTGGAGTAAGAAGAGCCATTAAAATAGCTATGAACTCCTTAAAGAATGATCCTAAACCAGTCCAGTTTTTAGGTGAAATAGTCCATAATGAATTAGTAATAAGTGAGGTTAATAAAAAGGGAGGAAAGACAATTTCTAGCTTTGATAAAGCAGAAGAAGGTACTGTTATTATAAGAGCTCATGGACTCCCTCCTACTAAAACTCCAGAGAATATTAAATTAAGAGATACTACTTGCCCTCTGGTAGAAAAAGTTCAAAAAACAGCTCAAAAATTTTATAAAGAAGGCTACCAAGTAATAATTATTGGAGACAAAGAACATTCTGAAGTAAAAGGAATTGATGGCTATACTGAAAATAGTTCAATTATAATTTCAGATATTGAAAAAGCAAAAAAATTAGATCCCCCTAAAAAAGCTGCTGCTTTAATCCAAACCACAAAAGACCACCAAAAAGCTGAAAAAATAATAGGAATATTAAAAGAAAAAATAGATGATTTTAAATGGGAGGACACAATTTGCCCAGAAGTAGTCTCCCGCCAAAAAGAATTAGAAAAAATTTTTGAAAAGGCAGAAGGAATTTTAGTAATCGGATCCAAAAAATCAGCTAACACTAGTAGATTAATTCAGATGGCCAAAGATAAGAATAAAAAGATCTGGTGGATAAATATTAAACAAGAACTTGTTGAAGCGTTGGGAGAGGAGGGTTTTGGAAATATAGAAACTTTAGGTGTAGTCTCTGGAACTTCATCCCCTGACTGTGAAGTTGAAAAAATTAAAAAATATCTTAAAGAAAACTTTGAAGATTATAAAAAAATAAGTAAATAATATCTAAGCTTAATTGATATTAATTTAAAAAAAATGAAAAGAAAGAAAACAAAAGTTATAAAAATAGGAGATAAAAAAATTGGTGGAAATAATCCAATCCTAGTCCAATCAATGACAAATGTTCCAACAAGTAATATAGAAAAAACTGTAGCTCAAATTAAAAAACTAGAAAAAGCAGGATGCGAGATTATAAGGGTTGGTGTCCCAAACAAGAAGGCAGCTCAAAAACTAAAAGAAATCAAAGAAAAAATTAATATTCCTTTAATAGCAGATATTCATTTTTCAGCAGAACTAGCTATTGATTCAATTAAACAAGGAATAGATAAGATTAGAATTAATCCTGGTAATTTTCCAAAGGATAAATTAAAAAAAGTAGTAACTTTAGCTAAAGAAAAAAATATTCCAATTCGGATTGGAATTAATAGTGGATCTATTGAAGAAGAATTAGAGAAAAAACATGAAGGAGTAGACGCAGAAACAATGGCTGAGTCTGCCCTTTCAAACATTAAAAGGGTAGAACAATTTGGGTTTGACCAAATAGTAGTTTCTTTGAAAGCTACTGATGTAAAAAGAACAATTAAAGCTAATAAAATTCTTTCTCAAAAAACAGACTATCCTCTTCACTTAGGAGTAACTGAAGCTGGAGGAGAATTTGCTGGTTCAATTAAATCTTCTCTTGGGGTAGGGGCTCTGCTTTATCAAGGCATTGGAGATACAATTAGAATCTCTTTAAGCACTGATCCTATAAAAGAAATTAAGGTTGCTTATGAAATATTAAAAAGCCTTGAATTAAGAGAGCATGGAGTTAGTATCATAAGTTGCCCTACTTGTGCTAGAGCTGATTTAGATGTTATAAAAATTTCTAAAAAAATAAGAGAGTTTACCTCAGATATAAAAACTCCTTTAAAAATAGCAATTATGGGGTGCGTAGTTAATGGTTTAGGAGAAGGGAAAACTGTAGATTTAGCTGTAGTTGGAGCTAAAGAAAAGAATATAATTATGAAAAATGGTAAAGTCGTTCAAAAAATTAAAAAAGAGAGAACTATTCAAATTTTAAAAGAAAAAATAAAACAAAAAGTTAAAGAAAAAAACTTAACAAGTTAAATGAAAAAGACCAATAACTTTTTTATCAACTTTTTTTAGTTTGTTATAAGCTTTTACTGCTTGAGAAGTTTTATCAATTACTAATTTAATATCTTCTTTTAAGACGGCCTTTTTAGGCTCGTTTTTTATTTTTATTTTCCCTAAGCTACCAGTACCAATTACAATAAAGTCTGGTTCTTTTTGAAGGGCTCTCTCTATGTCAGATAAATTAACTTTATGTCCTTCTTCTCTCCACCAATCTAAAATTTCCCCATTCCATCTAACTTCCACATCCTTTTCATAGCTTTCCCCACCAATTTTAATTTTCCCAAATGAATAATCTTGAATCATAATAGTTTTAAAAATTAATTTCTTAACGTTCTATTTTAAACTTATTAAACTCTCCTTTGTAATCTTCAAATTCAATATCAGTATCTGTTACCTTCGCCGTAAAAGGTCCCTTTTTAGCCCATTCAATTAATTTCTCTAAATCTTTTTCTTCCCCTTCAACTACAGCTTTCATTTTCCCATTATCAAGATTTTTAACCCACCCTTTTACTCTCAGTTTTTTTGCTTTCCTTTTAGTATTAAACCTAAAACCAACTCCTTGAACCCTACCAGAAATTAAAAGTTTTACTCTTTTTTTAGCACTCATTTTTTTAATTAAAAATTAACTTATTGTTCCTATAATAAACACAATATCATTAGAAAGAATATTTTTTGATTACCCCTACAAAATTTGAACAATCAATCCTATTACAAAAATAACAATAATTAAATGGAGAATAAAATCAGGGACGCTAATATTATATTCTGGTTCTCTGTTTCCTAATTCTTTTGCGTTTTTGAATATAAAAATAATTGTAGCTCCTTCCACAACTCCTAGTACCGTTCCTACTATTCCCACTACATTAATAAATCTTCTAAATCCGATTGCAAATAAAAAGATAGGGATTCCACATGCTATTAAGAAAGACAAAAAATGTGGAATACTAAAATCATAAATTAATATATTTTTTAAATAATTTCCTAAAATTAAAAAGGAACTAGCAAAAGCAAATATACCAAATAAAGCTCCTAAAGCTATAACTTGAGGATCTACTCTTCCTACTAACCCTCTTAAAGCTTCTTCTGTAGTATTAGTTCCAGTAACTCCAACTATTGATATAGTGAAAAGAAGATAGAGAATCATTATTACTCCAATCCCAGCCATCATTACTGTTTTAAGTCTTTTCTTTTCTTCTGTACTTTTAAGAATAGAACTTATAGCAGGTATAGCACTCCAACCCATAAAAGCAAAAAGTATAACTCCATAAGGTAAAAAGATATTATCTAAATTAACTAATTGAAAGTTGCTTAACTGAATCTCTGAAAAATTAGATCCAAATAATAAGATAACAATAATAAAGAAACCAATATTAATAAAGGTTTCTATTGCAGAAATACTTTCAATCCCCTTATAAATAAAGATGGAAAGAAAAAATGCAAAAAAGAAACTTAATGCCGTAGCTGAAATATTAAAACTTGAAAAAGTTGAAATGATAATGCGAAGAAAATCACCACTAGCAATGATATAAGCCAACAAAGAACCCATAGCTCCAGTAATTGTAGCTACGGAAACTATTCTTTTGTGTCTTTCTCCAAGATATCTTTTAGCAAATCCTGGAAGACGATGACTTTCTCTAGTTCTTAAATTTATTTCTCCAAATAACAACTGAAGGAGTAGAGCAACTGAGGAAAGAATAATTATATAAAAAATACTAGGAATAATCCCTGCCTTAGCCACAACAAAAGGCAAGCCGAAAACTCCAGCTCCTACTATTGCTCCAACAAATGTAAATAAAGCTAAAAAAGAATTTTTACTCCACATAATTTAATCAATAAATACACTTAACCTGTAAATCAGGCTTCTTTTATACTACTCTTTAAATAATTCAAATTTATAACTTATAGACCTTGTAATTACTTCTTACTTTTTCTTCAACTTTAATAGCTACTTCATCTCCTTTCTTGGCTTTATCAACAGAGTCATGGTCAATCTCCATTGATTTTACTTTTTGAGTAAAATCAGTGTCTTCTCCACCAGCAATTCTTATTTCATCACCTACTTTAAGAGTTCCTTTATTTAAAGCTAAAACTGCAACACTAATATTATCAAAGTAATGAGTAACTTCTCCTATTAGTTTCCCTTCTTCTGCCATTTTTAAATTAAATTTAATAATTTATTAGGACCTTTTTCTTAATTTAGTTTAACACAAGAAGTTTATTTTTTCATACTATAACTCTTTAATCATGTAAGTATCTTCTAGTTTGTAGTTTAATTTTTTGTAATATCCCCTTACTCCTATTCCAGAAATTACAGCTATCTTATCTAAATTAAATTCTTCTTTGGCTATCTCTTCTGCTTTTTTCATTAATTTTTTACCCATACCTTTGTGTTGAGGAGAGCTTTTTTTGTCTTTATTAATTGAAGCCATCCTGCCATACGTATGAATCTGCCTGACAATAGCTGAATTACTTAAAGCTGGAAAATAATGCTCTTCTTTTTTAATTACAGAGGAAGGAATTCTTAGTCTTAATAAGCTAAAAATATTTTCTCTTTCCTTATCTTCAAAGCTTAAGAAAATTTCTTTTCCCTCTGAAGCATCATAATCTATTCTAAAAAGTTTAATCTCTTTATCTCTTTCAAATTTTTCTCTAATTTCTCTGCATCTTATACATTTACAATTCCAATCTTCTTTTTCCATCTCTTGATGAATTATTTGTCTCAAATTAGAAACCTTACAACCTGCTTCTATTTCTTTAACTGGAATATCTCTAATAATTCTTTGCACTCTGACATAATAAGGAATTTCTTTTTTAATTTCTTTAAGAAGAGATTTAAGTTCTTTTTTAGAATAAGGTTTAAATTTAACTTCTTTCCATTTTTTATATAGTTCTGTTCCTTTCAAAACCATACAAGGATAAATTTTAATCATGTCTGGCTGGAAAGTAGAATTAGAAAATATTTCTTTAAACATTTTCCAGTCTTTTTCTTTGCTGCTTCCTAATAAATTAGGCATAACCTGATAGCTAATTTTAAAACCAGCATCTTTTAAAAGTTTAGTTGCTTTAATTGTTTCTTCTATTCCATGCCCTCTTTTATTTTTTTCTAAAACATCATTATAAATACTTTGGATTCCAAGCTCACATCCTGTTATTCCTAATTCTCTCATCTTTTTTATCTCTTTTTCATCTATCAGGTCTGGTCTTGTTTCTACATGAATCCCAATAATTCTTCTTTTTGTATCTTCATTTTTTTTCATTGCCTCTTTTAAATTATCGCTCTTCTCTTTATTGGCCGCGTCAAAACATCTTTTAATAAATTCTTTTTTATATTTTTCAGGATAAGCTGTCCAGGTTGCGCCAATTATTCGAAGTTCAATTTTATCAATAGGATGTCCCATTTCTTTTAACGCTTTTAGTCTATTCTTAGTTTGATTGTAAGGATCAAACTTATTAATTACTGCTCTCATTACTGCAGGTTCAGAATCTAAGTAGCTTTTTGGGATACCTTCTTGAGAAGGACAAAATATACAATTTCCAGGACAAGGATAAGGTTTGGTTAAAACAGAAACATTTACAATCCCAGATAAAGATCTTACTGGTCTAGACCGTAAAAGATCTTCTATCCATTCCATTTTTTTAATCCTTTTATTTTCCACCATTTCGTGATAAGTTTTAAGTAGCTTCATATTACTCGGCAAAGACATTTCATAATCCTTAGCAATTCTTTTCTTAGCCATTTCTAACTCTTTTGAAGAACCAACTTCACTTTTAATTATTTCTTCTATTATTAATTTGTTTTCTTTTTTAACCATTTATTTATTTTATGAATAAAAATTACGCAAAACAACTACTAGACAAAGTTTATAAAGATTATAACGATATTGCAAAAGATTTTTCAAGAACAAGATACTCTATTTGGGAAGAGATGCATTTTCTTATTCAAAAATATACTAAAGAAAATGATAAAGTTTTAGATCTTGGCTGTGGAAATGGTCGTTTTTTTGAAGCTTTTGATAATACTATTGACTATACCGGCGTAGACGCTTCAGAAAATTTAATTAAAATAGCTAAAGAAAAATATCCTAAAGCTAATTTTAAAGTAGAAAATGCTTTAAGTCTTTCCTTTAAAGATAATATTTTTGATACAATTTATTCTTTTGCAGTTTTTCACCACTTCCCTTCTAAAGAATTAAGGTTGCAATTTTTGAAAGAAGTAAAAAGAGTTTTAAAGCCAAATGGTAATTTAGTAGTAACAGTATGGAATCTTTTAGAAACTAAAAAGGGTAAGAAGTTACTTTTGAAATATACTCTTTTGAGATTAATTGGAAAAACTAAATTAGGGTTTAAAGATATCTACTATCCTTGGAAAAGAGGAGAAAAAACAATCCAAAGATATTATCATATTTTTTCAAAAAGAGAACTAAGAAATTTATTTAAAGAAGCAAACTTTACTATAGAAAAATTAGGAAAAATTTCCCGTCCTAATAGCAATCAAAGTAACTTATTTACAGTGGGAAAAAATAGCTCTAATTAAGTAAAAGGGTAAGCTTAAAATTAAGAGAAAAGACTCTAAAGAAACCATTAGAAAAAGAAATTTTTCTATTCCAGGATTTGAAATAAAGGAAGAAAACAGATTGCTCCATCCCAACCAATAAAGTAGTCCTCCTATTCCTGTAATTAGAACAAAGCCTCCAATTGCATTTTTAAGATCTGCTTTAGAAGGTATCATTTCAATTAGAATAGAGGTCACTATAATAAAAAATACCCAAAATTTAATAGTAACTAGTTTCTCTATTTCAAAATTAGTTATACTTAATCCCAAATTTTTAGAAATCATTAGAGATATAATACTTCCAACAATAATCGGGGCTAAAGCAATTATAATTTTCCCTAATAAGGGAAGCTTCGGTTTTTTATGGACAATATAGCCTCCTTTCTTTGAAAAAAGCTTAACTTCTTTTACTTTAGCCCCAACTAAAAAACAGCCTAGAATATGAGACAACTCATGCACTATCATTCCTGGCACTATTAAAAAATAATAAAACCTATTTGATAAAATAGACCTCCAAACCTGATTAAGTGCAAAGGAGGTGACTATAAAAATAAAAAGATAAACTAAATTCATTTAAATAAATAAAGTTAGAAGATATCCCAAAATAGAAAGTAATGCTATAGGAGGAAGGGCTGGAATAGCTTTCTTTATTTTTTGAGAAGTAAAAGTAATATAGCTTACAAGAAGCCCAAAATAGGAAAAAATTAAAACAATAAGAGTCTCAGTTAATCCTACATTAGTCAGAGAAGCACAAAAAACTAAAGGAAAAACAATATCTCCTCCTCCAATAATCATAAATTGCCCTCCTGGTTTTACTTTTTTAAGATCCTCTTTAAATCCTTTTAGTCTTTTAGGAACAACAAAGCCAATAATTGCATTAGCTCCAATCATTTCTTTTGCCATCTTTACCATATGTTTTGTTTTATAAACTGCAATAACATCATAGACAGAAAAAATTAAAAGTAAAATAACAATACTTAAAGGAGAAAAACTAACCCCCATTGCGGTTCCTGCTCCTGCTAAACCAAATATAATAAGTAAATCATGGAGCCAAATTTTTGGACTTATTAACCATAATCCAATCAATCCTCCTACTAAGGTTAAAAGAGGCCAAAGAGGCAAATATAAGCTAAACAAAAATAAAGACCCCCAAAAAATAGCTATTATAAAAGCTCCTTTAAAAACTACTTTCCTACTTTTTTTCATCTTTTTAAAATAAGATATTGCAACAATTATTAAGGTAATTATCCCAAAGCTAACAAGAACCCTCCATAGAGAAGGTTCTTGCATTACAAATTTTTCCTCTTCAAAAATTTTTCTTACTTTAAAAGTAGAATATATGCCAATACCTAAAGTTAAGAAGTACAAAAGACTTTCAAAAAATAAAGTCTGGAGATTAAATTTCTTTTCTTTACCTTCCATGGTTTAATTTCTAGAAACCCTAATTAGTCCTCCGCAAGGAACTACTTCTACTCCTTTGTTTTCTAATTGATCAAGTAGTAGATTAACTCCAATTGAGTCTGAAGAAATATGCCCAGCAATAACTACATTAATATGAGCTTCTTTAGCTTTTTTTCTATGCTTTTCTGACATATGCATTCCTACTACTGTTCCTGCTTTTGCTTGGGCAAGTTTTTCATAAATTTCTGGAGATCCTTCTGTTCCTCCTGTAATTTCAGTAAGAACTATTTTCCCAGTTCTACTTTTTTTATTACCAACAAATATTTCGGGACCAGCATTAGTTTGAGTTGCTTTCTTGTATTCAGGAATTTTATAAAGGATATCCATTAAGTCTTTTATGAATTTTGGTTTCCCCTCTTCAATTTTATCTCTTACAAACTTAGCTACTAGATTATCACAAGGAGTATGAATATTAACTAAAGGTATCCCTAGCAATCTTGCTATATCTACTACTCTATTATGATTAGCAGAAGAAACCCCCCTAGCCACTTCTGACATTCTTTTTTCAATAAGTTTTTCTGCTATGTTAACTGGAACTCCATATTGTTTTAAAACATCAATTTGTAAATCCATTACATCATCTAGGCCTGCTAAAGCACTTCCTAATGGGTGATGAGAAATTACAAGATCGATGTCTCCCATTTTATCTGCTAAAAGCAATTCGCTCCCTTTAATATCAATCCCAACTAAAACTTTCTTTACTTTCTTATCTTTCTCTCCATAATGAATTCTAGTGTCAGAATAAGGATTTTCTAGCTTTTCCTTGTCAAATTTTTCTTTTTCTTTATCTTCCATTTTTTCATATCTATCTTGTGCTCTTTCAATCTTTTCTTTTATCTCTTTTTCTCCTCTAAAATCTGCCTCTATTCCTTTTTCTATTGCTAATTTGTAAATTTGTTTGATTGTCATAATGGTTTTTAATCTTTAATTTTTCTTTTAATACTATGTTAATTGCTTGTCTTCAACTTGCTAAGAAATAAATTTCTTAGTCATAATGGTTTTTAATCTTTAATTTTTTAAAGCTATTTTTGACTATTTCTCTATCATCCCATTCAATTTTTTTGCCATTAGCCACACACATTAAAGGCTCTGCTCCTTTCCCTGTAATTATTACTACATTATTAGAATTTGCCATTCTTATTGCTTTAGCTATAGCTTCTTTTCTATTTTCTATCTTTAATAGTTTTTCTTTTTCTACTCCTTTTGCTACGTCATTAATAATCTGAATTGGCTTTTCATCATAAGGATCTTCGTTGGTAATAATTACTTTTTCACAATAATTATTAGCTATCTTACCTAACTTATCTCTTTTCCATTTATCTCTTCCTCCTCCACAAGAACCTAAAACGCAAATTTTCTTCTTGTTATAAAGCTTATCAGTTGATTGATATACTTTTTCTAGAGAATCAGGAGTGTGAGCATAATCTACAATAACTGGGAAGGGTTCTCTCTTAATTAATTCCATTCTTCCTGGGATTCCTTTAATATTTTTTAAAGCTTTTTTACATTTTTCAACCCCTATTTTTTGAGAAAAGGCAAAGGTTATTGCAGCTAAAGAATTCATTATATTAAATTCTCCTAGTATTGGAACTTCTATTTCTACGCCTTTAACTTTAAATCTAATTCTATTGCTATCTACTTTTTCTTTTCCCCCTGAAATTACAGGAAAATCCTTTTTAGAGTCTTTTTGAAGAGTATATCCTATCACTTTTTTTGGAGATTGATTTATAAAAAAGTTAGCATTCTTATCATCTAAATTAATAATATTCAAAGAAGAAATTGCAAATAATTTTCCTTTGGCTTTCTTATAATTTTCAAAAGATCCATGTGATTCTATGTGCTCAGGAGTTAAATTTGTAAATACTGCTCCATCAAACTTAATAAAAGAATGTCTAAATTGTTTAATCCCTTCTGAGGTTACTTCTAAAATAATATAATTACAGTTCTCTTTAATGCTTTTTTTAATAAACTCCTGCAAAATAAACCGTCCCGGCATTGTCATTTTAAGCATATTAACTTCCTCTTTTTCCCCAATCTTTGATTTAACTGAAGAAAAAGAAGCAACTTTAAATCCAGTTTCTTCTAAAATTTTTGAAATTAGATAAACTGTAGTGCTTTTTCCATTTGTTCCTGTAACCCCTATAATTTTTATTTTTTTATTATATCCTGGAAAACCATATAAAATAGCACCAATTAGAGTTTCACAAAAATGATACCAATTAATAAAAGTTTCTGGGATTATTTTTTTAATTATTTTTTTCATCTTTTCTAACCTTATCACATTATTTTATAGTATTAAATAATAATTATTGACGAAGTATTAAATTATTGCTATGGTTAAAATACAAAATTTTAGAATAAATTATAAGTAATCTAAATTAAAATGCCAATTACAAACGCAGCTAAAAAAGCATTACGACAAAATAAAAAAAGGAGAGAAAGAAATCTCAATATTAAGAATAAAATAAAAAGAAAGATTAAAAACTTTAAATCCTTAGTTAAGGATGGGGAAATAAAAGAGGCTAAAAAAGAACTTCCTCAAGTTTATAAAGTAATAGACAAGGCCGCTAAAAAGAATGTAATTTCTAAAAACAAAGCCTCTAGAAAAAAATCCCAACTAGCTAAAAAGATTAATAGTTAATAATTTCTTCAATTAAAAGATCTAATCCTGTTTCTGAATTTATCTTTCCTGTTTTAACTTTACGGTCTACAATCAATATTCGATTGTAGATTTTTTTTAGCTCTTTAAGATTAAATTTTTTTATTTGAGAAGTACTTTTTTTTATAACATAAGGGTGAAGTCCTGTTTCTTTTTTAAATCTAGGATAAGCAACTTCTCTCTCTTTTAAGTCTTTGATTATAATTAAATTTCTGAATTGGTAATTAATCATAGATAAAAGATATAAAGGAGAATCACCATCTTCTAAATGTTTATGTATTAATTTGAAGGCTTTCTTTTTATTTTGATTAGCAATAGCATCAATAGTTTTAAAAATATCAGTTTTTATTTTTGGTTTAACTAAAAGTAATATATCTTCTTTTTTTATCTTCCCTTTATTTTTATAATTAACTATTTTTTCAATTTCATTACTTGCCCGCCAAAGATCATTTTGAACATATTCAACAAGTTTTTCTAAAGCATCTGATGTTATCTCGCTTCCTTTCTCTTCTATTTTTTGCTTAATCCACCTATTAAGTTTCTTTCCTTTAAGTAATTTAAATTCCTGTTTTTTAGTTTTGTTATTAAGAAATTTAAAAAATTTCTTCCTTTTATCCCCCTTCTTTTTTGAATAAAAAACTATAATATTTTCTGAGTCTAGATATCTCTCTTTTTCTTTTAAAAAATTTTCCTGAAATGTTTTATTCTCAAAAGAATTTTTAAGGATAATAAGTTTTTTTTCTTCAAACATTGATACAGAAGAACAATTACTTCTAAATTTTTCATAACTACTATTTTTTAAATCAACTATTTCAAAATTAAGCCCACTTCCATGGGTTTTTTTATATCCAGTTACTACCTCTTCTAATTTTTGCTTGGAGCGATAAGTATCTTCTCCATAAAGAAAAAGTATCATATTATTTTTGACATTTGGGGCAATAATGAGCCGACCTTCCTCCTGTTTTCTTTCTTTTAATTATCCCGCCTCCTCTGGGACATTTTTCTCCTTCCTTTTTATAAACTTTTCTATACTTATCATAATTTCCTTTCCCTCCATCTGGCATTCTATAATCACTAAAACTCTCTCCTTTAAGTTCAATTGCTTTTTTAAGTATTTTTTCAATAGATTTAAAAATTATTTTTAGTTCTCTTTCTTTTAAATCTCTTATCCCTCTAAAAGGATTAATTTTGGCATCCCATAGTATCTCATCAGAATAAATGTTCCCTATCCCAGAAACAATTTCTTGGTCCAATAAGCATTTTTTAATATTTTTCTTTCTTCCTTTTAATTGTTTTTTAAAAAGAGAAAAGGTAAATTCACTAGTTAAGGGTTCTGGTCCTAATTTTTTAAGCTTTTTTAAGCCTTCCAATTTTTTAGTATCCCACAATTCTACTTCTGCAAACTTTCTTAAATTCGATAACCCCATCATTAAGCCATTATCAAACCACCATAAAATATGAATGTACTGATTGTCTTTATCTTTTAATTTGTCTTCTTTTGGAATTGGCTTACTATTTTCTAAAATCCAGTGCCCAAGTAGAAGATGCCCAGTTAATTTTTGATGAACTAATAAAGTTTTTTCTTCACTTAGATCAATTAAAATATATTTAGCCTTTCTTCTAACTTTTTTAATTTTTTTACCTATTATTTCTTTTTCAAAAGTATTAAAATCAGGATGACGAATTAGTTTTTTAGCATCAGTCCAAAATTTCTTAATCTTTAAATTAATTATTTTGTCTCCTAAATAATTTACAATTGTTTCAACTTCAGGCAATTCAGGCATAAATTTATTTTACAAATTAAATTTATTTACTTTCTTAATTTTTATTAAGAATTATTCTCCCCAACAATTTGCTGGAAAGATAAATTTTAGATTATTTGTAATTATTTTAATTAATTTTTAAAAATAAAAGGTACACACTTTATTAGTTATGTACCTTTTTTGAAGCTCTATTTTTTGTTCTTTTTACTTTATCCTTCAGTTTTTTTATCTTTTTCATTAATATTCTCTTTCAAAAATTTTTTTACTTTTTTAATTATTTCCCCAGGAGTAAAATGAGCTTTTACTAAAAAATCAATTGCTCCTAGTTCTAACCCTTTATTAACTTCTTCTTTTTGCCCAAGATTAGATAGAATTACCACAGGAGTTTTCATTAATTCAGGATCATTTTTAACTTTACTTAATACCTCAAATCCATCAATTCCCGGAAGAATTAAATCAAGTAAAACTAAGTCTGGCTGTTCTTCTTTAATTTTTTCAATCGCTGATTCACCATCTACAGCTTGAACAATATTATATTCTTCTTCTGCGTTTAACTTCTTAGATATGAGTTCTCTTAAAAAACGGTCGTCTTCAACTATTAATATTTTTTTGTCCATTTTTCTTAGATAGCCAATTTATTTTATTATTTAAAAGAGATATATATTCCCTTGTTTCTACCATTTTACAATAGAAACCCTTCCTTTGCAATTATATTATTTCTTCAACTTTTCTAATTACTTCTTGAGGATTAAACTCTGTTTTAATTAACCAATTATTAGCTCCCAACTTTTTGACCTTGTTTATTTCAGCTGGTTGGCCAGAATTAGAAATAATTATTACAGGAATATCCTTGATCTTTCCTTCCCTTTTTTTTCGTTCTAAGAGTTGTATTCCATTCATTTTTGGCATAATAATATCGAGTAGAATTAAGTCTGGATGCTCTTTTCTAATTTTTTCTAATCCCACTTCTCCATTTTCAGCAGTGGAAACTATATATCCTTCCTTTTTAAGTCTATCTTTTAGTAAGCTCAATAATACTTTCTCATCTTCAACTATTAATATTTTTTTATCCATTATTCTTTATTATTTTAACTTTTATTACTTAAAATTAATTTCAAATTCACATATCTCATCTCCTTTTCCACAGCATTTTACCTCATTAACGTTTACATTAGTAACACCATTCTCTTTTTCTGCAACTGCTAAAGTTCCTATCTTTTTAATAGCCCCCTCAATATATCCTTCTATAAATCCTTCTTCGAAATAACATAAAGATTGATCTGTATTAGGAGTATTATGTCCTAAATAACAAGAAGAAATCTTTAAAGTTGCTTGTTTTTTAGTATCAGAAATTCCAACCTCTACTTTCCCTCCTTTAAAAGCTTCTATAATTGTTTTAATCTCTTCTAAGGTTAAAGAAATTTCTGACTTACTAGAATTTGTTCCCATTCTTTTTCCCAATTTCATACCAGCAAATCTTAAAGCTGACTTATATCCTGTTGATGCTTCTTGAAGAGAAAAAATAATCATTCTTATTAGTCTTATGTCTACTTTATCTCCCATTTCTTTTCTAATTGGAGCTAATTCTTCCCCTCTAATTATTTTTTGAACATCTTTTTCTAAATTTTTCATTAATTCTTCCATTGTTTCAAATATTTAATTTTTAATTAATAAATACATTATTGATATTTTTTAGATAAAAGATAGCTTCCTTTAATTAAATAAATGCCTCCTACAATTTGAATAAAAATAAAGGCAATAATTAATGCTTTTCCAACTGCCCATTGATAAATAATAGGAACCTCAATTAATTGATGAAGTGTTCCCCATAACATAGCTAACCAAAAATATCTCCATTCATCCGGAATTGGTCTTTCGCCATAATATTTTCTAAGATATTTTATTATTAAAAAAGTACTTGTTCCAAAGCCAATTATAATAGGGATATGCATCATCGCTAAAAAAAGACTAAAAAAAAGACTTCCAAATTCTAATGGGTTTGTAAGATGTAATTCTAAAAAAGGCATAATTTAATCTTTAATTTCTTTGTATAAAAGATAAGTTCCGTATCCTATTAAAATTCCTCCTATAGTGTGAGGAATTATTAATAAAAAGTTAGTTTCGATAAATCCTATTCTAGGCCATTCATAAAAAATTAATAAATCTCCTATTTCTGCAATTGCCATTGCTATTATTCCCCAGAGTATAAATTGCCAAGAAGAAGGAATTGTCCCTTTTGCATAAAATTCTTTAGTATAACGAACAATAAAATAACTAGCTATTGCAAATGAAAATATTGAAAAAATTAAAGACAGAAATAGAGGCCACTTTAATCCTTCCAAAGAAAGCCCCATAAAGCTATCAATCATAAAATTTTTTATTCCGAGAATTAAATTTTCACTATTAACTGGAACAACAGATAAATATAATAGTTTTTCTTTATTCTTTAAATTCATCTTTATTTATCTTTTTGGAAATCGCCTACTTGAATTGAAAGAAAGGCAATTGTTAGCCATTGGATAATCTCTACCATTACTATCGTAATAAAAGTTTTCACTTCTCCATTTACAATTAAATAAACAATAAGAGGAATTTCTAAAGCTTCTATCCCAACAATCATTATGATTCCTTTTAAAAGTAGTCTGTAATTAAGAATTACAATCGTTTGAATAATATTAACTACTATAAATAAGGCAACTAATATTAGTAAAATATCCATAGTACTCTAATAATACTATATCTATATTTTTTAAACAAATTTAATTATCCTCTTTTTCACCTAAAGGAAGCTTAAAATAAAATGTACTTCCTTCTCCTTCTTTAGAGTCAAACCAAATTTCTCCCCCATGCGCTTCAATAATATTTTTAGCAATAAATAAGCCTAATCCTGATCCTTCAGTTTCTCTTCTTACTGCTGTTTTGCTTCTAAAAAATTTACTAAATATCCTAGGATGTTGTTTTTCAGAAATTCCTATTCCATCATCTTGAATAGAAAATTTAATATTTTTTTCTTCTTCTTCAAGCTCTATTATTATTTCTCCCCCCTCTAAAGTATATTTAACTGCATTATCTATTAAGTTTTGAATAGCTAATCTTATCTTTTCTTTGTCTCCAATGATATTAGTCTTTCTTTTTGGTTTCTTATAAATAAGATTAATATCTTTTCTTTTTAAATCTTCTTTATGATTCTCTATTAAATTTTTAATAATTTTTTTAACATCTATTGTCTTTCTTTCATAAAGATATCTTCCTTCTTCAATCCTACTTACATTAAGAAGGTCATTGATTAAGCTAATCATTCTTTCGTTACTCTTAAATGTTTTTATCACAAATTTTTTCTGTTCTTCAGTAAGACTACCTACGTCCCCCTCTAGTAACATTTCTAGGGTCCACTTTATCGCAGATAATGGGGTTCTAAGTTGATGAGCTGCTACTGATACAAATTCAGTTTTCATTTTTTGTATACGCTTCTCCCTGGTAATGTCATGTAAGGTTACTAAAATTCCTAGTTGTTTCTCTTCTTTAACTACAGGAACTGCGCTTACTTCAAGAATTAAATCTTCGTTCATAGTAATTTCTTTTCTAAAGACTGCCTTAATCTCTTTCCCTAATTCGGCAAATATTTTTTCAAAATATGGAACTTCGTTAACTTTTTTAATTTTTTTATTCTTAACTTCTTTTGTTTCAACTCCTAAAAGCTCTTCTGCTTTAGGATTAATTAAAGCAATTTTATTTTGATTATTAACCATTAAAACACCATCTGCAAAATTAGTAATTATAGCTTCAGTTTTTTTCTTTTCTTCTTCTACTTTTCTCCTTTCTTCCTCAAAATCCTCAAGCATATTCATTAGTGCTTCTCTAGTCTTTTCAAGTTCATTTATCTTATGCCTTAGTTCTGTTGTTCGAGTTTCAACTTTTTCTTTTAACTTTTTTTCCGCTTCAACTTTTTCAGTTATATCAATTAAAGAAAGAAAATAACCAATTGTCTCCTCATTGGTATCTTTTCTTGTCCGATAAGACAATTTAATCGGGACTTTCCCTCCTCTTTTTGTTAAAAGCGTAACTTCAGTGTTTTCTACTTTTTCCTTAGCTTCTTGTTTTTCAATTATTCCTCTAATTTTTTCTTTTTCTTGAAATATCTCCCTAACTGAATTTCCAACAATTTCTAATTCTTTATACCCTGATAATTTTTTAAAAGCATCATTAATCTCCATTATTTTCCCCGCTGCACTAGTAGTACAGATTGCAACTGGAAGAAAAGAAGTAATTTGGGTAATATAATTTTTTAAATCTTCTAGATCCCTTCTTGCTTCTTTTAATTCTTGTTGAGTTTTTTCTTTATTCATATTTAACTATAAACTCATGTAATTTATCTCCTCTAAATGTACATTTTGTTTCCATTCCTTCTATTTCTTTAGTATCCAAAACAAATGCCAATGATTTTTCAAAATAACCTAAAACCACCTTGCAATAGATAGGATGCAAATCAAAGTCTTTAATTTGAATCCTAACCATTTTTTCTTTTTTATTAATTTCTTTTAACTCTATTTCTCCAAAATTAAAATATCTTTTCCATATTTTTTTTATGCCACTTAACATTTTTTCTAAAGAAACAAAATATTTTACAAAGATCTTTTGTAAAAAAGAAAGTTTTACTAGACATCTTCCGTGTTCTTTTAGCTCTTCTCCTTTCCATCCTAGAACCTCTTTTGCCACTAATAATGTAATTACATCTTTTTTGACTGAATACCAATTAAAATCCTTATAATTTTTATAATCCGGAAGTACCCCTAAATCATCTAACTTTTTTTCTACTTTTTTTCTTGCCTTTTTCCCTTCTAAGCTTTCAATGCACTTAAAATTATTTTTTATTTCTATTCCTTTAGTTTTCCCTTCTAATTTATTTATTTTTTTAATTTCTTCTTTAAGATTCATATTCTTTTAATTTTTTCTTTAATTTTTCTATTTTTTCTTTAAGTTCTTTCATTTTTAATTCTCTTCCAATAGTTAATCTTTGAAATCTCTTCATCTCATCTAATTTTTCTTTAAGTTTTTCCGTCTTCTTTTTATTCTCTGCTTCTAGTCTTTCTGCTTGTTCTTTTAATTGTCTTGTTCTAGCTTTAACTTTTATTGATAGGATATCTTTTTCCTGCTTTAATCCTTCTGTGATTTTAATAATATTTTTAAATTTCTGGTTTTCTCTTTTAATAAATGCAATTAAAATTATAGTAGTTAAGGCAATAGAACTTATTCCTATAATATTTGTAATAAAACTAATTTCATAAGAATAAAAAGCAAGTGCTAAATAAAAAACTACAGAAAGTATTCCTGTAAAGATAATTGTTCCATGGGCTTTAAAGAAAGCCATAATTAATAAAATAAAAAGAAAAGGAAATATTAAAAAACTTTTAGGGGTGCTAATGTCTAAAAAGATTAATATAATAGCTGTCATAGAAACTAAAGTCCAACTAGCAATATATTTAATTAAAGGCAAGGCTTCCTTTATTTTTATTGTAGCTATCATTATAAGGAAAAGGAAGAAGGAATAAATAAATATAGGAGAAAATTGTTCCCAAGTTAAAAAGTCCCATCCTAAAAATATTGCTATTATTTGAAAAACAAAGAAAAAGGAAAGCAAAAAAGAAATAAAACCTAAAACTAAATAAGCAGTTTTAGTTTCTCTTTTTTTAAAATAATATTCTTTAATAGAAGAGATATCTATTTTAACTCTTCCTAAAAATCCTTCGATTTTGTTTCCTACTCTTTCTTCAAGCCACCCGTTTTTATATAAAAATCCTGAAATAATAATATTGTCTAATACCTTCCCTCCTTTATTGTCAATAAGATTATCAATTCCTTGCTTTAAAAGAAAGGTGAAACCTAATATTTTTTCTAATAAAAGTGGGAAATAACTACCTCCAAAAAGAATAATATTTTTATTCTCCATTCCTTCTATTTTTTGAATATAATTTCTAATAGGTAAAGGCACTCCAAGCCAACTTGGGGATCCTATATAAATAAGATCATATTCTGAAATATTCTTAATTTTTAATTCCTCTATTCTGCACTTTTGTTTAAATATTTTCTTAAATACCCATACTATAAAAGTATGCTTTTTTTTAGTTTTTATCTCTTCTACGTCAATTTGATCATCTCCTTCTAAGTTTTTCTTAATCTTTTCTTTTAATTTTTTTATTACTCCTGTGCGAGAATAATAAGCTATTAAAATTTTCATCTTTAAAACATTTTTAAAGTTTTCTTTTGTTCTTTTTTGTTAAATCTTTTTATAAGATTTTTAAAGTTATATTTTTTAAACATTTCTAGAACTTTCTCTTTATTATAATCTAGCTTTGCTTCTTCAAGATTAAAATTTAAATCAATGTCTTTCTTTATAGTTACTAATTTTTTACTTAAAAAAACTTTATCTTTATTCTTTTTTAATAAGGATTGAGTCCTTTTAGTTAGCTCTTTCACTTCTTCTTTCTCTAGTTTATCATATAATTCCTCTATATCTTTAAATTTATTTAATAGTTTAGAAGCAGTTACCTTTCCAATTCCTTTTGCCCCAGGGATATTATCTGAAGAATCTCCTTTAAGAGCTTTTAAATCGTTTATTCTTTCAGGCAAAACTCCAAATTTATCTTTAATTTTTTGTTTATCATATAAGGTAAAATTCTTTACTCCTGTTTTTAAAAGTCCTACTTTTACATTTTTATCTACTAATTGTAATAAGTCTCTGTCTCCAGAAATAATAACAGCTTCTAAATTTTTCTTTTTTTCTAAAGCTTTTTTAGAAATTGTTCCAGCTAAATCATCTGCTTCATATCCTTTTTTTTCAAAAAAAGGTACCTCAAAAGCTTTGAGTGAATTTTTTAATTTTGGAAATTGATTTTTTAATTCATCATCTGTAGGTGGTCTTCCAGCTTTATAATTTTTAAACTCCTTGTGCCTAAAAGTAGGAGCAGGAAAATCAAGACAAATAGCTACATATTTAGGCTTTATATCATTAATTTGTTTAATAAAGGCAAGTAAGAATCCGTAAACTGCTCCAGTTGCTTCTCCTTTTTCAGTTTTAAGAGAAGGAAGAGCATGATAAGCTCTATGGAAAAGAGAATTAGCATCTACTATTAAAATTTTATCTTTTTCTTTTGAGTCCATTCTATTCTTCCAATTGTATTATTATTAGAAATAAAAATTAATTTGATTAAGTAATCTTAAATTATAACATTATTTAAGTGAAATCTTAATTTCTCTTTCTTTTTTATCAATAAACTTAAAATTAATTTCTATTCTATCTTTTTCGTCCTTAATTTTCTCTTTAACTCTTTCCGCCCATTCAATAGCTAGAATATTTTTTGGATTTTCTATTAATTCATCAAAGTTTAAAACAGTTACTTCTGAAGAGTTTTTAATCCTATAACAATCTAAATGATAAAAGGCATTAAAAATAGACTTTTTATCTGTTATTTTATATTTCTTCATTAATACAAAAGTAGGACTCAACACTTTATCCTCAATTCCTAATCCATTAGCAAATCCCTGTAAAAAAGTGGTTTTTCCTCCACCTAACTCTCCTTTTAGACCAATAATCAAAGCTCCTTCTCTTTTTTCTTTACTTTTTCTTCTAACTAATTCTTTGGCAAGCTCCTGAGCAAGTTTTTTAGTTTCTTTAGTACTATTGCTAAGATATTTTATTTTTTTATCTTTAAATAATCCTTTTAGATTCATTAGCTATTGACTTTTTTAATGAAGTTAGATAAGTTTAAACAATCTCACCAACGACTCAATTTATTTATATATTTTAACCTTTTATGATCAATCAAACAAATAGAAGATCTAAAAAGATAGAAGGAGAGATTACAATAACAAAAAAAGATTTAGATGAAATAAGAAAAACAGTTAACGGAGTTGTTGATCTCAAAAAAAGGATAGAAGAGAAAGCAGATGAAGAATTAACTAAAATAGTTAAGGAAATTACAGCTGGTGCTATTGTTTTAGATTCTTCTGATATTCATATTGAAGTAGAAGAAGAAAGAGTAAAATTAAGACTTAGAATTGATGGGATTCTCCATGATGTTTTATATATTAATAAAAAACTATATAACAGGCTACTTTCTAGAATAAAATTACTTTCAGGCCTTAAGCTAAACGTTGAAGATCGGCCTCAAGATGGCAGATTTTCAATAAAATTAAAATCTACCGAAATTGAAACTCGTGCATCTACACTCCCCGGCGAATATGGGGAGTCTATTGTTATTAGATTATTAAACCCAGAAAAATTAATTAGCATTGAAGATTTAGGGCTAAGAAAAGATCTTTATAAACTTTTCTTAGATCAAATTAACCAACCTAATGGAATGATTATTGTTACTGGGCCTACTGGATCTGGTAAAACTACTACTTTATATAGTTTTCTTAAAAAAATTAATGAACCAGAAGTTAAAATTATTACACTTGAAGACCCTGTTGAATATCATCTTCCCGGAATTGTACAAACCCAGGTTAAAAAAGAAAAGGGCTATACTTTCGCAAAAGGACTTCGCTCTGTTGTAAGACAAGACCCTGATACAATATTAGTTGGTGAAATAAGAGACAAAGAAACAGTTCAAATTGCGTTACAAGCAGCATTAACTGGTCATTTAGTTTTTAGTACCGTTCACACTAATGATGCTGCCGGAACAGTAGCACGTTTAGATACTCTAGGAGCAAAATTATCTAATATCGCTCCTGCTATTAATCTAGTTATCGCTCAAAGATTAGTAAGAACTATTTGTGATAAATGCGCCAAAGAAAGAAAAATTACAGAAGAAGAATATAAAAAATTAAAAGAAGCAAGGAAAAATATTAATAAAGATATTGATATTCCTAAAGTTTCAAAAGATATGAAATTAAAAGAAGGTGAGGGCTGTAAGCATTGTAATTTTACAGGATATAAAGGAAGACTTGGTATTTTTGAAGCTATTACAATAGACGATAAAATGGAAGACTTCATACTAACAAACCCTTCTATTTCAGCTTTACGGTCAAAAGCATTAGAAAGAGGATTACTTACAATGTATCAAGATGGAATAATTAAAGTATTAAATAAAAAAACAACCTTAGAAGAGGTTGAAAGGGTTACAAAAAATTAAAATTTAAAACAAAATAGCTCCCGTATCGGGGACTTAAGCCTTATTGCTGACACGCAAAGGTAGACTTTTCCCGAGGGGTAACTTCGCAAAAGCCAAGTTATCCTTCTAGGCGGAAAGATCCACAAAGTCCCCGGTACGAGAGCCATTTTTTGAATTTTCTAAGTTAAATTAAAATAGATCTAAATCATTATTTCCAAAGAAAATAATGATTATTAATTCAAACTAGGAATCATTCTGTTTTGAATTATAATATACATCTATGCTTTTGTCAAGAATTTTAACCTCTTTTTTATTTCTGTTCTTGCTTTTGTTTCCTGTTCTAATGCAAGCCTCAACAGGGGTTTTTATTAATGAAATAGCTTGGATGGGAACAAAAGAAAGCACTTATAATGAATGGCTGGAACTATATAATAACTCTAGCACTACTCTTTCTCTCGATGGTTGGGTTTTAAAATTAGGAGATAAAGAAATTGCTTTAAGAGGGGATCTAAAACCAGGTTCTTTCTATCTTTTAGAAAGAACAGATGATAATGCTCTTCCTGAAATTAAAGCAAATCAGATTTATTCTGGATCTTTACAAAACAGTGGAGAAAAATTAACATTAATCAACAGAAATAAAAATATTATTGATGAAATAGATTGCAGAGAAGGATGGTATAAAGGAGAAAATACAAGCAAAAGAACTATGGAAAAAAGAAATGGCAAATGGCAAACTAGCAGTAAAATTGGAGGAACTCCTAAAAAAGAAAACAGTGAGGGGTATACTGAGAAAAAAGAAAAGTATATTGACCTTACTTTAGCTAGTAGTAAATCAATTAGATATAGAAATTTTGGTTTAGTTTTACTAATTTCTTTAATCACTGCTTTTATCTCTGCAATAATAGTTTTATTAATAGATAAAAAAATAAATATACTATGAGTGGACACAGTCATTACAGCAATATAAAGAGAAAAAAAGAAGCAAAAGATCAAAAACGGGGAAAAAAATTTTCAAAATTGTCTCGGAAGATTATTCGTGCTGTTAGAGAAGGAGGAGATGATCCTAAAACAAATGTGAAGTTAAAAAATGCTATTGAAAAAGCAAGGGAAGCAGATATGCCTAAAAATAATATTAAAAAAGCAATTAAAAAAGGTAAAGGAAATTTAAAAGATGGAAAAATTCAACGGGTAGATCTTGAAATTGAGGGTTTTAGTCGTATTTTTTTAATAGTAGAGACTGAAACAGATAATAAAAACAGAACTTTAACTAAAATTAAAAAAACTTTAAAAGATTTTGATGCACAACTTACTTCAGAAGGATCTGTTAAATGGAGCTTTAAAAGGAAGGGAGAAATTATTTTAGATTTAGAAGAAAACGATAATTCGAAAGATGAAGTAGAACTTGCTATAATAGATGCAGGAGCCGAAGATCTCGAATGGGAAGATGAAGAAGATGTAAAAGTAATAACTGCTCCTAAAGAACTAGGAGAGGTAAGAACAAGATTAGAAGAAAAAGGCTTCGAGGTAGATACCTCTTCTTTAATTTGGGTTTCTCAGAATAAGATAGAATTAAAAGAAGAGGAAAAAGAAAAATATGAAGAACTTGTAGAAGCCCTTAAAGAGAATATGGCAGTACAAGAGGTCTATTCAAATATTAAATAAATTTTATTAAATTTTATGAGAATACTTGGTATCGATCCCGGTACAGCGACTACAGGATATGGCGTAATTGACATTAAAAAGCCTAAAAAAATACTTAAAGCCTGTGATTTTGATAAAGATAAGAAAATTTGGAAGAAAACCTTTACTTGTCTTACGTTTGGAACAATTAGAACAAAGGCTGGAGAAAAAAAAGAGAAAAGACTCTATAAAATAAATAATGAAGTTAAAGACGTAATCAAAGACCAAAAACCTAATTTAGTTTGTGTTGAAAGCCTCTATTTTTTTAGAAATGCAAAAACTGTAATATCAGTTGGTCAAGCTCAAGGTGTTATTTTCCAAGCAATAGCAGAAGCTGATCTTCCTTTAGAAACATATACTCCCCTCCAAGTAAAAAAGACCGTTACTGGTTATGGAAGAGCTAAGAAAAAGAAGGTTCAAAAGGATATGCAAAAGTTATTATCTTTAGACAAGAAACCTACTCCAAATGATGCTGCTGATGCTTTAGCTCTTGCTATGACTTCTTTCCTTAAAAGCTTTGAAGAGGTAGAGAAAGACAAGAAGAAGAAGAAGAAGAAGTCAAAATAAATTCTATTACCAAAAACAAAAAGCGGAGCTCTCTCCGCTTTTTCTATTTTCCATGTTCTTCTATTTTTCAGGAACTATTTTCCTGAATTTCTTTTTCCCTACTTGTAATACAAATTCTTTATCTAAGTTAATCTCTTTATTCCATTTTTCTATTTTCTCTCCATCTATTTTTACTCCTCCTTGTTCTACTAATCTTTTTACTTCATTGTTTGAAGAAGCCATACCAGAGGCACAAGTAAGGGTGATTATGTCTAATTTTCCATCTTTAATCTCTTCTTCTATCTCTTTAAATGGATTAAACTCCTTTATGTCTTCTGGAAGTTCTTTATCTTTAAAAACTCTATTGAATTCTTTAGCTGTTTTTTTAGCCTTCTTTTTATTATAGTATCTTTCTACAATTTCTCTTCCTAACTTTTCTTTAGCTTTTTTAGGATTGAAATTCCCCCCTTCTATTTTTTCTTTAATTTCTTCTATTTCTTTTAAATCAACATCTGTACATAATCTAAAGTAATCATAGATTAACTCATCTTTCATTGACATAATTTTTCCATACATTTCTTTTGGATCATCAATAATATTAATTACATTCCCCCAGCTAGTAGACATCTTTCTACCATCTAAGCCATATAGCATTTCCATAGTCATCATATCTTGTGGCTCTTGATTAAATATTTTTTGAAGCTCTCTCCCTATTTTTAAATTAAATAATTGATCATATCCTCCTAATTCAAGGTCTGCTTTTATTTGAACTGAATCATAACCTTGTAATAAAGGATAATTTATTTCATGAAGTCCAATTGGTTTACTTTTTTCCCATCTCTCTTTAAAATTTCTTCTTTGAATCATTTGTTGAGCAGTAAATTTCTTAGCTATACTTAATAATTTTCCTGCAGATAATTTTCCTAACCATTCTGAATTATAGTGTACCTCAGCCTTATCTAAATCTATAATTTTTCCTATTTGATCTAAATAATTTTCCATATTCTTCTTTATCTCCTTTTTTGAGAGTCCTGTTCTCATCTCTTTTTTATCAGAAGCATCACCAATTTGAGCAGTAAAGTCTCCGATAATTAAAACTGCTTGATGTCCTAAGTCTTGAAATTTTCTAAGTTTCCATAAAGCAGTAGCTCTTCCTAAATGAATTTTAGTTCCAGTTGGGTCTATTCCTAGTTTTACTCTTAATTTTTCTTCAGAAAGTAATTTTTCTTTTAAATTATCTTTTTCAATAACTCTTTCTGTTCCTCTTTCAAGTAACTCTTCTATTTGTTTTTCTTTATCTTTTTTCATATTTTAGGTTAAAAGTTAGCTTAACTAATATTTATTTAATATTAGATTTTTTTATCACAAAAGTAAAATATTGCTTTGACAAAGAAGTAAAAAAAGGTAAAGTAAAAATAACAAATGTTAATAAAATTTTTATCAAAACTTAAGACAATCTTTCTTTTCCTTTTTAAAACAGGAATAATTCTATTTTTGTTGGGAGTTCTATTTTTCTTTTCTCTATTTGTTTATTATGCAAAAGACCTTCCCCGTCCCGAAAAATTTACAGAGCAAACTTTTGATCAATCTACTAAAATATTTGATAGAAATGGTAAATTACTCTACGAGATAGCTGGTAAAGAAGAAAGAACAATTATTCCTTTGTCTGAAGTATCAGATAATATGAAAAATGCTGTAATTGCTACTGAAGATAGTAATTTCTATAATCACCAAGGAATAGATATTGAAGGGATTACAAGAGCAATAATTAAAAATATTGAACAAAGAAGATTGTTATATGGAGGATCTACTATTCCTCAACAATTAATAAGAACTGTTTTCTTTTCTACTGAAAAAACTATAGAAAGGAAAGTGAAAGAAATAATATTAACTCTAGAGTTAGACAGACGTCATTCTAAAGAACAAATTTTAGAATGGTATTTAAATCAAATTCCTTTGGGTTCTAATTTATATGGTGTTGAAACAGCAAGTCAAAATTATTTTAATAAATCTGCTTCAGATTTAGATATTAAAGAAGCTGCAACTTTAGCAGCTATGATCAAAGCTCCAAGCTATTATTCTAATAATAAAGAGGCTCTTAAGATTAGAAGAGATTATGTTATAGATAGAATATATCAAGAACATTTTATTACCAAAGAAGAAGCAGAAGAAGCTAAATCAAAAGAATTAGCCATTAAGCCTCTAATAAACAAAATAAGTGCTCCTCATTTTGTTCTTTATGTAAAAGATTATCTTGAATCAAAATATGGAAAAACTTTTATTAGAAAAAAAGGTTTAGAAGTTCACACTACTTTAGATTATGAACTTCAAGAAAAAGCACAAAAAATCGTTGAAGAACAAAGTAAGAAAAACGAAAATCTTGGAGCATATAATGCAGCTTTAGTTAGTATTAATCCAAATAACGGAGAAATATTAGCAATGGTAGGCTCAAAAGGTTTCTTTAAAGATTCTTACCCTGAAGGTTGTTTTTCAAATTGTCTATTTGATCCTCAGGTTAATATAGTTACTAAATATCCAGGAAGACAAACTGGTTCTGCTTTTAAACCTTTTGTTTATGCTACTGCTTTTTCAAAAGGACACTCTCCTAGTGAGACTGTAATAGATGAAGAAACTAATTTTGGAATTTATGGAGGAAAACCATATATACCTGGGAATTATGATGGAAAATTTAGAGGAGAAATCAGCCTAAGAAATGCTTTAGCTCAATCTATTAACATCCCTGCTGTAAAAGTTTTAGATAAAATGGCAGGAATTGAAGATACAATTGAAACTGCAAAGAAAATAGGAATTACAACTTTAGATAAAGATCCAAAACATTATGGTCTTTCTCTAGCGCTCGGTTCGGCCGAAGTAAGATTAATAGATATTACTTCGGCATTTGGGGTTTTTGCAACCGAAGGAAAAAAAGTTTCTCCTACTCCAATATCTAAAATAGTTACAGATACCGGAGAAATTTTAGAAGAAAATACTCCAACTTCAAGAAGAGTATTAAAAAAAGAAACCGCTATTAAAATAAATAGCGTTCTTTCTGATAATGAAGCTCGAGCTCCTATGTTTGGAGAAAATTCTGATCTTCATATTGAAGAATTTGATACAGCAGCTAAAACGGGGACTACAAATGATTATAAAGATGCTTGGACAATAGGATATAATCCTAACTTAGTTACCGGAGTTTGGGTAGGAAATAATAATAATCAAGAAATGAAGCCTAAACCAGGTATTATGTTTTCTACTCCAATATGGAATGGAGTTATGAAAGAAGCCTTTTCAAATTACATTACCCCCGGACAATTTACTCCCCTCAAATAAATTAATCTTTTTTATTTTACAATAACTCCACTTCTATTATATTTTCCCCAATTTTCTAAAAAATACGAAGTTGACCAATAAATACGACCTGATAATGGATCGTTTAAAACAACTTGTTTAGGATTATTCTTATCTCCAATAAAACCAATAAGAAGTCTAACATGGGTTTGTTTAAAAACTTTAATATCTTTTCCTGTTTTAGTTTTCCAAGAACAATAACTTAGTTTTTTTCCAGGAAGAACTCCCCATACTATAACTGGATTACCTTTATATATTTCTTCAATTAAAAAATCAATGTCCTTTTTTGAGAAACTTTTTGCTTCTGTCCATACTTTTGCTGCCCTTTCTACCGGTTCCTTAAATACACCAAAACCAGTAGAGCATATTTTTCCATCTATATCTCCTACAAAATATGAATAAGGATCTCCCCAGATTCCATTTTTTTTAGGAGTAGGATCAATTCCTATTTTATTCATTATTTGATTTTCAGTAACATTAAACCCTTTATACCTTAAAGCCATTTTTAAGGAAGCAGCTTCACAAGATAAAGAATAATCTTGCCAGTCTAATTCAATATTAAGTATTTTATTTTGGATTTTATCTTCTTCTTTTTGATTAAGCGTTTCATTTTGGATTTTATCTTCTTCTTTTTGATTAAGCGTTTCATTTTGGATTTTATCGGTCTTAAAAGAAAAAGAAAAATCAGAAGAATTATTAGAAATAAATCCCTTAATATTTTTTACATTAACAATATATTTTTCATTATTTTTTAAATCTAAAACAGGATTAAAAATTACTTTTCGATAAAGATGATCCTTAACAAGAGGTTTTTTAAAAGAAATCTCTCCGTAAAGATTAGGTGAGGTTTCTATTTTAATCTCTCTTCTTTTTATTGGTCTATTAAACTCAATTTCAATTTTTGAATTTAAATCAACTTTATTTTGATTGTTTATAGGAGAAATTTTTATTATTTGAGGAGAAGTAAAAAATAAATATAAAAAAGAAATAATTAAAACAATTATTCCACTAATAAATAAAATATAAAATTTTTTCATAAAAATAATTTCATTATGTGCTTATATCTTGATAGGCATTCCTACATAAATAGATAATCTTTGACAAGATCATTATGTACTCTATGCCTTAATAGGCATTACTACGTAAATATAGCTTGTCTCTTCTGTTGATTTGATGAGGGCAGGGTTTGACTCACCATTTAACTTAAGCACTGCTCTGTTAGTGCTAATATTGTTTAATCCATCTAATAAGAATCTACAATTAAAAGATATCTCTACTGGTTTTCCTTTAATATCTTCTGTTTTAATAAAGGAATAATGTTCACCTAAATCTGCATTTTGACTTGTAAATTCAAGTTTATTTTTTTTAGGATCTACTTTGATTTTTACCTCTTTATTCTCTGAAGTAAAAATACTAGCAGTTTTAATTTGTTTTTTAAATTCTGAAAGATCTAAAGTAATTGTAGTTTTTGTCTTATTAGGAATAATTTCTTCATAATCAGGATATTCTCCTTCAATTAACCTTGATACAAGTTGAATTTCTGGATGATCTGTTTCTTCCATTTGGCTTTCAAAAAGAACTTGATTAGGAGAATTATATAATCTAATTTCTTTTTCTTTTCCTTTAAAAATATTAACTATTTCTTTAGCTGCTTTTTGAGGAAGTATAAAAGAAAAATCTTTATCTATTTTTTTATCTAAAGAAATTGTTTTCTCTCCTAATCTAAAACTATCCGTCGCTACAACCTTTAAAGAATCTCCTTTACAAGAAAAATAAACACCAGATATCTCTGGTTTTACTGAAGAAGGCATTGCAATATTAACTACTTGATCCAATGCTTCACAAAAAACTTCACTATTAAGTGAAATATATTTTCCATTTTCTACTTCTGGGATAATTGGAAAATCTTCTGAATCTAAACCTTTAATTTGAGTTTTATAATTTTCACATTCAATTTTTAAATTCATGTCTTCTCTCTCAATAGAAACTGTTTCTTCTGGAAGATAATTTACAAAATTAGATAAAACTTTAGTGGGAACAACTATTTCTTCTTCTTTATTTATTTCAGCAAGAGACCACCACCTAACTCCTACTTCTAAGTCAGTAGCCGAAAGATTTAAAAAATTATCTTCGGTTTTAATTAAAATATTATTTAAGATAGGTAAAGTTGAAGATTTTGTAGTAATTCTTTTTACAGTATTTAATCCATCTTCTAATTTGTTTTTAACAATTTTTAATTTCATATTATATTATTAGTTAAATTTATTTAAAAAGTTATTATTGTTATTACTATTGTTAATTAAAATTATATTAAGGTTAAAATATTCTTTTAGAAACTTGTTAATAATTATGTTTAAAAAAAAGTGTCAAACATGTTAATAAGTTTTATTCTAATTTTATTAACATATTATACTATAATTTTCCATAGTTTTTTTAAGAAGTTTTTAATAACTTATGCACTAGCTAATTTTTGTTTTAATAAAGTAATTTCACCTTCTAAATTGTCATCATCTTCTAATTTTTTTGAAATTTTCTTATAAGCATAAATTGCTGTAGTATGGTCTTTCCCTCCTAATTTTTTTCCTATTGAAGGATAAGATAATTTTAATTCATTCTTAAGAAGATACATTGCAACTTGTCTTGGTTTTACTATTTCTTGTCTGCGACAAGAAGACAAAAGACTATTTTTATTAACGTCATAAAAATCAATAACAGCATCTATTACTTCTTGAGGGGTAGCTTTTTTTCTAGATGATTGCATAAAATTTTGAAGCAATGATTTAACTTTTTTAAGATTTATTTCTTCATTATTTAATTTTTGGTAAACAGATAGTTTATTTAAAGCACCTTCTAATTCTCTGATATTCTTCTTAATATTTGTAGCTATATAATCTAAAATTTCACTAGAAAAAGATAAATCTTTTTCTTTACTTTTTGTTTTTAAAATAGCAATTCTAGTTTCATAATCTGGATAACTAATATCAGCAATCATTCCTCCTTCAAAACGAGAACGAAGTCTTTCTGTAAGGGCAGAAATAGATTTAGGAGACCTATCAGAAGAGATAATAATTTGTTTATTTTTTTCATAAAGCGTATTAAAAATATGAAAGAATTCTTCTTGAGTTTTTTCTTTACCAGCTAGGAATTGAACATCATCTAAAATTAGGACATCAATTTTCCTATACTTAATCTTTAAATTCTCCATTTTTTGGTTTCTTATAGAAGAAACTACTTCAGATGTAAACTTTTCTGAAGAAATATATTTTATTTTTTTCCTAGGAAAACTTTTATGTATTTTATTTCCTATTGCTTGGAGTAAATGAGTTTTTCCTAACCCCACTCCTCCATAAATAAAAAGAGGATTATAGACAGTTCCTGGATTTTCACTAACTGCAGAAGCGGCAGCATGAGAGAGCTCATTAAAAGGTCCTACAACAAAATTATCAAAATTATATTTAAAATTTAAATTAGTGTCTTTATCTTTTTTAAACTCTTGAAACCCTAATTGGCCAATTAAATCTGCTTTTTTGTCTTTTTTATTTTTACTATTTTTTTTATTAGCATTATTTGAAATAGTATAATTTATAGTTTCAATATTAGTTTCAAGCTCCTCTAATATTTTTTTAATATCATCATTATATTTGTTCTTTAACCACTCTTTAGCGAAAGAGTTAGGCACAGCAATGGTTATACACTTATCTTTTTTTGAAATTATTTTAGTTTTTTTAAACCAAGTAGCAAAATTAGTAGAAGAAATTTTATTTTGTATTTGGGCTAAAACTTTTTGCCAGAGTTCTTTTTTGTCCATTATTAATTAGGGGATTAATATTGTTTTCTTCGAGTATCAAAAGCGAGGCTCTATTTACTTTCTTCAAAAATTACATCATCATTCTTAGCAGGATAATAATTAATCAAAAGCGAGTTTCTATTTCACTTTTAATTATAGCAATTTAATTAGTTTTTCACAACCCTATAAAAACAGTGGAAAACTTGGAAAAGTTGTGGAAAAAGTGTGGAATTGACTTATAATATTAATAACTTACAATTAATACAATATTATGTTAAAGAAAAAGAACAGATTAAAAAATAAAAAAGATTTTGAAAAAATTTTTAAACAAGGAGAAAGCTTTAAAAATAAATTTTTAATTGTTAAAATTGATGAAAATAAGTTAAATTTTCCTAGAATTGGAATTGTAGTAAGTAAAAAGGTATCTAAGAGAAGTGTGGTTAGAAATAAAATAAAAAGAAGATTAAGAGAAATTGTTAAAGAAAAAATAAAGAAGTTAAAAAACAAAAAGATAGATTGTATATTTATTGTTTTGCCAGAAGCTAGAAATAAAAATTTTAAAGAGACTGAAAAGGTTGTGGAAAACTTGTTTAAAAAAATAGAAACATTCTCTAGCTCTACTAGAAAATAACTTTCTTTGTAAAAAAAAGACAAATGAAAAGAATTTTGTTAAAAATATTAAAAGGATATAGTTTTTTAAGCAAAAGGTTATGGAAAAGACATTGTAGATACTATCCTAGTTGTTCAAAATATTGCTATCTTTCCATTGAAAAATATGGTATTTTAAAAGGGAGCTGGAAAGGAATAAAAAGAATTAGCCGATGTCATCCGTGGCATGAAGGAGGCGTTGATTTACCTTAAAATTAATTAAATTATTTTATTAAAATTTATGGAATTTATTACTAATTTTTTCACGCAAGCATTATATCGACCGTTATTTAATTTATTAATTTTAATTTATGAGTATATCCCTGGTCATGATTTTGGATTAGCAATAATAATTTTAACTTTTAGTTTAAGATCATTATTTTATCCTATTACAAAAAAATCTTTAAAGTCACAAAAAGCATTAAATAAAATACAACCGAAGGTAAAGAAAATACAAAAAAAATATAAAGACAACAAAGAAAAGCAGATGGAAAAGATAATGGAACTTTATAAAAAAAGAGAAGTTAATCCTTTTGGTGGATGCCTTCCTTTATTAATACAGTTACCAATTTTAATTGCTTTATATAGGGTGTTTTGGCATGGCTTTCAACCCGAACAATTAAGCTTGCTCTATAACTTTATTCCTAATCCAGGACAAATTGACCCAATGTTTTTAAATTGGCTTAATTTATCTAATCCAAATATGATAATTGCAGGAATAGCTGCTGTATCACAATTTGCTCAAACTAAAATGATGATGGGGAAAAAACAAAAAGGAGATGATGGGAATGGGTTTGCTGCAATATTTAAAAAACAAATGATCTTTTTATTTCCTATTTTTACTTTTGTTATTCTTACAAAATTACCAGCAGCAATTGGAATATACTGGTTAACGAGTATATTGTTTTCTGTAGGGCAACAATATTTGATTTCCAAAGATAAGAGTAATAAACTAGAAAAAGAAGATAAGAAAGTAAAAGGAGAAGAAGAATCTGAAGAAAAAGAAGATAAGAAAGAAAGTAATAAGGATAAAAATAAAAAAAATGAATCTAGGAAAAATTAAAAATATAACGAAAAAATTTTTTGACCAAACTGGGTTTGAAACAGATGTTGAAATAGAGACTCCCAAAGAAGAAGAAGATAGCATCAATCTTCCTATTAAAATAAAAGCTGAAGAGCCAAAACCATTAATAGGTAAAAATGGTCAAAATTTAAAAAAAATTAGGCATCTATTGAAATTGTTAATAAGAAAAAATTTTGATCTCCAAAAGCGCTTTTATATTAATTTAGACATAAATAATTATAGAAAAAATAAAATCAAATACCTAAGAGAAAAAGCCGTCGAAACGGCTAATGATGTATCTTTAAGCAGGGAAAGTATAAAGTTGTCTCCGATGCCAGCTGATGAAAGAAGAATTATTCATATAGAGTTAGCTGATAGAGAAGATGTTAAAACAGAAAGCAGTGGAAGAGAACCCAAAAGAAGAGTTGTAATTAAACCGAGCTAAATAGTATTTTTTTCTCTTTTAATTTTTTTAATTTGTTCAGGCGAAGTAGTAATAATTTGATCTTCTGTGTAAGAAGCTTCTACTTTAATAGCAACATGCTTTTTGCCAGCAAAAAATAGGCCCTCACCTACTTCTGCTTCTAAGAGTCTATGAACCTCATTTTCAGTAAGGTTAAAAACGTTTTGAACTTGGTCAATGGTGGCTGAGCTTTGTTTTAATAAAAGCTGCAGGGAAGAATTTGTAATAATTGGTTGGCCGTAATCTGACTTCATAAAGTCTCCAACGTCTTGAGTAATAGTGCTTACACCAAGCCAGTATTTTCTTCCTCTTTTTACCATCCCAAAAAGGAAAGAAGCACCATTTTCATTTTTCATTACCCACCAGGCCTCATCTACTACTAAGATTCTTTTTTTAAGCTCTGAGCGAACTTTATTCCAAATATAGCGCATTATAATAAACATTGCCATAGGACGAAGCTCATCTTCCATATCTCTTATTCCAAAAACTACAAGAGGCTTATCTGTTGAAATATTTGTATAGTTATTAAAAAATTCTGCATAACTACCTTGAGTATATTTTCTTAATCTTCTAAGTAAGCTTTCTGTTCCTACCATCCCCTCCAAGACAGTTTCAAAGTCTTCTAATAAGGGAACTCGTTTATCCCAGAGATCAGGATCAGTATCAGCAGTAATATCTTTTGCTGCATAAGTTTCAGTTAAAGCTCTATCGATGATTGAGTCTTCTTCTGGAGATAATCCTCCAAGCATTATTCTAAATAGTCCTACTAAATTAATAATATTAGAGCGAAGAACATCTTGAGGGTCCTCATCTTCTCTTGGTTTAGGTAAATCAAAAGGATTAATATGTTGAGGAGAAGATAAAGAAATATTTAAAAAGGAACCTCCTACGGCATCAGATAAAAATCTATATTCATTTTCTGGATCAACAATAATGCTATCTACTCCTGCCATTAAATAACGAAGGATTTCAAGCTTAACAAAATAACTTTTACCAGCACCACTAGTAGCAAAAATAGTCATATTTGCATTAGGCAAACTAAACCTATCAAAAAGAATAAGGGAATTATTGTGTTGATTTACTCCATATAATATTCCTTCGTTAGAGCTTAAATCAAAAGACATAAAAGGGAAAACACTAGACAAAGGAGCAGTATTCATTGGAGTGTGTATACCTAATTGATCTAGTCCGTAAGGAGAGGTAGACTTAAATCCTTTTTCTTGTTGAAAAAGAGCTGGCTTAACATAAATCATTCTTGATTCAAGAATAGAACGTAAAGTATTTTCTACATTATCTATTTCAGCTGTATCTTTACCATATACAGTAAGATAAATACTTAATCTAAACATTCTTTCTCTTGCAGTTTGTAATTTGCTTCTAAGCTCTTTAATGTCTGTATGAGCAGAGGTTAAAGAGGGGTCTTCAATTAAACCCTTTTCTCTTCTTTCAGTTATTTCTGCTTTAATCTGTGTTAATTTTTTTCTTAATTGTTTTAAAATAACAGCTGTATTAATAGGATGGATAAAAAAGGAAATATCCATTGGGTGATTAAGATTAATTAAAGGAGAAGTCCATCCGGTGTTAATATATTTAGGGTAAGAGAAAACAAAGAAAGATTTCGCTGTTTTTTCTCCTACTTCAAGATGGTCTGACCCTATTGAAATAGAAGAAGGGGCAATAATATCTTTAAGATTTACAGCTTTTGTAGTTAGCCTTTCTTTTTCTTTTTTATTTAAAATTTTATCTAAAAAAGGAATGTCCATTTGTTTAAAATTTAAGTTATTAATTCAGAAGGAATTGCGGGGAAATAACCAACTTCAGCTTTCTTTTGGTGGTGTAATGTCCAAAATAATTCTATTAATTCTGGTGTTTGAAGAGGACTACAATCTAAACTACATCTTCTTAACCCTAATACTACAAATTCCATTCTTTGCCATAATTGAGTTCTTGCTCTTTCAAATTGCTCTTTTTTTATCTCTTTTCCTGGAATTCCATGCAGATCAAAAGGAACTAAAACTAAAAAGTTTTTTGTCATTATTGTTTGTTCTTCAATTAGAGTATTTATAAATTTTCTATATTCTGCAATTTGGACTTTTAATAATTCTTGATCTGCATTTCTTTGAAATTCTTCTAATTTTTCAAGATAACCAGTTAGGTTTAATTTACGAGATTGAATTACTATTTGAACAGTAAAATCCAAAGAATTTAAAAATTCTTGAAATTGACTAATAATAGCCTTTTGTCTTTGCTGTGAAAGAAGAGCAAAATTAACGGAAGAGGTCATTATAACTCCTCTTAAAGATTTATTTTTTAAAATTAAAAAACCTTCTTTAATTTGCTCTATTTCTAAAAAGGATTGTGCTGAAGATTTTGGCATAAAAATTTAATTTGCTTAAATTAATTCTTGCTTTTGAGTGAGATAAGGAATGCAGTTCTATTTGGTATTTTTGTAAGCAGGTTCTTATTTTACTTCAATATTAGTTTTTAATCTGCTAAGCTTGCTTTTCCCTGCAACCTTGAGGCCAGTTTCATCTTCTTTTTCTTCTGGTTCTTTTGGTTTAACCTCCTCCATTTTTTTAAAAGCTCTAAATGGAACCTCTTTCTTTTTCCAAAGATAGACATTAGAATTAGATTTAAATTTAAAAAAATTGACTACTACCTGTGTTAAGGGTAGACCTTCTATTTTTCCAAAAGCAAGAGCAAGAGCTATGCTTCCAGTGATTAAAAAGACAAAAATTCCTATTCCAAAAGAAGAAAAAGTCTTATAAAAAGCCAAAGAGATAAGAACAGCTACTATAATATAAATAAATTGTTTAAATGTTAAAAAACGATTAATTTTAGATTCTCTTTCAATAAATTGTGGAACGTTGTATTGCATAAAAATTTATTCAATTGGTTCTCTATATTCATCGCGGGAAAAACCTTTTTTAATTTTATTTTTAGCTTCTAAAGAAGGAGATTCAATTTTAATTTCATACAAAGCCTCTAAGCTCTTTTTAACAGGGTGAAGGATAAACATAATAGCCTCTTTTTTTATTTGTTTTGCTTTTTTAGTAGTTATATCTAATCTTTTTTCTAATTCAATAACAAGATTATCTTCTGGAGATAAAACCCCTAAAAGAACTTCTCCTATAATTTCTGCAACAATTCGAACATTGTCTATGTTATTTTTATCACAAATATTACTAATTGCCTTAGCAGTTTGGGGGGAAACAACGGCTTCTTTTAGTTCTTCAGGAAGATTATCAAAAAGTGCCCAATATTCCTCTTGAGTATATTCTTCTGTCATATAATAAGTTAATTAAATGAAGACTCTCTTTAAACAATTATACTATATTTAATAATTTATTAAAAGGATAAAAAGCACACATTAAATTAAGTGTGTGCTTTTTTAGTTTAAAGTTTTTCAATACGAGTCCATTTTGAATGAAAAAGGCTATAATTATTTCCAAGAAAATAGGAATATGTTTCAGCAATGCCTTTAATAGTAGATGCCTGTATGGAAATCTTTCGTTTTCTTACATCTACTTCTTTAGGTTCTATTTTAGCTAGTGTTCCATCTTTCTCTCTTTTATAGGTGCCTGCAACTTCTTCGTGAAAACTCTCGTGAAGTGGTATTTTAGCTTCAAAAACTATGCAATCAACAAATCTTTTAGGAATTGGCAAATTGAAAGGAAGAGCAAGGGGATCTTTGTCAATAATAATTTTTTTCTTATTAGTTAAATCATCTTTTTCTATTTCTAACTTTGTTACAATATTTTCTTTGACTTCTTCTAAATTAACATCTTCTTTAAGCCAAACTGTAAACATATACTTCGCCTCCTTTTTTATTAGTTTTATGTACTATTTTATAAATATTATACATTCTAAATAAAAGCAAACAATAAATTCTTGACAAAAACTAATTTTATAGTATACTTTAACTTAGTTAATTAAAATCAAAAAAGGAAAGGAGAGAAATAGAATGATTTATGTAGGAATCGTTATTGCTTTACTAATTATTTGGATAGGGATAAAAAATTATCTTAAAGATGAAGAAAGATCTTTTACTTCATTTATAAAGATGCTTATCTTTTTTCTGGTTGCTTACATTATTGTAATTGCTTCTTTTAAAAGTTATGAATTAAGGATAAGATTAGGGCTATTTATTCATCAGATTGATATAACAATGAGCAGACTTTATGCAAATTTAGGAAGAGAGCTTAACGTTTCTGGCTCTTTAAAATATATTCGAGATATCTTCTTTGAAATTATTCTTCTAGTAGGATTAATTGTAGGATATTTTGCTAGCAAATAAACAGCTCCATACAAAAAAAGTGTGGGGCTTTTTTATTGACATAAACTTATTTTTGTGGTATAAAAAGGTAGAACACTCAAATAAAATAAGGGAAAGGAGGAGCAGAAATGAAGAAAGTAATAGCAGTTTTAGTTTTTTTAGTTTTAGCTATAGGAATTGGTAACTTTTTACTTGGCCCTACTTCTTTTAACGGTATCCTTGAAGAAGGATTAAAACAAACACCAGATTTAAATTTGAACTTCCCCCAGATAAATTCAAATGTATTGATAAAAGGGTTTATTAGAGCGGCTATCTTTTTTGGAATCATTTGGATTGTGTTATTTGTTCTAATTAGAATTAGCACCCGTTTGGGAGGGATTACTAAAGAACAGAGGATAAAAAATGAAGACGTCAAAGAAGTTATTTTCAGAGGAACGGAAAGAATTATATATGAAGTAGGACTAAGCTTTATTGGAGCAAGTGGACTAACTGGAATGGTGCTCTTAATTTTAGGAGAAACAATAGTTTCTATATTCTTCTTATTAATTTTTACCTTAATTGGGATAAGTGGACTAACTACTATTCCAAGAGAAGAAAGATGGGTTGTAGAAGTATTTGAAAATCCAGTTTCTATTCTAGGACCGGGTATAGCCTTTATCTTACCGGTTCTTGGGAAATGTGATGAGAATAAAAACCAAGTACCTCTAGGGCAAAATCAAAGAAGAATTCTAGAGGGAAAAGACGGAGCACCACTTAGAATGGATTTTGAAGATGGTGCTGCATTTGTTAGTGAAGCCTTTTTCAGATTTCAAATAGAGGGTGGGGATAAGTGGCTTAGTGAACCTACCCCTGGAAATGAAGCAAAAGTTAGACAATCTGTCTATCAAATAATATATAAGGGACCAGGAGGAGCTCCAGGAAGTGTTGATCAAGTTATTCAAATAGTAGAAGCCTCAATATCTAGTTTTTTAAAAAGATCTACAACAAGAGAAGCAGAAAGTGTACTTGCTGACTTATTAGCTGCCCTTTTTCAAAAAAGAGAGAACCTTAAAGATAAAAAAGAATTGACAGAAGAAGAGGAAAACTTCTTAGAACAGACAAAAAAGGTAAAAGAACAGCTAGATAAGTTTAGTATTGAAGAACAAGGTGTAAGTATTGAAGATTATGATGAACCAGAAGATGTAGTTAATGCTAGAATAGAGAAGCAAGCTTCTGAATTAGATTCTGAAGCAGCACAATTTGAAGCTTTAGAAAAAGCAAGAGAACTAATTGGGCCAGTAATAGCAATGCTCGCAGAAGTTACAGGACTAAAACAAGAAAAAATTAGAGAACAAATTAGAGAAGATGAAGAAGTACAAGAAAAAATGACAGAATACATCAAAGAATTAAGAGAGCTTGATATCAGTGCTCAAACAGGCAGCTTAAGTGAAGAAAGAATTAAAATTGAAGGTGCAGAAAGTGGACTAACAGGGATTATCGCAGCTCTAAAAGCAGGACTTAAATAATAAAAAAAGAGGGAAAATTCCCTCTTTTTCTTTTTTTAGATTCAATCAAAATTACGATCAAAGAGTTCCTCTTTCTCTTCCCCCTTCTTTCTCATCTGATTTATTCTTTTTTGATGATCCAAACCCTCCTCTAGAACGAGAGGTTTTACTAGATTTTTTAGTTCCTGCTGCGCGTCGTCTCTTCGATGTTTTTTTCTTAGAAGTATTATCTCCACTAGATTGAGAAGAACTCTTAGAACTAGATTGAGAAGAACTAGAAGAAGAGCCTGTATTTGGGTTTTGGCTCATAGCCCTTAACTCTTTTTTATTATTAATTTCATTACCGTTCTCATCTCTTATAGTAGGAGTGCCAAGTGGGAGACTCGCATTACTTATGAGATAAGAGGGGAGCTGTATATTTCTCATTTTTCCTGTAGAGTCTTTTTTTACGTACCATTCAGCTGATTTTAGTCCTTTTGTAAAGCTTTCAAGAAAGTCTTTTCCTAGTTCTTTTACTCCTTTGGATATTTGGTCTCCAGTCCAAAATCTATGAACAGCTTCAATTGTCTTCTTTTCTTTTATTGTACCTTTAAGGTCTTTAATGTCTTCTTCGCTCTTTGCATTATCAACTACTTTATCTAAGTAGTTTCTATAACCTTTTTCTTTCATTTCTTTCTTTGTTACTCCTCTTAAGGCTTTTTGAATCTTCTGATTTTTTATTGATTTTTTTACCTCTTCTGTGTCTTCTTTCGCATTTTCAGCATATTTTATATCTTCCGAACTCAATGTAATATTATTAACGCTAACTATTTCATCCTTTATCTCATCTCCAAGAGCCTCTATATCATCTTTTTTGATTCTTGCTTCTTCAGAGGTTTGTGAGTGAAGAATGTCTTTAAATTTATTAAATAAGCTATCATCATCCTTTCCTTCAGCCTTAGCTAGTATCTTAGCAAAAGATTGATCTATTTTCTTGGTTGCAGATTTATCTTCCATCTTTCCAGCTTTTTCACGTACTTTTACTATATCCTCTTTTTCTATCTTTTTTTCTAAAATTTTTCTTCCCTTCTCTCCTCGTTCTTCCAAAAATTGAGCAATTTTACCCTCTCTGTCTGTTCCAGTTGCTTGGAGAATAGAATAAAGCTGATCAGAAAGATCTTCTCCTTTAATTTCTTCTTTTCCGCTATGATAATCATCTTTATCAGAAGCAATATCCTTCATTTTTTTACCAAGTGGGCGAGTGGCATAGCGATGGAAAGTTTTTGTACCTTTCTTCCCTGTTACGGTTTCCCACTTTTCTCCTTTGCTTGCAACTCCTTGACCAACTTTAGAAGATCTTATTTTCTTTCCAAACCAATTCCCAGCTGATGCTGCAGCTGAGGCACCGCCTGTAGCTATGGCTCCTGCTGCTCCTATTGCAACGCTTGCTCCATCAGATGCTAACTTTTTTACCTCTTTACTTCCCAACCATAGAAAAACCATTACTACTATACTAGGAAGGATGTTAATAAGTAGTTCATTAGCTTTGCCAAATTCTTGTGCTTGTATTATTGCCATTTTCGGAAGTATGTCTTGAATTCGAGCAAGCATTTGGAGGCCAATATAAATAAAAAATCCGGCAGGAATACCAATAAAAGCCCAGTGAATAAAGTCTTCCCACCATTTGGTAAACAACTTTCTTGTGGCAGGGATAACTCCGGCAACAAAAGTTAAAGGAGATAAAATAACTAAGGTCCAAATATATATATAACGGATAAAAAAGATAAAGGCATAAATAAAGAATGTCCAAGCAACAAAAGCATAAAAGGCAATAGCGACTACAGCTCTATAAAGAAGAGAAGGAGTTACCTTTTCTCCACCACTGGGTTCAAATGATCCTCCCCCCAGATCTAAAAGATTGTTTTGAAGAATAGTAGTTCCTTCTCCAATATTTTCAAAGAAATAAAAAGTAACAGTATTAGCCCCATCCATAATAACTCCTAAAATAAGGGGAACAAAATTTATTAATAAAGCAGCTCCTACTAACCAAGGAAGTAATTTTTTAGCAGCGTAATCTTTGTAGTTAAGGGCTGTAGCTAAACCAATTATAATAAGAAAAAATACAATTATTAAATTAGCAAAAGGACGAGTAATTTCTAATCCAAGTTCAATTATAGGGTTTCCTGCAGGATTTGTATAACTTAAAGGCATAAAACCAGGGCTTGTTACATAGTTAAAAAAAGCAATAGAAAGGTAAGCTGCTCCTTTTGAAACCCAAAGAATAAACCTTAGGACTGCAAATATTAATCCATTGAATAAGGTTTCGAGACCCCAATCAGCAAAAGCTAAAAAAGGAACAAATAAGCCAAAAAGCAGTAGGAGGCTAAATTTTTTAATATGGTTTGAGATAAGAGATATTAAGCTGTTAAATCTTTCTTTAAATAACATTATTTTATTTAATTAAGTTTTTTCCCTGGAATTATTAAAATTGAATTGATAGCAGGAATACGGTTGCGATTATCGTCTATAGTTGTATACAAATCTTCAGCTAAATCAGTTTTACTATTATTTATTATTTTAGGGCCTAATATTTCTCCGAAGATCCCAAGAGAAGTTATCAAAACGTCTTCATAGCTTCTATCAACGTCTTTTTCTTCATCCTCTGGGAAAAGAAAAACTAAATATTTGCCTCCAGGAGAAATCTTAATCGATAGAACATTATTATTAAAATAGCCTTTCTCGTCCTTATATTTAAAATCTTCTAAAAAAATTGTAGTTTGAAAATCATTATCAAGGTGATTTAAATCACCTAAAAGGTTAGGACTAATTGATTCATTTCCAGTACTGGTGCTATTATAGCCAGGATAAGGGTAAATTTTTACTTCAGAGTCAATTTTTTCGTCCTCAGACAAGGATATCTTTTTAAAAATGGTAACAGAGCTAGGAATAAAAGTCTCATATCCTTCATTCTTAATTTTGAGCTCATAACTATCTGGCTTATAATAATTTTCTTTGCTAGTACCTTTTCCTGCAGAAAGAGGATAAAGGGTTGCTCTTCCTTCAAAGTTTTCCTTTTCATGGAAGAGAGCACCATAAATATAATTAGGCTCACTTCCTTCTTTTGTAATTTTTCGGGAAGGAAGAGAAAAAACAGTATGCTCTGGTAATCCTGGTCTAGTATCAGAAAATTTAATTTTTTTGGCAATGTTTCCCGAAAAGGTTAAGTGGATACAACCTTTATCTTTATCTCCTGGATTTAACTTTGCACTAAGAGCTTGTGCTGCTTTATCTCGTTCTTCTTTTGATCCTTGAGCATAATTGCTTATATTTTTATCAATATCGTTTATTTTATAATTACAAAAATAAATCCCAGAACTTAAACCGAGTTCTGATTTGTTCATTTCCTTTAAGTTTGGATTAAGAATGTCAGGATTAATAGAATTTAAAACAAGGAAAGAAGTAAGAACCAATACTGCACCCAGAGCTGAAGTCCTTAAGTTTTTTAATGCATCCGATCTTTTATCTGCGCTTTCCATTGCAGCTAAAACCATAACCCCCCAATAAATAGTAGATCCTAAAAGAATAAAGCCAATAATATAGAAAGAGAAATTATAAACATAAGAAAGATATTGAGGAAGATTTGAAGTGTCAGCTGGAGCCTCTGTTCCTATATTAGGGTAATCAACTTCTAAATCATTAACTCCTAATACGGTTAATGGAATTAGAAATAAAAATAGAAAAAAAGATATAAGTATTATTTTATTAATTTTTTTAAAAGAAAACATTTATAGTTTAAAGGTTTTGTTGTATATTTTTTAACTCATTAGTCTTTTGGTTAAGACTACAATCCATGCTTGATCTTGGATCAAGACGTATGCAACCTTGATTTTCTCCGGTTGTTATTTTTGCTTCAACATCTATTTCTTGTAAGAAAGGAAGATTAATTTCCACATCTTTTTTCCAGCTTAAAATACTTAAAGGAATATCAGAAATTTCATATTTAATTGGATCAGTAAGAACCATGCTTTGCAAGTCTGGATCTATTGTATCCCATGGGATAGGGATTTCTTCCGGATAATTTTTTTCTATTTTAAGTTCATCTATTGTGATATTAGGAGTATTAATTCTTTGACTGGGGATCTTAATAGTTCCTTCAGTTTCTAGCTTAGCATATTGATCTTCTGTAATTATAATTTCTTGAGATAAAGAATCCTCTAGAAGACCTATTTTTTCTTCTATTTTTTCTTCTAATTTTTGACTTAATACGCCTGAAAGCTCTTCTAGTTTTTCTCCCAGGGTATCTTGACCAAGGGTTTCTATTGTTTCTTCTATCTTTTTTATTTTTTCTTTCATTCCTTCTAATTTTTGGGTAGATGTAGCACAAAATTGATTAATATCGCTACAAAAATCAAGTTCTGGAATTTCAGGGAAGGCAGGCCAACTAAAGATATAATCTTCGTAAACAAGTTCTATAAAAGGAAGATCAAGCTGATCTAAAAGGCCCAGCCCAGGGATGTCTAAGCAGAACGAAAAGCTATATTGAGTAGGATCAATATTAAAAACATTAAGTAAGGTTCCAATAATTAATCCAGGAGTAATTTCCAAGCTTGGGCCTTCAAAATAATAATTAATTTGAGGGGTTGGAATATCAATCTGGGGAACGTTTAACTTTGGTTCTGCAAATGAAAAAAGATTATCAAGACCAGGAGCTTGAAGGTTTCCTAAGTTAATTGAAGGAGCTTTAAAAGAAGTAGTTCTTACTTCAGGCATTTTAACATCAATGTAAGCTGTTCCTCCCCCTTCAACGTCAGGGAGCTGAACTTGAATTTGAGCTTTAGGAGCAGTAAATTGAGGAATTTCAATTATCGGAGCTGCTATTTTAGGAAATTGAGGATTAAAAGTTATATCAGGAGCAATGTCTTGACATTCATTTAAATTACAAAGCTCAATATCTGGTGTCTTTAATTCTTCAATAATAAAATCAGGAAGTTGTATATCTATTAAAGGAAATAGAACAAAATCAGGAAGCTCTATTTCATAACCAGGGAAATCAGGCAGTTCTATCTTAGGGATACTAGGAATAGAATCATTACACCAAGGCTGATTAGGGCTATTAGTAATAGTTTCTCCTCCACAAGATATATTTTCATTTTCTATTTTTTGTTCTTCTGAAAAATCATAATTGTCTTCATTAAGATTGCAAGCAGGAGGAGAGGGACTACTTGCCTTAAGGTCGTTACATCTATTGGAGATAGTATCAAACACTTGATCAGGATTAAAACAGCCTCCAGGGACCATTTTAGTCGTCTCAGAGTCAATAACAAGGGTGCTAGTTGGTCCTCCTCTAGAAACAGAGGCATTAATAGTAATTTCATTTTTAAGCTCAACCATTCCTTCTTGAGCTGTTGTAGATTCTGCTATAAATTGATTATCTTTTACTTGAGTTTTAATGTAGTTTGGACAATCTAATTCTTGATTAATATTATTTAAAATATCAGAAAGAGAGACAGAACTACTTACCTCATAATCTCCCTTACAAACCTCTCCAGATTTTTCTTCTAAAAGAGATAAGGAGATTTGATCATCAAAGTAAGGATCGCCACTAAGCTCGGCATTTACCATTATTCCAAATTGATCTCCTTTAAAATCATAAGAAGGATTTGATTTAGTATAAAAAATATTTTCTTCTGTAGTAAAAAGATTTTTACATTTTTGAGAAACGTCATTAAACTTTGAAATTCCATCATCTTCTATTGTTGTATCCATATCAGAAGGGACAGAACAATGGGAAATATTATTTGCACCACTATTATCACAGGTTAAATTAAAACTAGGAAGAGAAGGAAGAGGAGTGCTAATTGAGTTAACATCAAGAATAGGACTTGATCCATAGTCTTTGGCTTCTATTGATAGTGCAGATTCAGGGGTTTTTGCATGAGCTAAAGCTCCAGCATTTACTTCAAATCCATCAATTATTATATCGGGGATTTCAATTTCAATATTGGAAAGAGCAGGAACATCAGGAGTAGCTATACTTTCAGGAAGTCTTAGCCCTACTTCGCTAATTTCAACTGGACTAATTGTAACATCCTCCATTTTAAGCTCAACTCCAAAATTTAATTTAAATGGAACTTGTCTTCTAGTTACTCCAAGACTTCCACAAAGTTCTTTTGCAGGAACAGGAAAACAGGTACCATTACAAGCATCAGGCCCAGAACATTTTTTTACTTGCTTCATTGTGCTTGTAGCAATATTGAATATTTTTTGACTTTCTTGGTAAAGAGAAGAGTCTTCAGTCTTAGCTAAGCGAGTTAAAAGAGCAAGTTGGTGTATGCTTTTTTGTAATTTTGCTCTTTGTATTTCAATTTCTAATGGATTTTCACATGGGCTCTTGTAGTTTCCAACGGTAACACATGCATTATCTTTTCGCACACAAATACTTTCAGAATTACTGCAATTACAATCTTTAAGCAGATTGTTTAAATTTTCATTTATTTTAATTAAATTTTGACTTATAAAAGATAATTCTATAAGAACAGATTTTTTTCTAGGCATTTTTGAACTATGAGCATTAAAACCAAGCAAAAGACCACAGAGAATTGCTCCAATAATTAAAGAAGTATTTAATTTTCTCTTTGAAATTTTACTCCACATTATTCTTTTTTTTCATTTTCATAATTTTAAAAAATTAATAAAGATAAAATTATTCTACTCCACACCTATAAGCTCCTGCTATACTAATATCTAAATAAGGAGGAGAACTATTAACGTTTACAGGGGCTAAACATTCATTGGCTGCTTTGATTAAAATATCAATATAAAAAGGATCATATTTAAATTGAACAGCATAAGATTTTTTAATATGTAAATGACATCTTTCTCCCCCATAATGAGCAGAGACTCTTTCTTTGAATAATTCTTGAGTAAAAGGATAACTGCAATCTTCTCCCCCATCTTTCCAAGAACAAGATGCCCCTTCTTTATAAAGATTAGGATCAGAAATATTAATTATGGTTATAATAGTATCTTCTATTTCATTTTCTTCTTTTTTTCTATTAATTTTTTCTCTAAAGCAAGTTAAGAATCTTTGTAAAGGGGCAGAAGCATCTTGATATTGCTGATTGTCTTTAATTTCTTGACTACATTCCCAATCACTAGGACAACCATTTTCAGAAGAAGTAGAATAGTCCGAAAGATAACCAGGATCATATAGCTTTAAAAATGATGGTTTTTCCATATCTACCACTCTTTTAGTTTCAGCACAAAAATAATCTCGAGGATGACAAGAAGTTATTACTTTTCCTCCTTCTGATACTAAAGGATTATCTAAAGCCTTTTCGCAACTAATTAAATCCCACCCCTTTTTAGATTGGCATTGAATAGTCTTATTTTTAACATCTTTTAAATTTAAAGTTTCAAAAGGAGAATCTTCTGTATTTTCTAAATAAAGAGGAGATTTATCAGCTGCCATTTTAAAGTCATTAATAGTTTTTAATAACAGATCTTCTGTTTTATCTAATTCTTTTGTTACCTCTATTAAGTCTGCTTGTGCACCAGAACACGCTTGCCCATTACAGCCACCTAAACATTGTATACAAGGAGGACCTCCAAAGAAAGCAAGTGGGTTAGGAATACAAGTACAAGTAACATCACAATCACTATCATTACATTGGGAAAGTCCTTCAGAGATGTCAGCTATTTGGCCCTCCATCTCTTCTATTAAATTGCTTATTTTTTCCATTTTACCAAGCATAACAATAGAATTTTCTCGTACCTTATCCATTAACTCTCCAATTTCAATTTTATTTAAAATAGAAAAATGTTCTATTCTGAGTATTTGACTAGGAAGAGTTTCAGCTAGCAACTTTTTTTGAAAAGGGGGTTCTATCTCATCATAAAATAATTCATAAAAAGTTAAAGGAGAAAACTTAACATCAGAAAGAATAGAAGGAACTATTTCAATTATTTGTCTTTTAGATTCATAAGTGCTAACTATATTATCTGCACTTGATTTCTTTTCAGGATTTAACATTAAATTTAATCTCTTTAAAAAGGTAGAACTTGTATCAATGTTTTTTTGCCATTCAGCTGTTGTTAGACTATATTCAAGGGTTTCAAAGGCAGATAGCTTTCTCTGCAATAATGCTTTTTCTTGCTCTATTCTACCATATAGAGTTTTGAGATCAGTTTCAAATTCGGTAAAATCTTCGCTATTTGGGGCTCCTTCATTTTTAACAAAATTAGCTAAATCAATCAGCTTATTATTTATTTCTTCTCTTATATCTTCTGGGCAGGGATCTGGTTCTCCATCGTCTCCCTTAAATCCTTCTACTGCTTTACAATTTTTCTCTTTTGGTTCTCCACATAATGAAGAAGCACTAGGTGGACCACATTGTCCTTCTAAATTTTGGCAAGAACAGTGTGTGGTTAAATAATGATTGTATTCTCCAAAACTAGCAATTCCATGTCTATGTTCTTGTCCTGCAATCTCTTTCTCTACAGTAAAAGTAGCGTTAATATGTTTTTTTAAATCTTCTGTAATTAATTTTTTAACTCGTGGTAAAAAATCATCTTTTCCAATTAACTCTTCAATTGCAGAATCAAGTGGCATTGCATGAGCTTTTAGATCACTTTTTTTAAAGTCAGAAGAACTATCTTTTAAGTCCTCTCCTGGAATATTAGAAAGTTGACTAACATTTATATTTGTTATTTCAGGGTTAATAGTATTTAAAATTAAATGGGCTGAAAAAGATAATATTACTCCTAAAAAAGCAGCAAAAATCACTTTTTTTGCCTTTTTCTTTTTAGAAGCATTAGCTCCAGACATAAAATAAAGATATCCTCCGTATATTAAAACTCCAAAAATAATTAAACCTCCAAGAAAAAGAAGGAAATTATAAACATAGTTAATATAGGCAATTAAACCACCTCCTTCGCCTGGTTGAACCCCGTCTCCTAATTCAGGGTAAGCAACCTCAAGAGGAACCTCTTGAGCTAAAAGAAACAAAGGAATAATTAGTAAAATTCCTATTAAAAAAAGAAGCTTCTTTTTATTATTAATTAAACTCATATTGTTAAATAATTAAATCATCATTCTTAGCAGAACAATCATTAAATTGATTAAGATCTTTAGACTATATCAGCATCAGAGATAATGTAAGGTGTTTAATCAGATTATACCATAATTAATTTTCTTAATAAAATAATATTTAGCTCGGCAAAGATTAATTTTGTCTTTCCAACAATTACAATAAGGCTTTTGTAAGAAGAATCCAATTTTTTATTTTTAATGTTTCTGCTCTTTGTTTCTCTTTTAAGTTAGAGTGATCAAAAATTTTTTTAATTTTTCTTTTATCTAAATTTAATCCGTTTGAAAGATTATTAATTAATTTTTTCCTTTTATGCTTAAATCCTATTCGAGCAATTTTAAATAATTTCTTTTGAAAATCTTTTGTAGCAACAACAGGACCATAATCTTCTTTTAAATCTTTTAGTCTAATTTTAACTATATTAGCAGCTACATTAGGAGGAGGATAAAAATGATTTTTAGGAAGAGTTTTAATTTTTTTAGGAGCTCCATAAAATTGAACTGATAAAGAAGCAAGGCTCATATTAGGGGGATTTGCACAAATTCTTTCAGCCATTTCTTTTTGTATTATTATAGTAATTAAGTCAGGTTTAAATTCCTTTTCTAAAAGATCTCTTGTAATAAAACCAGTAAGATAAAAAGGTAAATTCGAAACTATTTTAAATTTTTTTTCTTTAATTTTAATATCTCTAATGTCTTCATTAATTAAAGAAATATTATTAAAAGAAGAAAAAATATCTTTTAAAATTGGGATTAATCTTCTATCTTTTTCAACGGCAATTACTTTATTTACTTTTTTAGCTAGTTCTTTAGTTAAGACTCCTAAACCTGGACCTATTTCTAAAACAACATCTTCTTTTTTAAGGTCAGCAGCATCTAAAAAAACATGGAGATCATTTTCGTTAATTAAAAAATTTTGCCCCATTTTTTTAATTGGAGCTAAATTATACTCTTTTAGTATTTTTTTAATTTGTTTTTTAGAGCAAAGATTCATAAATATTATTGAAAAAAAAGAGGCGAAAAGGCCTCTTTTTAAAACTTTAAATTTAATAATAAAAAAGGGTATTCTTTTGGATTACCATCTCACATAATCACCCTTATTATATTTTGAAAGCGGATTTGCAGCAGTAGTGCTTAATAAGTCAAAATGGAGATGACAGCCAGTACTATAACCAGTAGATCCCATGTAACCAATTGGTTCACCTTGCCCTATTTTACTTCCTGCACTTACTGAAATTCGGGAAAGATGACCATACATTGTTATTAACCCATTGTAGTGTTCTATTTTTACATAATTTCCAGCTGGCCAACTATTATATTTAGCTTCAATTACTTTTCCTCCTGCTGCTGCGACAATTAATGTTCCACAATTATTAGCCACATCAATTGCATTATAAGCGTGCTGTGTTTGAGTAATTGTACCTGTAGTCGGAGGGATAAAAGAGGTGTTATATTCGTTAGTTCTTTGTGCACTTGCATAATAAACTTGCTGTATTTGTTTTGCCCCTGGAAGAATTAAAATATCTCCTTTATAAATTTCACTTTCGTCTTCTAAGTCATTGAAAGATGATATTTCATCAGAAGCAATATTGTACTTAGCAGCTATTCCTGAAATAGTTTCTCCTCTTTTAACAAGATGCATAACTCCATCTACTGGAAGAATAGTTAATTTTTCTTCTGGAGCAAGAGTAGAGCTTTTACTGATTTCATTAGACCAAAGAATAGTATTTACACTTATATTAAATTTTTCAGCAATAGAAGAAAGAGTATCTCCTTCTTTAATAACATATTCTTTAATCCCCTTCTTTATATGAGAAGGGCTAGATTCTCCTTGATTAGTTTCTCCAATAATAGAGCCAAGAACTTGAGGCTCAACTGTTACAGGAGGAGTCGCAGGATAAATATTATTGTTATTTACTAAAATTAATTCTGGAGATTCAATACGTCCAAAATTACTACTAGCCTTCAAAACAGGCTTGAAGTTTTTAACTATTTTTTCATCTTCTATAGGTTGATAGGGTTGAATAAAGAGATACCCCATCAAAAGAGTAATTATTAAAAAACCGAATAAATATTTTCCTTTTTTAATTACGCTAAATAGCGATGATATCATAAGAATTAGTTATTATTTTTAGTAAGGCATTTAATGCATTTTTGAGCTTCAGGTGAAGCTCTTAACCTTGCCTCTTCTATTTCTTCGTTGCAATCTTTACAAATACCATAATTATCTTCTTCCATTCTTTTTAAAGCCTTTTTAATGTCTTTTAATTTTAGCTCTAAGGTATGTTCTATTGGAAGTAGGTTACTAAACTCTTCTACTTCATCTGCTTCGGTATCAATGTCATTTAACCCTAAATTAGGGTATTGAGTCTCCCAGTCTCCTTCTAAATTTGGATTCTCCTTGGCAAACTTAGAAAGAGTCTTTTTTATCTCTTTTTCTTCTTTTTTTAATTTTTCCTTTAATTTTTCCTTTAATTTCTTTTTCATCTTCTTTTTTATATATATAATATTAATCTATTTTTTTCAAGACCTCAATCATACTTCCTCCAGAAGTAGTAAAAATAAATTTGTTATTAATTACTGCCCAACAAATACCATAATCATTATTTAAAGTAATGTATCTAAACTCTTTTCCTTGAGAAGAAGCAGTTTTAAAATTACTTAATGAAGAAACTTCTATCTCTTCCAGGCTTAAAAAGAAACTTTGAAAATCTTTAACCATAGTCTCCTCCCAATCTTCAATCATTTCTTTAAAATTATTTTGATCACTAATATTTACTATAAAACCTAATCTTTTTCTCGTTTTAGAGGAATAGACAAATAAGGTAAAATTTTGCTCTACTTTAGAGTAAAAACCAATTGGAGTTGAAACATTAGTTGCATTAAAAAATTGTTGTAAGGTAAGGTCTTTTAATGCTAATTCGGTAAATTTATCTTCAGGATAGTTCTCTTTTAAAAAATCTTTAATTAAAGGAGTTATTTCTTCTAACGTTGATATTTCAGCCTCTTTTTTAAGGTCAACTTGAAAGACAGGAGTACTAGTACCTTTAGTTGTAGTAGATGTAGTTGTGCCAGTAGTACCTTTAGTTGTAGTAGCTGTAGTTGTGCCAGTAGTAGGTGGAGTCGGTGTCTTTTTTGAAGAACGAACCCCAAAATACCAATAAAGAAAACCACTCATTAAAATTATTAAAAGAAGAACTACTCCTCCTACTATTATTCGGGTTAAAACTTTCTTTTTCTTTGAAAGCTTTTGGTTTCTATTAATATTTAAATCAGTTGGATAAGGAACCTCTCTACCAAATTTTTCTTCTTCCTTTCGTAGTTTTTCTTCTTTCTTTTTTCTCTCTTTTTCTTTATCTTTTTTGTCACTTACTCTAGGGAGTCCTTTTTTCTTAGCTTCTTGGATTATTTTATTAACAAAAACTTCAGTCTCTTTTTTCTCTCTTTTTCTTTCATTTTCTGTAAGAACATTTGGCTTTGGTTTTGGCTCAGGCTCAGGCTCAGGCTCAGGCTCAGGTTCAGGCTCAGGCTCTGGTTTTGGTTCAGGCTCAGGCTCAGGTTCAGGTTCAGGTTCAGGCTCTGGTTTTGGTTCAGGCTCAGGTTCAGGCTCAGGTTCTGGCTTTGGGTCTGGTTCAGGTTCTTGAACTCCTAATT
>CAZKRA010000001.1:7651-24863 GCA_964555095.1 uncultured Candidatus Saccharibacteria bacterium | reverse complement strand
TTTGGCTCTGGCTTTGGTTTAGATAAAGACTCTTTTTTTAATTCTTCTAGCAAATCTTTTTTAATTCCTTCTCTCTTTTTTCTATTTTTTTCTCTTTCTTCAGCTCTTCTTTTAGCAGCTTCTCTAATTTTTTTAATTTCTTCTAATTTACTATTTTCCTTTGTCTTTTCTTTTTCTATTACTTTTTCTTCTCTTGTTTTAACCTTTTCCTCTTTTTTTATTTTGTTTTCGGTAATATCAGAAAGCTCCTCCCCTTTCTTGCGAGCTTCTTCTTCTTTTAACTTTCTAATATCTTCTTCCATTGTCCTTATTTTACTTTGATCAAGAGGAGAGTCTTTTTTTGCCATTTTATTTTTTTAATTGAGAAATTTTTTGTTTTATATTGTCTTCTTTTTCTCTAAGATCAGAAAATTCTGAAAGTATTGCTTCTCTGTCTTTTTTAAGTTTTTCACTTTTTTCTTTAAGAGTCCATTTTTTTTGTTCTAGTTTTCTTCTTTCTTCTTCTAGGTCCCATTTCTTTTCTTTTCTTTTCTTCTTTTCTTCAAAATTAGTAGCTTGAGAAATTTTTTGTTTTAATGCTTTAATTTCTTTTCCTTTCTCTCTCTCTTTTATTAAAGTATTGCTTAGTTTTTGCCCTACAATAGAAAGCTTATCGTAAACTTTTTGTTCCCTTTTTCTGTAAGGAGTCTCTTCTTCTAGAACAGAAAAGAGGTTCTTTTTTAATCTAAATATTTTTTTATTTCTTGTAGTATTCTCCTTTTCTTCTTTTAAGTCTTCTAATTTTTCTTTTAATCTCTCTTCTTTTACTGATAAACGATGAAGCTCTAAATCATATTCCGAAACTTTTTTTCTAATATCTTCTGATTTAGAATCAATCCCCCATTTTTTTTGTTCAATCTGTTTTCTTTTATCTTCTAACTCCCATCTTCTTTGTTCTATTTGTTTTAATTTATTATCATCTTTGGTTTCTCTTTCTTTTCTTTCAGCCTCTTCTTTTTTTCTTTTAATCTCTCTTTCTTTTTCTAGGATCGGATGTAAATGTTCTTTGTTAAATTGATCTAATTTGGTTTGCCACTCTTCTTTTTTTCTTTTAATCTCTCTTTCTTTTTCTAGAACTTTTTCTATCCTTTTTTCTATTTCGCTTATTTCTTCTATTATTCTGCTTTTTTTTCTATCAAAAGAGCCTTCCTCTTTGCTTTGAAGTTCTTTTTTTAATTCTTCTTTTTGATAATTATTATTTTCCTCCATCTTTATCTTTATTGATGATTTTTTCTAAAGTTAAATTTATTCTTCCTTTGTCATCAATTTCAACTACTTTAGTCTTAACTAGATCTCCTATATTTAATATTTTTTCTACATTTTCAACATAATCAGAAGAAAGCTTAGAAATATGAATTAATCCTGTTTTTCCAGGGGCGAGTTCTATTAAAGCTCCAAAATCAAAGATCTTTTTTACTTCTCCTTTAAAAACTTCTCCAGGCTTAACTTCTTTAGTTATAGTTTTAATTTGAGATATTGTTTTTTCTACATTTTCTTTTTCAGTTCCAGTAACAAAAACTCTGCCATCGTCTTTAATGTCAATATCAACTTCAAAAGTATCTATTAACTTGTTAATCACCTTTCCTTTAGATCCAATAACTGCACTAATTTTTTCAGGGTTTATTTTAATTACTTTAATAGAAGGTGCAGAAGGAGATAATTCAGAGTGTGGCTTTTTAATAGCTTTTTTCATCTCTTTTAAAATAGTAAGGCGAGCCTTTTTAGCTCTTTTTAAAGTTTCTTTAAGTATTTCTTCATTTATTCCATCAACTTTTACATCTAATTGGATAGCCGTAATTCCATTTTTAGTTCCAGCAACTTTAAGGTCCATATCTCCATGATGGTCTTCTGGCCCTTGAATATCAGTTAGAATCTTGTAATCATCCTTGCCTTTGATCAAACCCATAGCAATTCCTGCTGCGGGAGTCTTAATAGGAACTCCTCCGCTCATTAGAGCTAATGAAGCTCCTGATATTGAAGCCTGAGAAGTAGAGCCATTAGAAGAAAGTATTTCTGTAACAACTCGAATTGTATAAGGAAAATCCTCTTCCTTTGGAAGGAGAGGAGAAATAGCTTTTTCTCCTAACATTCCATGTCCGATTTCTCTTCTTCCCGGAGCTCGTAGCATTCGCACTTCTCCTACGCTATAAGGAGGGAAGTTATAATGATGCATAAAACTTTTTTCTCCTACTTCTTCCATTCCCTGAATAATCTTTACGTCTCCTGGAGAACCAAGAGTAAGAATAGAAAGTGCTTTTGTTTTTCCACGTCTAAAAAGACCAGAACCATGTACCTTAGGAAGTAAATTTATTTTGCATTCTAATTCTCTAACTTGATCTAATTTTCTTCCATCTGGTCTTTTTCCTTTTTCAAGAATATTTTTATGAACTATTTTATCTAACTCATTATCAAAATAATCTTTAATAAAGGAAAGCTCTTTATCTTTAGAATATTTTTTTTCTAAAGATTCTATTAATTTGTCTTTTAAATTATAAACCTTATCTATTTTTCCTTTTTCAAGAAGGTCTTCAATTTTGCTTCCAAGAAAATTCTTAATTTCTTTCTTAATTTCTTTCTTATTTTCTAGTTCTTCTATTGTAATTTTTTCTTTTCCTTTCTCTTTTTTTATTTTTTGAACAAGTTTGTTTATCTTTTTAATTAAAGGCTTAGCTTTCTTTACAGAAGCTAATACTTCTTTTTCTTGAACTTCTTTTCCATCAGATTCAATCATATTAATTAAGGTCTTCTTCTCAGAAGGAACCCCAGCAACAAAAAAATCTAATTCTCCTTCTTCTCTTTCTAGATAAGAAGGGTTTATTAAATATTCATCTTCTTTTTTTTCTATTCTTACTCCTGCTACTGGACCATTCCAAGGAATATCAGAAATAGAAAGAGCAATTGATGCTCCTATTAATCCTAAGACATCAGGATCATTTTCTTCGCCCCAGGAAAGACAGGTAATAATTATTTGAACTTCTCTTTTTAAATTTTTAGGAAATTGAGGTCGTATTACTCTATCTATTGCTCTTGCTGTTAGCTTTGCTCCAGTAGAAGGAGCAGTCTCTCTCCTAATAAAACGAGAACCAAAAATTTCTCCAGCTGCATAATATCTTTCTTCATAGTTTACACTAAGAGGAAAAAAGCCAAGATATTTATTTTTATCTGACATTGTAGCAGTGACCAAAACAGTAGTATCTCCTTGTTGTACTATGCAACTTCCGTTTGCTTGTTCGGTTAAGTCAGTAGTATCAATTTTAATTTTATTTCCATCTAAATCTAAATTAAAAGTATTTTCTTTTTTATCAAACATAAATTCTATATCTATTAATTAATTTAGCAAGTATTTTTTAGTGTTTTCTTCAAGATCAATAAACTCATCAGTAGCTTCTCTTAATTCTGAAGAAGATGATCTTCCAAAAGCCATTACTTCTACTTTTTTTCCTTGATTTTTAAGGTATTCTGCTAAAGGAGCAAAATCACCATCTCCTGAAACTAAAACAACTGCATCTACACTAGAAGCAGTTTTTATTGCATCAACAGTAATTCCAACATCCCAGTCCCCCTTTTTGAGGCCCCCGTAAAACTCTTTAAGAGGCTTTACTCTAATTTCAATTCCTAATTTTTCTAATGCATCAAAAAAGGCCTTTTCTTCTCCCTTATCAGTCTTAATTACATAAGCAAAGGCTCTAATTAAGCTACGAGAGCCAACTGCTGCATCTAAAACTTTTCCAAAGTCTACGCGAGACTGATAAAGATTCTTAGCTGAATGATAAAGATTTTGAGTGTCGATAAGAACTGTTACTCTTTGATTTTTATGTTTTATTGGCATTATTTCTTTTTGAGATTAAGTTTATCAACAATTAAATTATACCTTTTCTCACTTTTGTCCTTAAGATAATTAAGCAAAGATCTTCTTTGAGAGACTAGCTTTAATAGTCCATTTTTACTATGAGTATCTTTAGGATGATCTTTAAGATGCCCTAACAATTGATCAATTCTTTCAGACAATAAAGCAAGCTGGATCTCTGGAGAGCCAGTGTCTTTTTCATGTAGTTGATATTTTTCAATTATTTCTTCTTTTTCTTTTGATGATAACATAATTTTTTATTCATTTATCTTGATTAATTCTAACTTATTATTCCTAAAAAGTAAAAAACCTTATACAGCTTGGCTATGTGCCCCTGGAAGGATTCGAACCCACGTCAACGGCTTAAGAGGCCGCTGCTCTACCATTGAGCTACAGGGGCTCCTAGTCAGAATGTTAGTGAGAAAAATTAACGTTAGGTTAGTTATCTTCAGACTCTTCATCTTCAGGTTTAAACTTACAAAGACCATCTTCTTCTCCTTCTTCTTCCCAGTAGCAGTCTGAACGGCCTATACATTCCCCCTTTCTTCTTATAAAAGAACATTTTGTTCGGCATTTGTCTCCTGAGGTAATATATTCACAATCACCTCTATTGCTACATTCTGCAGCGGTCGGGACAAAAGAACACGAAGTTTGAAAATCTTCAGAACTATCGCCTATTTCACAATTTACCTCAGACCACCCCCCACTTCCTAATCCAGTCCAATCTTTTACATCGAAAACTGTAAAGAAAACATTTACTATTATCCAACTTCCATAAATTAAAAATAAACCAATTACTAAAGAGATTCCAATTCCTCTAGCTTTCTCAATTTTTTTAGGATCTCCTCCAGAAAAAATAAAATAGAATCCAGCAATCATACCAAGTAAAACAGCAAGAGGAGGAACTATAGTAAACCAAATAAAGTTTAAAACCTCATTAAGTAAAACAAAAATATGACAAAAGTGACAGGGAACTTTTTCTCCTCCACACGGAACTAATCCTTCGTACTCCACTATGCCATCTGAACCGTTATAAGTTCCATCTGCCAAGGCAGCAGCTGGAAAAAGAAAAAGACTAATTAAGGCTAATAGTATTATTTTTTTAAAAAAACTGTTCATGTTTTCTGTCTTTTATTTTAATATTCTTTATATTTTTAATCAAAGAAATTAAAAAATTTAATTATTAGTTTGAGTCCAATCTGCATTATAGTTTCTAGTGTCTACATGTATAAAATTGTCATCGTCATCGGGATAATATCCAAGACCTCCAGTCCAACCTCCCTCATTTCTATACTCTAAAAAAGCATTATAAAAAGTTTCAACACTAGCATCAGGGGTTTTGATATCCAAAGCCATATTTCTCATATGGAAACTTGTATCTAAACCTCTTACTTGATCACTGCTATTAAATGCGTAATCTCTATATCCAGAAGTAACTTGGATGGTCCATCCTTTCTCCTCTGCTATTTTTTGGACCAGGTTAGCAGTATCAACCATTTTGATCCAGCAATGGGTTGGATCTTTCTCAAAAACGGGTGGAACTGTAGAAGTATTTCCTGCATTTGCTATTTTACCAGCTAAATCAGGAGTTATTCCTTTAGAAATAAGCCAATTTTCGTAAACTTCAACGTGAGTAAATCCTTTTTCTACTCCAACGGCATCTTTTATTTCATCAATTCCAGTAACAGCCTCTGTTTTTTCTAAATTACTTTCACTACATTCCATACCAGGATTGTCCTCATCTTCTTCTATTTCTCCAGGGATTAATCCTCCATCTTCTATATCTGGTTCTTCTATATCTGGTTCTTCTATATCTGGTTCTTCTATATCTGGTCTTTCTATTTCTGGCCTTTCGTAAGTACGATGTGGTTTGATTTCACAATTTACCTCAGACCATCCTCCATCTTCAAAATCTTTTACATTAAAAACTGTAAAGAAAATATTTACTATAAACCAACTTCCATAAACTAGCACTACTCCAATTAATAAAGAGAATCCAAATTCTTTTGCTTTCTCAATTTTTTTAGGATCTCCTTCAGAAAAGATAAAATAGGCTCCAGTAATCATAGCAAGTAGAGCAATAATAGGTGGAGTTAATTTAAACCAGATAAATTCTAAAAATTTATTAAGAAGAACAAAGATATGACAAAGTTGGCAGGGAACCCCTTTTGCTTCTCCGCATGGGACTAGACCTTCATATTCAACTATTCCATCTGAAGTTTGATAAGAACCATCTGCTAAGGCAGCAGTTGGAAAAAGAAAAAGACTAATTAAGGCTAATAGTATTATTTTTAGGAAAAAAGACTTTTGCATAGATTAAGATAGGTGTACCCCCGGTAGGATTCGAACCTACAATCGCCGCGTCCGAAGCGCGGAGTCGTATCCGGTTGGACTACGGGGGCTCTGCCTAAAATCTAATATTAAAATTAATTTTACTAAAACTAATTATACAATAAATATAAGGACTTAACAAGCTGTAAAGAACATCTTTTTTACTCTCAAACACTTTACCATTTTTTTCTAATTTGTAAACTTATTTTGAGAAAAAGTGTTTTTGAGTTAAAATTAAAGATAATGAAAATACCAAATGAAGTTAAAGAAATAATAAAAAAGTTAGAAAAAAAAGGGTTCAAAGCAAATCCTGTAGGAGGTTGCGTACGTGATTTTTTACTTAATCAAAAACCAAAAGATTGGGATATTACAACCAATGCTAAACCAGAAGATATAACTAATATTTTTGAGAATTATTTTATTAATAATGAATTTGGAACAGTAACTATTCTCACAGAAAGCGAAGATCCTGCTCTAAAAAAGATAGAAATTACCCCTTATAGAACTGAAAAAGAATATACTGACAATAGACATCCTGACAAGGTAGAATGGACCTCTTCTATTGAAGAAGACTTAAAAAGAAGAGATTTTACAATTAATGCTATGGCTTTTGATATAGAAGAAAGTAAAGAAAAGGAAAAAATTATAGATAAAGATAAGTTAATTATAGATGATTTAGTAATAAAAATTATAGATCCTTTTGGTGGAAAAAAAGATTTAAAGAAGAAGATTGTTCGAACTGTAGGTGATTCTCAAGAAAGATTTAAAGAAGATGCACTTCGCCTTCTTAGAGCAGTAAGATTTTCTACTGTTTTAGATTTTAAAATTGAAGAAAAGACCTTAAAAGCAGTTAAAGAAGATGCAGAGTGGTTAGAGTCTATTTCAAAAGAAAGAATTAGAGATGAATTTTTAAAGATAATTAATTCTAAAAATGCAGCAGCTGGAATTAGAAAATTAAGAGAAACAAATCTTTTACAATATGTAATTCCAGAGTTTGAAGAGACCTATAACGTAGATCAAAATAAACATCATATTTACAATGTTTATGAGCATCTTGTTAGATCTTTAGACTATGCAGCAAAAAATAATTACAATACAGAAATAAGAATTGCTGCTCTATTACATGATATTGCTAAACCTCAAACAAAAGAAGGAAAAGGAGAAGAAGCTACTTTTTACAACCATGAAGTAGTTAGTGCTGAAATGACAGAAAAAATATTAAAAAGATTAAAATTTCCAACCAAAGAAATTAAAAAAATTAAAAAGTTAGTAAGGTGGCATCTTTTTTATTACAATGTCGACGAAGTTGGAAAGTCTGCAGTAAGAAGATTAGTAAGAAAAGTTGGCCCAAAAAATACAGGGGACTTAATTAAATTAAGAATGGCGGATCGAATTGGATCAGGAGTTCCAAAAGCTAGACCTTATAAATTGAGACATTTGGAGTACATGATAGAGAAGATAAAACAAGATCCAATTTCAACGGACAAACTTAAACTATCCGGAAATGACATTATGGAAGTTTTGGATATAGAACCTGGTCCTAAGGTAGGACATTTCCTAACTATTTTACTTAAAAATGTATTAGATAATCCAAAATTAAATAAAATAGAAATTTTAGAAAAAGAGATAGAAAAGATAGGAAAATTAAGTGATAAAAAAATTGAAAAGAAAGCTAAAAAAGCTAGAGAAAAAATTGAAAAAGTAAAAGAAAAAAGAGACAAAATGAAAAAAGAAAAATATTGGTTAAAATGATGAACTCTTTTGAAAAAAGTGCAATAAAAAAAATACTAGCTGTAATTAATAAAAACAAGGAGGTAGTACTTGGCCTTCCAACTGGAAAAACTCCACTCCCTATTTATGAAAAGCTTATTCAGAAGAATAAGGAAGGAGTGGATTTTTCTAATGTTATTGTTTTTCAATTAGACGAATTGCTAGGAATCTCTCCGGAAAGTGATTATTCTTATCAAAAATATTTAAAAGAAAAATTTCTAAATCATGTAAATATTAAAGAAAAAAATTGTTATTTTTTTAATAGTAAAGCTGATGATTATAAGAAAGAAATTAATAGATTTGAATCTTTAATAAAAGAAAAAGGAGGAATAGACCTTCAGCTTTTAGGAATAGGAGAAAATGGTCATATTGGATTTAATGAACCAATAATAAAAATTAATTATAATTTTTTTGAAAAACCAGATAAAGAAAAAATTAAAAAATATAATAAATTCATAATAAATGCACCAAAAGCTCAATATAAAAGAATAATTAATCAAGCCGTAGATTTAAAAGAAAACCTTAAAAGAGAAATAATAAAAGAATTACCTCAAAAACCAGGGAGAGAAGCTTTAGCTCAAAAAATTAAAAATCAAAAAATTATCTTTTTTATAGCAAGAGAGCAATTAAAAGAAAAAATTAAAAGTCCTTTAAGCAATGTAGAAATTAAAGATTTTAAAGATGCTTTTAATTCTCCTATTCATGTAGAAGAATTATCGCTACCTACCTTAAAAAATAAAGCTACTTCTTTTAATAATTTAAAAGAAATGCCAGTTAGGGCTATTACTTTAGGAATAGATACGATATTAAATTCTAAAAAAATTATATTATTAGCGCGGGGAGGAAGAAAAGCAGAGATTATTCAAAAAACGTTAAAAAAGCCAATTTCAATTAGATGTCCAGCTTCTTTACTAAGAAAACATTCTAATACAAGCTTTGTGCTAGATGATGCTGCTGCTAGCCTACTTTCTTTAGAAGAAGAGAAAAATAGATTCTGGAAAATTAAGGCTCTTTTAGCTAAAAAATATTTATCTTTTTCTGAGAAAAAAAGATATCTTACAATTGACCTTGGAGGTACTTATTGTAGAGCTTCTCTTAGAAACAAAAAAGGAAAATTATTATTTGCTCCTCTTCAAGTTAAAACTTTAGCTTTAGAAGGGAAAGAAGTAATTTTAAACCAAATTATTAAGGTATCTTATCCTTTATTAAAGATTGGAGATCCAAAAAAAACAAAAATTTTATTAGCAACTGCAGGAAAAATAAAAAGAGAAAGAGGAGTAATTGAAGAAGCAAGAAATTTAAATATTAAAAATTTTTCTATAACAAAAGAATTAAAAGAAAAATTACCTTTTTCAGCTAGTAGTATACAAATTGTTAATGATATTGTCTCAGCTTGGTGTGGAGAAAGACAATTAGTAGAAAATGATAATTTTGTTAGCCTTTATTTTTCAACGGGAGTTGGGGGAGCCTTTAAAGATAAAAATCTTGAACCAGGCTGGAAAGTAGCTTTATCTTTAGATAAGGAAAAAGAAGTTAATGCAGCAAGATTTTTAGCAGAAAAAGAAAAAACTTTTTATAAAAAAGAAGATTTAAGAAAAAGTGAATATTTTCTTGAAGATTTAGCTGGAGGTTCTGCTCTTGTTTCTTTTGCAAAAGAAAGTGCTCTTAGTTTCCCAAAAAGTAAATTAGCTCAAAGGATTCAAGAAGGGAAAGTAGAAAAAATTCCAGAAGAGCTATCCAAAAAAGCTAAAAAGGGAAGTTCGTTTGCAAGATATTGTCTTAAAAGAACTGGAAAGTATGCTGGAATAGGAATTGTAACTATTTATAATCATTTTTTTAAAAGAGAAGATAAAATTTCCTTCAATGAAAATACTAAGTTTTTAATTAATGGTTCTGCAGGACTAGACCCTTATTATTTTAAAGGAATAAAAGCAGGAATAAAAAAAGGAAATAAATTAATGGAAAATAATTTAAAAGTTACTAATGTAGCCCACTCTAAATTTAAAAATTCTACTGAAGGAGTACAAAGAGGAATTATTCTTTATTATATAAATTTAATTAAAAACAAAATATCCTTTCCAGAAGAAGAAAAAGTTATTATTTCTAATAAGAATGTACCTCCTTCCCTTGTCTCTTGGGCTGTTCCAAAAGGAAAAGAAATAATTGTATTAACAAAAAAAGAAAAAGTTTTTGCTACTAATTTAATACAGAAGTTAAAAGAAGAAAATGTTGTTAAAGAAATTTCGGTAAAAAAATGGAGAAAGAAAAAATTTAATCCGGATTTATTATTAGCCCCAGAAAATGAAGAAATTGATTTTAAAGGACCAATACTTTTTTATAAAACTTTTCCTTTTTCTACAGAAGATCTTACTTTTAACTCATATTTTGAATTTAATAAAGTAAAAAGATTATTAGAACCAATCAAGGCTTATAAAAAAGAGATAGAAAGGGTTCGGTATGATATATGGAGCAAGTTTCATACTAAATATTATGCTGAATTACTAAAGTATCTTTCTGCTTCAAAGAAAAACCATGCTCATATTTTTAATATAAAAAAAGCTGAAAATGGAGAAATAAAAGATATTAAAGGACTAACTTCTATTAAAAATATTATTAATAGGGAAAAAGGAATAAGTATCTTTATCTCCCCTCATGCAGACGATATGGAAATTAGTTCAGGAGCTCTAATAAAGTGGATGATTAAAAATGGAGAAAATTTAGAAAATTGGATCATTACAGAAAGCCATAAAGAGAGAGAAAGAAGAGAAAAAGAAGCCTTAATAGCTCAAAAAAGATTATCTACTAGAAAAAATCAATTAGAAATTGATTTTATGGGATTTCATAAAGATAAAATTTTAGAAGAAGAGATAAAAGATAAGATAAAGTATCGAATTAAAGGAATAAAAAATCTTAAGATGATTTTTCTTCCTTCTCCTAAAGACAAACATCCTACCCATCAAAAAGTAAGAAAAGTATTAGAAGAAATATTATTAAAAGAAAAAGATGAATTTTTAATTGCTTATTATAATTCTCCTTGGATCTATGATTATGATGTCTATTATCTTAGTGATCATAATTATGGAGAAACAGAAGAGAGTAAAATAGCCTCTTATTTAAAAGAGGCTTTAGGAAAAAGTGGGATTTTAGGAGAATTATGTGGAAAATTAAAAGATAAAGGGTTTTTTGGAGATTATGGAGAACCTTTTAAAACAAATTAAAGCTTAAAATCAACGCCTATTACATCTAGCTTATCTACCTTTGCTTTTCTTCCTAGTAGTTTTGTTAAACTTGGATTTGTTCTATTCCTATCTCCAGAAACTAGTTCTTTTATATAGAGCCCGGCCTCTCCTTTTATTTCAAGAGTAATTTTTTTAGAAGAAAATTTTAAAATTTTAATCTTTTTTACTTCTCTTTCTCTTATTAAGTCTGATCTTCTATGGGCTACTCTTTGAGGGGTCCTTTGTTTTATTGTTTCTTTTTCTAATTTAGAGAGAACTTTTTTTAGTTTTTCTTTATTAATTTCTTTTCTAAGCTTTACTTTAATTCTGTAAGTCTTATCAGGGCGAGATGATTTTATTTTTTTTATTATATTCTTTTTAACATAAGTTAAATTATTTACCTCTATTTTTTCCTTATTTTCTTTATTAATTTTTCTTTTTGCTTTAGAAAGGTTAACATCTCTTTTAACTGGGTTTTCTATTTCCATTACAAAAGGACGTCCTTGCCCTAACATTTTCGCATCAATATCCTCTCTTCCACAACCATGAAACTTTAAGCTAACTGCTTTGTATAAATTTAAAATTGAGCCCTCTATTAATCCTTGGACTGAAGATTGATATTTCTTTCCTGTAAAATTACATTCTTTACATCCTTTTCCTCGACATTTTCTACAATGCCATTTTGTTTGTGGGATTCCTCTTTTTAATTTTTTATAACGTCCATAGATATAAACTGGTTTTATCTGAAGTTCAATCTTTTCTTTATTTAAATTAAGAATTATCATTAAATCAGGATTTTTAAAATCTACTATTTTATTAGTATTAGCTTCTATCTTTCTACCAACTTCCACTTTGAGCTCTTTAAAGTTATCTTCTTTAGTAGAGTGGACCCCGATTAAAAAAGTAGAAAAATCATATTCTTTAACCTTATTTAATATTTTTAAATATAGTTTATCTTTGTTCATAATTTATACTTGAAATTATATACTTTTTATGCTATTTTTTAAAGTAGAAAAGGTTGAAATTCCCTTTAATAACTTAAACCTTATTAAAAAAATGTTAGTACCATTTGATCCTTTCAAAAAATTAGATAGTTTTTTCGAAGAGGATGAACTTTTTTCTAAGATGCATAAGATGGCACGAATGAATATTGAAGAAAGAGATAAAGATATAGTTGTTGAAATGGAAATTCCAGGAGTAGAAGCAGATGACATTGATGTTACTCTCGAAGAAAATATTTTAAAAGTTAGAGCTGGAAGAAAAGAAGAAAAAGAAGAAGGTGGAGATAAAAAATATCATAGAAGAGAATTTAGAAGACATTATTTTAAAAGAATTGCAAGGTTGCCTGCAAAAGTAAAAGCAAATCAAGCACAAGCAAATTATAAAAATGGAGTATTAAGCTTGAAAATTCCAAAAAGCGAAGAGGAGAAAAGAAAAGAAGTTAAAATTGAAGTAAATGAATAAAAGATTTCCAGGGTTGTTCTTATAGACAGCCCTGGAAACAAAGGGCCTGTAGCTCAATCGGCAGAGCATATCATTCGCATTGATAAGATTGCTGGTTCAAACCCAGCCAGGTCCACAAATATTAAATCTTTGTTTTTTTAAAAGGAAAGTAAAGTAGTAATTAGTTTTTTTCTGTGCTTTTCTTATCAAAGAAAAAATCCAGCCAGACTAACCTTGACAAAAATAGTACTTTTGTTAATTTATAAGTAAGAGTTGTCCGCACTAAATGCGGACCTCTTTTTTCTAGTTTATCTGGTTAAATAACTAGAAAATAAATAATTAAAAGAGAAAAACATGGATTTAAAAGAATTTAAATCAGCTATAGTACAAATTTCTGAAGAAAAAGGAATTCCAAAAGAAAAAATTCTAAATGGAATAGAGCATGCTTTAGCTGCAGCCTATAAAAAAGATTATGGGAAAAAAGGACAAAAGATAAAAGCTGAGTTAGAAGAAGAGACTGGGAAAGTAAATTTTTGGAGAGAAAAACTAGTAGTAGATGAAGGAATGGTTTATAAGGATCAAGAAGAAAAAGAAGAAGGAAAAAAAAGATTTAATCCTGAAAGACACATCATGCTAGAGGAGGCAAAAGAAGAAGAACCTAAAGTAAAGCCAGGAGATGTTATTAAGACAGACTTAGATACTAAAAAAGATTATGGAAGAATTGCAGCTCAAACTGCAAAGCAAGTTATAATGCAAGAAGTTAGAGAAGCAGAAAAAGAAACTCTATTTGAAGAATATAAAGAAAAAGAAGGAGATATTGTTTCTGCTGTTATTCAAAGAATAGAAAAAGGAACGGTTTATTTAGATCTTGGAAAAACAATTGGAGTTTTACCAAAAGATGAACAAGTAAATGGAGAATTTTATCGTCCTGGTCAAAGAATGAAATGTTATGCTAAAAAAGTAGAAGAATCTTCCAAAGGACCTTTAATTGTTTTATCTCGCTCTTATCCAAAGATGGTTTCTAAACTATTTGAATTAGAAGTTCCTGAGGTTTCTGCAGAAGAAGTTCAAATTAAAGCTATTGCAAGAGAGCCTGGGTCTCGAACAAAAATAGCTGTTACTACAGAGGAAGAAGGAATTGATCCAATTGGAGCAATGATTGGGCAAAAAGGAACAAGAGTTATGGCGGTAATTAATGAGCTAGGAGGAGAAAAAATAGATGTAATAGAGTATTCTGAAGATCCTAAAGAATTTATTGAAAATTCTTTATCTCCTGCTAATATTTTGGAAGTAAAAACTCAAGAGAAAAATGAAGCTCTTGTAATCGTACCCGACGACCAACTTTCACTTGCGATTGGAAAAGAAGGGCAAAATGTAAGATTAGCTGCTAAATTGACTGGATGGAAAATTGATGTAAAAAGTGAAAAAGAAGCAGAAGACGAAATTGAAAAAGCAGAGCCAAAAGAGGAAGAGGAAAAGAAAGATGAAGAATAAAAATTTTAAATTATAAACTAATTAAATTTAAAACATGAATAATTTATTTAAAAATTTAAAGCCTGGGTCTAATCCTCCTGAAGAAATTAATGTAGTAGTTGATATTCCTCGAGGACAAAGTAATAAATATGAATATAATGAAGAAGGGGGTTATTTTGAATTAGACAGAACTCTCTTCTCCCCTATGGTTTATCCTTTTGAATATGGATTTGTTCCGCAAACTGCTGCAGGAGATGGAGATAGTTTAGATGTTGCTGTTTTAATGACCTTTAGTACTTTTCCAGGCTGTGTAATTAAAGCTCGTCCAGTTGGAGTTTTAATGATGGAAGATGAAGATGGAATTGATAATAAAATTATTGCGGTTCCAATAGATAAAGTTGATCCTCGTTTCCAAGGAATTCGAAACTTGGAAGATCTTGAAGAACATACTAGAAAGGAAATCCAACTTTTCTTTAAAGATTATAAAAAATTAGAAAAAGGAAAGTATGATCAGGTTAAAATAAAAGGATGGGAGAAAAAAGAAAAAGCTAAGGAATTAATTAATAAAGCAATTGAAGATCATAAAAATTAATTAAAGATTAATAAATTTTATGGACATTAAACTAGAAAATGTATCAAAAAAAGAAGTCGAATTTACAGTAGAACTCGACAAAAAAGAATTTAAAGAATATATTGGAAAAGCTACAAAGCAGATTGGAGATAATATGGAGATTGAAGGATTTAGAAAAGGAAAAGCCCCCCAACACATTGTAATGGAAAAAGCTGGAAAACAAACTGTATTAAATCAAGCTGCTCAACTAGCAGTTAGAGAAACTTATATGGTAGCAATGAATAAGTTAGAAAAAGGAGAAGTTGAAAGTCAAGATAAAGAAATTCAAATAGTATCTCAACCTGATATAAACATTGCTAAGATGGCTTTTGATAATCCATTTATTTATAAAGTAAAAGCAGCTCGAATGCCAGATGTTAAACTACCAGATTACAAAAAAATTGCTTCTGGCGTTAAAAAAGAAGAAGTAGAAGTTACAGAGGAAGAACTTGAAAATATTAAGAAAAGAAAACAAGAAAGAGCAGATGAGGAAAGAAAACAAGAAATTCTTGATGAAATTGTTAAAAAAACAGAAGCAGAAATGCCAAAAGAATTACTTGAAAGAGAGGAAAAAGTAATGTTTGAAAACACTAAAAGAAATATTAAACAAAATCTTGGAATAAGCTTCGAAGATTATCTAGCAAAAATTGATAAGACAGAAGACGAATTTAAAAAAGATTTAAGCCCTGAAGCAGAAAAAAGGATTAAAAACTTCTTAGTTTTAAAGCAAATTGCTAAAGATGAAGAAATTAAAGTAAACGAAGATGAAGTTATGGAAGCAATTAAAAAATCTCAAAAGACTGGACAAGAAGGAGAATTACCAGAAGGTCAAGCCTTAGAAAGAGCAAAGAGTTATCATAAGGAATTAGTAAGAAACCAAAAAGTATTTGATTTGCTTCAAGAACAAGAATAATTAAAACAAAAGAAACATGGCTTTAATACCAACAGTAATAGAAAAGGGCAAAAGAGGAGATAGAGCTTACGATATTTACTCTAGACTTTTAAAAGAAAGAATTATTTTTGTTCCTGGAGAGATAAACGACCAGGTTGCAAATACAATAATTGCCCAAATTCTATTTTTAGCTTCAAAAGACTCTAAAAAAGAAATTCAGCTTTATGTTAATAGTCCCGGAGGTTCTGTTACAGCAGGGCTGGCAATTTATGACACCATGCAGTACGTAAAACCTACTATTTCTACAGTTTGTGTAGGGTTAGCAGGGTCTATGGCTGCAGTTTTACTTTTAGCTGGTAAGAAAGGCAAAAGATTTGCTCTTCCAAATTCAGAAATTTTACTTCATCAAGTTATGGGTAAGGCCGGAGGGCAAGCAACTGATATTAAAATATCAGCTGACCATATTACCAAGATGAAGAAAAGAATGAATGAAATTATTGCAGATCATACAGGACAAAAGCTTAAAAAGGTAGAAAAAGATACTGATAGAGACTTTTATCTTTCAGCTAATGAAGCTAAAGATTATGGAGTTATTGATAAAGTTATTACAGAAAAAGGAGCAATGAAATAAAAAAAATAATGAATTTTAGAATTTTCTCCTGCCCTATTTAAGGGTAGGTTTTTCTTTTTTAAAAAAAATGATATAATTAAACTAGATTATATTTAATTTTATTATAACTTATGAACAAAAAAACAATAATTATTATAGGAGTAATTTTAATAATGATTGTGGTTGGTTTTTATGCAATCAAAAATTTTGGTGTAAAAGAAACAATTGTAGAGCCTAAGATTAATCAAGGAGAAGTAGAATCAGAAGTAGAATCAGAAGTAGAAAAAGATATAAAGGTTAAGGTGTTAGAAGATGGATTTAATAAAAAAAGTGTTTCTGTTAGCGGAGAAGGAGCTTTAATTGTTTTAAATGATACTCAAGACAAAATTACACTAATAGGAGATCTAATTTTTATAGATGGGAAAGAAATAGGTGTAAATAACGGAGTAGGAATTCCTATGGAAAATTTTTCAAAAAATGAAGGGAAAGAAATGAATTTTTGGTTAGCAAAAACCCCAGACCAAAAATTAAAAATTACAATTAAATAAAAATATTAAAATGACCTCTAACAATAAAAAATATTTACTTATTTTTTCTTTTGTTCTTTTAGCCTCTTTTTTTATTATGCAAATAGGAGCAGTTTATGGAGCCCCTGGAGATAGTTGTGAGAGTCAGTGTTTTTCAGGTAGTGCTGGTTGTAAGTCTTGCTGTGATAGCGCAGGATGTGATGATGCAATAGCTGATGAAGATGCTCCTGGTTGTGATAGCCCTAATAATTGGGGTTGTTATTGTGGTGGATGTTCTGGATGTAATAGTGATAGTGATTGTTATACAGCAGATAGCTGTTGCGACAATGAATGTATTGATACTGACCATAACGAAGATCATTGTGGAGAATGCTATAATAGTTGTTCAAGTGGAGAGACTTGTTGTTATGGCACATGCGCGGATCTAAATACTGATGAAAATAATTGTGGAC
>CAZKRA010000001.1:0-7551 GCA_964555095.1 uncultured Candidatus Saccharibacteria bacterium | reverse complement strand
ATTGTGGAGAAGGAGAAACATGTGAAGAGATTTATTCTGTTGAAGAATTCAGTAGTATTGAGGGACATGATAATCCTAGGGCAAATTGTGATAACGATGAGGATACAAAAGATTGTTCTATAGAGGAGCTTGAAGAGGAATTAAGCCCAGGGGATACAGTTTATGATTGGTATGAACAAACAGCAGTAGATATTTATTACATTGGGGGGCATGATAATCCTAGGGCAAATTGTGATAATAATCCGGATACAGAAGATTGTTCTATAATAGAAATTAAAAATGAACTAAATTTAGGGGAGATAGCTTATGATTGGTATTGTGATTATTTTTTTCTTGGTATATGTACAGCGGTAAAACAAAAGAAATACAAGTTAACTATTAAAGATAAACAAGACAAATATACAAAAAAAATAGAGAGAGTACAATGTGTAGAAACTACTACTTGCGAAGATGACTGTAATCTTGATGATTACCCTCAATGTGATGGAGATACCTCTCAAAAATGTGTGGAGCAGGATGATGATGGTTGTAATGATATTATTGAAGTTGATTGTAATGAATTTGATGAATGTGAAACAGATGGAGATGTTTATAAATATTGTAAAGATGGGGAAAATGGAGATGTTTGGGGAGCTTACGATTTTAAAGATTACTACTGTGATTTAGATAGTGTTCATTTTTCAGGCGGAACTTGTAATTATACCTATAAAGACGATTACACCGAGGAAGACGGGAGGTGTGACTCTGAGCTATTAGAAGAATGTGGTCCAAATGAAATTTGTGAAAATGGTGAGTGTGTTGCAGAGTGCGAAGATGAATGTAATCTTGATGATTACCCTCGATGTGATGGAGATACCTCTCAAAAATGTGTGGAGCAGGATGATGATGGTTGTAATGATATTATTGAAGTTAATTGTAATGACTCTGATGAATGTGTCACCTCAGGAGATAAATGTGAGTATTGTGATTCTGGAGCAAGATGGGAATCTTATCCTCATCAGGATTATTCTTGTAATGCTGGAATTTGTATTTGGTATCTTTACAAGGAAAATAATAAGTGTGGATATGAAAGGATAAATAATTGTGGAGGAAATGGGTGTCTTTCAGATAGTTGCAACTCAACCTGTATTCCAAATGCTTCAATGTCTTGTTCTAAAACAAATTGTGGAGGAGAAAATTGCTCTACTGCCTATCAGTCAACTTCAGATGAAAAAACTTGTTCTTATACTCTAAAAAATAATTCAACAGATCCAGATGGAAATGAGGATATTATTGAATCAAGATGGTATGTAAAAGAAGAAGGTGGAAATTATAGTTTAATTGAGAGTTTTGTTGGAATTGAGTCTTATACTTTACAACCTATTAGATCTCCAGGTTATTATACCTTTAAATTAGAAGTAGAAGATGAGTATGGAGCAGTAGATAGCACAACTCAATCAATTGAAATTAAAAAGGAAATATTGGCTGATTTTGAATGCTCTTTAGCTCCTAATTCTAATTGGAAAAGTTGTGAAGAGATAGAAGTAACAACAGGAGAGACCCTTTTCTTTAAAGACATCTCCGAACTTTCTAAAGGAGCAGAGAATATTATAAGTTGGAAGTGGGAAAAAGAAGGAGAAGTTTTTAGTGACAATTCCATTGCATCAACTACAATAGATAAAAAAGATACTACTATAAAACTAATAGTTGAAGATAATAATGGTAGAAAAGATTCTAAAGAATACTCTATTACTCCTACTCTTTCTTTGCCTGATTGGGAAGAAACTAGGCCATAAAAAATTTATAATATTAAAACAAAAAAATACATTAAAATTTAAAGATGTTAATGTTTAAAAGTAAGAGAGAAAAAATTTTAGTAACAATTTTGCTGCTATTATTAATTGGGATTTCTTCTTTAATTATCATTTCTTCTTTATCTAATTTAAAAGAAAAAAACAAAGAGCCTTTATTAAACCTAAAAGAAGAAGACTCTGAAATTAGCTTAGAAGAAAAAATTGAAATGACTACTGCTGATAAAGAAAAAACGGCAAGTGATACAGAAGAGCTTAAAAGAAAGTTAGAATCAGTTACTGCTGATAAAGAAAAAACGGCAAGTGATACAGAAGAGCTTAAAAGAAAGTTAGAATCAGTTACTGCTGATAAAGAAAAGCATTAAAAGGTTAAAATAATATTTAAATAATTTAGTCAAAATATGTTTAAAAACAAATTATTACCAATTTTAATATCTCTTATTGCACTCTTTTTGGTTGGATCTTTAGTTGTGGCATGGGAAGGACCTACAAAAGAACCTCCTGAAGGAAATGTTCCTCCTCCTTTAAATGTTAGTAATACCGGGCAAAGCAAAGGAGGGGGGTTGATTTTAAACTCTTCTGAAGATGCTGATGTGGGGTTGATTGTTAGTGGAAAGGAATTTGCAATAGAGGCCGACGATCCAATAAGGACAGAAATTTATGATTATAGCGATGCAGCAATATCCGCAGAGAATAGGCGTAGTAGATATGGAACAGCAATAGAGATTACAGGGGGAATGTTACAATTTAGTGAAAATAATGAATGGGGAGATTATAAAAAAGATGGAGGAATATATTGGAGTGAAACAGCAGGGTTATATATTAGGTCTGATTATGATGTTCCAAATTATAATTCCAAAGGAAGGTTAATTTGGTCAGGAGAAAACGTTGAAGCAGGAGATGGTATTGAGATAGAATATGACGATGAAGATAGGCCAACAATTAAGGCTGATAGCGGAGAAGGAGCAGTAGAACAATATAGTTTAGGCCAAGAAACAATTGAAGAGAATTGTGGAAATAATCAATATTGTAATGCCTCTTGTCCATCCAATAAAGTTTTAGTTGGAGGAGGATGCCTTTCTCCAGACTGGACAATTCGTGGATCTTATCCAAATGGTAACACTTGGGAGTGTCGCATGGATGGCCCTTGGAATAGCTGGACAAAAGCTTACGCTATTTGTGTTAATGAGTAAATTAAATATGGAAGTGAAAAAAAAGCACATTATTATAATATTAATTTTACTGTTTTTCTTTCTAGCTAGTTATTTTTTAATAGTTGCTTATACTCCACAATATTCTTACGAAACACGCTTGGTAAAACCTAAAAATGTAGAACCTAAAATTAATGATTCAAAAAACTGGGCAGAAAAAGAAGAATATCAAGTTCTTGAAACAGAAAAAGAAAAAACTGTTTATCATAATAATTCAGGAATAAAAATATCTTTTCCTTTTGGTTGGAAAGTCAACAAAAAAGAAGAATTTACCGATAATAAATATTGGGTTGAATTATTAAGTCCAGAAGCAACGCTAGAAGACTTTACTTTAACTAAGGGTTGTCGAGTAGGAATAGAAGCTATTTATAGTGAGCAGTATTATATGAGGATTATTAATTCTATTAAGGAAATAGAAAAAAATCCTGAAGATTTTTCTAATCAAGATGGGAACGTTCTTGCTAAGGTAATTAAAATTGATAGATATAAAAGTTTTTATGAAAACCCAATTCCAGAAGATTTTAAAGATAAGGATCTTTCGCTTTTTGGAAATTCTTTTACAGTTCAAATCCCCTTTTCTCCTAATGGGGTATTAAAGATTAATATGAATATAGGAGAAAGATTAGAAGATAAAAAATCTTGTTTTTCAAATTTCTTACAGATTTTAGAAAAAGTTGAGAGCACTGGATGATTTTCTATCTTTTTTTACAATAGATAAAAAATCACTTTAAATTAATTAATCTTTAAAATGAAAACAAAAAAATCTATATTTTTATTAGGAATTATTTTTCTAGTTTTTCTTGGTTTTTATGCAAGAAATTTTTTTGTTAAAGAAAAAGTTGAAGCTTCTAATGAAGAAAAAGCAAGCGTTGAAGGACATGCTTGGTCAGATAATATTGGATGGATAAACTTTGATGGAGTTGAACTAGGTTTAGATACTGGAATATTTTCTGGATATGCTTGGTCAGATAATATTGGATGGATTAGTTTTAATGAAAATGATTTAATTAATTGTCCTTCTGGCAAATGTAGAGCAGAAATGGACTTAGAAACAAAAAACATTACAGGTTGGGCTAAAACCTTAACAGCTAATGGAGATCATTCTTGGGATGGCTGGATTAGCCTTGACCAGGCTCAATTTGAACCTGGGAAAGGAATAACAGGATGGGGCTGGGATAGCCTTAATACTGGTTGGGTAAGTTTTAATTGTCTAAATGAAGGGAATTGCAATGAATCAAATTATAAAGTTGATATAAATTTTCCTATTAAAGCAAAAATGGATTGTGAAATAATTGAGTGTGATATTTGTACGTGCAGTGAGGATGAATGGATAACTTATAACAATGATAATGTTTTTTATAAGATTAAAAATGAGTCAACAGGAGACTTAACAACTAGCACTTGGTCTATAATTGGCTACCAAGATCCTTATATAACTTTTACTTCAGATCCTGATCGTGATTTACCTTTTCCTTCTAGTGATCTAAGTAGTGGAGATTATACTGTTAAATTAAAAGTAAAAGATAATAGAGAAAATTATTCTATTGCAACTCATTCTATTACGGTTAAGCAATCTATTATTGCTAATTTTGAATGCTCTAGAACTGGGCAAGAGGTGTGGATGGAAGATTGCTCGAAAATTAATATTTCTCAAGGAGAAACAATTTTCTTAAAAGATTCTTCTGAATTTTCTAAAGAAGGAGAGGTTGAAAAACGAATCTGGAAAAAAGATGGGGTCATTATAAAAGAGAATACAGAGATTGCAACTACTACACTTGAAAGTGAAGTTGTAAACTTAACTTTGGAAATAGAAGATAACCAAGGAGGGAAAGATTCTATAACTAAAACGATTAATCCTAAACCTCCACTTCCAAATTGGGAGGAAACAAATCCCAATAATTAAATTTAAAAATAATATATTAACTTAATTTCTTGCCCTTTTTTGGCAAGAAGTTTTCTTTTGACATTCTTTAATTTATCTTATATAGTAAGAGGTAGGAATAGAAAAATTTACGTTCGAAGAATGATTAAAATTATTCAAAATTTAACGAACTATTATGGATATATACACCCTAGTGTTAGGAGTTGTTTCCTTAGCGATCGGGGGTGCTTTGGGCTATTACATTCGTTTAGTTCTTGCTAAGAAAAAAGAAGTTAAGGTTGATGCTAAAGTAAAGCAAAAATTAGAAAAAGCAGGGAAAAAAGCTAAGAAAGAAATAGAAAATGCAAAAAGAGAAGCAGAAAAAATTAAGAGTAGAGCTAAAAAAGAACAAAGAAAAGTATTAAAAGCACAGAAAGAATTATCTGAAAAAAACAAAGAATTAGAAAGAGAAGAAAAAACGCTTCAAAGAAAAAAAAATGAAGTAAATCAAAAAACTCAAAAAGTAAGAGATCTTAAAGAAAAACTAGAAGGACAAGAAGAGAGAGTAAAGCAAAAATTAGAAGAAGTTTCTAATTTGAGCGAAGAGGCAGCAACAGAAGAATTATTGGAAAAAGTTGAAAAAAATCACAAACAAGAGATAATGCAAAGAATGAAGAAGTTAGAAAAAGAAGGAGAGAAAAGATACGAAAGAAGAGCAAATGAAATCTTAGCAAGCACAATTCAAAAATATGCTTTGTCTCAAGTACAAGACATTACTACTAGTACAGTTTCTATTCCTTCAGATGATATTAAAGGTAGAATAATTGGAAAAGAAGGAAGAAATATCAGAAGGTTAGAGAAATTGACAGGAGTTGAAGTTGTGGTAGATGAAACGCCAGAAACAGTTATAGTTTCTGGATTTGATCCAGTTAGAAGACAGATTGCTAAAAATGCGCTTCAAGAATTAATTAAAGATGGAAGAATCCAACCAGCTAGAATTGAAAAAGAGGTTAAAAAGGCAGAAGAAAAAATTTCTGCAAAAATTAAAAAAGCTGGAAAGCAAGCTGCTTATAAAGTTGGAATAGTTGATCTACCTGATAAAATTATTCAACTTCTAGGTCGTTTAAAATTTAGAACAAGTTATGGCCAAAATGTTCTTTTACATTCAATAGAAGTTGCTCATCTTGCTGCTGGATTAGCAGCAGAAGTGGGTGGAGATAAAGAAGTTGCTAAGAAAGCAGGACTTTTACACGACATAGGAAAAGCTGTTGATCATGAGATAGAAGGAGGGCATGTTGATATAGGAATGAAAATATTAAATAAGTTTGAAATGGGACAAGAAGTAATAAATGCTATGAAATCTCATCATGAAGATTATGAAGCAGAAAGTCTTGAAGCAGTATTGGTTCAAGTTGCTGATCAAATTTCAGGAGCAAGGCCTGGAGCGAGAAAAGATACACTTGATAAATACCTTAAGCGCTTAGAAGAACTAGAAAATATTGCAACTTCTTTTAGAGGAATAAAGAAAGCATATGCTATTCAGGCTGGCAGAGAAATAAGAGCTTTTGTAGAGCCTGAAAAAATTGATAATTTAGCCCAAAGTAAAATCGCTAAGGAAATTGCTAAAAAAATCGAAAAAGAACTTAATTACCCTGGTGAAATTAAAGTAACTGTTATTAGAGAAAATAGAATAACTGATTACGCGCGCTAACTTTAATTTCTTTAGTAAGTAAAAAAAAGAGACCACCATAAATGGTGGTCTCTTTTTGTTTTATGGAGCGGGCGAAGGGAGTCGAACCCTCGTACCAGGATTGGAAATCCTGTGCATTAACCACTATGCTACGCCCGCCTATATTTGATTTAGAATTCCTTCTATCCATCCCATTATTTTCCGATGAAGTTTTACACCTAATTCCTTATTTCCTCGGGCTCTTACCCTTAAACGGGCAGTTCCGTAAGGTAGTTTTCCATTCTTTTTATCTTTTTTATTTTGTCTTTTGTCTATCTGAGTTTTCTCAAATTGTTCTTTTGGTATTCCTGTAACTTCAGACCAGAAATCTAAAGTTTCTTCTATATTATTATCTGGATAAGTGTGAATAGCCAAAGTTAAATTTTCTGTCTTTGCTCCACAAACTTCTTTGAACCATTTAACAGCAAGTTTAATTATTTTGGGGTTCGAATTCATTATTCCCGCTGTTTCTGTAGACTTAGTACCATCTCCTAAATAGAGGCCTATTCCAAGTAGCCACAGGTCCCTGTGAGATAATCCACCTAATTCTTTCTTAGCTTCTCTTTTAGTCTTTTTAATTCTTTTAACCTTTTGGTTGTGGTTTCTTTGTCCTATATTTTGAGCTTTCTTTACTCTCTTTTTCGCTTCTTCGTTAGGTTCATACGGTATTTCTTTAAGCCAGTTACTAAGAGTACTCTTGGCAAGCCCAAGTTCTTTAGATATCATTCCATAAGAATAACCCTTCTTGCGATATTCTATTGCTTTTTTTTTAAGCTTTTAGGTTTCATTTTTTGAACTCTTTCTTTCATCCTACCATATAAGTAATCCCTGTTCAATTTTAATTGAAAAGAACTTATGCTAAAGAAATGTTAATTTCAAAATAAAACTGTCGGGGCACCCAGATTTGAACTGGGACTAAATCTTCCCAAAAGACTCGTGCTGCCATTACACCATGCCCCG